>JBDTNL010000080.1:0-15484 GCA_039933785.1 Acidobacteriota bacterium
CCGGCCGCCTGCGCCGGCGGCCCAGCCCGCCCGCCCCAACCCCAACCCCAACCCCCGAAGCGTAAGCAACCATCAATCACAAAACAAAATCCATGCCTTCGATCGACATCGTCCACCCCACGACCCTGCTCGGCAAGGAAGTGCGCGAGCGGATCGACGCCTTCCCCAGTCTCTCCGGCGACCTGCGGCTGCTGTCGCCGAAGGAAACCGAGGTCGGAACGCTGACCGAGGCGCGCGGCGAGGCGGCGGTAGTCGTGCGGTTGGGACAGAATCTGCCGCTCGCCGACATCGTGTTGTTCTGCGGTTCGATCGAGGAGACCCGGCCGCTGCTCGTGGAGCTTCCCGCGACTTCGACGGGGATCGTGCTCTCGCCGTGGGCCACGGTCGCCGATGGCACGCCGGTGGTCGCAGGCGTCAACCTGAGCACCGCGAAGCGCGGCATGGTCCTGGTCAGCCCTTCGGCCGGCGCGGTCGGGCTCGCCCGCCTGCTCCAGCCCCTGCGCCCGCTCGGCGTGATGAGCGCGTCGGCAACCGTCTTGCAGCCGGCGTCCTTGCATGGTGACGAGGCGCTGCAGGAACTCTTCGATCAAGCGCGCAACATCCTGACCTTCGCCGCGCCGCCGCCGTCGCCGATTTTCGACGGCCAGATGGCGTTCAACATGCGGCTCGGTCCGCCGGATGGAACAGCACTTCGGGACCACTTGGCGAGCGTGCTCGACGACAGCGTCGAGCTCAGCGCTCAGACGGTGCAGGCCGGAATCTTCCACGGCGTCTCAGTGAGCGTCGAACTGCGCTTCGCCATGGATCCAGGCGCCGAGGCGATCCAGAAAGCCTGGCGCGACACCGATGGCATCGAGATCTTCGAACCCGGAAATCGCCTGGGGCCGATCGACGCCGCCCAGAGCGACATGCTGCTCCTCGGCGAGCTTCGCGCCGAGCCGCAGCGGCCAGGCACCTACTGGGCGTGGGCGACGATCGACAACCTCACCGCGGCGGGAGCGATCAACGCGCTCCACCTGGCCGACGCAGTCGTCGGCTGATCGTCCCGCTAGCGGCCGCGCCGCCAGCGTCCGGCCGACCTGCTAGCTCTTTCTACTGCGCGCCGGCCTCGCCTTCCGACACCCGACGGGCGAGATAGTCCTCGACGAACAGCAGGTTGCCGTTCCCCGAACGCTGCACGATCGAAAGCAGCTGGGACATCGAGGAGACTTCCTCGAGCTGCTCGGTCACGAACCAGTCGAGGAAACGGATGGCAATGTAGTTCTTGTCGACCTTGGCCGCGTCGACCAACCCGTAGATCTGCTGGGTGACGGTCTCTTCCCACTTGAGCGACAGCGCCACCGCGTCTTCGGCGGTCTTGAACGAGCTCTGCGGCGCCGGGATGGCAGGGATCTCGACGCGGCCCCCGGCGTCGACCAGGAACTTCACGAATTTCATGGCATGCACGCGCTCTTCCATCGCCTGCTTGTCGAAGTGCTTCTGCAGCTCCGGCAGACCCTCGCTGCCAAAGTACGCCGAAATCGCGATGTACTGCAGCGAAGCGCCCATCTCGTGCCCGATCTGTTGGTTGAATGCCTTGACGAGTTTCTTGGTGACCAGCATGGGAAGCCTCCTAACATTCGATGACGTTGATTGCCAAACCGCCGCGTGAGGTTTCCTTGTACTTGGTGCTCATGTCGGCGCCGGTCTGGCGCATGGTGGCGATCACTTTATCGAGTGAAACCACGTGCAGGCCGTCGCCACGCAAAGCCAGCCGCGAGGCGTTGATCGCCTTCACCGAGCCCATGGCGTTCCGTTCGATGCAGGGGATCTGCACCAGACCGCCAATCGGATCGCAGGTCAATCCGAGATTGTGTTCCATGCCGATCTCGGCGGCGTTCTCGACCTGGGCCGTGGTGCCGCAGAGGGCGGCCACCAATCCACCCGCCGCCATCGAGCAGGCTACGCCGACTTCGCCCTGACAACCGACTTCGGCGCCGGAGATCGAAGCGTTCTCTTTGTAGAGGATACCGATCGCTCCGGCCGTCAGCAGATAGCGGACGATGCCGTCGTCGTCGGCGCCGCGCACGAACCGGGTGTAGTAGTGGCCGACAGCGGGCACGATTCCGGCGGCGCCGTTGGTGGGCGCGGTGACCACCCGGCCGCCGGCGGCGTTCTCTTCGTTGACCGCAAGCGCAAACAGGTTCACCCAATCGAGGATGGTGAGCGGATCTTCCAGTGCGTCCTTGGGCTGCGCCAGCAAGCTGCGATGAAGATCCGGAGCCCGTCGCGGCACGCGGAAGCCGCCGGGCAGCACACCCTCTTGGCGGCAGCCGCGCTCGACGCAGGCGCACATCGCCGCCCAGATCTTGAGCACCCCGGCGCGGATCTCCTCGGCGCTCCGCCAGACGCGTTCGTTGGCGAGCATCAGCTCCCAGATCGGCAGCCCGCTCTCGGCGCTCATGCGTAGGAGGTCGGCGCCGCTGCGGAAGTGATACGGCACCTCGTGTTCGTCGCGCACCAGACGATCCTGCCCGGCGGACTCCTCGTTCACCACGAAGCCGCCGCCGACGGAGTAATAGATCCTGGACTCGATGGTGCCGCCCGCGGCATCGAAGGCGGTGAAGCGCATACCGTTGGGGTGCATCGGCAACGACTCTTCACGATGGAAGAGGAGATCGCGACGCTCGATGAAAGGAATGCTTCGCCGACCGTACAGATTGAGGACCTGCTCGGCGCGGACCCGCGCCACCGTCGGACCGATCTGGTCCGGGTCGACGCCCTCGGGTGTCTCGCCGGACAAGCCGAGCAGCACGGCGCGGTCGGTGCCATGCCCCTTGCCGGTAAGTGCCAGCGAGCCGTAGAGCTCCGCTAAGACGCGCGCCGTCACATCGAGCTTGCCCTCGCGCTCGAGGCGTTCGAGGAACCGCCGCGCGGCCCGCATCGGGCCGACGGTGTGTGAGCTCGAGGGTCCGACGCCGATGGTGAAGAGATCGAAAACGGAGATCGCCACGTGCTTTGTATACTATCCGACCATCGTCGCTTCGAGCTCTCCACTCTCACTCCAAACGGCGTCCCGATCTGCAGCCAACGGGCGCCGCGCAAACACCGCGCTGGTACTTATTCTCGTCCTGGCAGCCGCCGTGCGACTGCTCCATTTCCTGGCCGTTCGTGATCAGCCCTTCGTCGCCCAGCCGATCGAAGACAGCCAGGAATACGATCGCTGGGCGCGCGCCATCCTCGCCGGACACGCTCCCGCGGACGCTTTCTTCCAGGCCCCGCTGTATCCCTATCTCCTGGCGGCGATCTACACCCTGGCCGGCGCGCGACCGAACGCGGTGTACCTCTTTCAGATCGCGCTCAGCATCGCCGGTTGCTGGGCGATCTATCGCGCCGGAAGGCTGTTGCTCGACCGCACGCTGGGCCTCTCTGCGGCCGCACTCTTCGCCTCCTATCCGCTCTTCGTCCTGCACGACGTGCAATTGCTCAAGGAGTCTCTGGCGGTCACCCTCACCGCGTTCCTGCTCTGGACGCTGATCGCCGCCGAGGCGAGCGGACGCCTGCGTCACTGGGCCGCCGCGGGCGCGGTCGCCGGCCTGCTCTCGTTGCTGCGCGAAAATACGCTTCTGCTCCTGCCGCCGCTCGCCCTTCTGGCCTGGCGACCGGACGCGGCGTGGACGATACGACTCCGTCGTGCCGGAGTCTTCTTCGTGGCCGCTGCCCTCCCCCTGATACCCGTAGCTTGGCGCAACGCCCGCGCCGCGGGCGGCGGATTCATGCCGACGACGTTCAATGCGGGGGTGAGCTTCTACATCGGCAACCACGAGGGAGCCGATGGCACCTATCAGCCCTTGGTGCCGGGGAAGCAGATTCCAGGATACGAGCGCTCCGAGTCGGTGCGCCTTGCGGAAGAAGCCAGCGGCCGTAGCCTCCGTCCGCCGGAAGTCTCCAGGTACTGGCTGAATCGTTCCTTCACCTGGGTGAAGGCCCACCCGGGCGACTTCGTGCGCCTGCAGCTCCTGAAGCTGCGACTGTTTTGGAGCTGGTACGAATGGCCCGACGCGATCGATCCCTACTATCTGATTTCGCTGTCGCCGGTCCTCCGCCTGCCCTGGCTCGACTTTGGAGGGGTCTGTATTCTCGCGCTGGCAGGACTCTGGATGTTGCGGCGCGGGATTGGCAACTACGCTCCGGTGCTGATCTGGGTCGTGGGGTCAACGTTCGCGACCACCATCTTCTTCGTCTTCTCACGCTATCGGTTGCCGATCGTGCCCGCGTTGATACTGCTCGCCGCACTGCCGCTGCATGCTCTTGCCACGGCTTGGCGCTCGCAGCGCAAGCCCGCCATTCTGGGCCTCGCAGCGCTGCTGGCCGTTGCCGTGGTGGCGCCGCGCCTGCCGGGCTACGGACCGCGCTGGGACCTAGTGCACTTCAATCTCGGCCGCGCTCACCAGGAGGCGGGCCGAATCGAGGACGCGAAACGCGAATACGAGCTCGCGTTGCGAGCGAACCCGCGAGATTTTCTCTCGTACCTCAACCTGGGCAACATCGCTGCCCGCGGCGGGCAGATGGCGGAGGCGACGTCGCGCTTCGCACGCGCCGTGGAGCTCGAGCCCCGGTCGGACGACGCCGAGTCCAATCTCGGAGGCGCGCTGCTCGCCCTAGGTCGACTCGACGAGGCGCGGGCTCACCTCCAGCGCTCGCTCGCGCTCAATCCGCGTAACTCCTTCGCGGCGCGCAACATGGAGGTTCTCAGGCGACGCGACCCAGCCGCCAAGGTCGAACCGGGGAATACGCCGCCGTTATACTGAGCCGAGGGACAGTCTCGCCCAGTACTCTTCCCGGGAGATCCGTCGTTCATGAGTCAGCCGGCCCCAGCCTCCGCAACCCATCACCGTCTCGTCATCCTGGGCTCCGGTCCCGCCGGCCTGACCGCGGCGCTCTACGCCGCGCGCGCCGATCTCGCACCGCTCGTGCTCGAGGGCAATCAGCCGGGTGGCCAGCTCACCATCACGACCGACGTCGAGAACTATCCGGGGTTCCCTGAAGGCATTCTCGGACCGGAGCTGGTCGAGAAAATGCGCGAGCAGGCTCGCCGTTTCGGCGCCGTCTGCCGCTTCGAGGCGGTATCCATGGTCGATTTCTCCGCCCGACCCTTTCGCATCGAAACCGAGGACGGCAATCACTTCACCGCCGACGCGACGATCGTCGCTACGGGTGCGAGCGCCAAATATCTCGGACTTCCGAGCGAGACCCTCCTGCAAGGCTACGGTGTATCGGCCTGCGCGACCTGTGACGGATTCTTCTTCCGCGGCAAGGACATCGCCGTCATCGGCGGCGGAGACACCGCCATGGAAGAGGCCATGTACCTCACCAAGTTCGCGAGCAAGGTGACGGTCGTTCACCGCCGCTCGACGCTCCGCGCGTCGAAGGTCATGCAGGACCGCGCCTTCGCGAATCCGAAAATCGAATGGGCCTGGAACAGCGACGTCGCGGAAGTCCTCGGCACGCGCGACGACGGCGTGCGCGGCCTGCGCCTGAAGGACACCGCGACTGGCGCCGAGCGCGAGCTCGCGGTGCAGGGCGTCTTCCTCGCCATCGGCCACCAGCCCAACACCGCGCTCTTCACCGGCAAGCTCACCATGAATGAGGTCGGCTATCTGGCCGTCGAGGCGCCCTCGACGCGCACCAACATCCCCGGCGTGTTCGCTGCCGGCGATGTCTCCGACCCCAACTACCGGCAGGCGGTCACCGCCGCCGGAACTGGATGCGCCGCGGCCATCGACGCCGAGCGCTTCCTCTCGCATGAAGGTGCACACTGATGACGGGCGGAAAACCGCAGACTCTCGGTGAACTGAAGACTTCCGGCTGGCGCTCACAGAGCGTGCGAGCCGAGATTCGCGCCAACCTCAAGCGCAAGCTGCAGGCGAAGGAGGCGCTCTTCCCCGGCGTGTTGGGCTATGAGCGCACGGTCATCCCGGGGGTCGTCAACGCCTTGCTGGCCGGCCATGACTTCATCCTGCTCGGCCTTCGCGGGCAGGCGAAGACCCGCATTCTGCGGGGTCTGACCGCCCTGCTCGACGAGCTCATCCCGGTCGTCGCCGGCAGCGAGCTCAACGACGACCCGCTCGAGCCGCTCTCTACCTGGGGGCAGCGCCGAATCGCCGAGCTCGGCGACGCCACACCCATCGAGTGGCTGCCGCGCGCCGCGCGCTATAACGAGAAGCTCGCGACTCCGGACGTCTCGATCGCCGACCTGCTCGGCGACATCGATCCGATCAAGGCGGCCACCCGCCGCCTCACCTACGCCGACCCGGAGGTCATCCACTTCGGCATCGTGCCACGCACCAATCGCGGCATTTTTGCAATCAACGAGCTCCCCGACCTCGCACCGCGCATCCAGGTGGGCCTGCTCAACCTGCTCGAGGAGCGTGACCTGCAGATCCGCGGCTTTCCCGTGCGCATTCCGCTCGACATCCTGATGGTGTTCTCGGCCAATCCCGAGGACTACACCAACCGCGGTTCGATCATAACGCCCTTGAAGGATCGCATCGCGTCGCAGATTCTCACGCACTATCCGCCGGACGCCGACACCGCCGCCGCGATCACCCGTCAGGAGGCGTGGACCGACCGCGGCACCTCGGGCCTGGTGATTCCAGATGCCTTCCGGCTCCTCATCGAGGACATCGCAATCGCCGCGCGGGAGAGCGACCTAGTCGACCAGACGTCGGGAGTTTCGGCGCGCGTCGCGATCGCCGGGCTCGAGCTGCTGACCTCGAACCTCGAACGTCGCGCGTTGATGACCGGCGACGATCCGGTCTATCCGCGTCTGTGCGATCTCCCCATGCTGCTGCCGGCGATTACCGGCAAGGTCGAGATGGTGTACGAGGGCGAACAGCAGGGCATGGAGGTCGTGGCCCGCAAGCTGATCGGTCAAGCGGTGAAGAAGGCCTTCGACGCCAAGTACCCCGAAATCGGCAAGGAGCTCGGCACCGGGAGCGACGAGGATCGCGGACCGTACGCGCCAATCGTCAAGTGGTTCGCCGCCGGCAATGCGATCACCCTCGCCGACGAACAGTCCTTCGACGCCTATGAGGCCGAGCTCGGCAAGGTGCCGTCACTGATCGATCTGGCCAAGCGCTATGGCGGCGACAAGACCCGCCAGGAGCTTGCGCTCGCCGCGGAAACCATCCTCGAAGGCCTGCACCAGAACCTCAAGCTTGCCCGTCAGGACCTCGACAGTCGCGTGAGCTACAAGGAGATGCTGCGGCTGCAGCTCCTGCGCCCCCAGCGCAGCGGCCGCGGGCGGGGCGACGTGAACTGAGAAGGAGATCTCGGTGCGCAAAATCCTCGTCCCCTTCGTCGTCGCCCTCTTCCTCGGATGTCTGGCGGTTCACGCATCCCCTGCCAAGACCAAAGCATCCGACGCCAAACCCGAGACGCCCAAGTGGAACGTCGATGCGCCTCCCGGGCCGCTGTCGACGGTCCCGATCGACACCGACGAGGGCACCTGGATGAGCGTCGACGTGAGCCCCGACGGCAAGGACATCGTGTTCGATCTGCTCGGCGATCTGTACACCATCCGGGCCGCGGGCGGAGAAGCTCACGCGCTCAGCCACGGGATCTCCTGGGACGAGCAGCCGCGCTACAGCCCCGACGGCAAGCGCATCGCGTTCACCAGCGACCGCGCCGGCGGCGACAACCTCTGGGTGATGGATCGCGATGGCAAGAATCCGCAGCCGGTGAGCAAGGAGACCTTCCGGCTGCTGAACTCGCCAGCTTGGACTCCAGACAGCGAGTTCATCGCTGGGCGCAAACACTTCACGGCCACGCGCTCGGCCGGCGCCGGCGAGGTCTGGCTCTATCACCGCAGCGGCGGCGACGGTCTGCAAATGACGGTCAAGCCGAACGACCAGAAGGACCTCGGTGAGCCAGCGTTTTCGCCCGACGGCAAGTACCTCTACTTCAGCCAGGACACGACCCCCGGCGGCACCTTTCAATACAACAAGGACCCCAACGCTCAGATCTACGTCATCAAGCGGCTGAATCGCGTGAACGGCGAGATCCAGGTCTTCGTGAGCGGTCCGGGCGGCGCCATTCGACCCACGCCCTCGCCCGATGGAAAGCAGCTCGCGTTCCTGCGCCGCGTCCGCACCAAGACCGTGCTCTACCTGCGCGATCTAACCAGCGGCCGCGAGCGGCCGGTTTGGGACGGCCTCGACCGCGATCTGCAGGAGACCTGGGCGATGCACGGTGTGTATCCGGGCATGAGTTGGACGCCGGACGCGAAGTCCCTGGTGGTCTGGGCACAGGGCAAGATCCAGCGCATCGACGTCGAGACCGGCGGCGCGAGCGTGATCCCGTTCCACGTCAAGGACACGCGCCAGGTGGCCGAGGCCGTGCGCTTCCCGATCGAAGTGGCGCCGGCCAAGTTCCCGGTCAAGATGCTGCGCTGGTCCGAGGTCTCGCCCTCGGGCGACCGCGTCGTGTATCAGGCGCTCGGGGTCCTCTGGATCCGTGCCCTGCCGACGGGGACCCCTCGCCGCCTCACCGCGCAGAACGAGCACTCCGAAATTTACCCGTCGTTCTCCCGCGACGGCCGATCGATCGTCTATTCCACCTGGAACGACGACACCTTCGGGACGGTCAGGGTGGTACCGGCGAGCGGCGGCGAGGGGCAAATCGTGAGCCGCAAGCCCGGTCACTATCTCGAGCCCGTCTTCACGCCCGACGGCACGAAGATCGTGTACCGACGCGGGCAGGGCGGATTTACCCGCTCGCCCATGTGGTCGGACGATCCTGGCGTGTATTGGATCCCCGCCGCGGGCGGCGACGAGCATCTGGTGAGCGAGAACGGCTACGGCGCGCAGTTCGGCGCGGCGAGCGATCGCGTGTACCTCACCGAGGGTATCGACGACGACAAGCGCGCCTTCGAGAGCATGGCGCTCGACGGCGCCGACAAACACGTGCACTACACGAGCGAAGCGGCTCAGGAGTTCCGCCTCTCCCCCGACGACAAGTGGGTGGCATTTCGTGAGCGATTCAATGCCTTCGTGACGCCGTTCGTCTCGACCGGCAAGACCATCGAGATCAGCCCGAAGTCGAGCACTCTGCCGGTCGCCAAGGTGTCGAAGGACTCGGGTGAGTTTCTGCACTGGTCCGGAGACTCGAGCAGGCTCTATTGGTCCCTCGGTCCGGAGCTCTTTACGCGCGATCTCAAGGACGCCTTCGCCTTCATCGCCGGAGCACCCGAGACGCTTCCCGAAGTGCCCGAGAAAGGCGTCAACATCTCCTTCGATGCCGCCTATGACACCCCGCACGGCACGGTGGCCGTGGTGGGCGGCAAGGTCATCACCATGCGCGGCGACGAGGTGCTCGCCGACGGCGTGGTGCTGATCGAGGGCAATCGCATCCGTGCCGTCGGGCCGCGCGGGTCGGTCGACATTCCGGCCGACGCTCAGGTCGTCGACGCCACCGGCAAAGTCGTGATGCCCGGCCTCATCGACGTGCACTGGCATGGCTCGATGGGCGAGGACAACATCGTGCCGCAGCGCGATTGGGTGACGTACGCCGGCCTCGCCTTCGGGGTCACCACATTGCACGACCCGTCGAACGACACCGATACCATCTTCGCCGCCAGCGAGCTCGCGAAGACCGGCAAATTCCTCTCGGCGCGAATCTTCTCGACCGGCACCATCCTGTATGGCGCGGCGGGCGACTTCAAGGCGATCATCGACAACCTCGACGACGCGCGGGCGCACCTGCGACGCATGCAGGCGGTCGGCGCGTTCTCGGTCAAGAGCTACAACCAGCCGCGCCGGGACGAGCGACAGCAAATCATCGCCGCGGCGCGCGAGCTCCACATGATGGTGGTCCCCGAGGGCGGCTCGCTGTTCCCGCACAACATGACCATGCTGATCGACGGCCACACCGGCGTCGAGCACTCGCTGCCGCTCGCCCACATCTACAAGGACGTCACCGAGCTCTGGTCGCAGACCAAGGTCGGCTACACCCCGACACTCGGCGTCGCCTACGGCGGCATCTTCGGCGAGAACTACTGGTACCAGCACACCAAGGTCTGGGAAGACCCGAGGCTCTCGAAGTTCGTGCCGCGCCAGATCCTCGACTCGCGTTCACGGCGCCGCACCATGGCTCCCGAGGAGGAGTACAACCACTTCGACGCGGCGCGCAACGCCAAGCAGCTCGCCGACGCCGGCGTGCGGGTGAATCTCGGCGCCCACGGCCAGCGCGAAGGCCTGGCCGCGCACTGGGAGCTCCAGATGCTGACCCAGGGCGGCATGACACCGATGCAGGCACTGCGAGTCGCGACGTTGAACGGTGCGCAGTATCTCGGTCTCGACCACGACTTGGGTTCGCTCGAACCCGGTAAGCTCGCCGATGTGATCGTGCTCGACGAGGATCCGCTGCTCGACATTCACAACTCGCGCGAGGTCCACTACACGATCCTCAACGGACGGGTCTACGACGCCGCGACGCTCGACGAGGTCGGCTCGCATCCGGTGAAGCGCGGCGGGTTCTACTTCGAGAACGGCGGCCCCGGCCCGACGGTGACGACCAGCACCGATCTCGACGGCGAGACCCAGCATGACTGAAGACGAAGCGGCGGCAGCCCCGCCGCCCCCGAGCCCGCCAGCCGGCCCATCCGCTCCGCTGCCGCCGCTCAGCGAGCAGCAGGAGCGGAATATCGCGATGCTGATGCATCTGACCGGACTGCTCGGCTACATCGCGTTCGCCGTCGGCTTCGTCGTGCCGCTGGTGATCTGGCTGACCCAGAAGGACCGCTCCGCATTCGTCGAACGCCAGGGCTACGTCATGTTCAACGCCTGGATCTCGTACACCATCTACTCCATTCCGGCGATCATGCTGTGCTTCTTCTGCATCGGGATTCCGATTCTGCTCGCGATCTGGGCCCTGGCGTTCATCGCCACGATCCTCGTCGCGCTCGCGGCCTCGCGCGGGGAGACGCAGGAGTATCCGCTGGTGATCCGGTTTCTGCGGGCCGGACAAGCGAGCTCAGACTAGTCGCAGGCCCGGGACGTCCGCGAAATCTCCGCGGTTGACCGTCCAGAGACTGGCGTCCAGCGCCAGCGCGTGAGCCGCGATCGCGAGATCGATCTCACGTCCACGAGGTCTCGAGACCGCCCGATACAGGCGAGCGGCGATCGCCGCCACCGCGCCGTCGAATGGCAAGGATGCGTCGCCGGGAAGCAGGGCCTCCTGCGCGGCGAGCTCCTCCTCGCGACGCGGTCCTCGTTGCCACTCATAGAGCACCAGCGCAGGTAGTACCAGACGCTCCCCGTCAATCAGGAAAAGCTTCATCTGCGCTGCGCAGCGACGTCCTCCCGTCAAGCTGTCGATCAACGCCGAAGTGTCGACCACGATCACGGGCGTCTGCGCCCGCCGCCGCGGCGCGCATCGCGCAGCTCACGGAGCTCGGTATCCGCGGACTCCTGCGGCTGAAGGGGAATCGCTCCCACGACCTGGTCGAACACCGCCACCAGCCGACGGCGCTCGGATTCCGAGAGCTTGCCCAAACGGGCCGCATAGTCGTTCACTGCGTCGCGCACGATCCGGCTCTTCGGAAGGGCCAGCGCCTTGGCCGTTCGCGCCAGTGCCCGGACCGTGACTCGATCCAGAGTGAAGGTAACCTTCAGCGTCTCTGCCATATCACAGCCATACTACCATACCAGTCCCGAGACCCGCTGGACCGCAAGGCCTTCCAACTGTACCGGCCGCAACGGTTGGGCGCCTTGCCTTGCGTACTACGCTTTCGTAGTACACTCCTCCCGGAAGGAGTCACGCCATGCCTACCAGCGTGAGACTCGATCCGGAGACGCTCGCAACCCTGCGCCGGCTCGCCCGCGCGCGGCAGACCACGCAATCGGACATCATTCGCGAGGCGGTGGCCGCATACGGCGTGGCGGATGACAAAGCGCCGTCGCTCTTCGAGCGCATTCAACACGTGCTCGGAAGCGGCCCCGGGGGCCCGGGAGATCGGTCCGTCGACACCGGGAGAAAGTTCACCGCTCTGTTGCGCGAGCGGAAGCGCGACCGTTGATCCTCACCGACGCCGGTCCGCTCGTCGCGATCATCGATTCCACGGAACGCGCGCACGAAGATTGCGTTCGCGTCCTGCGCGCCGAGCGATCTCCGCTGGGAACGGTGTGGCCGGCCTTCACCGAAGCGATGTATCTGCTCGGACCGTCGTCCCGCGCCCAGCAGGCCCTCTGGGAGATGGTGGCCTGCGGCGCCTTGACGTTCCTCTCCCTGGACGAGACCGACGCCCCGCGCATGCGCGAGCTGATGCGGCAATACGCCGACTTGCCCATGGACCTCGCCGACGCGGCGCTGGTGCGGGTGGGGGAACGAGAGCGACTCCGTCGCGTGTTCACCCTCGACAAGAAAGACTTTCAGGTCTATCGCCCGAAAGGGCTTGGACGGTTTTCCCTTCTGCCATAGGAACCCGGATATCCTCTAGCCGTCATGCGCCACCGCTACTCTCACCTCGACCCGGAGCTCCTCCGTCAGCTTCTTGCCGGCATGGACTTGCTGCGCCTGTTCAATCAGCTCGCCCTCGCCTCCGGCGGCGATGTCGACGAAGCCATGGAGTGGATGCGCCAGCTCCAGGCGCAGGGGTACATCGACGAGTCGGTCGACCTAGACGCCTTCTTCGCCTCGCTCGAGGATCAGCAGCTCGTGCAACGCGACGGCGAGGGCGGCATGCAGCTCACCTCGGGTGGCGAGCGGAAGATCCGCAAAAGTGCCTTCGAAGAGGTTTTTTCGAGCCTCGGCAAGGGTGGGCCTGGATTCCATGCGATCCGTAGCTCGGGCGATGGCGTCGAGCGCCTGCCCGAGACTCGTCCCTATGCGTTCGGCGACGAGCTCACGCATCTCGACTCGGTGAAGTCGTTCCACAACGCGCTCAAGCGCACCCACGGCGATCTGGCGCTGGCTGAGGAAGATCTCGAGGTCCACGAGACCGAGCACATGACCGCCTGTGCCACGGTCGTGGCGATCGATATCAGCCACTCGATGATTCTCTATGGCGAGGACCGCATCACGCCGGCGAAGACTGTAGCGCTGGCGCTCACCGAGCTCATCACCACCAAGTATCCCAAGGACTACGTGGGTGTCATTCTGTTCGGCGACCGGGCGGAGCGTGTGGAGCTTTCGGAGATCACCCGTATTCAGGCTGGGCCGTACCACACCAACACCCGCGAGGCGTTGCAGCTCGGGCGCGGCTTGCTGCAACGGCAGAAGCAGCCGAACAAGCAGATCTTTCTGATCACCGACGGCAAACCGTCGGCGATCACCGAGAACGGCCAGGTCTACAAGAATCCGTTCGGGCTCGACCTCAAGATCGTGAACTTGACGCTCGAGGAAGCGGATCTCTGTCGGCGCCAGAAGGTCGTGATCACCACCTTCATGCTCGCCACGGATTCGTTGCTCACCGACTTCGTGGAAAAGCTCACCCAGCGAAACCGTGGACGGGCCTACTTCGCCTCGCCGTACAACCTCGGCGAGTACCTGTTCGCCGATTACATCAAGAACCGGCGCAAGCGGCTGAGCTGAGCGATTTCGTCGCCATGCGCTACTCGACGCCCTCGTCGCGCCTGCCCGCCGTCTTGCTCGCCGGGGTCTTCACGGCGCTCGTGCTCTCGGGGATCTCACCGCACGACCGCACCACCTGGTGGCTCGAGATCTTTCCCATCCTGATCGGGGCGCCGATTCTGGTCGGGACTCGCAAAACGTTTCAGCTCACACCCCTGGTCTACGTCTTGTTGGCTCTGCACGCCTTGATCCTCGTGGTCGGCGGCCACTACACCTATGCCGAGGTCCCGCTCGGATTCTGGTTCCGCGACGCCTTTCACCTCGCTCGCAACCACTACGACCGTCTGGGCCATTTCGCGCAGGGCTTCGTGCCGGCGATCCTGGTGCGCGAGGTTCTTCTGCGTCGCACGCCGCTTCGCCGCGGCGCCTGGCTGTTCTTCCTGACGACCTCGGTCTGCATGACGATCAGCGTGACGTATGAGTTCATCGAGTGGTGGAGCGCCGTGATCGCCGGCAGCGCCGCGGACGCCTTCCTCGGCACGCAGGGCGACGTGTGGGACACGCAGTGGGACATGTTCTTCTGCCTCATCGGCGCATTGGTCGCGCAAACCGTGCTCGTGGGTTGGCACGACCGTCAGCTGAAATTTCGCAACCTCGCGTGAGCGACCTCCACGTCGCCCTAGTCGAACCCGAGATCCACTGGAACACGGGCAACGCCGGGCGCACGTGCCTGGCAGCGGGAGCGCAGCTCCATCTGGTGCGGCCACTCGGCTTCTCGCTCGCCGAGCGCGAGGTTCGTCGAGCCGGGCTCGACTACTGGTCACGCGTCAACCCGCGGCTATGGAACGACTGGCCGGAGTTCGAAGCTGCGATTCCCGAGCTTGGCGAGCCCTTCTTCTTCAGCAGTGAAGGTGAGTGTAGCTTCTGGGATGTGACCTTCCCGCGGCGGGTGGTGCTGATTTTCGGGCGCGAGAGCGATGGCCTTCCGGCCGCGCTCCGAGAGCGCTATCGGGAGCGGACACTCCGACTGCCGATGGCGGACCCGGAGATCCGTTCGCTGAACCTTTCGACCTCGGTGGGCATCGTGCTCTACGAGGTCCTGAGGCAACACCGAGCCGCAGGCCTTGCCAGCTAGGAAACTCTAGAACCGCTTCGGTTCGAACGAGCTCTGGGTAGACGGATAGCCTGTCATCTGGCCACGCGGGAACGCGGCAGGACCTGGTCGCATCTGACAGGTAGAACGTACGGAGAAAGGCGTGATCGGGCTCCCCACACGCTTTCATCCTCACAATGCCGTTAACTTAGGAGGTTGCCATGTCTTTCCCAAGAATCCCGAAGGTGGCGGCTGTTCGTCGCTTCGCCCAGGCCACCGCAGTCGCCGCGCTGGTGGGCCTGTCGTTCAGCGCCGCGCCGGCGCTCGCCCAAAGTGGCTCGCACGCCGGGGCTGGTCAAGTCGTCCGTAGTTCAAGCGCGCTCGCGCTCAATAACACGATGCGCGAATTGTGGGCCCAGCACATGGAATGGACGTATGCGGCGGTGACGGCCTTTGCCACCGAGTCGCCCTCGTTCGACGCCACCGCAGCACGACTGATGCAAAACCAGGCCGACATCGGCAACGCCATCAAGCCCTTCTACGGCGACAAGGCGGGCGATGCGCTGACCAAGCTTCTGCAGGAGCACATCGGTGCAGCGATCGAAGTCGTCAAGGCCGCTAAGGCGGGCGACAAGCCGGCGACCGACAAGGCGATCGCGATCGCCTACGCGAATGCCCAGGAGATCGGTGACTTCCTGGCGAAGGCCAACTCCAATTGGCCGCAGGCCACCGTGCGCGACATGCTCAAGGTTCACATCGAAACCACGCTGGTCTACGCCACTGCACTTCTGCAGGGCAAGTATGCCGATGGCATCGCCGAATACGGCAAGGCCGAGGCGC
>JBDTNL010000081.1:0-15117 GCA_039933785.1 Acidobacteriota bacterium
CGAGTGTCACCCATGTCTCCAGTCTGAAGTGTTACCCATGTCTCCGGTCCGTACCCGAATGGCGCCTAACCCCGCGTTGCAGCGGACGTCTGGTCTTGCGCCCAGCCGCCGCTGAACTTGAGTATCGTTAGGCGGCCCGGGAAATCACGAGATATGCAAAACGTCGTTCGAGCACTCGCGGCGACCTGCTGTCTTTCGTTACCGCTCGTCTCATGTTCGACTGCACCGTCGCCTTCTCTAGAGGTACCCTCTCTCGACGGCGTCAACATTACGTTCAGTCATCGCGGTGCCTCTCCGAATCTCCTCGACTTGCATCTGGGCGAGTCGGGCGCCAAGGACCTTAGCGACAAACCCGGGGCAGACATCTGGCTTCGCCTCTCCAATCAATCGCCGTGGGCAATTTCACTTCCGACCCAGAGTCTCTACATTGGGAGGCCCCTGAGGCTTGTGCCAACCGGGCCAACCGGCAATGCGGCAGCTATGGCAGACGGCTCCGAAGTGGCTCTGCTATTCACCTCGAGCGAAGGCCAGTTTGGTGCCGGCGATATGTCGTGGCGTTCTGTGTTGGCGCCCGGGAACTCTCTAATCTTCAACGTTCCACGTCGCTACCTGCGGGGCAAGCGATTCATCTACGTCGACTATGCCGCCTACACGACTGCCGTGCTTGCCGGGCGAGAGGCTCCCTCTACCTTCCGCGCGCACTTCGATTCGTCTGCCGTGCCGAAGCAATGACTCCAGCCTCCGAGTTAGGGCCGCCTAACAATTCGTCCAACCGGACGTCTGGGCTTGCGCCCAGCCGCCGATGGACTCAAAGTCGTTAGGCGACAAGGCAACGATGACCACGTGGCTGATCCCTCTGGCGGCTTGGGTCGTTGCGCTGAAACTCGCCAACGATGACGAAGACCGCAATCCGCTCATTTTGGGTGCGATTGCCGGTGCGGTGTTTGCCCTCTTCTCTTGGCTCGAGGTCATCGTCTCTCACGCGCAACTAGCCCGCGCCCTTGTCGCGACGCCACTCTACGTTTGCGCCGGCGCGTTGTTGGTGAAGCTCTTCAGTCGCGTCGAGGGGATCTTCTCAGGCGTCGTTATTGTCATTGTTGGCACGCTCGTTATGTTCGGCTTCGTCCCGCGTGTCGTTGATGCGGTGGTCCCGGGGCGGCAGCCGCAAACTGAGCACGCATCCCGACTGCCGCCTAACCCTGCGCTCAACCGGACGTCTGGGCTGGCGCCCAGCCGCCGGTTGACTCCAAGTCGTTAGGCGGCCGGGAAGACATGATGAACATCGATCATTCCCTCGTCTGCGAAAAGTGTGGGCGTGTTCGGCCCTCGATCTACTACTTCAGCGTTCCCGGGATCTGTTCTGACTGCTACTCGGGCCTGAGCAACGAAGAGCAAGCCAAGGCCGTGCGTATCGCCCCGGTCGTTGCCAAAGCCGGCGCTCCCGTGAGCAGGATCTCGGGTCTCGACTTCTATTGGCCGAAGGTAGACACCCTTGATCAGGCTAAGAAGGCCGCGCGATTGGGCTCTAGGGCTAGCCGCCTCTTGCGAGCGGCATTGCTGCCGTACGACTTCGTGCCGTGGATCAGGCGCATGCCGAGCGCGTGACCGAGGACGAACACGATGCCTTGCGCCCTGCCGCCCGTCAACTCAGTATCCGTTGGGTGTCTTGTCGCGCGCTTGCGTATATATAGAGGACAACAGGAGGCAAACAACGTGCTGCGCAAGTCCCTGGCCATTGCCGTAGCTGTTATTTCGCTGCCCACCGTCACATGGGCCGCTCAACCTTCGCCGCCTGCTCCTACGGCGCTCCTCCGGATCCACACGACCTTCTCAGTCTTTGCCCACGGATCCGACCAGAGAGACGAGGAACTTTTCGTAACGAGTTCCCGCTTGGTGACGTCGGTCGTTTCCACCTTCCATGGCTATTCGGAGCTCACGTCCTACTGGTTTGCCGACACTTCTATTCATCTAGCCAAGCAACGGCCCTTCGCAACCCTCCGGCTGGCCCTCGACGCAAACGACGTCCAGGGCCAGTCGGGCGACTGCACGGTGGGCGTTTCTTACGCGCCTATCGTTGGCACCTATGACCTCACCTGGTACGACGGGCCTCGTCGCGGCGGCTTTAGTGTTCAGATCGGTCGCGATACCACCTGCCCAGCGGAGGTCGTCCGGATAGTCAATAGCATCTACGCCTTCGCGGCAGCGTCTGGGGTTCAAGGTTTCGGAATCCGAGTTGACGAGTAGCACTCGCAAGGAGGCAGCGTCTCCCTTCATGCGCTCTAGCTCTTCGCCTTCTTCGCCGATTTCGATTTGCTCAAGCTGTTGAAGGCGACCGCTTGGCGAACCAGCGCCTTGAAGGCGGACGCACCAACCTCTTCTCCCTCCCGGATGTCGATCGCGCGCCGCGTGTTGCCCTCGAGGCTCGAGTTGAAGAGACGGGCCGGATCCTTCAACGACGCGCCTTTGGCGAAGGTCAGCTTGACGACACTCTTGTAGGACTCGCCGGTGCAGAGGATGCCGTCGTGCGACCAGATCGGAGTGCCCATCCATTTCCACTCCTCGATGACGTCCGGGTCTGCTTCCTTGATGAGCTGGCGCATTCTGGCCAGGGTCTCTCCGCGCCAGTCTCCGAGCTCGACGATTCTCTTCGAGATGAGTTCGGATGCCGATGGGTCTTCTCTCGCGTCGGGCTTTTTCATGGTCTCCTCCTGTCGGCCTCGCCGAATCCCACTCACGCCGGCCGGCGGAAAGGAATGAGTTGGCGGAGGCGGCTATCCCGCAAGTACAGGCCGGCCCAGGCAAGAATGCCCACCGCCAACGGAATCGCCGCGCGCGCGGTGTCCGCGATCCGTAGATGCGTGGCCACGGCGCCGCCGAGATATCCGGTGAGCAAGATTGCCGCGAGTACCGACGTCTGCGGGATGAGGTAGAGCAGCACCAGGGCGCATTCCGCGATGACAATGGCCACGATGGCCGACTCCGGATAGCCGTAGCCCGTCACGATTTCGGCCACGGCGTAGGTATGCTGGGTCCCCCTGAACCAAGCGCTGCTCAGAAGCTGCGCGACCACCAGAAAAGAGAAGAGTCGGCCCGTCCAAAGCATCCAGCGGGGAGTGGTAGCGGTGCGGGCTGTTTCGGTAGACATCGTGGACCTCCAGGCCTAGTGCTTGCGGACGTTGGGTGGCCAGTTGGGCGTTTCGACGCCGAACTGCTGGGCATACTCCGCGTTCAGCCGCTGCCAATCGAACTTCATCGCCTCGCCGCCCACGATGCGGCCGATGGGGGCTTCGCTGAGCAAGTGATCCAGGACATCGAAGCAGATGTGCCACCCGGCGGCGCCCATCGAAATGAAGCGGCGATCGATGTTGTGCCACAGGGTCAGGCGGGTGCCGCGGCCAAGAGCTTCGAGCTCCCAGCGGATATCCTGGTTGCCCCAGTTGTACTGGAGCACCTGGGGCGCGTCGGCTCGCATCACCATGGTTTCTGAGACTTGGGGCGTGGGAGCTCCCACCGTGGTGAGCTTCACCGTGCTGCCCACCTTGCCCAGGCTCCCATCGGCGTCGAAGGGCGCCCAATCGCGCAGGTGCGCTGGATCGGTCAACGCCTGCCAGACTTTTTCCGGCGCGTGGCGCAGCTCTCTGACCAGCACGAGCGTCCATTGCTCTCCGTCCTTTTGTACCTGCGCTCCACTGGCCGGCCCCGGAGTGTAGTGCTCGCGATCGGTCACTTGCTTCTCCTTCGCTTCTTCTTCGTTGGTGTCGGTGGATCCATGCGGTCGAGGTGGCGTTCGAGAGCATCGACGTGAGCGATCCAGATCCGGCGAAACGGGGCGAGCCAGGCATCCAACTCCTGAAGCGATTCGGGCTTCAGCGAGTAAAGACGGCGCTGCGCGTCCACCGTGGACTCGACGAAACCGGCCTCTCGCAGCACTCGCAGGTGCTTCGAGACCGTCGGCTGGGGCATGCGAAGGCGACGCTCGATCTCTCCGACCGACTGTTGTGACGAAGCCAGCAGGCTCAGGATCGCCCGACGGTTCGGCTCGGCAATGATTTCGAAGACCGATTCCATTGCCTGAGTGTACTTTGCAGGGCATATACGGGTCAAGGCATGTATGGAGACTGCAGGGGGTACGACGGTGATGCTTTTGGCAAATTGGAACAGGAGCTGCGGCGCGGGGTGCTGGTGCTGGCCGCGCTCTCGCAACTGCGCACTCCGCGCTACGGGTATGAGCTGCGACAGGCGCTGGCGGACGTCGCGCAAGCAGCGCAACGATGTGGCGTTCGAGTTGCGCGCCTTGATCGACGAGGGTTTGGAGGACAAGGCCAAAACCACCGGGCGCGCTGCCGATGCCGCGATGGCCACCGAGCTGGTGCATGCCTTCGGCCGCCCGGAAGATGTCGCGGCTCGCTATCGGCCGACGCTGACCATCGTCGATCCCGCCGAGGTGCACAGTTTCGTCCGCGCCGCGGTCATACTCAATGTCCCCTGGTTCATCGCCGTGATCGTGAAGGGCCGCTGGTCGGTTCGTCTGCGGCAAGTGGAGGCCGGGCTCGGCCTGGTTACCTGTGCGGCGCTGGTGTGGACTATCCTGGGCGGCCCGGTCTTCATGGCTCCGGCGAGCGACGGGACGGCCAAGTTGTGTTTGATGCTCATCGTGCTGCTCACGCTGATCGGAACGGGGGTCGAAATGTATCGGCGCGTAAGGCCGACTCCGAGCTGAGGGGTTCAAGCGATGACCTTCCGGGAATCGAATTCCAACCGCGGCGCCCAGATCGCGGGACGCTCTTCACGCCGCGCTCGACGCGCTGAGCCGCACCAGCGAGCAGCCGGATGCCGCGGGATTCATCGAGCGCAATCGGGCCCTCGACCAGCTCGAGCTGCACCTCTTCGAGCTGGCCGGCGAACCCATTTTCGACGAAGCCGTTGACCCGCGAAGCCTCGACCTTGCGCAACGTGTCCTGGCGCTTCGGGATCGCCTGCAGGCCCTCAACGACTCGGTAGCTCGGCGCGTACGCGAACGGATTGCAGCGGGGAGCATCTCGCAAGGCGAGCTCATGGCGACGTTCCGGCAGTATGTGGACGGCGCTCGGTGCGACCCGCGGGACCACGTCCAATACGACGATCTCGACGCGCTCGTGGCCGCGGTGCTGTCCAGCGATGAGGCGCTCGACGATCGAGCCACGGACTCGCATCCCGAAATGGTGGGCTATCAGCCGACGCCGGCCCGGCTCGTCTTGGATTTGGTCGGCGACCTCCAGCCGACGGAGCGCGATGTGTTCGTCGATGTCGGGTCCGGCTTGGGGACCGTGCCGATGCTCGTGGCGCTGCTCACGGACGCGCGCACCGTCGGGATCGAATGGAACCCGAGCTATTGCGCGTACGCTGAGGCCAGTGCGCGCGCGCTCAACCTGTCCTCGGCGAGCTTCGTCCGGCAGGCTGCGCGCGAGGCGGACTTCTCGGTGGGGACGATCTTCTATATGTTCACCCCCTTCAGAGGCACTATGCTGCGTAGCGTGCTCGAGCGGCTGGCAGGCGAAGGGCGACGGCGGCGGATACGGCTCTGCGTTCATGGGCCGCTCCTGCGCGAGGCGGTCCAGGCGTCCTCGGCGTTCGCGATCGAGAAGGCGCGGGGCCACGATGCCTTCATTGCAGTGTTTCAGAGCGTCCCGGCCGCATGAGTCGCTACCGATGCGAGCGCTGCGAGTGAGGTGCGGGACGCCAACCGGGAGCGCGGGTGTGCGCGCGCTCGTTGCTCTTGCGGTCGTGGTGATACCCGTTTTGGCGCAACCGTCGGCGGCGGCTCGAATCGACCACATCCTGCTCGGCGTGCCGGATCTCGAGCGCACTCTCGAAGACTTGTCCAAGGTCTTGGGCGTGACGCCGGTCTATGGGGGAAAGCACCCTGGGGGCACTCACAACGCGCTGCTCTCACTCGGCCCCCACACCTACCTCGAGCTCATCGCGCTGCAGCCGGGAGTGAAGGGTTCGGAAGTCGGCGAGGACGATCTCGCCAAGCTCACGCGGCCCGAGCCCGTGGGATGGGCCGTGTCGGCTCCCGACTTGGCGTCGCTGCGGAGAAGGCTCGCGCGCGCGGGATTCGAGGTCGACCCGCATCCTCGGGGCAGCCGCACCACGCCCGCGGGTACAGTTCTTCATTGGCAGACCTTCGGGCTCAGGGCCGATCTCCAGGGGGCGCCGTTCTTCATCGACTGGTCGAAGGCCACCCCGCATCCGGCGTCGACTTCGCCCGCCGGATGCACCCTTGCCAGCTTCAAGCTCATCTCGCCGGACGCGAAGCGGCTGGAGCGTTTGCGATCGGCGCTCGACCTCGAGGTGGTGATCGTCGAGGGCCCAGCGCTGGCGTACACGCTGACGCTCGATTGTCCGGAAGGGCCCGTGACATTTCGGACGACCGCGGGCGATCCAACGAAGGTCTTCTGACCGCAGATCGTATGGAGCCGCTGCCCTTTATCGACCAGCACACTCAGCGCATCGAAGCGCCGGTGGACGCCACCTGGGCGGCGCTGCTGAGGGTGCTGCGCGGCAACGCGGGCGGTTCTGCCCCGCTGGCGCGGATTCTGGGCTGCGACCCGGCCCGAGGCACAATGGGGTTCACCGGCGTAACCGGAGACTCGGTCCCCGGCTTCCGGGTGGTCGAGGCCGAGCCCGGCCGGCGGCTGGCTCTCTGTGGATGCCATCGTTTCGCAAACTACGCGCTGACGTTCGTGCTCGACGGCGGCTGTCTGCGCGCCGAGACGCGCGCCGAGTTCCCCGGTGTCCTCGGACGGCTCTACCGGGCCGCGGTGATCGAAAGTGGGGTTCACCGGGTCGTGACTCGTCGTCTGCTGCGGCAGGTTGCCCGCGCGACATGATGCGAGCCACCCGATCCCAATTCGCCGCGGTCCTCTATGCCAAGGACCTCGTCCGTGTCGCCGCCTTCTACGCCGAGGTGATAGGGCTCGCCGTCATCGAGCGTCGGGCCGGCCATGTGGTCCTGGAGAGTCCCACCTTCCAGCTCGTCATCGTCGCGGTTCCGCCTCGCATCGGGGCTGGAATCGAGATCGCCGATCCGCCCACACGGCGAGAGGAGAACCCGATCAAGCTGGTGTTCTTCGTGCCCAGCCTCGCCGAATCGCGGCCGCAGGTTTCGTCCCTCGGCGGAGAGCTGAACCCGCTGGAGCGCGAGTGGTCGTTTCAGGGCGCGCGTGTCTGCGACGGTCATGACCCGGAAGGCAATGTCTTTCAGCTCCGGCAAGTCATACCCGATCACTAGTTCTCGTATCGACGAGAGGAGAGTCATGGACGAGAAGTCGCTGTTCACCGAATTCTGGACCAAGGAATCGAAAACCACGCGCAACGTGATCGCGCGAATTCCCGAGGGCTCGACCTATCGCCCGGACGCGAAGTCGCGCACCGCGCACGAGATCGCCTGGCAGATCGTCTGCGAGGAGAAGATGATCATCGAGGCGCTCGAAGAGGGCAAGGCGGAGTGGGCTCCGCCGTCGCTGCCGGCTACGACAGAGGAGGTTCTTCAAGCGTACGAAGGGCAGAGTGCGAAGATTGCCGAGCGCTGGAGGAAGCTCCCCGAGTCACGGTGGAACGGCACGCTCGAGTTCTTCGGCACACCGCGGCCGGCTTCCCAGATGGCCTGGAGTTTCCTCTTTGACATCGTCCACCACCGCGGGCAGATCACGACGTACCTGCGGCCCATGGGGTCGACCGTGCCGCAGATTTACGGTCCGAGCGCCGACGAGCCGTGAAGAAAATATCGACGGGCGAACATCCCCTGTCATCGACTCTCCCCGGCACGTGGGAGCTGGAATCGCGCCTCGACGTCACCGCGGTGGGCGAGCGCAGGGCGGGTACGACGCGTACTTCGGAACCTACGAAGTGGACGACGAGCATGGCACCGTCACCCAGAGTCTGCGCGGGGCGCTTTCCCCGGAGAACGTGGGCTCGGTGCTCACCCGGGAGATGGCGGTGCGGGGAGATACCCTGGTCATCGAGCTGCGGACGACTTCGGGCGATGGAACTCCCGTGACCCGCACGTTGACTTGGAAGCGAGTCGGCTAACGGCCAGATCTGGCAGAATCCCCCCCAGCAAGTCAACGATACGGAGGTTGCCATGAGAGTGATGCCTTGGACTCGACGGTGGGTCGTAGTGTCCGTCCTGCTTGGTCTCGGAGGCGCTGCCTTCGCAGTCGCCGCTGCCAGCCCGATCTCGGGAAAGTTCACGATCGCGGGCAAGACCTTGCCGGTGAAGGAAGTTGCGGCCTTCCGCATGCGCGACCAATTCAACCCGCGCGCTCTCGAGACCTACGTCATGTTGACCACCAAGCCGGTGAATCGCGCTGCGATCGCCGCGGACCTGGATCCTTACGCGGTGGCGATCAACGATCCCGCCGTTAGCGGCGACGCAGACTATCTCGCGTTCAGCGTGGGGGCCGACGGCAAGGTGAGCCTGAACGCCCACGTCGGCGGTACGCAATACATCGACACCTCGGGCAGCATGATGGGCCAGAAGGGTTCCTTGACCGCCTCGTGCCGGGAAAACACCGCGACTCACATCGCTTGCACGGTGAAGACGGAAAAGCCGGTGAAGCCGATGGACGGACCGACCTGGACCTTGGACATGACCTTCGAGGCCGACGTCGCCTCCCGCACGCCGGGAAAGCCGCTGGCGAAGGACGGCGAAGCTCCGGGGAAGGCGCTGCTCGCCTTGCGATCCGCGCTCGCCGGGAAGGATCTGGCCAAGATCCTGGCCCTGCTCACGCCGGGGGAAGCCAAGAGCTACCAGGAGGACTGGCGCTCGCCGGCGGAGAATCTCGCCTCGGCCAAGGATGTCCTCGATGCTCGAGTGCCGAAGAAGCCGAAGATCACCGGCGGCGAGCTGGTGGCCGACGATCACGCGGTGCTCGAGGTCGAAGGCGTGCCGTACGAGAGCGGTCACATGCTCTACCTGGTCGAGATGCGGCTGATCGGCGGGAAGTGGCTCTACGAACAATCGAGCGTGGCCGGGATGCTGCATTGAGGGCTCGGCAAGGGGAGAGGCCGATCGCGAACTGAGGGTGCCCTCGGCATGCGGAAGCCGTGGTGATCTGGGCCGCTCTGCCGGTGGTGACCCTGGCCTTGACCATGTTGCTGGAGATGCTGGCGGTGGGTATGGCCCTCCTCGTGGTCGCGGTGGTCGTCAAGCGGCTCACCGGCCGTACCTTGGTGGGTCGAGCCGGACGAGAAGGAGGAGCCCGCTGAGTCTGCCCACGGATGTGCGAGATCATCTCGGCGTGCGGTGATGCCATGGGTGACTGGTTTCAGACCGTCGTGGGCACCGAGGTCAGAGCCGATTCGGCGCCTGCGGCGGCGGACCGTTTGCGGGCTTGGCTGATCGAGATGGGAGTCGTCGCCGGGGAGCGCTCCGAGTCGGTGCTCGGCGGAGACGGGATGGGCTACGCGCCGGGTGCGAACTACGCTCGCGCGCTCGCCCATCCGGCACCTTCGTTGCTCTCCCTGGTTACGAACGGAGTCGACATCCAATCCGGACGCAACGTAGCCATCGATCCACAGGCCGAGTGGCGCTGGCGGTGCCCTTCGTGCGCAGCGCACCAAACGTCCTCGGAGGACCTGCTGCAGGCCATCGGCCAGTGGTACGAAGGAGCGGACGCGGCGAGGGTTTTCTGTCCGACGTGCGGACACGCCAACCCAATCGCGCGCCTGGTGGCCGATCCGCCCATTGCCTGCGGCAATCTGGCGATCACCTTCTGGAACTGGCCGCCGCTTTCCGAGACGTTTCTCGGCGAGATCAGTCGGCTCCTCGGCGGATCGATCACCGTCGTTTGCGGCAAGCTCTAGCGGATGCCGCCGCCGCGCTAAGCTTCATGTTCCATCGATGAAAGCAGCGACGTTCTCCGGCACTCGGTTTCCCGGTTGGTTCTTCCTCATTCAGGCGTTGGGGATTGGCGGCTGGTGGATCGCTCTCGCCTGCTTTCCCGACGCGCGGCAGGCCTTCCTGCCCGCGGGCGCGGCGGCCGTGGACTTGGTCGCGTTCCGCGCTCCCGATCTCATCGTCGCGGTGCCCGCGTCGTTCGCCGCCGGTGTCACGTTTTTTCGGCGTTCGAATTGGGCGGTCCCTCTCGCCTGGTTCGCGGCGGGAGCGGTGGACTACGCGCTCTTCTACTGTGTCTCGTGGTCTTGGCTTCGCGGCGGCGGTTGGACGAGCGTCGTCTTCATGGCCCCGGCCGGCCTGCTGTCCACGGTTGCCGCGCTCGACGAGGGCTTCGGGAGGCTGAGCATCTTTCGGCGCGCGCACGTTTCCTCGCCGGCTCGACATGTCGCCGCGACCCTGGGCCAGATCGTGGTGTTCTGGTCGTTCTTCCTGGCCTTGGTGCCGATGGCGATCGCCTTCGTCGAAGCACAGCTGGGCTGGCCGGGCTTCTGCTTCCCCGGACGATCGGGGGTCGGTGCGGTGCTCTTCCTGTTCTGGAGCGCCCTCGGTTTGGCCAGCGGAGTGACCATGGCCGCCCGCGGGGTCGGAACCCCCTTGCCGTTTGCGGCTCCGAATCGCCTGGTCGTCGGCGGACCGTACGCGTACCTGCGCAACCCGATGGTGCTCGCGGGCTTGGGGCAGGGCCTGTCCGTGGGCCTTGGGCTCGGGTCTTGGGCGGTGATCGCCTACGTGCTCGGCGGCGGCCTGATCTGGAACTTTCTCGTCCGGCCGGCGGAAGAGAGAGACCTACTCGAGTTGTTCGGCGAGGACTACAGGGTCTACTGTCGCCGCGTGCGTTGCTGGATCCCCAACCTGCACCCATTCCGACTGGAGGACGAACGATGACCAAACCGCTTCATATGGAGCTTCACCGATCCGATCGCATCGGGTGGTTGCGTGCCGCGGTGCTCGGCGCCAACGATGGCATCGTCTCGACCGCGAGTCTCCTACTCGGTGTCGCGGCGGCCGGGGCCGATCGGGCCGCCGTTTTGGTTGCTGGCGTCGCCGGTTTGGTGGCGGGCGCGATGTCAATGGCTGCGGGCGAGTATGTGTCGGTGAGCTCGCAGGCCGACACCGAGGAAGCAGACTTGGCGCGGGAGCGTCACGAGCTTGCGACCGACGACGAGCGAGAGCGTCAGGAGCTAGCGGGGATCTATGTCACCAGGGGCCTCGAGCCCGCGCTCGCGCGGCAGGTGGCGGATCAACTCATGACGCATGACGCGCTCCAGGCGCATGCACGCGACGAGCTCGGCATTTCCGAGCTCCAGCGGGCGCGTCCTCTCCAGGCGGCGCTGGCTTCGGCGAGCTCGTTTGCCGTCGGCGCCGGGGTGCCGGTGCTGGTGGCGCTCCTCGCGCCGCGAGAAGCGCTGACGCTTTGGGAGGGCGGTACCGCGCTGGTTTGCCTGGCGCTGCTCGGTGCGGTCGCCGCGCGGACCGGCGGGGCGAAGCCGCTCGCCGGCGCGTGGCGGGTAACCTTCTGGGGCGCGCTGGCGATGGCTCTGACCTATGCGATCGGCGCGCTCTTCGGCACCTCGGTGTAGAAATGGAGCACCTGCGCGCGGCCCGAGGCCGAGTCCGATGAGCGCCGCCCGGCGGGCCGAACTCCTGCGCCTCGAGCTGGAGCTGGCGAATCGCAGCCGGACGGCGGGGGAGCCCGGGGCGCACATCGCGGCCGAGTTTGTCGAGTTCGGCAGCTCGGGTCGGACACACACCCGAGCGGACGTCGTGGCCTGGCTCGCGGGCCCGCCGGAGGAGCCCTTCACGCTCACGGAGTTCCGCGACCGCGAGCTCGCCCCCGACGTGGTTCTGGTGACGTACAGGGCGGAGCGGCGAACGAGTGAGGGCACTGTGCATTCATCCATGCGGAGCTCGATCTGGAAGTGGAGCGAGAGCCGATGGCAGATGGTGTTCCATCAGGGGACTGCGACATGACGGCGCTGGTGGTCGACGGCGAGACCTTGTTCTATTCGACGCGCGGCGAAGGGCCGGTGTGTTTCGTGCTGAGTGCGATGGGCGTGAAACCGTACGAGGCCCAGATGCCAGCGCCGATAAGCACGGGGCGGAAGCTGGTCTTCGTGGAGCTTCGCGGCAGCGCTCCGACGGCGGCCGATCCCGCGAGTCTGACCTTCGACCGGCTCGCCATCGACCTCGAGGCCATTCGCCAGGATCTCGGCGTCGAACAGGCGGCCGCGGGTACCAGCCGTTCTTCGAGGAGCCGGACAGGTTCGCGTCCGCGGTGGGGGAGTGGATGACGAGGACTCGGTCGTGACCAAGCGAAGCGCCGAGCTTCAGGCTCTGCTGCGCAGCCTCGAACCGATGCTGCACGACGGGGTCTATGTGTATTCAACCTTGCCCGAGGGCGTGGACGGGGCGACGGTCGAGGCCATCGCCACGGTGCGTGAGCCCGAGGGTATGTCCGTGATCGTGCCCGAGGCGGCGGCGCTAGGCGCCGGACTGCCGGTGCTCTACCGCGCCGCCTGGATCACGCTGACCGTGCAGTCGGAGTTGCAGGCCGTCGGCCTGACCGCGGCCTTCGCGGCCGCGCTTGGCGATGCGGGGATCAGCTGCAACGTGGTCGCGGGCGCGTACCACGATCACTTGTTCGTGCCCTTCGAATCGGGACCGGCGGCGTTGGCCTGTCTGCGCGCTCTGCAGGCGCGAGCGACGGGCTAGCCGGAGCGCCGCGTCGTCGCTTCGGTCAGCGAAGCTTGGCGCTGAGCTTCTCGAGCATGTCCGTCACCATGGCCTCGATGCCGAAGGTCGGCGACCAGCCCCACTCACGCCGCGCCGCGCTGTCGTCCATCGAGTTGGGCCAGGAGTCGGCGATCGCCTGGCGGCCGGGATCGACCTTGTAGTCGATCTGGAATGCGGGCAGATGCTTGCGGATCTCCGCCGCGAGCTGCTCAGGTGTGAAGTGCATCGCGCTCAGGTTGAACGCGTTTCTATGCTCGAGCGATTTGGGGTCGGCTTCCATGAGTGCGATGAGTGCCCGCAGCGCATCGGGCATGTACATCATGTCGAGCTCGGTCTGCGGCTTGAGGAAGCAGGTGTAGCGGCCGTGGAGGAGCGCCTCGTAGAAGATCGCGACCGCATAGTCGGTCGTGCCGCCGCCCGGAGGCGCGACGTACGAGATCAGACCGGGAAAGCGCAGGCCGCGGGTATCGACGCCGAAGCGGCGGAAGTAGTAGTCGCAGAGGAGCTCGCCCGCCACCTTGGTGACGCCGTACATGGTGTTGGGCCGCTGGATGGTGTCTTGCGGCGTGTGATCCTGCGGCGTGCCGGGGCCGAAGGCGCCTATCGAGCTCGGGAAGAACACCTGACAGCCCGCCGAGCGCGCGGTCTCGAGGACGTTGTAGAGACCGTCCATGTTGAGATGCCACGCCACGTGGGGCTTTTCTTCGGAGGTGGCGGAGAGCAGGGCGGCGAGGTGATAGATGGTACCGACGTCATGGGCGCGGACGACGTCTTGGATCTGACGCGGATTGGTGCAATCGATGAATTCGAACTTGCCGCCATCCGCCAGCGTTTCGATCGGCGGCATGCGAATGTCGGAGGCGACGATGGTGTCGGCGCCATAGCGCTCGCGCAGCGCCGGCACGAGCTCCGATCCGATCTGGCCGAGGGCGCCGGTGACGAGGATCCTCTTCATGGTCGGGGCAGTTTAGCAGCGGCTCAGACCGCCGGGGAGCCGGTGATACGCTGGAATTCGCCGCTTTTCCTGCCTGGGAAGGAAACGAAAACCATGCGCAAATTGATCCTGGTTCTCTTCGCTCTAGTCGTGCTTGCATGCGGGCTGGGCGCGGCATGGCTTTACGCCGCGTTGCACTTCAACTACTCGGACGGTGAGCGCGCTGGCTACGTGCAGAAGTTCTCGCGCAAGGGCTGGTTGTGCAAGACCTGGGAGGGCGAGCTCGCGCAGGTCAATCTGCCGGGTACGGTGGCCAATGTGTTCCCATTCTCGGTACGTGATGCTGGCGTTGCAGCGCGTATCGAGCAGACCATGGGCCATCGCGCGGTGTTGCACTACGAGGAGCATCGCGGGCTGCCCACGAAATGTTTCGGCGAGACGCAATATTTCATCACCGATGTGCGGCTGGCCGAGGACGGAGGAGGTACGTTGCCATGAATCGAGTGCAGAAGAGCATCCTGGTTGGCGGACTGGCGCTCATTGTGAGCGTGCTTCCGAGCTTCGCCTTGGATCCGGCGGCAGACGAGGCGGCGAAGATGCACGCGGCGCATCAGCACGAGGCGCCCGCGCCGACTCCCGCGGCGGAGGCCGCGCCGAAAATCCCGGTGAGCGGCGTCGATGTGGTCTACGCCACGCTCGGCGGCAAACCGGTGAAGGGATATCTGGCGGCGCCTCGGGGCGTTGCTCCGGCGCATCCGCTGCCGGGAATCATCGTGATCCACGAGTGGTGGGGGTTGAACGACAACGTGCGGAGCATGGCGCGGCGACTGGCGGGTGAGGGGTATGTGGCGCTGGCGGTCGATCTCTACGCCGGCGCGTCAGCGACGGATGGGGATGCGGCGCAGAAGCTAATGCAGGGTGTGCTGAAGGATACAGATACCGCGACCGCGAACTTGAAGGCGGCGTACGAGTTTCTCGAGACGCAGCAGAAGGCGCCGAAGATCGGCGTCGTCGGCTGGTGCTTCGGCGGCGGCTGGTCGTTGGCTACGGCTCTCGCGTTGCCGGACAAGATCGATGCGACGGCGATCTACTACGGGCGGTTGGTCCAGGATCCGGAAAAGCTCAAGCCGTTGCAGATGCCGATCATCGGGTTCTTTGGCGGGCTCGATACCGGGATCTCGCCGGCGGACATCTCTTCGTTCGAGACTACGCTGCGCTCGCTGGGAAAAACGGTCACGACGAAGACCTATCCCGATGCGAAGCATGGTTTTGCGAATTCTTCTGGGCAGGCGTACAACGCGGCTGCGGCGGAAGATGCTTGGAAGCTCACCGTGGCGTTTTTTGCGAAGAACTTGAAGTAGAGCCGCTCGTGCAGAGCTCCGTTAGATCACACTGGTGATGAACGTGGCGCTCTTTTCAATTGCGAGCGCCACGTTCTCTTTCTCGCTCCTACCCGATGACTTTCTCGGCTTGAAGGAGTGGTCTCCGTCGGGGATCCATCCGATCT
>JBDTNL010000082.1:0-14956 GCA_039933785.1 Acidobacteriota bacterium
TACCAACATCATAAATATCTGTACCGGAGCCAAGATACAAGTCGTAGAGAGTGTACGTGTGGTAGAAAATTAGGAGACCAGCTAGCGCTCCAATGATCAGTTTCCTGACTTGAAGTGATCTGCCAAAGACTTGCATTGTCGTTCTCCTTCCGTGTACGGGTGGGTGCTCTTCGCGGCCTAAGAAGTTGCTGAAAAAGTCGCCTGTAGGCTTGCAAGTTGTTCAGCTACGTCTCGCTCGAGGAGCGTGTGCCTCAAGATCATCCACCGATCCGGACTCTCGCCTGCATCGCCGAACCCATCACGGTGAAGCCAAGATGGCGTATCTCGGCCATGTCGTCGCCGAGAATCGAAATGGCATTGCGGTGTCCGGGTGCGTAACGCTCGCTGACGGCTACGGCGAGCGCTCTGCTGCGCTTGCCATGAGCGAAGCGATACCGGGCAACGGCCGCATCACGCTCGGTGCAGACAAGGCGTACGACAGCAGAGCTTTCGTGGCCGAGCTTAGGTCGCTGGGCGTGACGCCTCACGTGATGCAGAACACGAACGGTCGCCGTAGCGCCATCGATGCCCGAACGACACGACACCCGGGCTACGCCAAGAGCGTCGCGCGACGGGTGATCGTCGAGCGAGTACCGGCCTGGCTCAAGAACATCGCGCTGCTGCGTAAGGTGAAACTCCGAGGCAAAGAAAAAGTCGATTGGCTCTTCGTCTTCGCGCTGGCAGCGTACAACTTGGTCCGAATGCGAAATCTCGAGTCGGAGTGCGAAGCTCGGCGAATCGGTGCGCACGAGCAACTTTGCGGCTTCGAAGCATCGATCAACGCTCCAATACCTAGATTTTCAGCAACTTCCTAGGGGTTTCAAGCGAGCACGCCCGCCGTTTCGCCTCGGACTACGGGCGGCGCGGCGGGCGCCGCGGGAAAGCCCTCCTCAGACCCGAGCAACCACTCCGCCAGGAACCGGAAGACCCAGGCAGCGCCATTTTGCAGATTGAGCGTGACGAGCAGAAGCACCACGCCAAGGACCGCAAGCGGAATGGTGTCGGTGACGCTGTCGACCGACCATATTCCGAGGTCGAGGTCGCCGGTACCAAACCAGAGAGCCAGCGGCGAAGCGATGAACGCTACGGACACACTCAGCCCCACCACTGAGCCTACCCAGCACGCCAGCCCCAAGGGAAACTTGAGACCGAGAAACACGATGCTCTTGTAGAGCGCTGGACTCCGGAGCATGCCACCGAGCCAACGCAGGATGCCGACCTCTGCGGCCGACGGCAGTGGGCGCTGCGGGATCTGGGCGCCAAGCAGGCCAGTCGCGAGACCGCGTTCCAGGCCACCAAGGGTCCATACGAACAACAGTGTCAGCAACAAGGTCAGCACGCCCACCCAAATGATCAGCAGCCCAACGCTGATTGAAAAGCCGACAGTCAAGGCCACGAAATAGAACAGACCGAGCGGGAAAGCCAACCACAGGTACAGCAGGTTCGAATATGTCCGCCAGCGCAACGGCGCCAGGCAGAACTCGGCGACGGGATTGCGCTGGGTGATTTCGGCGGTTGCTGCGTTCTCGATGCTCTCAAGGGTGCTCATGGTCGCCTCCAGTCCTCATTGAGGCCTACGGCGGGACCGGCGCGAGAGTTTCAGGCCCGCGAGCTAGTTTTCGTGGGCAGCGGTGATTCGCAGCACCGGGGCACTACCTGAGGTGTCAAGCGACCAAGCGCAGTGAATCTGCCGACAGATCTCATCCAGAACCTGCCGCACGGGTGCCGCCTTGAGCTCGATGCTGATCTGGTTCGCGAAGGGCGCAGCCGCCACCTCGACATCCAGGAGCTGCCCCACGCTCTTCAGCACATCGGCCGCCGCCGCGTCGCGTAGGGAAATCGAGATCGGCTGATTCAGCCCGACATCGGCCTGCCGTTCGGTGCCCGGCTGCGATACCCGAGTCTCCAGAGCCTTGACCTGGACCGTAGGCGGATTTCCCGCCACCTCCTCCCACGTGCAACCGACGCTTTCGCAGACCACGTCGAGCGCGGTGCGCACTCGCACGTTCTTGAGGCGCGCGGTGAGCTTGGTCTTGATCGCGGGATCGACGGTGAACTTCCAGCCCGTGAGTTGGCTGAACGAACGCAGAGCGTCTCCAGGGTCGGCGTCCGCCAGATCGATCGAAATCCGCTCGTCGAGCGGCGACGGCGGCGCCGACCAGGCCGTCGAGGCAGGGCATAACAGACATCCGGCGAGCAGGAGCACGGTGCGATGGTTCATCGTAGACCTCCATGGGTGATGAGGAGCAGGCTCCCCGGGAGTGGACTGTTCCGACAATCCGCGGTACCCGAGCTCAGGAGAAACCCCGAACCTTCGACCCCGCGAATCACGATGATGGACCCTTGGTTGGCGATCCGCGGGACGAGTCCGGCGGCTGAGTTCGAGGTCGAACGGCCGGCGACGAAAAGCCCCAGACCGAGCGCCAGCCCCGCCGCACAAACCGCCGCCCACCGGTTAAGAGCGTAGGCACGGCGCACCCGGGGTGGTGCCAGCGCTCGCGAGACCACACGCCGGACACTCGAAGGCGCGGGCTCGAGGGCTCGACGCAGCGCGCCCCCCACCCGATCGGCGGATTCCGTGGCTTCAGGTTCGAGCATGGCCGTCCTCGACGAGCTTTCGCAGACGTGAGCGGGCGCGGCTCAGCCGCATCTTGAACGCCGAAATCGAGATCCGGCAGCAGTTCGCGGCGTCCTGCATGCTGAGGTCACCGACCGCCACCAGCAAAAGAGCCTCCCGGTCTCGCCTCGCCAAACGGGCGAGACCCGCGAGGGCGCGCTGGGCATCTAGGCTATCGATCGCCCGGCTCTCCGACTGCGCCGCCGGCTCGATGAGTACACTCAGCGGATCGAGCACACGCTGCCGCCAGACCTCCCGCCAGGCTCGCCGCCGCGCCACCGCAAAAGCAAAGGCCGCCGGTGAATCCGGCGGCCCGTGTCTGCGCCAACGCTGAACCAACGCCACCAGTGCATCCTGAGAGGCTTCCTCGGCCGCGGCGCGGTTCCCCACCAGTCCGAGGGTGAACCGCAACAGCTGGGGCGCGATCTCGCTCACCGTCTCCTCCAGGTCCATCGCCCAGGATGTACCCGAAACGCCCCGCGAGTCACACGCCACCGGAAAAGGCGAAAAGGGGACAGGTTGATTTATCCGAAATTGCCGTCCCCCGCCTACTTCGATTTCCGGATGTAGATGTCGCCGTTGAAGGTCTTGAAGAGCAAATCGGCGCCGCCGCCGTTGATCGTGCCGTACATTTCCTTGCCGATGGTGACCTTGAACTTGCCGCCCGGACCGCGCTCGGCCTTCGACTGCGCCGGACTCTGGGCGAGCTGGATCTCGAAGTCCGAGTAGATCTCGCCATTGTCCGAGCTCAACCGCACGTCGGCGGCGATCGCCGCCGGCAGGCTGACGTCGATGTCGCCGTTCAGGCTGCTGAAGGCCATCGACTTGAACGAGGCGAGCTTCTTGAACGTCACCTTGACCTCGCCGTTGACCGTGTTCGCCACCACGGTGCTCGCGGCACCGAGCACGGTGATCGAGCCGTTGGTGTTCGAGAGCTCCATGTCGCCCTCGACCCCATTCACCGAGATGTCGCCGTCGTTCACGCAGCCGAGCTTGAGCGAGCTGCCGACCGGCACCTTGATCTTGAGATCGATCGTGCGCCGCCAAGACTCGCTCTCGATGCGCACGATGTTCCCCGCTTCTTCAACCGACAGGCCGAGGCCCGAATTCGGGATGCGGTGCATGCCCTTGCTCTTGTCTTCCTTTTGCCGGCTGTCCTGGCCTTCGTCGTCGCGATCACCGGCGAGGGCGCCCTCGACGGCGCTGTCGACAGCCTCGTCGATGTCCTTGTCGAGCTTGGACTTCCCGCCCCGATCGTGCGTACCCTTGCGACCGCGGCTCTCTGCGGAGTCGCTCTCGTCGGCGCGGCCAACCGCCTCGACGACCACTTCCTTTCCCGACCAGGCTTCGATCGTCATGCCGCCGTTCACCAGACCGGCCTTGATGATCGCCGGCCGCGAGGGATCGCTGAGCGGCACGGTTACGGTCTCGGCGGGCGCGGACCGCGGAGCGGTTCCGAGGAGCAGCGCGGCGATCCCGGCCAACCGCAGCGTGCGGCCGGCGAAGACTTGGATTCCACTACGATCATTGAAAAGAGTGTTCATCTGAATTCTCCTACTTCCCGTTCCGGCGCAACCGGATCTCGCCGTTGACGGTCTCGAAACGCAGCTCGGGACCGCCGCCGGCGATACGCAGCGCCGCAGTGTGATTGTTGGTGTAGACGAAGCGCCCCTGCTGCCGGTCCACCTTGCCGAGCATCGGCAAAGACGCATATTCGAAGTCGCTCCACATCTCGCCGTTGAGGGTCTTCAACCGCACGTCGGCGGCAAGGCCGGGGCGGAACTCGACGTCGATGTCGCCATTGACATTCGAGAAGCTCGATGGCGCTGTCGGGTTGGCGGCGAACCACACCTCGAGATTGCCGTTGACGGTGCCGAACACCCCACCGCCCGCGACCCCGTGAGCGCTCACGGAGCCGTTGACGTTCTCGATGCGCAGCGCACCGCGTACACCCTCGACATGCACGTCGCCACCGTCGACCGTGCTCGCCAGCAGAGTCACCGATCGCGGCACCCGTGCCGAGATCGAATACTCGACCTTGTAGCCCAAACGCTCCCAGCCATGAAAACAACAGCCACGACCACGTCCTTCATGCTCGGTCCACGGTCCGCAGGCGGAAACCCGCACCGTCGCACCGTCCGCGGACCGTTCAAGCGTCACGTCACGGCGAGCCGCCGCCAGCAGATCGGCGGAATCCGCGGTCACCAGTTCGCTCACCGTCAACTCGACGTCGTCGCGATCCTCGCCGACGATCGACACCGGACCGGAGTAGTTGTCGATGTCGACCCGCCGGGTTGCCCCGGCGCCAAACCGCAGCGTTTCCTTGAACTCCTTGCGCTCGGTGATCGAACCGGGCGCGCCGAGCGCTCCCGGCGCGTGCGCGCCATGGGTGACCGCCGCCACCGCGGCCGCACAGAGCAGGGCCAGGTAGAAGGTGCCGAACGACAGCCAGCGTCGAGTGCCGATCATGGTCAGCTCCGGGCTCCGAGATTGGTTTCGAGGCGTTGGCGCACCGCCGGGTCGAGCTTGGGGTGCGTCAGCAGTCCACGCAGGGTGGCGGAGACATCGCGGTCGCGCGAAGCGGAAACCGCGTCGACCAGTGCGATCTGCACCAGCGGCGAGTGTTGCTCGTCGAAGCCGTGGAGCAACCGATCGCGTACCTCGCGCCGGCCGACCAGGGGCTTGAGCGCGTCGATCGCGGCCAACCGCACGTTGTCGTTGGGGTCGCGATTCGCGGCCTCGACCAGCGCCGTCAACACCCGGGGATCCGAGGCGCTCATCTCGCGGCCGTAGCTCACACCCTGCAGCCGATCGGACGCCGAGTCGTTGCGCAGCAGCGAAAGCGCCACGAGATGACTGAGCGAGCGCACTTCCTCGCGCAGAGCATGCATCTCGTCCGCGTCAGTCGTCGAGACCAGGCTCGCCTGCTCGACTGCAGTGGGAACCAAGTTCGAAGGCACGATCGGTGGCGTGTTGCGGGTCGAGGCGGGCAACACCGCCGGCGGCGCGCTGACCGGCGGCAACGACGCCTGTACAGACCGCGGCGGCTGCGGCCCCGCGGGGTGTCCGCGCAGCATCATCCCGAGAGCGATCCCGAGCGCCATCATCGCCGCGGCGGTCGCGAACTGGAGTGCCGGGCGCTCCGGCCACAGTCCCGCCAGCACCTTGCCCAGACGCGAAGCGAGCGCTGGCCGGGGCGCGTTGCGCTCGGCCTCATGCAGCCACGCATAGAAACCCGAGCGCATGGACTCGCCGGGCTGCTCGTCGGCGAGCACCGCCATGTGCTCCCAAGTCTGCTCGAGGCTCGCGACGTCGAGCCCGCAGGCGGAGCACTCGGTCAGATGGGCCTGAAGCTCCCGGTTGATCGCGGCGGGCAGAGTGCCCGCGAGGTAGTCCGGCAGCAAATCGTTCAATCGATCGCAATTCATGACATCACCTCTCCCGCCGAGCCGGCCGCGGCCATATCGCCGTGGTAGGCATCGCGCAGGTCCTTGATCGCTCGGTGCACGCGCACCTTGACCGCGCCGACGCTGCAACCCAGCAGGTCGGCGATCTGGTCGTACTTGAGCAGCTGATAGCGGCTGAGCACCAACACTTCCCGCTTCTCCGGCGGCAACGATTGGAGCGCCCGCCGCATGCGGCGCTCGGTCTCCGAACGCTCCAGGGACTCGGGCGCGAGCGGTGCTGAGTCCACGATCTCCGGCGCATCCTCGGACTGCTGTTGCTCCTTGCCGCGCTTGCGGTAACCGTCGACCGAAACGTTGCGCGCCAACTGATACATCCAGGGCAGGAAGTCGCCATCGTCCCGGAAATTGCGGCTGTACTTCAACATGCGCACGAACACCTCCTGCACCAGATCCTCCGCGGATCCCGGCTTCGCCCCCAGCCGGCGGAAGAGATTGAACAGCCGCAGGTGGTGGCGCTCGAACAACACTCCGAGCCTGGAGACATCGCCGTCGCGCACGGCCCGCATCAGCTCGGTATCGGTGGTGGGAGTGGAATTCACGCGATTTTTGTCCCCGTCATGATTCTCAACCGTTCGATGCCCAAAAGGTTACCTCCGGGGCTATCCAAAGCCCGATTTGCAACCTTTGCCGGGTTTCGGCTCTATTCTGGACAGACGCCACCCCTCCCGACCGGGTTACTGTCTCTGAGATGCCTGGCTACGACCAGACGTACAAGGACTGGGACTCGCCGCTGGCGCGAGCGTTCCGGCAGCAGGCGTATGGACGGGACATCGGACAGCATGCATGGGTCACGGCCGACGATCTCGAGCCGATCTCGACCGGCCGCTCGATCTTCCGAGCGCCGCGGCTTCACTCAGTACGTGCCCCCGGGGGGCAACGAGACCGCAATCGCCGAGTGCGGCTTGATCTTGCTTCGCCAGGAAGACCGGACTTCGAGCCTGATCGGAAACGCCTCCGGCAGGCTGGCCTCCCGAAAGGCCCATCGAGCAGGGCTCGAGGCGCGTGAGGGTTTGGAAACGTTCTCTCGTCAGCAGGAGTATCTGGCGGCGGTAGTCGAGCTCGCCCGGCGCGGAGCGCTGTCGCGAGCGATGTATCTGGTCGAGAAGCCCAACTAGCTAGGCGCCCGAGCCGTAGCGCTGGAGCGCCGACTGCACGATGCCCTCGATCAAGTCGTTGTAGCTCTTGCCACCCTCCTTGGCCGAAAGCGCGAGCTCCGCGGTTTGCAGCAGGTAGGGGTTTGGATTGACCTCGATGACGTACATCGTGCCGTCCTTGGCGAGCCGGAAATCGATCCGGCCGTAGTCGTACAGGCGAAGCGCCTGGTAGGCCTGCACCGCGGTCTGTTGCAGGAGCTCCAGGGTGTCGGCGTCGAGATCCTTGGGGAAGACGTTCTTGGTCTTTTCGTACGCTGCCGTACCCTCTTCCCACTTCACTTCCGAGCCGGCGATACGCGGCGTGCCCTTGGGGAGCTTCGACAGATCGAGCTCGATCACCGGCAGCGCTTCGGGTTTGCCGTTGCCGAGGACGCCGACGTAGAGCTCTCGCCCTTCGATGTATTCCTCGATCAGCGCCGGGCTGTCGAATTCGGAATGGATGTAGTCGATGCGCTCCATCAACTCCTTGATCGAGTTGCACACCGCGCCAAAGTGGATGCCGATCGATCCATCTTCACCCGCCGGCTTGACGATTACCGGAAAGCTCAGATCGTGGGCGTGCTCGCTGCGGCCACGGTAGACAATGGCGAATTCGGGAGTCGGGATGTCGTGGAAGGCGAAGATCTTCTTCGCCAAGGCCTTGTCCTGCGCCAGATGCAGGCCGCGCGAGCCAGAACCGGTGAAGCGGCGCCCGAGGAGCTCGAGATAGCCGGCTAAATTGTGGTCCTGCGTGTCGCCACCGGCGAAGGACTCGACCAGATTGAAGATTAGATCGGCTTCGGCCTCGGCGACTTCGTTGAGGCTCGCAGCGCTGCCGTCCAGGCGCAGATAGATCGGGTTGTGTCCGATCTCCTTGAGCGCTTCGTAGACCTCGGAAACATCGGGCAACGGGGCCTTGCGCTTGGGGCGTTGTTCAGCCACTCGTTCTTCGTCCTCGCCCCACCAGTATTCGTACAGCACGCCGATGCGCAACTTCGCCATTCTTGCCCCCGTCGCCGGTTCAGATTGCTGCCGAACTCGAACTCATCGCTGGATCTAGCCCTGAAAGAAGGCACCGCGAGTCAGAAAATTCATCGCCAGTGTAGTGCTGTATGCGGTCAACTCGACAATCGCCGCTTCCTCGCGTTCGACCTCGATCTGCAAATCGAGCTCTCGACAGGCGCGCGCCATGCGCTCGATGAGCGCGCGAACGACCGGCCGCCGCACTCCCGTCCAGTAGGCGAGACGATCGGTGAGCAACGCGCGATGCTCCTCGACGAAGTCCGCGGCCGGCCGAGACACTCCCGGCTTGGCGCTCGCGCCCCGGCGGCGGCGCTTGATCGGAAACAGCTCCGTCAAGTCTGGACCCAGCGCTTCGTCCACCGTCGCGCCGGTCTCGCGCGACCAGCGGGCGTAGAACTCGCGTACCGTCTCGACCATCTCGTCGGCGGTGATGTCGGTGGTGCCGGCCGGCATCAGGGGAACCGTGTCACGCAGGCGTCGCGCCACGCGATCCACGTACTGAAGCTTGGCCAGCGCCGGCCAGCCGCGATACTTCTTGCGCCAACCCGACTTGGGCGTCAACCAGATGGCGAAGGTCTCGGCGAAGTCCTCGTCGGGATGCTTCTGCGCGTACCAACCCTCGATGTGCCGGACGTAGTGCCGACTGAACGGCACCGGCCGATAGTCGTCGCGGTAGCGGCGGAAGAATGGGCCGAAGTGCTCGCGCCAACGGGGGGTCTTGTACAGCAGGTACGAGTAGTTGAAGGCGTGCCCGGCCTCGTGGCGCAGATACATCATGATCTCGCGCTCGCCTTCGAGGTTGTCGGTCATGGCGCGCTCGATGCGGCCCAGCTGCGGATCCGCGAGATAAAACGGGATGCCGATCACCGGCTCCATGTCCGGACAGCCCCATTCGTCCGTCAGGTAGGCGGCGGGCCGGAAGTGCCGCAGCCCCTTGGCCTCGAGCTCGCGATGCAGTTGCGCCACCGAGGCTTCGAGTGGCGATCCTTCCAGGTGAAGACCCAAGTCGCAGATTCGCTGATCCAGCAAATCCGCGTGCGGCACCTCGCTGCCCGGGGCGACCATCGCCGCGATGCTACCAGTCGGCCTCGATCGAGGTGTCTAATACTAGGCGTCATGAATCTCACCGGCATCCACCATCTCACCGCCGTCTCCGCCGAGATCCGCAAGAACCATCGCTTCTACACCCGGACGCTCGGCATGCGGTTGGTCAAACGCTCGGTGAATCAGGATGACGTGAGTGCCTACCACCTGTTCTATTCGGATGCCGTCGGCAGCCCCGGCAACGACCTCACGTTCTTCGACTTCCCGGTGCCGCGCGAGCGGCGAGGCACCCGCAGCATCACGCGCACCCACTTGCGGGTGAACGGCCAAGCGAGCCTCGAGTGGTGGGCCCATCGGCTGCCGCAGGAAGGCGCCTCGAGCGTCGGCCAACTCACTCAGCGAGATGGCCGGCTGACGCTCGACTTCGAGGACTTCGAAGGTCAGCGCCTGGCGCTGATCGACGACTCGGGCCAAGGCGACACGCCGGTGCCATGGGAGCAGAGCCCAGTGCCTGCCGAATTCCAGATCCGTGGCCTCGGGCCGATTCTGATGAGCGTGCCGGCTCTCGAACCGACCGCCGACATCCTGATCCGAGTGCTCGAGATGCGGCCGGTACGCGAGTATCCGCACCCCGAGAACCCGCGGCACACCGTGCATGTGTACGCGATGGGCGACGGTGGCCCGCACGCCGAGCTCCACGTCGCCGTGCAACCCGAGCTCACGGTCACCCACGCTGGCGCCGGCGGGGTGCATCACGTCGCCTTCCGCACCCCCAGCGACGCGGAGTACGACGCCTGGTCAAAGCGCCTCGATGAGCTCGGCGTCCGCAACAGCGGCAAGGTCGATCGCTACTACTTCCGCAGCTTGTACCTGCGCGAGCCGAACGGTGTGTTGTTCGAGATCGCGACTGACGGACCCGGGTTCGCGGTGGACGAGGACGCGGCGACACTCGGCGACAAGGTCGTGCTGCCGCCGTTCCTCGAGCCCCGGCGGGCTTCGATCCTCGCCAATCTCCAACCGATCGACTAGAAGGCGCTCGCGTCGTGCAAGCGAATCACTGCGCGCGAAGCGCGACACCGGGATCGATGTGAGCCGCCCGCGCCGCGGGAATCCAGCAGGCGCCGACGCCGACTATCGCCATCAGCAATGCGACTCCGGCAAGGGTCAAGGGATCGTGAGGCGCGACACCGTACAGCAGTCCTTGAATAAGACGCGAGAGGGCGAGCACGCCGACCGCGCCGAGAACGAGCCCGATCGCGACCAGCACTCCGCCTTCGGCCAGGATCATGCGCTGCACCCTCGCCGAGTCGGCGCCGAGGCTCATGCGGATGCCGATCTCTTGTCGACGGGCGCTTACCGAGAAGGCCAGGACTCCGCCGATTCCAACCGCCGCCACCACCATCGCCAGCAACCCCAGGGCTGCGATCAACAGCGCGTTCAGTCGCCGCGGCGCGACACTCTCGTCGCGGATCTGGTCCAGGGTGAGTACTTTTTCGATCGGCTGGCGGGGCGCGATGGCGCGCACGACACGGGTCGCGGCGGGTGCCATCGCCGCCGGATCGCCGCTCGAGCGAATCACCAGACCGCCGCTCGGAAAATCACCCTGGGCGAAGGGCATGAACAATGCCGGCACGGCTTTGGCGTCGAGGCCGCCGTCCTTGGTATCGCCGACGACGCCGACCACCGTGCGCCAATCGCCAGAGACGCCGATGAACCTCAGCACGTCGCCGGTCCAGGCCACTCGCCGGCCGACTGGGTCCTGACCAGGGAACAGGAGATCGGCGAGCGTCTGATTGAGGATCACCACCGCCGCGGAAGCCCCGCGATCGGTGGCAGAAAAATCACGTCCGCGAAGCAGCGGAATCCCGGCCGCGCGAAAATACTCGGGGCTCGCGGTGCGGTACTCGGAGCGCGGAGTAGGCTCGCCTTGGACAGCTTGCCGGCCCTCGGCCTTGATCTCGAGCGCGATGCCCGCGAGGCGCAAGGGTATGGTCGAGCCCAGACCGACGCGGGTCACTCCCGGCAGCGCGGCAATTTGGGTCTCCATCTGTTCGTAGCGCGAGAGCACGGCGTTTTTGTCCTCGCCACCGAAGTCGCTCGGCACCTCGAGGGTCAAGATGTTGTCGGTCTTGATTCCGGCGTCGACGACGGAGAGCCGCAGCATGGTGCGAGTCAACAGCCCGGCGCCGGTGAGCAGGACCATCGAGACCGCGATCTGCGCCACCACCAGTCCCTGCTGCAGGCGTTGACGACGCAAGCCGCCGGTCGACCGTTTGCCGCCCGAGGCGAGCGCGGCACCGAGCGCGTTGTCGCGCGTCAGCTTGGGCGCGAACGAGAGCAGGAGCGCGACCAGCACCGACAGCGAGAGTGTGAACGCGAGCACCATGCCGTCGACGCGGATCTCACCAGCCCTAGGGCTATAGCGCGCCGCGAAGGCCACCAGCATGCCGACGCCGCCGTACGCGAGTAGCAGGCCGATAAGGCTGCCGAGCAGAGCAAGCACCAGGTTCTCCACCAACAACAAGCGGCGAAGCGTTCCGGTCCCGGCACCCATCGAGGCCCGCACCACCATCTCCTGTTCCCGGCGCACCGCCCGAATGAGCGTGAGGTTGGCAACATTGGCGCAGGCGATGATCAGCACGAACGCCGCCGCCGCCATCATCAGCCAGAGGGTGAGACGCGATTTCTCGCCCAACACTTCGCGAAAGGGCGTCAAGGTGACCTTGAAACCCGATCCCGCGTCGTAGGCCTCGGGATGATCGGCGTGCACACGAGTGGAAATCGATGCGATCTCGGCCCGCGCCTGCTCGACGGTCGAACCCGGAGCGAGCCGCGCTACCATCTCGGTCATCCGGTGCGTGCGTCCGGTTACCATCGTGGCGCTCATGTGGTGGTCGCTGCACACCATGTTCATCAGGGCATCGATCCGTCCCGGAAAATACGGCGCCTTCTGCAGCACACCCACGACGGTCACTGCCTTGCCGCCGACGCGGAGGATCTTGCCGAGTACGGCCGGATCGCCAGCGAAGCGCTGCAGCCAGTACTCGTGCGTCAGCATCATCACCGGCGCCGCGCGCGGGCCGTCGTCACCGGCATTGAACGGCCGCCCGAGTACCGGCGCGAGACCCATCACCGCGAGGTAGTTGCCCGTAACCAGGCCGACATCGATGCGCACCGCGTCGTGCTCGCTCACCAAGCTGAGGGTCATCGGCGAGTACTCGGCGATCCCGCCGCTAAGCGTCTTCGCGGCCGAGCGGAAGTCTTCGATCTCGGGTACCGAGAACGCGATGTCCTCTCCACCCGTGCCAGCGGACGATTGGCGCAGGTACATCAACCGGTCGCCGTCCTTGTGCGGCAACGGCCGCAGCACTACGCCGCGGACCACGCTGAAGATCGCGGTGTTGGCGCCGATGCCGAGGCCGAGAGTGAGCAGCACCGCGAGCGTGAAGCCTCGTGCGCGGTAGAGGCTGCGAAGGGCGTATCGAAGATCGAGCATGAACATGGCGTCAACTCTCCTTGGACTCAGTGGCGGCGGGGCTTGCGCACACCATAGCTTTCCTCGTTTAGCGCTCGATCTTTGGCAGATTCTACGGTGTCAAGCGACAACATTCGCGCCGCTTCCACCCAGACATCGAGCTAAGGCCCCCAAAATCGACCTCTTCGTCCGGATTCTCCGACTGGCAGTCGCTACACTGCGAGGCCATTCGGAGTTCGATGGGAGAATTCGGCATGATGAAGCTCCAGCGACCGAGCCGAACGACTCTCGCTCTTCTGTTCTTCGGCGCCCTGGCGGCACCGAAGGCCGAGGCGGTCACCGCGGCGAGCTGTTCCGCAGCGGACGTCCAGACCGCCCTCGGCGCGGCGGCCAACGGCACCACGGTCACCATTCCGGCCGGCGACTGCGACTGGGGCGGGGCTCAGGTCACCCGCAGCGCCGGGGTCACCATCAAAGGGGCCGGACGAAGCCTGACCAAGATCCGGCGCACCGCGGCCGTCACACTCGGGGACAACTACCTCCTCACCTTCGACTGCAACAACGGCCTGACGGTGGAGATTTCGGACCTGACGTTGATCGGGAACGACGACTTGCAGACCGAACCCCAGCGTCTGCTCGACAACGACAACGGCCTCGCCCTGCTCAACGGCTGCGTGGATTTCAAGATCCATGACATCGAGATTTCGAAGTTCTCGAACGCTGGACTGACGATCCGCGGCAATTCTCAACGCGGCGTCGTCTATCGCAGCAACTTCATCTCCAACTTCAAGTGCCAGGCCGACCCGGTCGACTGCCTGGGCTATGGCGTGGTGGTCTACGGCAACGGCTCGCCGCCCGCGCTCGCCCTCGGATCCCGTGACGCCGTGTTCATCGAGGACGACTACTTCTACGACAACCGCCATGGCGTCGCCTCGAACTACGGCTCGCGCTACGTCGCGCGCCACAACACCTTCGTCTCGACCCAGCGCACGCGGAACTTCGCCATGGTCGACGCCCACGGTCGCCAGAGCCCGGACTCGATCGGCTCGCGGAGCTGGGAGATCTACGGCAACGTGTTGAAGACCGACCCGCCGAGCATGGTGGCCGACGGCATCGGCCTGCGCGGTGGCGACGGCGTGGTCTTCGGGAATTCGGTCTACAAGATCCCCTATGTCGCGCGCCTCAGCAATGAAACCTGCACCGGCACCTATCCTCTTCCGGATCAAATCCGCGCCGGCTATGTCTGGGGCAACGATTGGCAGCCCGTCCCTGGCTATGGCGACGAGTCCATTCCGGTCGGCGCCGGTTGCGAGGCCTACCTCGTGGAAGGCCGCGATTTCTTCCGCACCGCGCGGCCCGGCTACTCGCCCTATCCCTATCCGCATCCACTACGAGGCCCCGACCCAAACGCAACCGACTTCTACACCGTCGTTCCGTGCCGCATCCTCGACACGCGCGCGATCGCGGGGCCCTTGGGAGCACCGGCGCTCGCCTCAGGAGAGCAGCGCCTGCTGCCGATCATGAGCTCGGCCTGCGGAATACCGGCGGATGCCCGAGCGGTTTCAATCAACGTCACAGCGATTCTTAGTGCGGCGAGCGGCAGCCTGACACTCTTCCCCGGCGATCGGGCCCTCCCAGTCACCACCAATATCAGCTTCGCGATCGGGAACACTCGGGCCAACAACACCGTAGTGGGTCTAGCCCTGGACGGTACCGAAACGATCCGGGTGAAGAACAACTCGCTGGGTACGGTGGAGCTGGTGCTCGACGTGAACGGGTATTTCAAGTAAGGCTGTGCCCCGCGAAATCCTGCCGTTGGCTGGACGATAGACTGCGCGCATGGATTCGATCGAGACTCGGCCTGCCGAGACGCCCGCTGCCGCCGAACCGCTGACGCGACCCTTCGGACTTTGGGTGCTCACGCTCGGGCTACTGGCGAGCCCCCTGATTCACCTGGCGGCCCTGGAACTTGGCCAGCATTGGTTGAATTTCGGCAGCCAGCGACTCTGGGATGCGTTCGTCTACTTCCTGATCGCCCCAATCGTTGGGACCTTGATGCTCAGACGCCACGAGCGGGCCCGCTTCTCGGTCTATGTCTTCCTCTCGTGCGAGATTCTGCGGGCGATCCGCATTCACTCGCTGCTCCTCGGCGTGCTTT
>JBDTNL010000083.1:0-14808 GCA_039933785.1 Acidobacteriota bacterium
AAGACAGACTAGAAGCTGGTGTGCGAGCTGACTACGAACTGCACACGCCTGACGCCCGAGGGCCGATCCAACGCGAAAGCGGCGTCGACGTGCACCACGTTGCCGAACCCAGAGCGGCTGCTCGCCAGCCGAAGACCGGCGCCGACGTCCTTGAGCCAACCGAATTCCGGAGGCTGAGCGGTAGTGCTCGCGAACCAGGCGCGGCCGAGATCGAAGAACATCGCACCGCCGACGCGGACCAGCCGAAAGGGATACCAGCTCGAGAAGATGCGCTGCTCGAGCGTCAACAAGACTCGCCGGTCGCCACTCTGATAGCGCAGCGGGTAGCCGCGCAAGCCACTGTCGCCGCCGATCAGGAGCTGGCGCTCGGCATCCAGGCGATTGGCCACGGCGGCCTCGAGAGCCACAAAAAAGAGCTGCTCTCCAAAGTCGCGGTGGTAATAGCGCACCCGACCCTGGGTGAGCATGCCCTCAGCGCGACCACTGCGGTAGCGGCCGTCGGCCGCGACGTCCCACAGCAGCGTGCGTCCGAGGTCCCACTGCTGCCCGCCCTGAATCGATGCTGAGTACACCACCGCCGAGAAATCGCCGCCGAGAGCGGGGGCGGAGTAGCCGAGCTGCCCGCGCACGCGCCAGCCGAGGAATAAGTCCTCGACGCGATAGATCTGGTCGAGATTGCTCGTCGTGGTAAAGGCATCCTGCACCCACTCGGCCGCCAGCCAAGGATAGGAGAGCGTCCGCGCGTCGGTCGGTGGGGGGCGGTTGCCCGGGCGCACCGGAGCGAATTGGTGGTCGTCATACGTGTAGCCCGCGCTCCACCGCCAGGTGGCGCCATCCACGAGGCCCGCCGACCAGCCGGCATAGGTCGTTGCCGAGCGGAGCTTCTCGCGGAAGCGGCGGCGAATCACGCTGCGGTCGTAGAGCGCGTCGATGCGGTCGCCATCGCTGATATCGATACCGTACGCACGCCGCGAATCCAGGGCGAAGAACGGCAACTCCGCGAACAACCACCGCCTTCCGCCGTCGCTATTGTCGGCATACGAGCCGCCAGCCCGCCAGTGCGTGCCCGCGACAGCGGGATCGACATAGCGCAGGAGCAGGGAGGTCCGGTCGACGTCCGCCAGCCGCTCGACGGTGAGCGACTTCCCCGTGCCGAGCAGGTTGTCGTCGGCCACCACGAACTTGAAGTTGTTCACGCCGCCGCCGCGGCCGAAGCTCGCCCCCACCTTGAGCGTCCAGAGGTCGCGCGTCGTGACCTCGAGATCCACGTTCTTGCCATCGAAGGCGACCGGGCAGATCCGCGCTTCGAAGAGATAGTCGTTGCTGCGCAGAATGCGCTCCGACTCATCCAGTCGCCGGCGAGAGTATGGATCGCCCGACTTCACCAGAAGTTGACGCTCGATCACCCTCGGCCGCGTCGTGCGGTGCAGCCGATTGGCGAGCCGGAACAACTTGGTGTCCTCGGCGGGAATCGAGGTATCGAAGATGTCCACGGTGCGGAACCCGACCCTCCCCACCCGCGCCCCGCGGCTCTCGAGCTCCTCGTCGGACGGCATTCCTGCAATCAAGGCGCGACTCGCCGCGCAAGCGTCCACCACAGGGAGGGCGTGCTGACGAGCGCCCGCGGGGTGGGCGAACAAGAATCCCGTCGAAATCAGCCCGAGGACTGCGGTTCGGGCCCATTCGAGGGTCGGATCGAGGCGTGGCTTGGGCATACGAAGGGCCGTTGGGCTCGGGGATTCTACGTGTCGCGATCGGGTGGCGTCCTAGAATTCACTCCATGCGCCACCCTCCCGCCGTGAGCGACCCCGAAGCGGGGATCTTCCAGGGGCGCTCGATCGCCCGTCGATTCGTCTCACCGGACGGCTATACGGTACTGGTAGGCAAGGCCGCGGCCGACAACGACACACTCACCTTCAGGCTCGGCGCGCCGCGCGATTTCTGGCTCCACGTCGCTGCCGAGTCCGGTTCGCACGTCATCGTCCGCAACCCAGAGGGCGTGTCTCGGCTGCCCCGCGAGACCTTGCGCTTCGCGGCCGCCCTCGCCGCTGGCTACTCCAAGGCGCGGGCGGGCGGGCGCGTGGCGGTGCACGTCTGCACGTGCGGCGAAGTCCACAAACCGCGTGGCCTTCCTCCCGGCAAGGTCACCCTGGACCGCTTCGAAACGATGCACGCCGCTCCGAGCCGCGGCGAGCCGGATCCGGTTACTTGATGCGCACGAACACGAGCTGAAGCGGCCGATCGCCTCGGTTGATGATCGTTCGAATCCGCTCGTTCTCCCAGGTCGGCGCGCCCGCATAGAGGGTGGTGCGGGCCGTTCCGTGCTCGCGGGTGACCTCGAGATCGCCGGGCGTGATCGAGATCTGAAGGAAAGGAGGCGGAAAGGGGAAGCGATCGACTCGCTCCCCGGGCGCCAGAACGAGGTTCGCTGCTTGCACACGCGGGCCATCGAGCGCCGACTGGTAGTGCGGGCCGACTCGAATCGATGGACCCACGGCCGCACCAGGGAGGCCGACGAGCTCGACCCCAACCCACCACGCCGCGTGCGTATCGATGTTCGCTTGAAGATGGGGAGGCCCGGCGGGAAGGAAGATCACCGTCCCGGGGTCGCCGGTGTAGTGCTCGACCGGGGCCTGCCCTTCCACTTCGTTACGGAGCTTCGCGCCCTCGATCACGACCGCCAGATGGTCAACCGGATGACCGTGTAGAGACATGACCTCGCCCGCGGGCAATCGCACGCTCAGCACCTTGACCATGGCGTTCTCGAGCACCACGCGGTGGTGGATCTCACGCTGCACAGGGATGGGAGTCATGGAAACCGGCGCCGAGACCTGTCCGAGCCAGAGGAGTGCACTGAGCAAAGCATGCATGTCGCGAGCTTACTGGAAACCCCGCCCGGGTTTGACTTTCGCCACGCGATGCCCCACCATTCCGCAGTCTTCTCGCTCCACGCCTTCGGCGGTGTCGCCGGGCGAGCGTGGCGGTTCCAAAGAGGCTTGGGCGGCCCACGGAACCGGGCGGGTTGGGGCCTGCCGATGATGGACACGCCCAGGAAGGAGGTGGTCCAGTGGATTTAGATAAACCTGGTTTCGTGGAGGTGGCGTCCTCGTAACGAGGAACCCGCGCGGCGTCTTAGGCGCCGACTCCGAACACCGGAGTTGGGGTCCCTGTCCGCATGAGGGCACCCAACGCCACCGAGACAACCCCTGAAGCCCCGGCTCCGAGCCCTTCGGAGCCGGGGCTTTTTGTTGTCGGTTTTTGTTGTCGGATAGACTGGCTCCTCCACGGGAGCCCTCGATTTGACTCGACGCATGCTGATCAACGCCCGGCGCGCCGAGGAATTGCGCGTCGCAATCCTGGACGGCACCAGGCTCGACAACTATCAGGTGGAAGTGAGCGAGAAGGGCCTGCAGCGGGGAAACATCTACCGCGGCATCATCGCCAACATCCAACCCGCCCTGAACGCCGCCTTCATCGACTACGGCGCCGATCGCCATGGCTTCCTGGCGATCCAGGACGTGGTCCCGGACGCCTACTACAGCGACCCGGCGAAAAAGACCCGGCCGCGCATCGATGAGGTCCTCGAAAAGGGCAAGCCGGTCGTGGTGCAAGTGCAAAAGGAGCCCGAAGGCCAGAAGGGCGCCGCGCTCACCACGAATCTGAGCCTCGCTGGCCGCTACTTGGTCTTGACCCCGTTCGACCCGACGCGCGGCGTCTCGCGCAAGGTGGAGGACGAAGAGACCCGCCGTAAGCTGCGCGCGCAGGTGAACGCGCTCGAAGTCCCCACCGGCTGCGGCGTCATCATGCGCACCAACGCGCTCGAGCAGAACAAGACCGCGCTCCATCGCGACTTGCTGGCTCTTCTGCGGCTCTGGCGCGCGGTCGAGACCGAGGCCCGGCGCGGCCGCGGCATCCGACTGCTCTACAGCGACCAGGATCTGCTGGTGAAGGCGCTGCGCGACCATCTCGATACCTCGGTCGAGGAAGTCCTGGTCGACGGCGAGGGCGCCTACGAGAAGGCCGAGCTATACATGCGCGCCTTCATGCCGCGGAGCAAGACCGGATTGGTACGCTACGACGAGCGCTTGCCTCTGTTCGCGCGCTACGAAGTCGAAGAGCAGATCGATCGCATCTACGAGCGCTCGACGCCGCTGCCGAGCGGCGGCTCGATCGTCATCGACAAGACCGAGGCGCTAACCGCGATCGACGTCAACTCGGGCAAGGCGACCAAGGCCGGCAGCCAGGAAGAGACCGCGCTGCTCACCAATCTCGAAGCGGCGCGTGAAGTGGCACGCCAGCTCAGGCTTCGCGACCTCGGCGGCTTGGTGGTGGTGGACTTCATCGACATGCGGTCGAGCAAGGCCGAACGCAAAATCGAGAAGGAATTGCGCGACGCGATGAAGGCCGACAAGGCGCGCCAGACCATCGGCCGCATCAGCCCCAACGGTCTGCTCGAGATCAACCGTCAGCGTATCCAGCAGGCCCTGGCGGCCCGCACGCAGGAGCTTTGCCCGGCCTGCGCCGGTACCGGCCGCGTGATGAGCAAGGACTCGTTGGGCCTCACTCTGCTGCGCAAGATCGAATCGCGCGCTGCGGCGGTGGCGATCGAACGCGTGAAGATCACGCTCAATCCCGATTTCGCGGAGACCTTCCGCGGCGGCCGCAAGCGCGAAATCCAGGCCCTCGAACGCGACTTCGCGCTCAAGATCGAGATCAACGGCGCCCGCCGATTGCGGGTCACCGAGCACGAGTTCGAATGGTTCGATCGCCCGGCGGGCGAGGAGGTCGTGACCGAGCAGCGCAAGTGGGGCGGGCTCGCTCCGGCGGCCGCGCCGGAGGCCGACGGGCCGGTCCGGCGTGGCCAGCAATCGGCGTCGCGAGAACGGGACAAGCCCAAAATGGGCGAGACCGCCGAGGGCAAGAAGCGCGGTCGGCGGCGCCGCGGAGGGCGGGGCCGCAACAAGAAGAAGGCCGACGGTTCCCCAGAGGGCAACTCCGCGGCGGTGCATGAGTCGACGGAGACTGCGGCCGAGGATTCCGTCTGATCGGCACGCCCATGCGATCGTTCGCGCCGACCCCAAGCTGATTCGACCGTTTCATTCCCTGAGGACCACCCTCTCATGAAGACCCTGAAGAGTTACACCCGCGGCGCCTGGCACGAGGCCCGCAACGAGACCGCCAGTGGATTCACGATCCTGGTGAATCCCAGCACCGAAGAGCCGATCGCACGCGCCAGCAGCGCCGGCCTCGACTTCCAAGCCATGCTCGCCTTCGCCCGCGATCGCGGCGGCCCGGCGCTTCGGGCCCTCACCTTCGGCGAGCGCGGCGAGATGCTGAAGGCGATGTCGAAGGCCCTGCGCGATCACCGCGGCGAGCTCCTCGAGCTCTCGGCGAGAAACAGCGGCACCACGTCGCACGACGGCGGCTTCGACATCGACGGCGGCACCGGCACGCTGGGCTACTACGCCGGCCTGGCCAAGGGTCTGGGCGCGCGCCGGGCCCTGCTCGATGGCGAAGACATTCCGTTGATGAAGACCGAGGCCTTCTATGGCCAGCACCTGTTGGTGCCGCGACGCGGGGTCGCAGTGCACATCAACGCCTTCAACTTCCCGCTCTGGGGCTTCGCCGAGAAGGCGGCTTGCGCTCTGCTCGCCGGCGTTGCGGTGATCACCAAGCCGGCGACCGCCACCGCGGCGGTGACCGAGCGCGCGTTCGAGATCCTGATCGCGGCGCAAATCCTCCCCGAGGGTGCGCTTCAGCTGGTCTGCGGATCGACCGGCGACTTGCTGTCACTCCTCGGAGCGCAGGACGTCTTCGCCTTCACCGGCTCCGCCGACACGGCGCTCAAGCTGCGCAGCGGCGCCAACCTGCTGGCCGCCAACACCCGGGTGAACCTCGAGGCCGACAGCCTGAACGCCGCCGTGCTCGGCCCCGATGTCGCGCCCGGCACACCGGCTTGGGAGCTCTTCCTCAAGGATGTCGTGCGCGAGATGACCCAGAAAAGCGGCCAGAAGTGCACCGCCGTGCGGCGCATCCTGGTTCCCGCCGACCGCGGGGCCGCGGTCGAAGCGGCCCTGATCGAGCGCCTCGCCGCGGTGGTCACCGGAAACCCTACCGACTCGACAGTGACCATGGGCCCGCTCGCAACCGCGCAACAATTGCGCGATGCGGAAGGCGGCCTGATGAAACTACAGGCGGCAGCCAAGCTGGTGCACGGCGCCGCGCGGCGCTCCGACGGTACCGGAAGCCCCGCCGGCAAGGGCTACTTCCTGACCCCGACCTTGCTGCGGGTCGAGGACGCGCGGGCCGCCGCCGTGGTCCACGCGCACGAGGTGTTCGCCCCCGTGGCAACCCAGATTCACTACGCCGGCGGCGCCACGGATGCGGCTGAAATCGTCGCCCTCGGCGGCGGCACGCTGGTGACTTCGGTGTATTCGGACGACAGCGACTGGACCACGGAGTTCATCCGCAACACTTCGCCCTTCACCGGCCGCATCTACATCGGCTCGGCGGCCTCGGCCGGCGAGGCGCCGGGATCCGGAATGGCCATGCCGCAGACCCTCCATGGAGGTCCCGGTCGAGCCGGCGGAGGTGAAGAGTTGGCGGGCCCCGCAGGACTGCGACCGTACCTGCAAAAGGTGGCCCTCCAGGGTTCCCGCACCGAGCTGCGGGCGATCGCCGAGCGGATGTAGACCGCTCGGCGCCACCGGTCACCTTCTATGGAGCTTCCGCCCGTGGCGCAAGAGTCATGGAGCTCAGTCGAAGGGTGGCGAATCCGGCCACTATGACCAGCATGTAGACCACCACGCCGACGCCTAGAACCGTCCGGCTGCCGAAGGAAACGCCGACCAGCGAAGCGAGTGCCGTCGCGGCAATGGACGAGGCTCCGTTCACGGCCCACATCCGCTGCACTGCCCCGGTCTCGCCGCCAAGCAGGCGCACTCCGAGTGGAAAGCCGAATCCAAGAGCGATACCAACGGCCGCGCAGAGTGCGCCGGCGCTTGCCGCCCTTACCGCCGATGAACCGCTGGCCTCCATCGCGGAGACTAGGGTGGGGAATCCCATCCAGAGCAGAGCCAGGAAGCCTACGATTGAACACCAGGCCACTCTGAATCCCCGCGCCGATTGAATTCGGCCCGACAGAGCCGCGCCAATCCCGGTCCCCGAAAGCATCGAGAATAGAACTACGGACAGGGCGAACGTCGGGCGACCCAGCACGATGATCAAGCGCTGATGGAGCGAGAGCTGGATCAGTACATAGCCCAGGCCAAGACCCGCAAAGTACGGGATCATCGTCCGGCGATTGCTCTGACTCGAGGCAGTGCCGTTGCCCGTTCGCAGGAAATAGGCCGCGAGGACGACCAGGAGAGCAAATACAGCAGTTACGGCAACCAGGATGGCAAGCACCCGGACACCGTTGAACGTAATTTGCGAGAACTCACCGAACTTCCGGCCCATGATCGACCGCAGATCGCTGGGTCGCACCTGCAGGAAGAAGTAGGGCCGATCGTCGGATGGCACCGAGATGTCGAAGACGCTCTCGGCTATTGCCCCGGGGCGCGTGGCGGACTTCAAAAGCGCCGGAATCGGTGCGTCACCATCCACAAGACCGGGAGCGTGAAGGAGCACCATGCCCTCGGACTCGCAAATCCGTGCGAGGCGCTGCGATTCCTCCAGCGTGAAGGGCTGACGCGAGACGAGAATCGTCGCCATCATGACGCGCCCCTTGTCCGCGAACGGCTCGCCCTCGGACGTGCCTATCGGCTCGGCCGCGAGAAAGATGTTTGCCGATGCGTCCTCGATGCCAAAGCCCCTCAAGGCCTCACCCGCGAGGGCGACGAGCCTTTGGGTCTCGGCGGGCGCACCCGGCAGCAGCCAGCGCGTCATGGTCAGCACGCCGCTTCCACTCAGCTTCGAAATGAAGGTTCGCCAGCCCTCGAGCGTATAAAGGGAGTTTTCAGATAGAACGAATCCGCCGCTCGACGTGGCCGCCCAGGTATCGATCAATGAAGCCTGAATGACATCGTAGTCCCCCGGACCGTGCGCGAGTCCTACGCGGGCTTCCCCGTGATGAATGCTGACCTCCGGTCGAGACGCAATCGCATTGAAGTCGCGAAAGCGGTTGGTCAGGAGATCGACCAGAATTCCGTTGAGTTCGTAGCCATCGATGTGCGCTGCTCCGTGGAGCAGGGGTGGCTCGAGATCTGCGCCACCGCCGACTCCAATGACCGCGGCGCGTCGAATCGGCCGCCCCAGCCGGTACGCCAGGTAGCGGACCGAGCGGTCGACATCCTCCGGCACCGAAGCCAGAGCGTCCGGGCCCGAGGGCTGGAGCTGCGCCATGTAGGTGGCGGCGGACCTGTCGATGAGGATCCGGCGGAGTTGCCGCGGCGCCCTTGTGGTGCTCACCAGAACCCGACTGTGTTCGTTCCAGCGCTCGAATATGGGCTCCCTCCGCAGGGCTAGCCGAACCATCCGCCCGTCGCTGGCCACGTTCGACACCACGCCGGCTCCAGTCAGCACGACCAGCACCGCGCAAGTCCAGGTGGCCATGCGGCCGGGCTTTAGAACGAGACCCGCGACGCCAGCCGCGAAGGCTCCGCAGAGCAGAACGGCTGGACCTTGAACGGCGCGCATCAAGAAGACCGCACCGAGGCAGGCTGCGCCTGCGGCGGTCAAGTCGGCCGCGTAGTAGAGGCCGATCCGCTCCCGCCCGGAGGCGAATGCGATGGCGAGGAATGCTCCGGCCGCGGTCAGCGCGGGAAGAAAGGCGAGCGCGCAGGCGACCACCCAGCGAAAACTCAGGGTCTCATCCCCGAGCGGAGGAAGACTCACAATCATCACCACGGCTAGGCCAGTTCCGAGCGCAACTCCACCGGCGAGCAGCGCGAGCAGATCTGACACCCGCTGCGGCGCAAGCCGCTGGACGTCGAGGTGCCAGGTTGCGACTCCACCAAGCGCTAGCCCGCTCATGGCCAGGGAAATCGCGAAAAACGAGAAGTGATAGAAAAACAACACCGAGAAGAGGCGAGTGACCGCGACCTCGATGAGGAGCATTGCAGCAGCCACCAACCCAATCGCCATTGCCCGGCGAACATGGTCCGCGCGCCAACTCTGGAACAAGACTTTCCCCTTTCGGTCGGCGTGAGAGCCTGAAGGCGCTATTGAAGGTGCCCCGTCACATCGAGCACGACGCCTGCGGCCGGCGCTCGCACTCGCCAGAGCGGCTAAACTGCCGCCGCCGCTCAGCTGAAGGCTAACTATTGGCAGACTATCATTCGCCGAAAATGACGCCACCCAAGCTCATCTCCGGTGGTCGGCGTTCAGGGGCGCGCGGGTGGAGCTCCGCGACTGGGTTTGCTTGCCTTTGGCGGTCTGTCGACGTTTGACAGCCCTCGCGCCCGCGGCCTATCATTCGCGGTCTCGGCCGTTCGGCCGAGTCCGACCCCGTTCCTGGGTAGCTCAGTGGTAGAGCGATCGGCTGTTAACCGATTGGTCGGGGGTTCAAATCCCTCCCCAGGAGCCATTCCTTCCCCGTTCAGCCCTGGCCAGACCCATTTCAAGGCGGCGTGTCGCGCGCGAAGTAGCCGTTGACGTCGAGGATCAAGTGGTATCTGCCACCCGGGAGTGTCGCGCGAGCCTCGATGTTTTGCAGTCCCTCGAGCGACATTTCAAGCACTGAGTTGTTGGCCCGGGTGACACCGGCGTTGAAGCTCAGAGTCGTCGTCACGGGTTCGAACGGGAGATTTTCCGGCCAGAGCGCGAGCACGCCGCCGACCGACGCGGAGGTCACGGTGACGTTCGCCGACACCGCGTAGGCATCCCCCGGGATGCCGCACGCGCCTTCCAGACGCAAGGCAACCAGGACGCCCGAGGCGATGGTCGGACCGCTGCGCGAATCGAAGACGCGACATGGCTTGAGGGCGAAGAAATCGAGCCCCGAGAACGGCAACACGATGTCGATCGTGGGCGCGTTTTGGGGCACCGGCACGACCACCGGCGTTCCCGTGGTGGGAATGCAGGTCGCACCACAAGGTCGGCCGTTCCACAGTCGGTCTGCGTACTGGTGAATCCGTCGGGGCAGCCGCGTCCGCACGTAGTAGGTCCCGGACGGCAAGCCCTCGCTCGAGGTCGTCCAGGATCCGTCAACGACGCTCGCCGCCGCGCTCATGACCGTACCGTCCGCAGCGAGGATCTCGATCGGTACTGCGCCGATGGGATCGCCGGCGGTGTTGTGCACCATCCCGTGAAGAGGGATGGCGCCGCCGAGTGAGAAGTTGATTCCCGTCCGATCGGCACCGCTCACAGTGACCGTGTCGCCGAGACAAACCTGGTTCGCGGCACATGGATGATTGTTGTAGAGCTCGGTTAGCGCGTTGCCCATCGTGGCGCGGACCACATAGTTGCCATCCGGCAGGTCGGGTACGTTGTAGCTCACGCTGGCAGATACCTCGCCCGCGAGGCCCGTACTGCCGAAGACCTGCACGACGGCGGCGGATCCCGGCGAGAGCGAGCCCTGGATCGAGTGGCCGGGAGCGAGCTGGATGTCGACTCCCGCGATCGCGGTGCCGGGCGCCGGAAGATCGATCCCCGTGCCCGCACTTCCCACGTTGCAGCCGCCCGCGGGGCACGGCGCGTTCGGATACACCTCGGTCACGAAGCCCACCTTCTTGGCGAGGATTCGGTAGCCAATCCCCGGTGAAAGACCCATGACACTGAAATGGCCATCGGGTGAAAAGAGGCTGGTGACTTTGTCGGTTGCCTTCCACACTTCGACCTGCGCACCCGGTAGCGGCGCCGCTCCGGGCCCCAAGACGGTCCCGGCGATGGAGCTCCCGGCGCTGAGAACGAAATTCACCACCGCGCCCGTCGCCACGGGAGTGCCGGAGAAGATGTCGCAGCTCAGATTGGTGCACGGAAGGCCGGGGTATAGCTGGTCCGCACGAGTAGACGATCGCGTAGCAAGGTAGTACTTGCCAGGGGGCAGGCCGGGGAACTCGAAGGCCCCATTGGCCTCTGGAGCGACGCTGCCCATGTCGCAGCCGCGAAGGTCGTACGCAGCGACGGCCGAGTCGACACTGGCCTCTCCGGTTCCGGACCGGGTCACGTCGCCCTGGATGGACGCACCCACTGAGACCGAGAAGTCGATCGCCGCGGTCGTCCCAGTTCCGACCGCGACCTCGGTGCCGCGCGCCCCGCAGAGGTCGTTGCTCGGAATGTTGGCGTACGTCATCCCGGTGTAGTGCTGCGGGTTCGGGAAGGGCGGCCTCGTCTGGAGGAAGTAGTTGCCCGACGGCAATCCCAGGATCGAGTACTGGCCGCTGACATTGGTAACCGCGCTAGCTAGGGGATTCCCCAACTGGGAGGAATAGGCCTGCACCGCGAACCCCTGCAGCGGAATGCCTGCCGGGCCGCTCACTGTGCCTGATATTCCACCGGCTCGTGCCGCCGCCGCCAGCCACATCGGGCCAACCAGGCAGGCGGCGAGGCAGAGAAACAAGGACGACTGAGATCGAACCAACCCCCTTGAGACCATCGCATGAGTGGACATGCACGCAAAGCGCAAGAACTCGAGGGACAGGGCCACTTCGGCGCGAGTCGTCGCGCTAGGATTGGCGTTGCTTCTCCAGCGCCCGTGACCACGCTCAACGAATCTCCCCACCTCACGCGCCAGCACTGGGCGATCCTCGCGTTCGTTTGGGCGGTGTGGTTCTTCGGCTTCTTCTCGCTCACCCTGCTCACGTTCCTGCTCCAGCCCGTGCAGGATGCCTTTGGGCCCTCCGAGTCGGCCTTGGCGTGGTTGACCGGTACCGCGATCGGCATGACCGGCGTCGGCGGGTTCGTCTTCGGCGCGCTCTCCGACCGTATCGGGCGCAAGCGCTCGAGCGCCTTGGCGGTGATCACGTTCTGCGCCGGCAATTTCCTTTCGGCTCTGGCGCCGTCGTTCCTGATCTTCGCCCTCGCCCGCGGTCTCGCCGGGCTCGGTATCGGTGGCACCTGGGGCGCCGGGCAGGCCTTGCTGGGAGAGACCTTTCCACCCGATCGGCGGGGGCGGTTCGGTGCGATTGCCCAAACCGGATCGGCACTCGGCTTGGGGCTCGCGGCTGCGGTCGGCTCGTTCGCCGCGCCGCGACTCGGCTGGCGCTTGGTGTTCGCGCTGGCCGCGCTGCCGGTGATCCTGTTGCCCCTGCTGCGCGGCGTTCCTGAATCGGACGTCTGGCGTCGGCATGCGGAACGCGTCGCGGGCGCGGGTCGCGGCATCGGCAGCTTGGCGCGTCAGCTGCTCGCTCGAGGCACGCTGGGGGTGTTCCTCGCCTGTCTGCTGCTCACGCTGCTCAACATGTCGAACTACTGGTTCACCGTCAGCTGGCTGCCGCGCTACCTGCAAAAGGAGCGTGGGCTCGATCTCGCCCGCTCGGGCTGGGCGACGCTGGCGTTCGTGCTCGGCTCGTTCCTCGGCTATCTCTCGTTCGGCTGGGTCTCGGATCGCATCGGACGCCGCCTCGCCTTCACGCTCTATTGCGCGTTGATGGCCACGGGCCTGGTGATGTTCACCGTGTTCTGGCCCGCGATTGCGCTCCACCCGACCCTGGTCCTCGCCTTTCTCTTCGTCGCCGGCCTGGGCACCGGCACTTGGTCAGGGTACGGACCGATGATGTCCGAGCTCTTTCCGACGGCGGTGCGAGGCACGGCGATGTCGATCCTGATGAACCTCACGCGCGGCGTGCAATTCCTCGCTCCAGTCGTGATCGCCGCCGTCGCTCCCCGCTGGGGCATGAGCGGCGGTATCGCGCTGGCGGCAGGATTCGCGGTCCTCGCTGGAGCCTGGATCTGGATCCTTCCCGAGACGCGCGGCCGGCGCATCGCAGCGTGATGCCCGTCCGCCGCATCGCGCCCGCCGCTCGGCCCTGACGCCGCAACCTTCCCCGCTCGGGACGTAAGAGATCTGCAAATGAATGCCCGCCGCGCGACCCTCGTCCTCTGCCTCGCCGCCGGCGTCGCCGCTCAGGTATTCGCCGCGCCGGCGCACTACGCCATCCATGCCACTACCGACGCGATCCATGTCGACGGCAAGCTCGACGAAGGAGTCTGGCAGGCACCCCCCACATTCACTCTGAACTACGAGACTGACCCAGGCGACAACATCCCAGCTCCGGTGCGAACCGAGGTCTGGATCACCTTCGACCAGGGGCGCCTCTATGCCGCGGTGCGCGCCGAGGACCCGGAGCCGGCGAAGATCCGCGCGCGCTACTCCGATCGCGACACGCAGGCCGGCGACGATTCGTTCGTCCTCGTGCTCGATACTTTCAACGATCAGCGCCGCGCCTTCGAATTCTTCGTCAATCCCTTCGGTGTACAGACCGACGCCACGATGAACGACGTCACCGGCAACGAAGACACCTCGTGGGACGCGATTTGGGCCTCGGCGGCGAGGATCACGGCCACGGGATGGGAAGCGGAGATCGCCATTCCATTCTCCTCGTTGCGCTTCCCGCGCAGCAGCGGCCCCCAGACTTGGGGGCTCGATGCGCTGCGGCTCTACCCCCGCGACCGCTTGCACCGCCTGGCCGAACACGCGTTGCCGCGCGGGCGCAGCTGTTACCTTTGCCACGAGTCCAAGCTCGAGGGCTTCGCTGGGATTACCCCCGGGCGCAACCTCGAGTTTGACCCGACGCTTACCGCGAACCGAACGGACTCGCGGCCGAACGACGACCTCGAACAGGACTACGACCACCACGCGAAGGTCGATCCCGGGCTCACCGTGCGCTGGGGCGTCACTCCGGGCATGACCCTCAACGCGGCGCTCAACCCAGACTTCTCGCAGGTCGAGGCCGACGCGGCCCAGCTTTCGGTGAATACCCAATTCGCACTGTTCTACCCCGAGAAACGACCTCTGTTTTTGGAAGGCGCCGACCTCTTCGACACCAAGATCAATGCCGTCTACACCCGCGACATTGCCGATCCTTCCTGGGGGCTGAAGCTCACCGGCAAGGAAGGCAAGAACGCGATGGGCGTAATCGTGGCGCGCGACCAATCGACGAATCTGCTCTTCCCCTCGAGTCAGGGCAGCTCGCTCGGCACGCTCGATCAGTCCAACACCTCGACCGTGCTGCGCTATCGCCGCGACATCGCCGGCACCTCGGCGGCACTCGGCGGCCTGTTTACCAGCCGCGAGGGCGACGGGTACCACAATCGCGTGGCTGGAATCGACACGCTATTCAACGGCGACGAGCACACGCTGATTCGTATCGAGGCCCTGGGGTCAAACACTCTCTATCCGCAATCGATTCGCGCGCGCTTCGGTCAGCCGGGCGGCGAGCTCTCGGGCTACGCCTTGCGGGCCGCCTGGCATCGGACCACGCGCGACTGGACGGTGCACTTCGATTACAACGACGTCGGCCCCAACTTCCGCGCCGACCTCGGCTTCATCCCGCAGGTCGACTACCGCAAGGCCTACGCTTTCGCCGAACGCAACTTCTACGGCGATGCCGGCGGCGCCAAGCACTGGTATAGCCAGTGGGTTTGGGGCACCGAGACCACCGGGACCTATGACAGCCACGGCAATCCCCTGCAGACGCAACTCTCGCCCTACTTCTATTTCAACGGTCCTCGCCAGTTGTTCGTGACCGCGTACCTCGGTCTCGGTCCGAGCTGGTATCAGGGCGTCCGCTTCGATCGCACGTTCGTCGTTTGGGTGTCGCACATCCAGGCGTTTCCCGATCTCTATGCCGGGCTCGAGGGGCGGATTGGCCAGGAGATCGACTACGCGAATACCCGGCAGGGCAATCTGGTGAGTCTGAAACCCAG
>JBDTNL010000084.1:0-13935 GCA_039933785.1 Acidobacteriota bacterium
CCATGAAGATGATGAGCAACACCAGGACCACATCCACCAGGGGTGTGACGTTGATTTCGCTTCGAGGACCCTTCCGAGCGCCGCCGAATCCCATCGCGAGTCTCCTCTGTTTCCAGTTGAGACCCGCAGGGCCGCGGTTTGGTTCCGCGGAAATGCCTAGCTCTTGATCCCCACCAGCGCGTAGTCCTGCGCGCCATACAGCAGATCGTCGAGCTTGTCCCGCAGCCGATTCACCCGATCCGCCAGCTCTCGCTGATCCGCCGGGAAGTCTTCGAGGCGAAGCTCGGGCAGACGTTCTTCGGGCGGGAACGGGCGCAGGTCCAGCCGCTCGACAGAGCCGAAGCCGGCAAGCTCGAAGGAGAGCTTCAAGCTCTCGGGATGCACCGGGCGGCGGTGCGTGGGGTCGATCCAGAAGTTACGCGAGCCGGCCACCAGCGCCAGCGGACTTGGGGTCTCGAGGATCAGCGCCCCACCGGGCCGCAGAGCCGCCCAGGCCAGTCGCACGAGGCGGTCGAGACTGTCGGCGGGCAGGTGCTCGATGACGTGGAACGAGACCACTGCACCCAGCGAGGCCGGCGGCACGGCGGCCAAGGCCACGAACAGGTCGCTACGCTCGGCGGTCAAACCACGGGCCTGACACGCCTCCACCATCTGCTCGCTGCCGTCGACTCCGCGGGCCGCGAGGCCGCGTTCGTGGAGCAGCGAGAGCAACTCGCCACGGCCGCACCCGAGGTCGAGGACGGGCGTGCGCGCGTCGAGATACGGCAGGTAGATCGCCAGCCGCTCGGCGATCTCGGCTTCGGTGCCGCGGTAGCGTTCTTCGAGAGCCAGGTAGCCGGTCTCGTCCTGACGCTCGGCCAGCGGCTGGATGGTGCCCGCGGCCTCCGCACGAGCGAGCGCAGCCCCCAGACTGTGATTGAAGAACTCGGTGCGGCGCCGGTAGCGGTCGAGCTTCTGATCGAGCACCGCGAAGAGCGCGTCGTGATGTCGGGTGAGATCGGTAAGGCCCTGGCGCACCAAGGTCTCGGAGTGTTCGACCCGGCGTTGGAACTCCTCGACCGTGTTCTGCATGATCTGCAGCGTCTCGGTGAGCACCACGTTGTAGATCCGCTGGCGCTCCCAGAGATCGTTCTGCGGAATGGTGACGAGCGGCCGGAAGAGCCGCTTGAAGGCAACCAGAAGGCCGCCCAGAAAACCGCGATGGCTGTGAATCGGGAACCGAACGTCCCCTCTCCACAGCCATCTCCACTTGTTCAGATCACGTGTTGGTTCGGGCGTGAACTCGGCGATCGATAAGGGGCCGGACTCCGAGGGGGACTTATCCCGCTCGTTGCCCGGCCGCTCGATCGCCATTGGACCGATCTTACTCTTCGGCGACGACCGAGACCGTCACTTCGGCGATCACTTCCGGATGCAACTCGATCCGCACCGAGTGATCACCCAGGGTCTTGATGCCGCCCTCGAGATCGAGCCGGCGCTTGTCGACGTCGACGCCCTTGGCCTTCAACGCCTCGGCGACTTCACCGGCGGTGACCGAACCGTACATGGTCTGGGTCTCACCGACACGCTTGGCGATGATCACCTTGAGGCCCGAAAGCTGCGCCGCAATGGCGGCCGCCGCGTCCCGTTGCTCAGTGTGCTTGGCGTCGATCTTCTTGCGTTGCTGCTCGAAGTACTTCAAGTTGCCGGACGTGGCGACCAGCGCCAGGCCCTGCGGCAACAGGAAGTTCCGGGCGTACCCGGCCTTCACTTCCACCACCTCGCCGCGCTTGCCGCGCTGGCGAATGTCGCTCAGCAGGATGACTTTCATTGGGCCGCTCTCCTAGTCCGATGTGAACGGGATGAGGGCCAGATGACGCGCACGCTTGATCGCTTCTTGCACCATGCGCTGATGACGGGCGCAGGTGCCGGAAATGCGGCGCGGCAGGATCTTGGCGCGTTCGAGAATGAAGCCCTGGAGGAGCTTGGTGTCCTTGTAGTCCACCCACTCCGTCTTGTCGACGCAGAACTTGCAGACTTTGCGGCGGCGGAAGAATACTTTCTTCTTCGGGCGCTCTGGGGCCTTGGGCCTGGCCATGGTTAGTTCTCCTCCCCTTGCTCTCCGCGGCCGACCGGATTGCCGTAATCACGCACCGGGCCACGCTCTTCACGCGGCTGCGGCGGCGGGATCGGCTTGCCGTTGCGATCGGTACGGACGGTCAGGTAGCGCAGCACCTTGTCGTTCTGGCGCAAACGCAGCTCGACCTCGGGGAGCGGGCTCTTGCCGTCGGTTTCGACACCGAGCAGCACGTAGCGGCCTTCGTTCAATTTGCCGATGGGATACGCCAGCTTGCGCCTCCCCCAGCTTTCGTCCTTGGTCACCGCGGCACCGCCGGCAGTGATCATCTTCTTGTAGTCCTCGGTCATCGCCAGCATCTCTTCGTCGGTGAGACGAGGATCCGCCAGAATAACCAGCTCGTACGTACGCATGGATTTCTCTAGCCTCCCTATGGCCATTGTCGGTTCCACTCGACTCCTGGGAAGGAGGGTGGAACAGAGAGGGTTGGGTGCCAACCGGCACGCTGCCGGCTGGAACTGAGCAGTCTATCGTTCCTTGGCGTGCGGATTCAAGCCTGGTACCCGGTGGCGTCCTTGTCGGGGCTCCCTGCGCTGCGGGGATTACCGCTCCGGGAGCCCCGACAAGGACGCCACCTAGCCGTTGTACCGGTTCATCGCCGTCTGGACGCCCTCGGCTAGCCAGCAGTCGCAAGCGTCCGCTGCCCGGCCGATCATCGATTCAACGGCTTCCTGCTCCCCGTCGGAGAACGGCTCGAGCACGAAATCCCGCAGCTCCGCGCCGTCGATCGGCTCGGCCAGCGCCACGCCCATTCGCAGGCGGGGGATTTCGCTCGTACACAGGCACTCGATCATCGATTCCATGCCGCGATGCCCGCCTGGAGTTCCCGACGGTCGGACACGGAGCTTGCCGAGCGGCAGGTGGATGTCGTCGTAGACCACCAGGATGTCGGCGGGTGCGATCGAACGATGCTCGACCAGACAACGCGCTGCGTAGCCACTGCGGTTCATGAAGGTCTGCGGCTGGGCGAAGAGGATGTCTGCCTGCTCGGCGAAGAGCACCCTGCAGGGCCCTTCGCGTAGCGCCAAACCACGCCGGCGCGCCAGCTCCCCGATCACCCGGAAACCGACGTTGTGGCGTGTTGCGGCGTACTCCGGACCGGGATTCCCGAGCCCTAAAACGAGACGGGGCCCGCGCTCGCGGAGATGCTCTTCGACAGGCGCGGACCCAGGATCGGACATGAGGACCTACGATGACAAAGCAGAACCCGAGCGCCCGCCCAAGGCGACCGCTCGGAGCGGACTACTTCTTCTTGTCCTTGGAGTCCCCGCCCTTCTTGTCCTTCGAGTCGCCGCCCTTCTTGTCCTTCGCGTCGGCGGCGGCCTTCTCGTCCTCGGGCTTGCCCTTCTTCATCACCTCGGGCTCGGCCTTCGCGGTCTCGAGCAGCGCGTCGGTGGTCGCCTCGGCGGCCTGCTCGGCCTTGCTGTACACGCAAGAGACCAGCACCTTGTCGCTCTCGGTGATCATGGTGACGCCCTCGGGGATCTTGAGGTCCTTGACCTCCAGATGGTGGTTCACGCGCAGCTCGGTCACGTCGAGCTCGAGGAACTGCGGGATGTCGGTGGGCAGCGATTCGATCTCCACTTCACGGGTCGGGAAGTCGAGAATGGCGCCGTCGTTCTTCACGCTGTACGCGGTGCCGACCGGGTGGATCTCGACCTTCACGCGGATCTTCTCGGTCATCAAGATGCGCTGGAAGTCGACGTGCGCGACCTGGCGTGAAACCGGGTTGACCTGCAGGTCGCGGATCATGGCGTGCCGGCTCTGCGCCGTGCCGGCGAGCTTGAGCACGAAGATCGTGTTGCCACCGCCGCCCTTCTTGATCGACTCGACCAAGGACTTGCGGTTGACTTCGATCGGTACCGTGTCCTTGCCGCCGCCGTAGAGCACTCCCGGCACGCCGCCGGAAACTCGCAGCCGGCGATTGGCGTTCTTGCCCAGGCCCTCGCGGGTCTGCACTTCGATGGTGATTTCGCTCATCCCACTACCCTTCCTCTCTATTTCTCTATTTCGCCTAAACGAACAGCGAGCTCACGGAGCTGTTTTCGTGGATCCTGTTGATCGCCTCGCCGAGCAAGGGCGCGACCGACAGCGTCTTCAACTTGGGACACCGCTCGACCTTCTGGTCGATCGGCGTGGTGTTGGTGATCAAAACTTGTTCGAGCGGCGAGCTCATGATGCGGTCGATGGCCGGGCCCGAGAGCACGCCATGGACGCCCGCGGCGAGGATGCGTTGCGCGCCTTCCTTGCGCAGCGCGGCGATCGCCTTGGTGAGCGTGCCCGCGGTGTCGATGATGTCGTCGATGATCAGCACGTTGCGACCCGAGACTTCACCGATCACGTGCATGACCTCGGCCTCGTTCGGCCCGGTGCGGCGTTTGTCGAGGATCGCGAGACCAGCCCGCAGCCGCTTGGCGATGGCGCGCGCGCGCTCGACGCCGCCGGCGTCCGGCGAAACGATGACCAAGTCCGGAATCTCGAGCTCACGAATGGCGTCGAGCAGAACCGGCGCCGCGAACAAGTGGTCCACGGGCACGTCGAAAAAGCCTTGAATCTGCGAGGCATGCAGATCCATGGTCAGGATGCGATCGGCGCCGGCGGCCGAAATCAAGTCGGCGACCAGCTTGGCGGTGATCGGGACTCGCGGCTGATCCTTCTTGTCCTGCCGCGCGTAGCCGTAGTACGGAATCACCGCGGTGACGCGCGAGGCCGAGGAGCGCTTGAAGGCGTCGAGCATGATCAGCAGCTCGATCAGGTTCTCGTTCACCGGATGGCAGGTGGGCTGGACGACGAAAATGTCGGAGCCGCGCACGTTCTCGTCGATCTGGCAGAAGATCTCGCCATCGGAGAACGTGTACTTGGTCATCTTGCCGGGCACCATGCGCAGATAAGCGCAGATCTCTTCCACCAGGCCCGGATGGGCGCGACCGCCGAATACCTTCAACTCGCTGTCCATGGCTCCCTTGATTCGCGGCAGTGGTTGGGGCGGGAGGATTCGAACCTCCGAATGCCGGATCCAAAGTCCGGTGCCTTACCACTTGGCGACGCCCCAATGGCGGCCGAAGCCTTAAGGCCATCGGAACACACCAAACCTTGATTTTACACCAGGTCAGGCTTTGAAGACGAGCCGGCTATGACCGAATGTCTAGGTCACGGCCGCCAATTCGCCTCCACCGAGCTGCGGCTCAGCGTACCTACCCGGTCGACCCGGCTTCCCTGCGGCAGGTTGGAAGACGTGGATTCGGCAATGCCGCGGTCCATGGCCGCCAGGAACGTCGACCCGCTGCCTGACATTTGGACCCACGGAGCCCCCGCGGCACGAATGGCCTCCCTCACCACGCCGAGGCCCGGCGTGCAGGCGACCGCCGCAGGTTCGAGATCATTCCAACCTCCAAGGACCGTCGGTCCAGCAGGCACCTCGCCCGCCAGGAGCGCCTGCACGCAGGGCGCGAGCGGTGCGGGGAGGATCTCGCCCAGCGCACCGAAGACCTCACGGGTCGAAACCCCGAATGGAGGTACGACGATCCACATCTCGCCCTCCGGGATCTCCGCCAAAGGCAGGATCTCGTCTCCCCGACCTGCACCCAGCGCCGTCCCGCCGGTGAGGAAATAGGGCACGTCCGCGCCGAGCTCACGCGCGATGGGGGCCAGTTCGAGGCGCCGCTCAGGCACACCGGTCAACTCGCGCAGTGCCAGCAACACCGTCGCAGCGTTGCTCGATCCTCCGCCGAGCCCTCCACCCACGGGGATTCGTTTCTCGATTCGAAGGCCGACGCCGGAGAGGCCACCGACATCGCCGCCGAACGTGGCGAGAAAAGCTCGCGCGGCACGGCTAGCCAGATTCTCCGGTCCCGCGAGACTCGGCGCGTCGATTTCGAGCCGGACCCCAGAGCCGCCGACTTCCACCGAAAGGAGGTCGTGAAGATCGATGGTCTGAAACACCGTTCGCAGCTCGTGGTAGCCGTCGCCTCGCCGGCCCATCACCTGCAGGTGCAGGTTTACCTTGGCGAAGCTACGAAACGTCGTCGGCATTGCACGCGCCTTCTTCGAAATCGTGCGGCGGGACGAGCGCATGCAGTGGAAACCGCGCGTCGTCGAAGGGTTCGACCAAATCCTCGCGCCAGCGCAACTGGGTCGCTCGGGAGCGGATCGACAGCACCGACTCGCCTTTCTCGCCGCTGCTCCCACGACCCCCGTTGCCGCGCAGGTACCAGACCGACGGCTGGCCGCTCTCCCACAACATCCACTGCTGCAGCTGCCCGTCCAGACCAGTCCAGGTCCACCGACGGTCTTCGCCCTGGCGGACCTCGGAAGCGCCGGGTGGGGCTTCGACGGGCAAGCGGCCGAGGAGGAGCCTCGGCACCCCGTTCAAGGGCAGACTCAAGCCGAGCCCACCCGGCAGGGACACCGAATCCGCCAGCAAACAGTAGCGGTGATTGCGTGAGTCCAGCAACAGACCGCGGCTACCATCCACCCGCAAGGACCACACTGGACGTCCCGCGATGTCCGTCGTATCGATTTCATAGCGATCGGCAGCAGCCAGTCGAAGCACGATGCGGAGGCTGGCTTCGCCCTCCGGGCCGCGCACCTGCGCACGCAGCAGGCGCTGCGTTCCTAGGGCCGATGCCGGGAGCGCGGAATAGCTCGTCGGCGAGATGCCGGTCGACGCCCCAGGAACAACACCGCGATTCGCGCTGCAAGAGACCGTCAACAGGACCAGCCCGGCCAACAGGACGTGGGGCCGATCCACGCGGCGTCCCACGGAGGAGCTCAGGATCCGCCGGGGAGATCGCGCAGCTTGCGCTCGACCTGCACTGAATTCTCGCCGCCGAGGTCGAGCACCTTGCGATACGTCGAACGGGCCTTCTGCGTGTCGCCGACCTTGGCGTAGGTATCGCCCAGGTGCTCGCAGACCGTCGGGTCCTCGGGCATGAGGCCCGCGGCGCGCTCGAGATACTGACGGGCACGGTCGTACTGGCCGAGTTGGAAATGAGCCCAACCGAGCGAATCGACGTAGGCGCCGTTGTCGGGGTCGAGCTCGACCGCACGCTCGGCCATGCTCAGCGCTTCCTGCAGATTCTCGCCGTGCTCGGCCAGCATGTACCCGAGGTAGTTGAGCGCCGACGCGTTGTCCGGCTCCTTGGCGAGGATCCCGCGCAGCAGCGTCACCGCGGGCGTCCGCTGGCCTGTCCGCTCATAGGCCGAGGCCAGGCGGTACTGCACGTCGACGGACTCGGGCTCGCGCGCCCGCGCCTGCTCGAGCAGAGGGATCGACCCGGCGAAATCCTCCAGGCGCTGGCGTGCATCGGCGGCCTGCAGCAGCCCTTCGTCACCGGGCAGGGCTTCCAAGCGGCTGAAGCAGTCTCGCGCTTGATCGGTCCGCGATAAGCGCTGCAAGATCTCGCAACGCTTGGCCGCGAAGGCCGGTGCGGTGTGGCCGTCGAGCAGCGCCAACGCGTCGTCGCCGCGCTTGGCCTCGACCCGGGCGTCGACCACGATGAACACCGCTTCGTCCGCCCATTCGGCGCTCGCCTTGGCGGCCATGAGCGGGGTCAGGACCTTCTCGGCGCGCTCCCATTCCTTGCCGCGCATGGCCGACAGCGCCAACGCGATGCGCAGGCGATCGGCGGTGTCGCGAGTACTCTGCTTGCCATCCTTGGCCGCGGCGGCTTCCAGTCGGTTGAGCGTTTCCTGGAGGTACCCCTCGGCCTCGGCGCGGCGGCCTTGGCGCTCGACGACCCGCGACAGGTTGAGCGCGAAATCGGCATTCTCGGGCTGCGCTTGCGCCAAGGCTGCAAACTCGCGCTCGGCATCCGCGGTGCGGGCGAGCGCGGCGTAAACCAGCGCCCGCAGATACTTTCCTCCGACATAGCCCGGCTCGGCGGCCAGCAACGGCTCGAGCTCGGCTAGCGCCCCCTCGAGGTCGCCCGACCGATACTCCTCGATCGCCAAGCGCCGCCGCACGTCGGAGCTCGACCGTTGCTCTCCGGTCGCGCCGCGCAGGAGCTCGGTCGAGCCGTGATGATCCCCGGCATCGCCTGCCAGATCGGCGAGTGCAAGTCGGCTCGCAAGATCGCTTGGATCCCCGTCCAGGCGCACGCGAAGCAACTTCGCCGCCTCATCCCTGCGCTCCGCTTTGAGCAGTGCATCGAGCAGCATCGACGACAGAGCCGTCGAATCGGGCCGCAAACGCGACGCCGTGGTCAAGACATCGGCCGCTTTGCCCGCCTCGCCCTGCTCCAGGTAAATCTGGCCCAACGCGCCCAGGGTGGGCAGGTCTTCGGGCGCTTGCGTCAGGATGCCTTCGAACGCGGCGCGTGCCTCGGAGACCGCCTTGGGATCCGTTTCCGCGAGCCCCAGCTCGGACTGCCCGAGGACTCGCAAGACGTCGACATCCTGCGGAGCGAGGGCCGCCGCGGCCTTCGCCTGCTCGACCGCTCGCCGCACTCCCGCCACGCGATCGCCCGCCGAGTACTCCGCCTGGCGGAGCAACAGCGAGGCGTATTCCAAGTGCAGGTAAGGATCGTTCGGTGCCAACCGGAGAGCGCGCTCGTAGGCCGCGATTGCCTCGTGCGCTGAGCCTTCGAGCGCCAGCATCTTGCCGGTCGAAAACTCGAACGCGGCGGCCGCAGCCGGATCTGGCGCGGCCGGCGAGGCGACGGCAGCGGTAGGAGCAGCCGCAGCGCCGCCGGCGAGTCCGAGTGCAGCTAAAACCAGGCAGAACGCTGCGGGCCAAGGCCTCATTACGGCCTGAAGATAGCATAGCGACGCCGTCCTCTTTACAAAGCCACAGTCTTCTATCTATACTTTGCCGGCTCGAATAACTAACGTGATCCCAAGGATTTAGAGAGAACTGTGGCACCTCCAAAACCCCGCAGAATAGGTGAGATCCTGCTCGAACGCGGGTGGATCACCCACGAGCAGTTGTTTCGCGCACTGGAGAAGCAGCAGCTGAGCGGCGGCCGTCTCGGCACCTCTCTGATCGAGATCGAGGCGCTGTCGGAAGAGCTTCTCCTCCAGGCTCTCGCCGAGCAGCAGCGCATCCCCTCCGCCAGCATCGACGAGCTGCGCAGCATCGCCACCGAGATCCTCGGCCTCGTCCCGGCCCGGGTCGCGGTGCGCTGCCGCGCGATTCCATTCCGGCTCGCCGGCAGCCAGATCCACGTCGCCATGATGGACGTGAAGAATCTAGCCTTCCAGGACGAGCTGGCCTTCGTCACCGCCAAGCGCGTCAAGGTCTACATCTGCAGCGAGGCGCGCATCTCGGAAGCGCTCGAGAAGTTCTATGACCAGCAGTGCTCGACGCGGATCGCGCAGCTCCTCGATCGCTTGAATCGCGCGCGGTACCTGTGGGATCGCGGTGTCGAGAAACCGATCGAACGCGGCGGCCCGGGAGAGAACTCCGCGATCTTCGTCTCTGCCGACAAGGCGCTCGGACCTGGACTGCTGTCGGAGACCGTGCGCGTTCTGCCCATCGGCGCGGAGCCCGCGAGCGCTCCCGTGGCTGCACCTGCTGCACCTGCTCCACCGGCTCCGGCGGCTCCGCCTCCGGTCGCTCGAGCGGCCGCGGCTCCGGGCCAGTTCGAAACCCGGGTGGCGAACCCGGCGGCGATGGCCTCGACGTCGTTCGCTCCCGTGTCGGCCCCGATTTCGTCGGCGCCGGCCGCCGCTGCAGCGCCGTTGGAGGACATCACTCGCATCGTGCCGCCGCCGCCGCTTACGTTGCCCGAGAAACCCGAGACGAAGGCCTCCGCTGCGAAGAGCAAGGCCGCGGCGAAGCAGGCCTCACCGGCCCCCGCGGGTGGCGATGACCTGAGCGCCGCGGAGTTCGAGGCTCGCCTCTTGAGCCCCAAAGATCGCGAAGAAGTGGGCAGCACGCTGGTGCGCTTCCTCGCCCAGTCGTTCTCGCGCGTGGCGCTCTTCGTGGTGCGCCCCGACGCGGTGTCCGGCTGGGTCGGCCGCGGCTCCGACCTCGACACCAAGGCTCTGGGTGAGTTTCGCGCCGAGTTCACCCAGCCCTCGGTGTTTCTGAATCTGAAGCAGGGCGGCGACTACTTCCTCGGCCCGTTGCCTCCCATGCCGGTGCATCGCGATCTCGCCCGTTGCTGGGGTGGGGAGATGCCGCGGGAGTCGCTGATCCTCCCCATCCGGCTCAAGGGCAGGTTAGTGACACTCATCTATGCCGACCGCGGCGCGGACGGCCTGGCGGGCATCGAGGTCGAGGACTTCCAGCGCCTCGCCGCGAAGACCGCGATCGCCTTCGAACTCTGTATCATGCGCAACAAGCTCCGCAATGCCTGAGGTTTACGCATTGACACCCCTGGGGTCGGTTGTTATTGTCCCGCCTTCCGTATCCGGCTCAGGAAACGCGTGTGCCCGATGATCAAAGCCGACATCGTCAATAAAGTTGCGGACCTATCGGACGTGTCGCGCGTCAAGGCAGCGCTCGCGGTGGATACGATCATCGATGCCATGAAGGAAGCCTTGCGGATCGGCAAGCGGATCGAGTTGCGAGGTTTCGGAGTATTCCAGGTCCGGGACCGCAAGAAGGGCGTCGGCCGCAATCCCAAGACCGGGGTCGAAGTCGCGATCACTCCCGGCAAGACCGTTCGCTTCAAGCCTGGGAAAGAGCTCAAGAACATCTGAGCTGTTTCTACTGCTTTTCTTCCGGCAGGGCCTCTGGTGAACGGTGCTGACATGCGGGTGAGGCGTTGAGCGGACCCGACGATTCGCATCTTTCGGGGGCTTCGCGCGGACAATCGTTTCGGTTCGACTTGCTGCCCGCTCCCGGGGATCCTCAGCCTCCCGTTGTCGAGCGACCTCGCTATGCGCGGGCGATCCTTCTTTTCCTTCTGACAGTCGCGACTTCGACGACCCTAGCGCCGGCCTGGTTGCTCTGGACTCGCTCCGACGTGGTGAGCGACCTCGACGCGATGCTCACTCCGGGTCTGGTGGCACGAGTTTGGAGCGATCCGGTGCTTCGCGGCCTGGGGCTCAAGATCGCGTTGCCTACCTTGTTCATTCTTCTCTGCCATGAGTTCGGCCACTACATCGCTTGCCGCAGGTATCGCGTGCAGGCCACCTTGCCCTACTTTCTTCCAGCGCCGTTCGGGTTCGGCTCGCTGGGCGCGTTCATCCGCATCAAGAGTCCGTTGCGAAGCTTCCGTGAGCTTTTCGACGTCGGTTTCTCGGGGCCGGCGGCCGGATTCGTCGCGCTGCTCCCATGGCTGTTCTACGGACTCGCGCATTCGACGCCGGTTCCCCTCACTGGGGCGGCTCCGCATGCCTCGGTGGCGGGGCTCGAGTCCGCGCTGCTGGTGCCGGGCCGCTGTCTCGCGATTCAACTCGCCGCCCTGCCGTTTCATGGTTGGCTGCCGAGCAACGTGGCGCTCAACCTGCACCCGTTCGCGCTTGCGGCGTGGATCGGGCTCTTCGCGACCGCGCTCAACCTCTTGCCCTTGGGACAACTCGACGGCGGACACATTCTTTACGCGGCAATCGGACGTCGTCAGCATCGACTCGCCTGGCCTCTTTGGGCGGTGCTCGCGGGGCTCGCCTTCTACTGGCCCGGGTGGGGACTATGGTGCGGTTTGCTGCTCTTCATGGGCGTCAAGCACCCGGCGGTTTGGGATGAGTCTCAGCCCCTCGATTCGAGGCGGCGATGGCTCGCGCTTTCGGCCCTGGTCCTTTTCGTGCTGTGCTTCATGCCCGTGCCCTTGCGCACGGTGCCCCTACCCTGAACTTCTGGTCAGCGCACGTCGAGCACAAACGTCACCGGGCCGTCGTTAACCAGCTCCACTTCCATGTGGGCGCGGAACCTGCCCGTTGCCACGCTCGCACCGCGGGCGCGCAACCCCTCCACCAGCGCTTCGATCAGAGGCTCGGCGTCGGCCGGCGGTGCGGCGCCGTCGAACGAAGGCCGGCGCCCGCGTTCGAGCGAACCGGCGAGGGTGAACTGCGAGACCACCAGGAATTCGCCGTTCACCGCGGCGGCATCGAGGTTCATCTTGCCGTCGGCGTCCTCGAAGATCCGCAGTCCGATGAGCTTTCCGATCGCCGCTCTCACCTGATCGCGTCCGTCGCCGCGCTCGATTCCGGCCAGGATCAAGATCCCGCGCCCGATCTCGCCGACGGTCTCCGTGCCAACTCGAACAGAGGCTCGCGAGACTCGCTGCAAGATCAGTCGCATGGAAGGCGTCTCTAGGAATGTAGTGAACAGGAACGTGCGATCGCTATGATAACTTCCGCACGCTTCGAACCCAGCCGGCGAGCCCGAATCGGAGCACGCGGCGCACACAACGAGGAGAGCATCATGGTGAACAAAGTCATCTTGGTAGGCAACCTGGGGCGCGACCCCGAAGTCCGGACGACGCCGAACGGACAGACCGTGGCTAGCTTCACGCTCGCCACCAGCCGGCGATGGAAGGACAAGGACGGTCAGCGTCAAGAGCAGACCGAGTGGCACAACATCGTGGTCTGGGGCCGCCAGGCGGAGACTGCCGGCCAGTACCTCGTGAAGGGCAAGCAGGTGTTCGTCGAAGGGCGCTTGCAGACGCGCTCGTGGGAAGACAAGACCAGCGGCGAGAAGCGCTACAAGACCGAAGTCGTGTGCGAGAACTTCCAGATGCTGGGCGGCCGCGGTGACGCGGGCGGAGCCAGCCGCTCGGGCGGCGGCGAGACCGCCCACACGGAGCCCGAAGATCCACAATTCCACGGCGCCGCCGGCGGCGGCATGGACGACGACGACATTCCGTTCTGAACCACTCCCCACGCCTCACGTGGTACCCTGAAAGCCTCGTGAAGGGAATGTTCAAGCGGCGCCCATTTGCCAGCCTGCGCTTCCTCGGAAGCCTGGCGGCGCTCGCGCTGGCGGCTCTCCACTTGCCGCTGCTTCTGCAGCGCTTCAGCGACAACTCGATCAGCGAGCCGGTCGTCCTGCTGCGTTGGTTGGGAGCGCTGGCACTGCTGGCGGGATTTGCCGCGTCCCGCCGGCGCGGCGACTCACTGGTGCGCGGCCGAACCGCGTTGGTGCTCTGGCTTCTCGTCCTGGTGCTCCACATCGGTATGGCAGCTCCGGTTGCCGACCACGAGTTGCTCGCGGTCGCGCCAGTGATCGCCTGCCTCATGCTCGTGCTCGCGCCGCGCCTGCTTCGCGCCGCGCGGCCGCGGCGTTCGACCTGGACTTTCCAGCGGCTTCTCGAGCTCACTGTTCGCCCCTCCATTGCCGGCCGCGTGCCGGCCGTTTTCTCTCCCCGTCCTCCCCCAGCTCGGTTCGGTACGGCAGTCGCCTGACCGCCGCGGCTCTCGAGCCGCAACCACCGAACCCCTAGCCTCGCGGCGTCCCCGGACGTGGCGAGTTCAGCGTGCGCAGCCATCGATCACCACAGCGCGCGGAGAGGACTCACAGATGTCTCGTCTTCAATTCGTGCCACGCCGCCCGATCGCGGCCCTGGCTTTGGCCATGGCGCTCGCATCCTTTCTCCCGGCCACCGCGCAGGACGAACCGCAGTCCGCCAAGCCCGACAAGAGCGACAAGACCGGGGCCGCGGCGCCCAAACCCTCGGACTCCTTCTTCGCGGCCACGACGGTGACCGCCCTCGGCCGCGAAACCGATAGCTTTGAAGTCGCCACTCCGGTCACCGTCGTTCCGCTCCAGGAGATCGAGCGCCGCATGCCGGCGAACCCGGCGGCGCTCCTACTCGATCAGCCTGGTGTAGATCTCAACGGCGTTGGACCCAACCAACAGCGGCCGGTCATTCGCGGTCAGCGTGGACTGCGGGTGCTCTTCCTCGAGGATGGCCTGCGGCTCAACAACGCCC
>JBDTNL010000085.1:0-13611 GCA_039933785.1 Acidobacteriota bacterium
TCTGGAAGGTGTTCGGCGAGCTGCTGTCCTCGCCGAGCCTGCCTGCTGGCCTCGGGGCGCTGCCGGATTCTTGAGTGCGTGTCAGGCGAAGACGCGTCTCGCCGACGCGGTCGGGAAAGCCGCCACGATCGCGCGATGATGAGTACGCTTGGATCTTGGGCTGAAACCTCGTCACCGCCGTCGCGTAGTGAATCCCATGCGTAGCCAGGCTGGTTTTTTCGCCGTCGCAATCCTATGCGCCACGATCACCGCGCCGGCGCGCGCAGCCACAGCGCCCACGGCGGTGCCCTTCGAACTCTTCCACAACATCGTGTTGCTAGAGGCCCGACTGAACGGGCAGGGTCCGTTTTGGGTCATGCTCGATACCGGTACCGACCCCTCGGCGTTGGATGTGGCACTCGTGGCGCGGCTCGGGATCTCGCTCGGTGGCACTGCCGGCTTGGGAACCGGCGGCGGCACGGACGCGAAGAAGGTGACCGAGGTGAAGATCCACCGCGTCGAGGTCGGCACGCTGGTAGCCGAGGATGTGGACGCCTTGGCCGGAGGCATGCTGGCGCGAATTTCGGAGAAGATTGGCCGCCCGGTGGCGGCGGTTCTCGGTTACAGCTTTCTGCGCGACCGCGTTGTGAGGATCGACTATCCCGGTCGGCGCATCGAGTTCCTCACGGAGCTCGCGCCGCAGCGATCGCAGAGCGGGCGGCGCGCCGTACTGCCGTTCCACTGGGACGACGACGACGGCGACGTGGTGATCGAGGGCGTCAAGGTCAATGGCAAGTCGCTGCGCGCGGTCGTCGACACCGGTTCCAACGGCTCGCTCAAGTTGACGCCCGAAGCGGTGCGCGAGCTGGGCCTCGAAGGCGCGGCGAGCGCCGGCGCCTCGACCACGAACACGGGCTACAACGGCGCTTACTCCGCCAGCGAAGGAACGCTTCAGAGCCTCGCCCTCGACGGGCTCACGATCGAGCATCCGCATGCCACGTTCTGGAAGGCGGGCACGGGCCACGACGGAAAGAAGTGGGGCGTCAATATCGGCAACGAGATCTTTGCGTCCTACGTCCTGACGCTCGACTATCGCAGGAGCGTGATGGTCCTCGAGCTGCCGGGTGGCAAGAGGTAGCTCCCGGTCGAGAGGTGCCAGCCGTTTCATAGTCTTTTTAGAATCAACTAGATAGCCAACTGCAAGGCCCTACCGACGTCGATCGCTTCCGAATCGCCTGGCACCTTTTTGTGCCCTTCTCGCCTGCGGCCTGCCGGCGCGCCGGGCGAGCCGAATGGACCCGGTCGTGGCGCTCCAACGGGATTAGAGCAAGCTTCGTCCGGAGATCTGCCCGGCAAGCCGGCGGGAGAGGCGACGCATTCTCGACCCGCAGACGGCTCGAGAACTAGAAGACTTGCAGGCCGGCGATCTGACGCTGCTCCACCACCCAGGTCTTGGCACCCAGCGCGGCGAAGCTGGCAGCGAGCTTGTCGGCTTCTTCTCGCGTCATCGCGCGGTGAAGGATGATGTTTTCCTGGCTACGGAGGCGTTCGAGGATCTCTTGCAGGTTCCTCTCCGACCAGAACTCACTGAGCGCCTTGGCGGTGAAGTACAGCGCGCGCCGGTCGGCCCCACCTTGCAGCATGACGACAAATCGGCCCGAGCCCCTGCCGGCCGGGACAGGTTCCGGGGCGCCGTCTTGATCCGTTCCGTCTGCCATTCTCGCGACTCGAGCCTCAGCCTATTGTCGCGCTACCTGGCGGCGGCCACAAGGTCCGAGGCTCCCGCGCGCAGCGCTGCTTCGAGAGTCGAGAGGTGCCAGCCGTTTCGGAGGCTGTTTAGGATCAACTAGATGGCCACTTGCAAGCGCCCTACCGATGTCGATCGCTTCCGAATCGCCTGGCACCTTTCTTGGGGGCACCTTTCTTGGGGCAGAACCTTTTTTGAGGCGGCCGCGTCGAAACCCTAGCCGCGCGGCAAGATCCCGCTCACCCACCAGAGCGCCCGGCGGGCGGTGTCGAGCACGCTCGGATGCTCATGGCTATCGTCGAGCGTGTCGGCGTGAGAGTCGGCATGCGGCAACTCGAGGCGCCGCGCTGGCCGCCAGTGGGTTTCGCTGGTGCCGTCATGCTCCTCGGTGAGTCCCTCCTCGGCCGTCGTCTGCAAGTCGGTCGGGAAGTGCTGCCAAAGCAGGTACGAGGCGCCGGTCTCGAACAGCGCTCGGCTCGCCAACGTCCAGTTGCCGCCGATCGGCAGGGTCGCCGTGGTGCGGTCCGCCGAGAGCTCAGGTGCGAAGAAACGGTAGATCGGAGCGTCGTGGCCGAAGCCCAGACTCGACCAGCTGGCGAGGGTGGCCTCGACATAGGCGCGGAAAATCCCTGCCTGTGCCTGGAAACGCTCCCACTCGGTGGCGGTGTAGGGACGGGGCAGTCGCAGGTGCAGCCAGCGGTTGGAAAGGGTTAGATCGGCGCTCATGGTGCAGAGTCTAACCTGGCGGAGTTCGTCGCGCCTGCCTTTGCGGCAGCCCTTGAGCCGGCGGCGCTCGCTCGATCCCCGCCCACAGCGCCCGCATGTACGCCGGGCTGTCGGAGATCGAGTTGTGACCCGCACCGGGGATCACCTCCATCACCGCTATGCCCTTCGCGAAATGAGAGAACAGCAGCTCCGTGCTCTGTCGCGGCACGATTTCATCCCGCTCGGCGACGACCACCACGGTCGGCGCGCGGATGCTCGGCGCGTAGCGCCACGACTCGAATTTGTCCCACACTATCCAGCGGACCGGAACGTAGGGGAATTGCCGCTCGGCCACATCCACGAGACTGGCAAACGGCGTCACCAAGACCAATCGGCGGACTGGACGAAGGCTCGCGAGTTGAACGGCGACTCCGCTGCCCAGGCTACGGCCGATTACCCCCACCTCGTCGTGCTCGGCGTGTACCCGGTCGAAGAGCGCCAGCGCATCGGCCACGAGAGCCTCTTGCGAGGGTCTGCCCGAGCTGCCGCCATACCCGCGGTAGTGAGGCAGATACAGCGCGGTTTCGGGGACAGCATTCGCCAGCGCCGGCAGACTCGCCGCCACGTCCTCGGCATTGCCACCGAAATAGAGCAGCGCCCTGGCAGCGGGTCGCGGCCTCGTCGAGACTTTGAGTTCGGCCCCCGGCACTGAGAGCGTCATCGTGGTCCTGGGATCGAAATCGGGAGCCGCCTGCGGGTAGTAGATCAACGAGCGCTGAAACACGAGCAGGGCGACGCAAGCGCCGAGATAGAGCACGGCGATAGCGATGAGGAGTCCGATGAGCACGCGATACATGGGGCCGACCGACATGCTAGCGCCATCGCCGATCTGGCTTGAATTCGTCGGCTCGACGGCGGTCCCCGACTCTTCGCGGCAGGCGCACCGAGTAGTGCGCTCAGCAGTCGATGCGAGTCGATAGGATCAGCCTATGGAGATCGCCGTCGCTCAGCAGGACATGCGGGACGCGTACTTTGGCGGCGCACCCGGCATGCTCGTGTCATCCACCGCCTGGCTCACCGCTGCGCTCATTGCAATCCATCAATCGCCGCAACGGGCAGTCATCGCCCTCTTTATCGGCGGCATTCTCATCCACCCGGTAAGCATGGTGCTTACGAAGCTGCTCGGCCGCTCATCCAGGCACTCGCCCGGGAATCCACTTGGTCTGCTGGCATTGGAAACCACCATCTGGCTGATCGCGTGTTTGCCACTCGCCTATGTGGTTTCCAAATTTCGCATCGAGTGGTTCTTTCCCGCCATGCTGTTGGTGATCGCAGGCCGGTACTTCGTCTTCGCCAGTGTGTTCGGTTCGCGAATTTTCTGGGCCTGCGGAGCTGCCCTAGTGGCCGCCGCCTACGTCTTGGTCAAGCTCCAGGCGCCTCCGGAAGTTGGCGCCTTCGCGGGCGCTGCGATCGAGGCACTGTTCTCGGCAACAATCTTCGCTCGCTCACGCCTCCCAGCCCGAGCTACCTAGGGCAACCTCGGCCGACAAGGGGCCCTACCGAGGTCGATCGCTTCCGATTCGGGTGGCACCTTTTTTTGGGGGTGGCCTCCACGTGCGGACCCGCGTGGCAAGCGGCACGCGGCACGGGGCCGTCTCGGCCTCCAGCGCATCGCGCTACAATGGCTGGGCCATGACCACCGCCAAACAGGAAGCTCTCAAGCTCATCGAGACGCTCCCCGAGGACACCTCACTCGAGGAGATCCTGCGCGAGCTCGCTTTCGCCCGCATGGTGGAGCGCGGCCTCGTGGACTCCGACCAGGGGCACACGATCAGCCAGGACGAGATGGCGCAGAGACTCGATTCGTGGGTGAAGTAAGGTGGACCGCTGAGGCGGCCCGCTGGCTGCACGAGATTCACCAGCACATCGCACAGGACAACCCGGAGGCGGCGCTGCGCACAGTGCGCGGCATCCATCAGCTTGCTGAGAGCCTCGTTGCTTTTCCCGAACGTGGTTTCCCCTACCAGCGTCAGCCCGAGCGCGGCATCCGGGTCCTCCTCTATGGCCACTACCGCATCGCTTACCTGGTGAAGAGCAACGGCGATATCGATGTCCTTGGCGTCTTCCACGGCGCTCTCGACATCACCCGCGACCTCGGATAGCGCTTGCGCTTGACCGGACAGCCTTTCGTCTACGTCATCTCCATTCCAAGGCCTACCGGAAGATACACGGTGGCGCTGCTGCTGCATGATGACATCGGCGGCGACAGCGCCCTCCTGCACAATAGTTTTCAGATTGGCCCTTGAGGTACGGCCGGCTTCCACCTTGTAGCCACTCTGCATTCCGAGATTGCTCCCGTAGTCTAAACGACCCTCGCCCCGACGAACCGCCGCGGAAGTCGGGGTCTGCCTCCCCTTGCTTACTGCCAATCTGCATGCATATACTGAACTATATGGTTCAGTATGCAAGAGCCGGTCTCAATGCTTCGTTCGCCGCGCTCGCTGACGCCACCCGACGCGGCGTCTTGGAGCAGCTCGGACGCGCGGACGCTTCCATCTCGGACCTGGCCGCGAAGTTCCACATGACCCTCACCGGCATGAAGAAGCACGTCGGCGTCTTAGAGCTGGCGGGGCTGGTCACCACCGAGAAGGTCGGGCGCGTGCGGACCTGCAAGCTCGGCCTCCACCGACTGGAGGAAGAGGCGGCATGGCTCGAGCGGCACCGCCAGATCTGGGACGCACGCTTCGACGCGTTGGACACTGTTGTCGAGACCTTGAAACGAAAGGAGAAGGTCGATGGACGCAAAAAGAACAAGTGAGAGCGTGACTGAGCGTGGCCCGATGAAGAACCGCACGACGGTAGAACGGAAGTCCGAGCGTGAGCTCGTCACTACACGAACCTTCAACGCCCCGGCGCGCATCGTGTTCGAGGCGTGGACGAAACCAGAACTGTTCAAGCAGTGGTGGGTGCCGAAGTCGATGGGCATGTTCCTGCGTATCTGCGAGATGGATGTTCGCGTCGGGGGCGGGTACCGTTTGGTGTTCGGCCACGATGCCTCGAAGCCTGCCGAGTTCTTCGGTAGATATCTCGAAGTGACTCCCGACTCACGCCTCGTCTGGACCAATGACGAAGGGGGCAACGCCGGACCCGTCACCACGGTGACCTTCGAGGAAGACGACGGCAGGACGCTGCTGACCGTGCACGAGCTCTATCCCTCGAAGGAAGCTCTCGACGCTGCCGGCACCGGGGCGGCGGACGCGATGGTCGAGACGTTCGAACAACTGGACGATCTTCTCGTCACACCGGGGCCGGGCGTGGAACGCTCCTGAGCTCGCCCATCTCGCGGCCGGCCGTGGCGCCTCGTCGGGCCGGCCGCGGGCTGGTCCAGCGCCTCTTACTTCGCGCCCTCGGACAACGTGCCGCACATACCGCCGATGATCAACCAGGTATCGCCGGATTTCATCCACGTGTGCGTGATCTTCAATACCTTGCCCTTGCCTTCCACTTTCCCGTCCGGGTAGGTGTCCACTCGGGTAAACCGGTAGTGATCCACCACGATGTTGCCGAAGTCCTCGGCGCCTTCGTGTGTCAGGTCGAGCGAGACCGCGATGTGCTTGTCGCGCACCTTGCGCACCCAGTCGCCGATCGACGCCTTGCGCATGGGATGGTCCTCGCCGCAGGGCCAGCCGATGAACTTGTCGTGCCAGAGCGAAACGTAGCTGTCGACGTCTCCCGCCTTGACCGAACGCCAGTACTCCGCCTCCCGCTGCCACACCTGCTCGACACTCTTGGAGTCAGGCGGCAGCGCCGCGGCCGGGCCGGTTGCCGAGTGAGCCGCAGTTGCCACGAGTGCGAGGACCACGAAGACGGCTGAGCGATTCAAGGTGTTACCTCCGATCGGTTATGGATGCCGGACCATGGCCACCGAACGACGATGGCCCGTCCAATGTGGGCAAAGGATACTCGAGAGCGGGTTCTCACCACCCCTCGCGCTCCTCGCGCCATGTGATTTCTCCGCGACATGCTCATATGATCCAAACACAACAACTTCACTGAGTGCATAGGCCGCAGATCGCCGCCAACAGAAGTCGTAGTGGCCAACAGACGATCCACTGGAGGTTCCTTCGATGTCCACAAGCCCTGGCGCAAACAAGCCGCCAGCGGGAGTGTTGGTGCCCTGCCCCATATGTGGCCATCAACTTTCACCGTTGGCGGCGAGCTGTCCCTCATGCGGTCATCCCATCGCGAGAGCGCCGGCAGCCGAGAATGCAAAATGGGAGGAAGTCAGCCGCATGGGCGGGATGGTGGCGCTCGTCATCTCCACGCTCACGCTCGGTGGGCAAGCGGTGTTTTTGCGTCTGGTGAAAAGCGATGTCAGCGAAGCCAGCGCCGATACGTTGTTCCAGGTCTTTGTGCAAACCGCACCGCTCACGATCGCCGTGGCGATCGTCGGCCTGGCGATCATCAGAAAGTGGGTCGACGGCTTTTTGAAGGTCGTTCTTTTGAGCGCCTGGGTCTTGTTTGCTTCGCTCCAGCTGGGCAGTCGGCTGGGCAGGATGGGAAAACTGCCGACACTAGGGAATGGCGTGCTGAGCGTAGTGTTCGGCGCGACGGCGTTTTACTGGAAGATCTACGGACCCAGCCTTTTCGTCTCAGCGCTTGTTCTGGGCGGGTTCCTGGCGTGGGTGGTCAACAAAGTGTGGCCGGAATCAAAAGCCGCCAAACTCGTCCGCGACTAATCAGCGCCGGGCTTTTGCCGGCCGGCGTGTAGAGGCCACTCCTGCTGCTTTCGTCGCGCGGCGCGCTCCTTCTGTGCCTCCGCCTTGATGATCACCGAGCCCGAAGCGCTCGCATCGAGACGGAGCTTCGCGAGCTTCAAGGCGGCCGCCATCAACACTTCGATCTCCGCGCGGTCGAAGTCCGCAACCGTGTTCAGCACGATATGACGCACCGTCCCGCGACCTTGCAGCAGGTTGTTCGGATCCGACTTCGACAATCGAGCGCCGCGCGTGAAGAACAGCTTCACACAGTGCGGGTACAGCGCGATCGAGCACAGCGCATCGGAGCCGCCGCCATGCTCGGTCGGTGAATACGCGATCACCAACGCGTTCTGGCTGTCGTAGACGTAGACGAGCTCGTTCAGACCGGGCAGCCGATCACGCATCTTCGCGCGTAGCGCTTTTCCGAACTCGACCATCGCCGGCTCGTACTTCGCGAAGTAGCTCGCAAGCTGCGTTTCGGGATTCTTCACGCGCAGACCTCTTCTTGGTCGAATATGCTCCGCACCTATGGCGTGTCTCGACGGCAAGTGTAGCGCCGGTGAGAGGCGACTGAATCGACTCCACACGTGAACGGGTGAGACTGGGAGTAAACGCATATGCACTACCGGCTAGCTCCTGTCATCGCGCTGCTGTCACTCGCGGGACCTTTGTATGCGCGAGAGCCGATCGTTGGCCTCCCATGCGAAGGATGCGAGGCGGTGTTTGAAGGTATGCCGCAGCAATTGCACTCTCGCGCCAGGATCGGACAGCGCAACGAACCTGGCATACCCATGTTGGTGACCGGCACAGTCGTCGATTCTCAGGGCAAGCCAAGAAATGGCGTTGTTGTCTATGCGTATCAGACGAACAACATGGGCATCTACCCCACTTCAGACAAGACCTTGGGGCAGGCCGCGCATCGTCATGGTCTGTTGCGCGCCTGGGCGTTGACGGATGCACAAGGCCGCTATGCCTTTGACACCATCAGGCCGGCCGGATATCCCAACACCGATTTGCCAGCGCACATCCATATGCATGTTCTGGAGCGTGGCTGCTCCACGTACTACATTGACGACATCATGTTCAAAGACGATCCGCGGCTGACTCAAGACAAGATTCGCAAACTGACTCTAGGGCGCGGTGGGAACGGTATCGGTCTTCCCCGGCTCCACCAAGGCGTTTGGTCCATCACTCGGGATATCGAGCTGGGCAAAAACATCCCGGGGTATGCCGCCTGCACAGTTCCGTCTCGCAGACGGAGGATCAGACTATGAAGCGAACGACGTCATCGCCTGCGCTTGATCGCGCGGCAGTCTTCCTGCTGCTGGCCGCGCTCGCCGGCGGCCGCGGCGCGCTCGGCCAGAACACCAGCGCCTGGTTGCGCGGTGTCGTCAAGGACGCAAACGGGCCGATTTCCGGCGCCGCAATCGTGGCGAAAGACGAGGCCAGCGGCTTCAAGACCGCGGCCGCGGCCGGCAGCGACGGCACATTCCAGTTGGCGCTCGAGCCCGGGACGTACGAGGTCGCTGTGACCTCGGAGGCCTACACACCGCCGAGCCGGCGCCTGCAGGTGCATGTCGGCCAGGACATCCTCATGGTCTGCGTACTCTCGCCGAGCGAGTTGGTGCTCGAAGGCGTCGACACGCGCAATCCCGAACTTGCGACGCAGGTTACAACGCGCGAGATCGAGAACCTGCCACAGGACAGCCGCAATGTCCTGAACTTCGCGGCCCTCGCGCCCGGTATCCGCATCTCCGCCGACCCGCTGACCAAGACTTTCGCCGCCGCCGCGCAGCCCGCGGAGCAGACCAATGTCTACATCGACGGCGTGAGCTTCAAGAACGACATTCTCCCGGGCGGCGCCGTCGGTCAGTTCTCGAGCCGCGGCAGTCTGTTCCCGCAAAACGCCGTGCAGGAGCTCCGCGTCGTCACCCAGAACTACAGCGCCGAGTACGGCAAGGCCTCGAGCGCGATCCTCTCGGCGGTCACCAAATCAGGCGGCAACGATTTGAAGGGCGAGGTTTTCTGGTTCTACCAGCCGAGCTCCTGGGTGGCGGATGCGCCGAAGCCTTTCCAGTACTCGACCCTGACGAGCAACGTCGACTACAAGCGCAGCCAGCCGGGGGTTTCCGTCGGCGGGCCGATCCTCCGGGACAAACTGCACTATTTCTTCTCGTATGAAGCCGTCGACGAGCAGGCGACGACGCCGGTCGCGATCGGCAACCCGAGTTTCCAGAGCGAGTTCGGACACTACGTCGGGGTCTTCGATAGCCCGTTCAAGTCGAACCTGGCGTTCGGCAAGCTGAGCTTTCAGCCCGCCCAGAACCAGCTCTTCGACGCCAGCGTCAACTACCGCCGCGAGCACGAGACGCGCGACTTCGGCAATACCACGTCGTTCGAGTCGGCCACCGACCTCAAGAACTGGGTGTACGGCGCCACGCTGCGCCACGGCTGGAACAGCGACAAGGCCGTGAATCACGGTAGCTTGAGCTACCAGACCTACGCTTGGAATCCCGAGCCGCTCAACCCGACGCTCGTGGGCCGAAACTACGAAGGCGTGATCCGCATCGGCGGCGGCTCGACGACGCAGAAGCTCGAGCAGAGGAAGATCGGGCTGCGCGACGACTACAGCAAGGCGCTCGAATGGCACGGCGACCACAACGTACAGGTGGGCGGCAACCTCGACTTCCTGAACTACAAGATCAACCGGAGCCAGAACGGCAACCCGCAGTTCGACTACCGCAACGACCCGGCGCGCGGCTTCACCTTCGCGCAACCCTACGAGGCCATCTTCGGCTTCGGCGATCCGACGCAGAACATCAGCAATAGCCAGTACGGCCTCTACGGTCAGGACACCTGGCTCGTCGACTCGCACCTGACGCTCACCCTTGGGCTGCGCTGGGACTACGAGTCGGATCAGTTCGACGCTGGCTATGTCACCCCCGCGGCGATCGCCACAGGTCTCGCCGGCAAGGTCGATCCGAGCTACATCTCGAACGGCCACAACCGCTCGCAGTTCACCGGCGCCATCCAGCCGCGGCTCGGCTTCTCCTACGACGCCAAGGGCGACGGCCGGTCGGTCATCTTCGGCGGCCTCGGGCGCTACTACGATCGCCTCTTTCTCAGCGCCACGCTCGACGAGCGGTTCCGTCTCGGCTTCCCGGTCTATCGCATCGCCTTTTCTCCCGACGGCCGGCCGGGCACAATCCAGTGGAACGACAGCTATCTGACGAAGGCTGGCCTTGACGAGCTCATCGCGAACGGCACGGCCAATCCCGAGATCTACCTGCTCAACAACAACACCAAGCCACCGTACTCCGATCAGTGGAGCCTGGGCTTTCGCCAGCAGCTCGGCGACTGGCTCGGCTCACTGAGCTACAGCAACTCGCGCGGCCACCACGGATTCACCTGGCTCTCGGCGACCGGCCTCTGCTGCTCATCGCTCGTGCCGGGCTACGGCAACGTGATCCTCTCGGACCCGCGCGGCAAGGAGTACTGGTATGAGGGGCTGTTCCTCACCCTGGACCGTCCGTTCAAAGGCAAGTGGGGCGCGCGTTTCGCCTGGACGCACGCCAAGGCGGAGCAGAACGGCAACGACCTCTTCAGCCTCGACTATCCGAGCGCCTCGCAGTACCCGAGACGCGCGGTTCCGGGCTCGGAGAAGGACCGCATCGTCGCGACCGGGATGGTCGCTCTACCCTGGGACCTGCGCCTCAGCACCAACATCTCGCTCGGCACCGGCGGCGCGACCGACGTGCTCGACTTCTCGCAGGGCTTCGATCTCCCGGCGCGCCAGCAGACGCACCCCTTCGGTCGCTCGATCTACCCGCAAAAGAGTGGCGGGTTCGCCGACCGTACCGTCGATTTCCGTTTGCAGAAGGACTTCCGCATCCACGACGACTGGACGATCGGCGTCACCGGCGAGATCTTCAACGCCTTCAACTGGGCGACGTACGGCTGTCTCAACAATTTCATTCCGCCCGGGGGCAACCCAACCTTCGGGCAGGCGAGTTGCACGACCAACCTCCCGCGCCGGTATCAGGTCGGGGCGCGGGTCAGCTTCTAGTGCATGGCCGGCGGCGGAACATCGGGTCCCCCGCCGGCACTTGGGCACGCGGTCCGTTGATTCACCAGACCGTCGGCCGCGACGGTTGCTCGGCCCTAGGTCTCATATGACCGATTTGCTGCGCTTCTTGAATCGTCTTGTCTGGTCGCTTGCTGCGACGCTCATGGGATGGGTTTCTTGCACGCTGCCGATAGACAGGCCGAATGCCCTGTTGGAGCTTTCTTGTCGGATGTTTAGCTGGCCGATTGGGCGTGCGCTTGCCGTGCTCTCGGCAGTTGGCGTGCGGAGCGATCCTCTCTCGATTGGATACTGCGATTTCTGCTCCTCGGCAGACCGGCTGTGGCGGGCGCTACTCACTGGCGTCGCGGTCTACCTCTTGATTTTCTACGTGCCGACGTTCTTGCGCTGGCTAACTCGGGCCTTACGTACGAGTGGAATGGGGAATAGCCCCAAGAGTTGAGCCAACTCGCCACGGGTACCAACTAGGTGCCAGCCGATTCGTGAACAGTCACGGAATCAATGACTTACGCTGACCGCTTCTCGCTCGCCCGAAACGGGTGGCACTCAGATTGGCGCCTAGACAGGCGGGATCCTAGGTTGGAAGGTCCGTCATTTCAGACGCAGGCCGGCGCTGCGAATCACCACCCACGTCCCGGCGCGCTTTTCCAGCAGGTCCGTATAGATGAGCTCGTCGCTGACGTCCTTGCCGACGTCGATCGCTTCCGAATCACCTGGCACCTCTTTTGGGCACCTCTTTTGGGCGCGCTTCCGGAAGAGCCTTCAGCGTCGTCTGGGGCTCGCGGCGGGGCCCGGTCGCAGGACGGCGATCGGTGACGCCTGACGTTTTCGGAGATCTCCTAGAATCAATTCGGTCGGAGAGCCCACAACTCGATGCCGGTAGTCAAACCCTCACCGCGGTAGAACAGACGAGTAGTGGTCGGAACGAGTCGAGGAGCCCCTATAGAACCGTCAGGAAGCTTCCCGAGCAACGATGTTCCTCCCTGCGATCCGTCCGATTCCCACAACTCTCGCCCCCGCAGGTCGCGGATAACTAGGATGAGTCGATCCTGGAAGGCGGCGAGGTCTTCAACGGCTAGCGATTGGCCGGCGAGCCGCCATGGCGCGGTGCCCGCCGGCGTGCCGTCGGACATCCACAACTCGAAATTGCCAGCCGCTTGCTCGCCCCCGAAGTAGAGCACGCCGTCCAGCGTTGCCGTCGCGGACGGACCTATCAAGCCGTCCCCGATTTGCACATCGTCCGCGAGTCGAGTGGTACCTTCGGCCGTGCCATCACTTACCCATAACCGGTGAGATGAGCTGGTGCCGCCTTGGACATCCAGGAACCAGAAGCTCCTGGACTCGGAAAGGACAGTTCGGCATCCAGCGACGTATTCCCCCGGGGCGAGACCGAGGTCCGAGATCTCCTGCGGCGCGGCGCCCGAGATGTCGCTGGTCGCGAAGGCGTTCGCTGCCGACGCGCCCTCCGCGCCGAGGACCCAGAGCAGCTTCTGTCCCAGAGCTGCAACGCAAGCGACCGGGCGGTTGTCGAGCAACTCCTGCGAGCCGGCGACGCTGCCATCCGTCGCGACGAACCGAGTTGTCCTAGTCGCAGACCCCTGCTTTACGACGAGCTTTCCACCGATCACCGGTGCGGTATCGATCCACTCAATGCTGCCGTCTCCGAGTGCGGTTACCTGCTGCGTGCCGGCGACGGAGCCATCAGAGCGAAACAGCTTGTTCTGATCGCTGAAGAAGAGAGCGTCACCGACAACGGCAGCGCCATTCGAGGCGGCGCAGACATAGGGAGCGAGTGCGAAGGTGCCCTCAGCGGTGCCGTCGGTTCGCCACAAGTGGCTGGTTCCGGAGTCGTATCCGGCGAAGAACTCCAGTGTCGAGCCCTCCGCATGGGACGGCGAGAACCCGCCCCGGTCGCAGGGTGACCAGTTGCCAGAGAAGCTGCTCAAGCGTTCGGTGTTGTCAGCATCTCCGCGACTCGTCCAGAGCTGTTCGCCATGAACCCCGTCGGCGGCGTAGAAGAACACGCGATCCCCGAGCGCCGCGAACGGAGTCGGGTTGGAGCCGCCCAGAATGGAGGGATCGATGTCCGTGACGAGACGCGTTCCTGCGCGCAGGCCGTTCGACCGCCACAGCTCGACACCCTCAGGGCCGGAGCCAGGGAATACGAGGCCTCTTGCGGTCCGCACGGCTGAGAACGTGAATTCGCTGTTGTTTCTCGGCAACGCTGTGAGTCGCACGCTGTGGCTGGGGAGACCGTCGGTCGACCACAGGCTTTGGACTGCACCGGGAGCCTCGCGCGCGTAGAACAGCAGGCGACCGCCGAACGTATCCGCCGG
>JBDTNL010000086.1:0-13490 GCA_039933785.1 Acidobacteriota bacterium
CGCCCCCTGGTCCACCCTGCTCAAGGTCGTCAGCGCGGTCTCGGTGGTCGTGCTGTTCGCCACCGTAGAGGTCGTCGCCATGGTGATGCCGCTCCAGGTCATCGGAACTTGGCCGGTGTGGCTCGTCGCAGGCGCGATGACTCTGACCCTCGCAGGTGCGGCGCTCTATACGGTTCGGGGATACACGCTTACCGGATCGGAGCTCCAGGTCCAACGGCTGCTCTGGTCCACGGTCGTATCGCTCGAAGGCCTGTCCAAGGCCTGGGCCGACCCGAAGGCGATGAGCGGCTCGATCCGGCTGTTCGGCAACGGCGGCCTGTTCTCGTTCACTGGGCTCTACAGAAACCGCAAGCTCGGCAGCTATCGCGCCTTCGCCACCGACCTCAAGCGGTGCGTCGTTTTGGAGCTCCTGCCGCGGACCGTCGTCGTGACCCCCGAGGATCCTCAGGCGTTCCTGGCAGAGCTCGCGCGGCACTCACCTACCGTACGGTCGCCTGGGGTTCCGACGGAGCCGCGATAGCGCCCCGCGACGCATCGCGGAGACCCCTGAAGAAAGTACCTTCGCGGTAGGTCGGCCATTCACGGCCAGATGCCAACGCGCTGCCCACCGCGTAGCCAATCTCGAGATCCGCCACGATACCGCGCAGGTCCCAGTGTGGATCGAAGGCGTCGTTGGGCCGATGGTAGCGAGCGCCGAAGTCGTTCCACGCGGATTGGCCCAGGTCCTCGCTATCCGAGGTGGTGCGAAGACTGTGCACGCCGCCGCGCAGGTTCAACACCGGGACGCCGGCGCGAGCGAAGCTCAAGTGATCGGAGCGAAAGAAATGGTCGGCTTCCGAGGATCCCTCGGCCGAGAGGATTCGCCCCTGTCTCGCGACCGCGGACTGGACCACGTCGTCGAGCGCGGAGAGCCCCAAACCCACCACCACGAAGTCCCGCGCCGGACCGATCGGAATCACGGTGTCGAAGTTGATGTCCGCCACGGTGTTCGCGAGCGGCACGACCGGATGCGCGGCGTAGTACTTCGAGCCCAGCAGGCCTTCTTCCTCGAGCGTCGGCAGCAGGAACAACACGGTGCGCTCGGGCTTGGGGTCCTGCGCCGCGAATTGGGCCGCGATCTCGAGCACGCTCGCCACTCCCGTTGCGTTGTCGATCGCCCCGTTGTAGATGTTGTCGCCCGGCTCGTTCGGGTGCGTGCCGAGGTGGTCCCAATGCGCCGAATAGACCACCGCCTCGTTCGGGAACTTCGTGCCCACGAGCTTGCCGATGACGTTGCGCGATGCCGCGACGAAGACTCGGCTCTTCAGGTGAGCTTCGAAGCGGCCGAGCTCCATCGCCGAGAAACCAGACCGGCCCGCCGCGGCGCGTGCCTTCGAGAGCGACCATCCGGCGGCCTTGAAGAGCGACCGCGCGGCCTCGTCACGCAGCCACCCTCGCATCCTCAGACGAGGCTCGGGGTTTTCCTCCGGCAGGAGGTCGTACTGCTGCTGTCTCCAGCGCGAGGCGAGCTCGCTCCATGCCACTCCCGAAGCCTCCTCCTCGTGGACGAGCAGCACGGCGAGGGCGCCGTGGCGGGCCGCCTCCTCGTACTTGTACGAGGCTCGGGCGTAGTAGCTCAAGTGAGAACCGCTGCCCGCGAACCGTGGCTCGCCAAGGAGGATGACCAGCGTCTTACCTTGGACGTCGACTCCCCGATAGTCGTCCCACTCATGCTCCGGCGCGTGGATCCCGTGTCCGATGAACAGGAGCGGAGAACTCGGAAGACTCAGATCCTCCTGGCCACTCGACGTGCCGATCACGGCGCGGTCACCGAGAGCAGGGCTCTGGGTGGCCCCATGCACGGTCAGCCGAAGCGTGCTCGCCGCGGGGTCGAGGGTCGTCACCTGTACGCGGACCGGCTGAAAGAAGCTCTCGCCGTTGCCGGGCGCCAGACCCAGGCTGAGGAACTGCTCGCGCAGATAGTTCACGGTGCGCTCCTCACCGTCGGTGCCCGGGCCTCGGCCACCGAACGCGTCCGAGGCCAGCACCTGAACATGCGACGTCCACTCCGCGGCGCCGAGCGCTGGACGAGCCGCATCCGCGGCCGGCGCAGCCGCTCCACAGAGGCTGCAGAGGAAGGCAAGAAGCCCAACGAGTCGCCGAGCCATGCGCACCACTACGACGCTACTTGGTGCCGGACGCGACCGGCACGGCGTCGAAGGGCAGCGAATATTCGACCAGCACGACGCATGGAGCTCCCTTGAAACAGAAGGCCGCGTGCGGCATCTTGCCCGGGCTCTCGACCGAGTCCCCCGGCGCGAGGATCTCGGGCGCGCTGCCGTCGTACTTCAGGCGCAGCTTCCCGGAGACCAGTACGGTGCGCTCGGCGGAGGTGTGCCAGTGGCTGGGGACCGCGAAGTTGGCGGGCATCCGGTACAGGACTTGCGACCCTGTGCGGTTCGGGTCGCCGCGCAAGACGGCGACCTCACACCCCTTGGGCACGAAGGGCAGGCAAGGTGCCCACGACGGATGGGTCGATGTCACCGCCGGCGGCTCGGCGCGCAGGGCGGAGCTCGAGAACAGCGAGAGTGACGAGAGCAGCGAAATCGCGAAACGAGCAACGGCTGGAGCGCCGCGGCGTGCGAACGGAAGGATCATCGATCACCTCGGAGTGTCGGACGCATGAGGCGCGATTGTGCCTCGCCCGACGCCGCGTGGGATCGATCGAGTGCCCGAGCGACCGACTCTCGCTCCGGGCGCCAACTTTCATCATCCGATCACCTGGTCATCGGATCATCGGCTGGTCTTCTGCTCGGCAATGAACTGATCGACTTCGCGCTCGAGGACCGGTAGCGGCACCGAACCGTTCTTGAGTACCGCGTCGTGGAACAACCGCACGTCGAAGTGCTGGCCGAGCTCCTTCTCCGCCCTAGCGCGAAGCTCGCGGAGCTTCAGATAGCCGATGCGATAGGACAGCGCCTGCCCGGGCCATGAGATGTATCGGTCAGTCTCGGTCTCGACCTCATGCAGGGAGAGCGCGGTGTTCGAGGCCAGGTAGTCGAGGACTTGCTGGCGAGTCCAGCCCTGCGCATGCACGCCGGTGTCGACGACCAGGCGGCAGGCGCGCCACATCGCGTAGGTGAGTCGGCCGAAATCGCTATACGGATCGGTGTACATCCCGGCTTCGACGCCGAGCCACTCCGAGTACAAGCCCCAACCTTCGCCGAACGCCGAGATGTAGCTGTACTTGCGGAAGTTCGGCACGCCGGTCGCTTCCTCGGCGAGGGCACCCTGCAGATGATGTCCGGGCACCGCCTCGTGAAGAGTGAGCGCCGTGAGGTTGTAGAGCGAGCGCGTGTCGAGCGCGTACGTGTTCACCCAGTAGTAGCCGGGCTCGGTCGAATCCTTGGGCGAACCGTTGTAGCGCCCAGCGGTGTACTTCGGCGCCAAGTAGTCGGGGACCGGCGCCACCGTGTACGGCTGGCGCGGCAGAGTCTTGAATAGCGAAGGCAGCTTGCCATCCATTTTCTTGGCGATGAACGAGGCCCGCATGAGCAGCTCCTCCGCGGTCTTGGGATAGAACCGCGGATCGGTGCGCAGGAACTTCAGGAAGGCGGCAAAGTCGCCCTGGAAGCCCACCCTCTTGATCACCCCATCCATCTCGGCGCGGATCGACTTCACTTCGTCGAGGCCGATCTGGTGAATCTGCTCGGCGGTCATGTCCTGGGTGGTGTACTGACGGATCAAGAACTTGTAGTACGCCTCGCCGTTCGGCAGCGCAGTGGCCGCCAGGGTTTCGCGGGCGCCGGGAATGTACTCCTTGGTCATGAAGTCGTAGAACTTCGAGTACGGCGGTACCACCGCTTCTCGAATGGTCTTGCGTCCTTCGTCCTGCAGACGCTCACGCTCGGCCGCCGGAATCAACTGCGGCATACGACTGAAGGGCGTCCATAGCGAGCTCTTCTCGGGGTCGCCAGTGATTAGCACCTTGATCGAGTCCTCGATCCCGACCAGGGTGGCCTGCGGCACGGTCATGCCGCGCTTCAGGCCTTCGCGCATCAGCGCGATGTTCTGGTCCATGAAACGCGGGAAGGCGCGTAGGCGCGACAGATAGTTCTCGTAGTGCTTCACCGTTTGGAAGGGCATCGGCTGCCAGACCAGGGCGAATCCGGAATGGAAGCCCGAGTCGGCGTTGATGGTCAGGAACTGCTCGCCGAACCCGTACGAATCGATCCGCTGCTGAAGCTGGGTCTGGAAGATGTCGTAGTTCACCTGCTCATCGTCGGGTAGCGCGTTGCGATCGATCGCCGCGAGATCCCGCAGAAAGGCCTTGGTCTCGGTGGTCTCGCGCTCGAGCGTGGCGGGCGCCAGGTCGGAGAGCCTGTCGTCGTCGTCGTGCACGCCGACGGCAGTTGCGAACTCGGGGCTCTCCTGGAGCCGCCATTTCCACTCGCGGTCAAAGAGGTCGTGCAAGCGCTTGGTGGCGGCTGCGGTGTTGGGCGTGGCTGCCGACAATCGATCACTCGCCGCGAAGAGAAGAGACGCCGCGCACAGACTCCAGACAATTGCTTTCGTTCGCATGATCGTGACTCCTAGTCCAACGCAGCTGGCAAGCCCGCTGCGAGCCAAGCATCCAGCCCCCCTTCCAAGGGGCGGATGCGGGAGAAACCTTGATTCTTGAGCTTACGGGCCACCCGGGCCGACGTGGCTTCGTTCGGTCAAGTGCAGTACAGCACGACCTCCCGATCGTGCGGCAAGTCCGCGAGGTGCTGCTCGATTTCGTCGAAGTCGAGGCGCAGGGATCCGGGGATGCGCCGCGCGTCGAGCCACCGCGCTCCGCGTGTGCGCACATCGACGATCAGGGGCAGGTCTTCGGTGCCCGCCAGGCGGCCACGGAGCTCGTCGACCGTGATCCGCGACAGACGGAGCTCGGTGATGAACCGGTGCCGTTCGTGGAAGCGCCAGGCAATGTAGCCCAACAGGGCCGTGGCGAGGAGGCCGAGGCCGAGGTAACCCAGGCTCTCGACCAGGGCCAACACGCGATCGACTGCGCGATGGAAGATCATTCCCGCGCCGATCGAGGCACCCGCCCAGACCGCTGCCCCTGCGGCGTCCCAGAGCAGAAAGCCCAAAGGAGAAGCCCGCAACGCCCCGGCGAGCGGTGGCGCAACGGTGGAAAAGCCCGGCACCCACTTGGCGAACAGCAGCGAACGCAAGCCCAGGCGTTCGTAGAGGATCTCCATCCGCCGCACGCAAGAGTCCGGCGACACCGAAATCCTGCACACCGTATTCAGGACTCGCGTACCCTGCCGGCGCCCAAGCCAAAACCAGATCGAATCCGCGATCAAGCTGGCGAGCACCGCCATGGCCAGCGCCTGCGGCGCAGCGAGCCTGCCGTCGGCAGCCAACGCACCCGCGAGCACCAGCACCGGCACGGCGGGAATGGGCAAGCCGATCTGCTCGATGAAGACGCAGAGAAACACAAACGGAAGGCCGTAGCGAACCAGGGAATCGATAATCGCGATCATCTGCTCGCTCGGAGCCTATCCTCACGGAGAGGTGCTCCCATAGAGAGGTGCCATAGAGAGGTGCCAGGCGATTGGCATCGCAGCACGCACGAGCGGCCTGTTCGCAGGGCGGACAGGGAACCACCGATCCGTCTAGAGCGCGCTTTTCAGGCGCACGGTGGAGGACGAGTCATGGAGGGGCGCTAGGAACACCTGAAATGAAGTTCCTGAGCCTGGCCGATCAACCAGGAACGGCCCGGCGTGTAAGCCGCCGCCGTCCTGAGCTGAGCTCAGCCAGACCGACCCTCGGGAAGTTCCGCCAGGCGAATGCTGACGAACTCGTCAGCGGCTCAGTACTCGGCCCGGGCCACGGGCAAACGGGAGAGGTGGAGGGAAGCTGCCCTCCGGGAAGTTGGCGAACAGATCCCCTTGCGCCAAGCGCTCGGCAGCGCGGCGGTATGCGCCTTGGAACTCACGGTAGGCCTCGATAAGGACCCTTCGCGCGGCCCGCGTTGCAGCATGCGCGCGTGGCGCGGTGCGGGCCTTCCAACCGACGGGCCTGCTATGAGGATCCTGCCGCCGGACGAAAGCCGCTCCAAGGGGAGCTTTGCCAGTCTCCTCTTGCTGCGCACGAGCTTCCTGCTCGATCTCGCGGACAAGGTCGGCCACTCGGGAGCGAACCTCGTGCTCTTGGAGGTTCGACCAGCAAGGCAGGGGCGTCAGCTGAACACTCTCGCGGGTGGCGAACTCGAGCGGCGCGAAAGTAATGCCTCGACGCCTGGCGCGGAACTCCTTGGTGCGGTCGAACCATAGGCCCTCGAGCGCTACTCCGCGCAGCAACGCGTGAATGCAATGCGCTCCCGGCCAGTCTGCCGGCGTGCTCACCAGTCCTTCCTTGCAACCCTGGGACAACAGATACCTCAACCGCGCCACCTGGGCCGCATCCTCCCCACTCACCGGAATCGATCTGTACCTCCGGCCGAAGAAGCGCTCCCGCCAGTCGTGCCGCCGCCCACCCTCACGCGCCAGGTTGGAGTTCAAGAAACACATAAATCGCGCCAGCTGGTGCGCATCTTCAGGGCTCAGAAAACGAACGCGTGGATGCACATACCCGTCAGACCTTGAGCACGCGCGAGAATTCCGACGATAATCGCGACGAACATGTCGTCCGGGCGCAGCAGGTGCCGGCCGTGCTGAGTGCGGCAGGTGATTTCGACCAATGATTTCGGCGGTACAAAACGCAAGGGGCGGGGCATACCTAGCTAAGACGCGAGGTCTGCGGAGAATCTTCGCACCCCGGCCAAACGCCTGGCACCTCCCCAGCAGCACCCTAGCCGTCGCTGAATCCTGCGGTGAATCAATCACCCGGCACCTCTCGGGCAGCACCTCTCGGGCAGCACACCTCTAACCCCAAGTCCATTGCTATCCTCCATCGATGCTCTCCAAGACCCGCGAGACTCTTGCCTCCGGCATTTCTGCGGGTCTCCATCTCGGAGGCCAGGTCTACGTCTCTCGGCACGGCGAAGTAGTCGACGACTTTGCCCTCGGCGAGGCGCGACTTGGGGAGCCGTTGACCACCACACACTTGATGGGATGGGCTTCCTCCAGCAAGCCGGTTGGCGCGGTGGCCATCGCCCAACTCTGGGAGCGCGGCCTTTTGACGCTCGATGACCTGGTCACCCGGTTCATCCCCGAGTTCGGCGCCGGCGGCAAGGCTACGATCACGCTCCGCCACTGCCTGACTCACACCGGCGGTTTTCGCATGATGGATGTCGGCTGGCCGCGCCTCTCGTGGAACGAGATCCTGGGTCGCATCTGCGCCTCACGCATCGAACCGAACTGGGTGCCCGGCGAACGTGCCGGCTACCATCAGCAGTCGAGCTGGTTCGTCCTCGGCGAGATCGTGAAACGCGTCGACGGACGCCCGTTCGAACGCTACGTGCGCGAGAAAATCTTCCTGCCGCTCGGGATGGACGACTGTTGGATCGGCATGCCGCGCGAGCGCTTTCTCGAGTATGGCGCGCACGTCGCTCCGGCGTGGAACACCGAGAGCTCGTCCCCGGCCGACATTCACTGGAATTCCGAGTCCCGGGTGACCAGTTGCGCGCCAGGGAGCAACGGCTTCGGCCCGGCGAATCAGCTCGGGCGGTTCTACGAGGCCCTGCTCGAAGGGGGCGCCCGTCAAGCGGCTCGCCTGCTGTCGCCGCAGACCGTCGAGGCACTCACGGCACGCCATCGCGTCGGCCTTTTCGACCACACCTTCCGCAAAGTGATGGACTGGGGACTGGGGGTGATCCCCAACCCCGCGGTCCACGGCGACGCCGACATGCCCTATGCCTACGGCGCTCTCGCCTCGCGGCGCGCCTTCGGACACTCGGGCTATCGCTCCTCGACCGCCTTCGCGGATCCCGAACACGGCCTGGTCGTGGTGTTGATCACCAACGGCACCCCCGGTGAGGAGCTCCACGGCGCCAGGATGAAAGCCCTGACCGAGGCGGTCTACGACGACCTCGGCCTCGGCTCGTCGTAAGCTGGACCCAATGTTCAAGGAACTCGAGGAAGCGCCAGGCGAGGCCACGCAGGGCGCCGCCGAGATCGCGCCACGTGAACGGCTGCTCCGCGCCGTATTCGACGGCACTCATAGCGTGATCCTGGTCGGCGACGACGAGGGCCGGTTTGTCGATGTGAATCCCGCCGCCTGCGCTTTCTTCGGCCTGACGCGCGAGGAGCTGATCGGTCGCCAAACCGAGGACTTCACCCTGCCCGGCTGGGATCAGGCAAGCGCGCGGCGCGCCTACCGCGAGCACGGACATGCTGAAGGGGACATTCCCCTGCGCCTGGCCGACGGATCCGTGCGCGTCCTGCACTACACCACGACCGCCAACATCCTCCCCGGACGTCATCTCGCCGTGGCGCGCGATGTCACGAAAGAGCGCCAGGACGCCGACGAGATCCGCCAGAGCCGGGCGCTGCTCGAGCAGGCGCAGGAAGTCGCCACCATGGGCAGTTGGACGGTGGACCTCCGGCCGGGAGCGGCCCGACCGATCTCGGGCTCGAAGGAGGTGTTCCGGATCCTCGGCATCGAGGAGGCGGAGTTCGACGGCCTCGGCGCCACCGTGTTCGAACGCGTTCATCCGGACGACCGTGCACCGCTACAGGAGGCAGCCGCGCAGGCCATACTCGAGGGCACCGGCTTCGCGCTCGATCTCCGCGTGGCGCGCCCGGACGGTGAATTGCGCTGGGTGCACGACCGGGCCCGGGTCGAGTGCAACCACCACGGGGTGCCGATCCGCCTGATCGGCGTCATGCAGGACATCACCGAGCGCAAGCGGCTGGAAGCGCAGTTCCTACAGGCGCAGAAGATGGAGAGCGTCGGCCGCATGGCGGGCGGCGTGGCGCACGATTTCAACAATCTGCTGACCGCCATCCTGGGCTATGCCGAGATGATGCGCCGCGACATTCAAGGCACGCATCCGCATGCCCGAGCCGTGGAGGAAATCGAGCGCGCGGCTCAGCGCGCCGCCGCGCTCACCCGCCAGCTACTGGTGTTCAGCCGCAAGCAGCGCATCGCGCCCAAGGTCATCGACGTCAACCTCCTGGTCTCCGACATGGAGCGCATGTTGCGGCGCATGATCGGCGAAGACGTGCATCTGCAAACCGCTCTCGCTCCGGGCCTCTGGTCGGTGCGCGCCGATCCCGGTCAGCTCGAGCAGGTCTTGATGAATCTGGCGGTGAACTCGCGCGACGCCATGCCCCAGGGCGGCGGACTGCGCCTCACCACTCGCAACGCGCTGGTGACCCAAGAACAGGCCCGCGGCATCGTGGGCGGACACCCCGGCGAGTGCGTGGTGCTCACCGTGAGCGACGACGGCACCGGCATGGAACCGGCCGTGCTGGCTCATCTTTTCGAGCCTTTCTTCACCACCAAGGACATCGGCAAGGGCACCGGCCTCGGTCTCGCCACGGTATACGGCATCGTGCGGCAGGCCGGCGGATTCATCCACGTCGATAGCTCACCCGGCGCCGGCACGACGTTCGAGGTTTTTCTGCCGCGGAGCGAAGAGAGCATCCGGGCGGTGCGGCGAGCTCAACCGCTCGCGGTCACCGACTCGTCGGGAACCGAAACCATCCTGCTGGTGGAAGACGAAGCCGTGGTGCGCCGGCTCGCTGCCGACCTGCTGGCGAGTGCCGGGTACCAGGTGATCGACGTCGGCAACGGAGCCGAGGCTCTGGCGGCCGCCGACAGCCATCCGGGAACGATCCATCTCCTGCTCACTGACGTGATCCTGCCGGGGATGAGCGGTGTCGAGCTCGCCGAGCGCTTCCGAGCGCTGTGCCCTTCCGCCCGCACCGTCTTCATGTCTGGGTACACCGCCGATGCGCTAGCCGAGCAGGCCCATCTCGCCTCGGACATCGCCTTCCTGCAGAAGCCCTTCAACGCCGACGGCCTGATGCAATCGGTGCGCGCCGCCCTCGATCGGCCGCGGGCGGCGCCGTCCGCATGAGGTCGCCATGAGCGCCGACGCTCCGCTGCCCGCGGTAGTCGTTCTGTTGGTCGACGATCAGGCCCTGGTCGGCGCGGCGGTGCGGCGCGAACTCGCCGGGGAACCCGATATCCGGGTCCATCACTGCCCCAACTCGACCGAGGCGATCGAAACCGCGGAACGCATCCAGCCGACGGTCATCCTGCAGGACCTCTTCATGCCCGAGGTCGATGGCCTGACACTGGTCCGCCAGTACCGCGCCAATCCGCATACCAAGGACATTCCGATCATCGTCTTGTCGGGCGAGGAAGAACCGGCGGTCAAGAGCGAAGCGTTCGCGGCCGGCGCCAACGACTACGTGGTCAAGCTCCCCGACACCATCGAGCTGGTGGCGCGCATCCGCCACCACTCCCGCGCCTACTTGAACCAAGTGCAACGCGATGAGGCCTACCGGGCGCTGCGCGACAGCCAACAGCAGCTGCTCGAGGCCAACCTCGAGCTCCTCCGCCTGACCAGCGTCGATGGTCTGACCGGACTGCGCAACCGCCGGTCCTTCGACGACTACCTCGGTACCGAATGGAACCGCAGCTCGCGCGAGAACGGCCTGTCCCTACTGATGATCGACGTCGATGACTTCAAAGGCTACAACGACACCCACGGTCACTTGGCAGGCGACGAGGTCCTAAAAACGGTGAGCGACGTCATTCACCGCGTGTTCCGCCGCCCGTCCGACCTCGCGGCGCGTTTCGGCGGCGAGGAGTTCGTGGTCGTCCTCCCCACCACGCATCTGCAAGGCGCCCAAGTCCTCGCCGAACGCCTGCGCAAGTCGGTCGAGGACCTCGAGATTCCCCACCGCGCATCCAAAGTGAGCGGTTGCATCACCATCAGTGTCGGCGTCGCCGCCCGGAGCACCGAGACCGGCGAATCGCCGCTCGCTCTGGTCAAGGCTGCGGATCTCGCGCTCTACGAGGCCAAGGCCGCCGGTAAGAATCGGGTCGTCGTGTACAGCCCGAAGTCTTGACGGCTGCGGTCGATCGCTCGTCAGCCGGCCACCAGCGCTCTACGCCGTTGCGTCGTGGCGATGCCTAGGTGATGCCACGCGCCGAGGCAAGGAACTCGAGGAACCTCATCTTGCCCTCGCGCTGACTCTCGCCGGTCAACATTTGATCGGCGCCACCACCGAGGATGGCCAGGGTATAGCCGCCGCTCGCGAGGTCGAAACGGATCTCGCCCCAGTCTGCGGTCAGGAAGTGCGTCAGGCCCCCGCCCCAGCCGTCGACCGATGCCCTCACGATGTCGCCGGGTGCCACGCTGATCGGCTCGGCACAGGCCTGGTTCTTGCGATCCACCTGCTGCATTACGAAGCGCTGCGGCGTCACGCCGATCACAAAGATCTTGTTGGAGAACATCTTGCTTTGGGTCGCCTGACAAACGCCCAACAGGCGTTCTCCCGGACCGAGCAATGGGAGCACGAGCGCGCGATACTTCTCGTGCGCTTTCTCCGCCTGATCCTGAATCCAACCCATGCCCCGATCCTAGGCAGCGGGCCCGGAGGCCGTCAAGGCGCCGCGCGAATACCGGTCAGGATCGTGCAAACGTGACCACCGCCTTGGCGACCAGTTCGCCGCCTTGCAAGACCTCGCCCTCGGCCACGATCAGCGTGCGCCCGCTCTTCAACACGCGGCCGCGCGCGGTGAGCATGGCCCCGCCCGCCCGGCGCAGCAGGCTCAGAGAGACCTGCGCCGGCATGACTGCGGTGCCGGTGCTCCGCGCGGCGGCGATTTCGGCGAGCGTGGCGAGCACTGCGAAGTGCACGACGCCCGGCGCGACCTCGTGCTCCGGTCGCGGGTCCATTGTCAGAGTCCCATCAGCCTCGAGCTGGAGGCCGAGTCGATCGTTGAACGAATCCATCTAGGGGTTCTCCCAGACGCAGTTGCGCAGCGGCACCCGGTGGTCCGCCTCGCCCCCGTTGCCGACGAACCGCACCTCTCGTTTCGCATCGTCGATCTCGACGCGATGGATTTGATCCTGTTGGGGTTGGAATCGAGAGGCGGCGATCAGCTGCCATCCCGACTCGTGCAGGCAATAGACCCAGGAGTCCGTCGAATTCATGCCCGAGGTCGGGATGTTCCAAGCCACGAAGACGCGCATGTCAGGCAGCTCGGACTCGGCGTACTGCGGCGCGCCGTAGCCCTTGTGCGCATCGATCCAGCCGCGGATCTCCGTCCGCGACCCGGCGGCCTGAGGGGGTCCCGGGCCTGCCGGGATTGGAACGGATTCCAGTTGCTGCCATCCCGCATCCCACCACTCGATCTCGAGTGCCACCACCCGACCTTCGTAGCTATTCAAGTCATACGCCGGCGAAGGCCCCGCAGAGAGCTTCGGCAGCTCTCCGTCCGGTCGCTTTTCCAATTGCGGCTCGACCGCCCACTTGCCGACGTGCGGTGCGTGCACGGCGATCTTCGGCCCGTAGCGGTCGTCGAGATCTCCCGTCCACAGCGCCAGGGACCACGAAGTCTGTTCCACGTCGCCGGACATGGCGTAGGGGCGTTTCCAGCCCATGGCCGCGACCAAGGCGCGGGCCGGTATCGGAGCCGCGAGCGTGAGGTCGAACGACCGTCGGCCCGCTCGCGCCGGCTGCTCGCTCAATCTGGCACCGAGCTTTTTCGCCACGGACTGCAGGGTGGAGCGCAATTCCTGCTCGGTCGTCGACCCTTCCAAGGCGGTGCGGAATCCGCGCAGCGGATCGTTCGGTGCGGCCGCCGCGGTCGACGCGAGGGGCCGCCAGAGCCCGAGGGCAGCAACAGCGATCGCGACCGTGCGTCTCGATAGTTCCATGCCGGCACTCTACAGGGAGCCTAGTCTGCCGAAGTGCTCAGCGATACCCGGCCGCCTGAAGCTCGAACAGCTCGGCATACCGGCCGCGCTCTGCCAGGAGCTCCGCGTGCGTGCCCATGGACTCCAACTGCCCGTCTACGAGCACGAGGATGCGATCCGCCATGCGCACGCTCGAGAAGCGGTGCGAGATCAGCACGGCGGTTCTCTCGGCGCTGAGCTCCTTGAAGCGCTGGAACACTTCGAATTCCGATCGCGCATCGAGCGCCGCGGTCGGTTCGTCGAGGATCAGCACCGGAGCGTCCCGCATGTACGCCCGCGCCAGGGCGACCTTCTGCCACTCCCCGCCCGAGAGATCGACTCCGCTCTTGAAGCGCTTGCCGATCATCTGATCGTAGCCCTCCGGCAACTTCTCGATCACTTCGTCGGCGAGCGCGCGTTCTGCCGCGCGGACGATCCGCGGGCGATCCTCGCGGGCCTCGATCCGGCCCACCGCAATGTTCTCGGCTGCGGTGAGGTGATAGCGCACGAAGTCCTGAAAGATCACGCCGATGTGCGCGCGCAGGGCGGCGAGATCGTAGCGCCGGAGATCTTCGCCGTCGAGCAGAATGCGGCCCTCGTCCGGGTCGTACAAACGAGCCAGCAGCTTCACCAGCGTCGTCTTGCCGGCGCCGTTCTCACCCAC
>JBDTNL010000087.1:0-13483 GCA_039933785.1 Acidobacteriota bacterium
GCCGCCGATCGAATACTGCGACGATGCCTACGCCGCCGCCAAGGGCGCCGACGCGCTGGTGATCGCCACCGAGTGGAACCAGTTCCGCGCCTTGGAGCTCGGCGAGCTGAAGGCCCTCCTGAATCAGCCGCTGATCATCGACCTGCGCAACATCTACGAGCCCGAGCGGGTCGCGGCGGCCGGGTTGCGCTACGTCTCGATCGGGCGTCCCGAACACTCGCCCGGAGCGGCCAAATGACCGACGGTGCGGGCACGCCGGTCACCACCACTCTGGTCACCGGCGGCGCCGGTTTCCTGGGCTCGCATCTTTGCGAACGATTTCTTTCGGTCGGCCACCGCGTGGTCTGTGTCGACAACCTGATCACCGGCAACCTGCGCAACATCGCGCACCTGCGGAGCGAAGGGCGCTTCAGCTTCATCGAGCACGACATCAGCAAGCCGCTCTTTTTGGCCGAGCCGATCCGCAACGTGCTCCACTTCGCCTCGCCGGCGAGTCCGATCGACTATCTCGAGCTGCCGATTCAGACCTTGAAGGTGGGCTCGCTCGGCACTCACAACGCGCTCGGTTTGGCGCGCGAGAAGAAGGCCACGTTCCTGCTCGCCTCCACCTCCGAGGTCTACGGCGATCCGCTGGTGCATCCGCAGCCCGAGAGCTACTGGGGCAACGTCAATCCGGTCGGCCCGCGCGGGGTGTACGACGAGGCCAAGCGCTTCGCCGAGGCCATCACCATGGCCTACCACCGCACGCACGGAGTGGACACCCGCATCGTGCGGATCTTCAACACCTACGGCCCGCGCATGCGGCCGCGCGACGGCCGCGTCGTGCCGGCATTCGTCCAGCAGGCGCTGCTCGGCGAACCGATGACGGTGTTCGGCGACGGCGGCCAGACTCGCTCGTTCTGCTACGTCGACGATTTGGTCGAGGGCATCTATCGATTGCTCAACAGCGGTAGCCACGAGCCCACCAACATCGGCAATCCGCACGAGATGACCATCCGGCAGTTCGCCGAGCGCATCAAGGCGTTGACCGGCAGCAAGAGCGAGATCGTCTTGCGGCCGCTGCCGGTCGACGACCCCAAGATCCGCCAGCCCGACATCACGCAGGCCCGCGCCAGGCTCGGATGGGAGCCCACGGTGCCGCTGGACATCGGTCTGCAGCGCACGATCGACTATTTCAAGATGCTGCTCGCCGAGCAGGAAGCACGGTCTGCATGAAGGGCACCGGCGCATGACACCGGATATCACCTGCAAACGCTGTCTCAAGACCGCTCCGGGGCTCGCCTCGGTGCCCTTTCCGGGGCGACTGGGCGCCGAGATCCTCGCTCACACCTGTGCCGATTGCTGGGCGCAGTGGACACGTCACGAGGTCATGGTGATCAACGAGTTGCGTCTCAACTTCATCGACCCGAGCGCTCAGACCACGCTGCACCAGCACCTGCGCGAGTTCCTGGCGCTCGACGGAGCGAGTTGAGCGGAGACTCCAAACCACCCGCCAACGGCGGGCGGGAGTCCAATCCAGCCGGCGAATCCGTACCCGACGCTCTCAAGGAAGTCGCGGAGGCCGCCCAGGCCGGGATACGCGGAGCCGCTCTGCGCTTTGGGCTCTTCATCGGAGTCGTCATCGTCGTCGCCTTGGTTGCCACCTTGACGCCGCTCCGCGGCTACCTCACTCGCGAACATCTGCTGGCCCTCATGGGTTCCCTGCGCGCCGCGTGGTGGTCGCCCGCGGTGCTCCTCGGGCTCTACGCCATCCTGGCGCCGCTCGGCCTGCCGATGTCGCCACTCATCATCTGCGGTGCGGTGCTCTTCGGGCCCGTTCGCGGATCGTTCTACAACCTGGCGGGGCTCTACATCGGCGCCTTGCTCAGCTATTGGTTCGCGCGCTCATTGGGCCGCGATCTCGTGGTCCGCCTGGCGGGAAAGAAGCTCAAGAAAGCCGAGCGCATCGTCGCCCGACGCGGCTTCTGGACCCTGGTGGGCGCGCGCCTGCTGCCCCTGCCCTTCCCGGTAGTCAACTTCGGCGCCGCCCTGGCCGGCGTGCGGCCGGCGCCGTTCATCTTCAGCAGCATGATCGGAATGCTCCTCCCCACGGCGCTCTACACCGTGCTCTGGCACACCGTGGCCACCGCTGCCGAAGGCGAAAGCCACGGCCCAAGGACCCCTCTGGTGGTGGCGTTCGCGGCCCTCGTGGCGCTCAGCGTCCTGCCGACGCTGATCTCGCTCTGGCTTCGCCGGCGGCGCTATCGCCGGCTGCTCGAGCAGCGCTCGAGCTCCTAGCCGGGCTCAGGCGGCGCCGAGCGCCGATTCGACTTCCTGAACATCGAGCAACAACGCCCCATCGCGAACGCTTGCCGCGGGGTCGAACTCGTAGCGGCCGATGACGCGGCGGAAGACTTCCTTCATGGCGCGGGCGCCGAGGCGGGGCTGGCGGATGGCCTCCTGCGCGATGCGCCGCACGGCCGCCGGCGACAGGGCCAAGTGGATGCCGCGGCTGTCGAAGTACGCCCGCGCCTGCTGATAGCCCGAGTCCGGGAGCTCGAGGAAGATCCGCACCATGGAGTCCTCGTCCAGCGCCTCGAGCAACACGATGGCGTCGAAACGCGAAATGAACTGCGGGCTCATGCCGTAGGCGAAGAGATCCTCGTTGCGTATCCAGTCGCGCAGGCGAAACACCAGCGACTCGTGTACCTTGCCGCCCTCGACCGTGGTGCTGGTCTTGAGCGCGCCGCGGTCCTTGCCGATGGTGACGCGATCGAAGACCGCGTCGTACAGGCCTTCGAACGCGCCGCCGCAGACGAAGAGCAACCCGCTGGAGTCGATCGTGGTCACCCCGCCGCCCGCCCAGGCCGGAAGCTCGAAGGGCACCGACTCATTTTCGATCAGGGTTAGCAGGGCTTCCTGCGCCCGGATACCGGCGACGTTCGGCTGGCCGCCGACTTCGCCGCGGATCTTGTCCACCTCGTCCACGAACACCAGACCGCGGGAGGCCCTGAGCAGCAAGTCCTCGAGCTTGGCCGTGGGACCGAGCTGCTCGCGCGCACGCTCCAACAGGCGCCGCAGGACAGCTTCTCCCGGGCGCCCAGCCTGGGCTTCCTCGCCGAGCACGTTAGCGTGGATACGCACCACGGTCGAGCGCTGCGCCAGGGCCGGATCGGCCGCGAGATACGACTCGACGGCGCGCATGAGCGTCGTCTTGCCGGTGCCCGAGGAGCCGATCATCAGGATATTGCCGACCCGCAGCCCGGCGAGCTTCTTGGCCAGCGCGATCGACATCTCGCGCACCGCCATCGACTGACCGACGACTCGTTGCTGCAGGGCGGCGGCGATGACGGGCGGCGCGGGAATGGTGACTTTCACGAGCCTGATTGTAAGGTACGTCGCTGTTCGGTCGCTGCGGATAAACTATCGGCATGAGGATTCTCGCTCCCGTCTTGATCGCTTCCGTCCTCGTGGTCTGCGCTGCCGCGGCCGCACCAGCCCCAACCAAGGAGGTGATCGCTGGCGCGGCCGCCAGGGCGCAGGAGCTGCTCAACAGCGGCCAGGCCGAGGAGGCGCGCGCCCTGCTCGAGCCGCTGATCAAGGGCCCCTCGCCCGATGCCCAGCTGGTATTGCTCCACAGCTCGGCCCTCTTCCTTTCCGGCGACAACAATGCCGGCCGCAAGGAGCTCGATCGAGCTCTCCAACTCGACCCGACCCTGCGCCAGGCCTGGCTCAATCGCGGCGCGCTCGGGCTGGTCGAGAAGCACTATGACGCCGCGTACAGCGATCTTCTGGCGGCCGAGAAACTCGACCCGGCGGCGAGCGACAATTCGTTGAACCTGGGCGCTGTGCTCCTACTCCAGGGCAAACTGCAGGCGGCGAACGAGCGCTTCCAGCGCTACCTGCAAGCCAATCCCAATTCGGCCGACGCGCTGTATTTGGTGGCCACCAACTACGCCATGGCCGGATACAACGCCCTCGCCACACAGAATCTGAGCTCGGCCATCGCTTTGGACGAACGCTCACGCCCGCGCGCCAGGGCGGACGCCAATTTCAGCGATCTCGCGAAGACTCCGACCTTCCAGCAACTACTGATGACCGACAGCTACGTGCTGCCCGCGGGTGGTTATCACGCGAGCGAGACCTACCGCATCCAGTACGAAACCACCAAGAACAGGCTGCTGAACGCGGTTCTCGACGCCATGCGCACGGCGCGGATGCCGTTCGACCCCAACGTCGAGGTCACCTCCGACTGGGCCCTGCTCTTTGGCGAGCTGCGGATCAAGGTCCGGCGCAGCAGCGAGACCGACGGTGGAGGCGTGGTCGAAGTGAGCGCTCCCGCTGACCGGATGACGCCGCAGCAGTGGCAGGAGCGCACGCAGACCCTGTTCCGCGAGATTCTCATCCACCTCACGAAGTAGGGTTCCCGGGGCGACAGAGTTCCATGCGTTCCCGGCCAATGAGCCTCGTTCGTTGGGTCGTCGTCGTCCTTGAGGCATCCCTGCTGTGTGTCGTAGGCAGCTGCGCATACTCATCCCGCGAACTGCAGATCTCGATGGCTCGCTTCGAGGCGGAAGTCGGGCCCCTGGAGATTCGACCCATCCCTTTCGTGCCCCTCGATCAGAATGGAGCCGCTCTGGTGCTTGCGGCAGGGCGACAAATACCACCGGCGGGCTTGCGGGGGGACCTCTTCCGCCATCTTGAGACCACCAGCGCCCAGCTCTGGCTGGTCAACGACCGTCAGACGGCGATCGGAGTCCGGGCCGAGACCGGTAAGTCGCTCGAGCTTCTGGCGCGGGCGCAACAACTGGCGACGTGGTCTGATCCCGTCGAATTCGCCCTCGATGCTGACCGAGAGGAGTATTTCTCGCGCGTGAGCCGGTTGGGCCGGACCCTGCTGATCGCAACTCGTCTGGAGCTCGCCGACGGCCAGCGCGAGCGCGCGGTACGACTCGCCTCTCTTCTCGGTCGCACAGCGATCATGGAGCGCGGTTCTCCCGGGTCGGTCCGGCAACTGATCGGTGCCCGACTGGAGGCCCAGTTCCTGAACGCAGTTTCGGCGCTCTGCGAGCAAGCAAGCTCGAACCCTGAGGAGCTCGCTGCGGCAGAGCTTCAGATAGAGGAGCTCGGGCGCCTTGCCAGCTCCCGGCGTGGAATAGCTCAGGTGGCCTCTTTCGTTAGCAGCAATGCGAGCAGATTTCCCATCGATGGAGGGTCGTGGAATCTCGCAACGGCTCTCGCGCTCGACGAAATGCGTGGCCTCTCCCGCGCCACCGAGGGGCCTTGGCCCCAGTCCAGTCAGTGGCTGGCGAAGGAAGGAACACGGCTGCAATCCTCGATGCAAAACGCCTGCTGTTTCCAGCGCTTGTTCCCGAGACCGCAATTCAGGGCGGATATTCTGGACTACCTGAATTTTCCTATTCTTCCCGCCGAGCAATGGGCTCTCCAATCCGCTCGCCGAGCGGCCGCCTTCGCGCTCCTCGCCCGGCGCTTGCGACTGGATCGGAACGAGGCGACAGCGCGGCTATCGCAGCTCTCGCCAGACGCCTGGACCGGCGGGAGGATCGCGCTCGATTGCTCGCCAGATGGGGCCTCAGCACTGACCGTTCCCGGGGCGCAGGAGCTCTGGGAAAAGGAAGGGTCGCGGCGGGTGGCTCCGCCTTTCCGCTGGCCGGTTCCGATTTGTTGAAACTCCGCTAGCTGATCGTCGGGAACCGAATCGAGGTCCTGGCGGTCTACCTCCACCAGATGCCCGCCGCTCACGGCGCCGCATCGGGGATCGAGGGAGGTCGCCATGTTCGAGACCGCGCTGCTCATCAACCGCAGTCAGGGCCGTCGCTCCGGCAGGCTCGCCATCGCCGTCGGGGTGCACGTCGCGCTCATTGCCGGGGTCGTCGTGGCACAGTACTGGAAGGTGGACGCGGTGCAAGCTCAGGATACGGTCGAGCCCTACATCCACGTCGGCCTGCCTCCTCCACCGCCTCCGGTCGGGAACCCCGATCACGTGAAGCCCGCGGCGCCTGTGCATGCTCATGACGTGGTCGTGCCGACTCCCGTGGTGCCGACGACAACGCCGACGCCCGAGCAGCCCACCGACGTGCCTAACGATGTGCCGGTGACGACCACCCCGGAGGTACCGACGGACGACAACACCGGCAGCTCTGGCCCGATCAACGGCAACGGGTCCCAGAACGGTTCAGAGGACGGGGTCTATGGCAGCTTCTCCGACGGGCCGGTTCAGATTCGCGCTGGAATCACGCCGCCCGAAGTGATCACCCGAGTCGCGCCGATCTACACCGAGGGTGCGCGGCGCACTCACGTGCAGGGCGTAGTGATCCTGCAGGCGACTATCGATGCGCAGGGCAATGTGGGCGAGGTGAAGATCGAAAAGGCCTTGCCCTTCGGCCTGGACGACAACGCGGTGGCCGCGGTGAAGCTATGGAAGTTCCGGCCGGCGCACGATCAGAATGGGCGGCCGATCGCGGTGTATTTCAGACTGACAGTGGACTACCACCTGAATTGAGAGCTGCGCCTGCGCGACGGCGAAGAGGGGACAGGTTCTTTGAGTGACGGGGGCGGCTTCGTTGCGGCCACGGAACCTGTCCCCGCCCGGCTCCGGCGTTCAGAGCCGCATCAGGACCGAGCCCCAGTGCAGTCCAGCGCCGAGGGCGGTGAAGGCAACCAGCGACCCTGCTTTGGCCTTACCGGCCTGGCGAGCCTCGTGGAAGCAGAGCGGGAGGGTCGCCGAGGTCGTGTTGCCGTAGCGCTGGATGTTGTTGTGCACCTTTTCATTCGGCAGCCCGAGGGCCTTCTGGGCGGCTTCGTTGATGCGCAGATTCGCTTGGTGCATGACCAGCAAATCGAGATCCTCGAGCCCCAACCCCTGCGCGGCGAGGACGTTCACCGTGACCTCAGGCATGCGGGTCACAGCCAATTTGAAGACCTGGCGGCCTTCCATCACCGGCACGGTGTCTCCGGCAGCGATCATCGCCGCATCGACCCAAGGACGGCGCGCCGATCCCGCTCCGGGTACGAACAGGATGTCTTTCTGGCCACCGTCGCCGAACACCGAGCTGCCCAGGATGCCGCGTTCTCCACCGTTGGTCTCGGCGCGGAAGACCATGGCTCCGGCGGCGTCGCCGAACAACACGAGCAGATGCCGGAATCGCGAGTTCCACTCGAACTCCGCGGCGTCGAGCGGACCTGGATCCCGTCCGTAGAGGACTTCCCAGGTACGCGCCGAATACGGCATCAGGCACGAGTGAACGTCGCACCCAACCAGCAGGACGTTCTTCGCGATGCCGCTCCGTACCAGAGCGTCGACCATCTGCAATCCATAAGCGAACCCCGCGCATTGCTGGCGGATGTCGAGCGCCGGCATGGGCGGGGCGCCGATCTTGTGCTGGATCAACGTTCCGGCACCCGGAAAGTAGTGGTCCGGGGTCATCGTGGCGCAGACGATGTAGTCGAGGTCGGCGGCCGTCATCGCCGCATCGGCGAGTGCGGCGGTCGCCGCCTGCGCTCCGAGGTCCGAGGAGCCGACCCCGGGCTCGACGTAGAACCGGGTCACGATACCGCTGCGTTCGCGCACCCACGCGTCGTTGGTGTCAAGCACCCGGGACAGCATGTGGTTATCGATGACGGTCTCGCCGATGGCGACACCGCTGCCCGCCATCACGGCGCGGACGCCCGCTCCGGCGCTGCTCATTCCTCCTCGGCGGCGGTCGCCGGGACCGGTCGGCGCACCGAGCCGATGTATACAGTCACTCCGTTGACGCGGGCAAAGCGATACTGCGGCTGCGGCTGATGGCCATGCAGGCTCGGTTCGAAGGGGCTCTTGTAGATCCAGACTTCGGCATCGGGATCGCGGCGGCCCAGACCGGCGTCAAACTTGGTCTCGGTCGGCTTGCCATAGAGAATGAATACCGCGCCGCGATCGGTCGCCCGACCCGTGCGGCCGCTCTCCGAGAACTGCTTGTCGGCCTCGGCGGCGCGCTTGTCGAACAGCTCGAGCAGGAGGTTGCGCTCGCCAGGGTGGGGGTTGCGACGCTCCCAAAAGGCCGCGGTGAACCGCTCGGCGGCGGCGTCGTCCTTCAGAGCGAGAAACGCGGAGATTTCCGCCGGGGTGCAGAGGCGAGCGATCGGGCCTTCGAGCCAGGTGGCATAGTCCGGGCCGAGCAGTGGATTGAGCAGATCTTGCGGCAGTTTTTGGCGAGCCTGCTGCGGCACCGCACCAGCCACGAGGAGCGCCACGGCTATTGCGACACTCCGCCAGAAGGTCGAGCTCCGGCGCATCGAGGCTCTCATGGCCGCCGCAGGAGATCGAGAAACTCTTCGCGTTGAGAACGCTGATGAAAGATCCCCCGCAGCGCCGAGGTCACGGTGATTGCGCCGGGCTTCTTCACGCCCCGCATCTCGACACAGAGATGTCGGGCCTCGATCACCACCATGGCGCCCTGCGGCTGGAGCTCCTCCTCGAGGAAACCCACCACCTGCTCGGTCAGGCGCTCTTGCAGCTGCGGTCGCTTGGCGTAGAACTCCAGGATGCGCGAGAACTTCGACAACCCGAGGATGCGGTCGTTCGGGATGTAGGCCATGTGAGCGTGGCCGTAGAACGGCACGAGATGGTGCGCGCACATCGAGTAGAACGGAATCTGCTTCTCGATGACCATCGAGCTGTAGCGCTCGTCATTCGGGAAACAAGTCACGGTCGGCCGGTTGCCCTCGCGCAGGCCGCTGAACATCTCGAGGTACATTTTCGCGACCCTGCGGTCGGTCTCACGCAGGTTGGGCTCGTTCAGGTCAAGGCCGAGCTCGGTCAGGATGCCCCGTACATGAGTCTTGATGCGCTCGACTCGTTCCGGGGGCGGATCCTGCTCCGCCAGAGGTTGCTTGGGCTCGCTCATGGTGCCATCGATCCTATCGCACGGGTAGAATGCGAGTCGTGATCGCACTCCCTGACCCGCGGTTGAAAGAGCTCCTGCGCGACTACCCCGAGTCTCTGTTCAACGACCACTTCTACGCCGCTTGTGATCTGGTGGAGCGTTACGTGCTCTGCCTGTCGGTCGACGTCGCCATCGCGCTCGAGATCGCCGAGCCGCTCCAGGGCGCCGGTCTAACCGCGGCCGGCCTGGCCGAGGCTCGTCGTTTCGACCCTAGCTTCCTGCCTGCGCTGCGCTGGCTGCTGAAGCGCCTGCGCGACGCGGACCTGCTCGTCGAGGACGCGGCCGGCGGCGAGCGCACCTACCGTCTGAACGGCGCGCTCGAGCACCGATCGCTGGAGCCCTTGCGCGCCGCGCTGCTCGCCAACGACCCGCATCACGCGCCGACGCTCGACCTGCTCGACGCCGCCGCTGCCACCTATCCCAAGGTCGCGCGCGGCGAGGCGCGCGGTGCCGACGCGCTCTTTGGCCTCGGCCAGGTGGCGTTGTGGTGTGCCTATTTCGACAACGCCAATCCGATCTACGCGGTGAACAATCGGGTGGCTGCACTCTCCGCCGCACGCCGGCTGTCGGCGATCGCGACGCCGCGCATTCTCGAGCTCGGGGCGGGCGCCGGGAGTGGCACCGAAGCCCTGCTCGGCGAGCTCGCCGAACGCGGCATCACACCATCGAGCTACCGCGCCACCGAGCCCAGTCAGTTCTTCCGCCGGCGCGCCGAGCGAGGCCTGCGGTCTCGCCATGCCGGTGCGAACCTTACCTTTGCCGGACTCGACATCGATCACCCGTGGGCCGAGCAAGGCATCGCTCCGGGCTCGCTCGATCTGATCTTCGGAGTGAACGTGCTCCACGTCGCGCGCGATTTGCAGTTCAGCCTGGTCGAGGCCCGCACCGCCCTCGCACCGGGGGGATTTCTCATCCTCGGCGAGGCTCTCCGACCACGCTCGGACGAGGCGATATGGGCCGAATTCGTTTTCCAATTGCTCGACGGCTTCACCGAAGTGAACCTCGACCCGATTCTGCGCCCGACCCACGGCTTTCTCGACCCGTCGACCTGGGCAACAGCGCTACGTCACGCGGGTTTTTCCGAGGTCAAGGTCGAGCCCGACGTGGCCGAAATCCACCAGCTCTATCCTGCATTCTGCACTGGCGCGATATGCGGCTCTCGACCGTCCTAAAGGAGGCTTCCGATGTCCAAGGTGGAAATCCAATATTGCATCGCCTGAGGCTACAAACCGCGAGCCGCCAGTTTGGCGGCTGACATCGAACGGACGCTCGGCATCCCCGCCACGATCCAGAAAGGGGCTTCAGGCGTGTTCGAAGTACTGCACAACGGCGAAGTCGTGTTCTCCAAGAAGGCGCTCGGCCGCTTCCCGCAGGCGGGAGAGGTCGAAGCGGTGCTGCGAAAACGACTCGAGGGTTGACCCTGTTGCTCTGGACTGCCGCGCTCGCGGCGCTCACGATGGTCAGTGTCGCCCTGAGGACCGAGGCTTGGCGCCGCGGTGCTCCTTCGCCACCCCACGCGGCAACCGAGGGTGACCCAGCCACCGTGGCCCTGGTGCCTGCCCGCGACGAAGAATCCAACATCGTCGCCTGCCTGGAATCGATTCTCCAGCAGGAGTCGGCGCCGCGCGTCGTCCTGATCGACGACGCCTCGAGCGATCGGACTCGGGCCCTCGCCGAAGGGCTGGCCGCGACTGAGCCACGCCTGCGAGTCGAGGCCGCCCAACCGCTCGAGCCCGGTTGGCGAGGCAAGGTCAATGCGCTCGCCGGAGCGCTCCCGCAGGTCACCGAAGCCTGGATCCTGCTCGTCGACGCCGATGCTCGCCTGTCGCCCGAGTTGCTCGGCCGAGCGCACGCGGCCGCATCCCGTTGGCGGCTCGACGCCGTCTCGATCGCCGGAACGCAGCAGGCAGGAGGTGTCGGCGAGGCGCTGCTCGTGCCTGCCGTCTTCGGTCTGCTCGACTTCATGCTCGGCGACTGGCACGCCGCCGCCGACGGTCGCGGCCCGGCGGTCGCCAGCGGTCAGTTCGTGCTCGTCCGGCGAGTCGCTCTGCTCGAGAGTGGGGGCTTCGCCGCTCTCAGCCGCGCCGTCATCGACGACGTCGCGCTAGTGACCAATCTCCGTCAGCACGGTTTTCGCACCGGATTCGTGCGCGCGCCCGACCTGCTGCGCGTGCGGATGTACCAAGGATTGCCCGCCGCGATCGCGGGCTGGCGGCGAAACCTAGGAGCGATCTTCGGCGGTCAGCGGGCTCGGGGAGCCTTCACTCTGGTCGCGCTCGCTGCCCCAGCCGCGCTGATGTCGATCAGCGCGGCGCTCCACGACTGGCCTGCCGTGGCGGTCGTATGGGCGGGAGGTGCTGTGATGTCGGCCATCCTCAGACGCGGCGGCCGCCAGTCCGCCGCGCTCGGTCTGCTCTACCCGCTCGATGCCCTGCTGCTCGCGGGCGTCCTCGCCCTCGGCCTCGCCGATCGGCGACGCGGGCTGCTCGCCTCGTGGAAAGGCCGCGCCATCGACGTGTCACCGGCCGCCGAGTCGGCGCTCGAGGACGCTCAGTCCGGCAGCGCCGACTCGAAGATCGCCAGCTGACCCGCGGCTTCCTCGACGCCGACCGACAGGAATCGCGCCGGCGATCCGACCAGGGCGGGCGCCAGCCTGCGCCACAGGAGTTCGGCCAGCAGTTCGATCGAGCTGTTGATCAAGGGCAGGCGGAGGACCTCGCTGGCGGGAAAGCGGTAGGCACGATCCTCGTAGCTGACCGAGATCGATCCCGCGCTCTCGCGCACCGACAGGCGAGGCGAGCGTTCGGGAAGCAGGATGCGATCGTCCAGGCTGGCGCAGGCGGCGCGGATCGCGGCCTTGAACGGCGCGAGCTCGACCAGCAGCCCATCCTCGTCGAGCGTGCTTCCCGCGATCTCGACCCGCACGCGATAGTTGTGCCCATGCAGCGGCTCGGCTTGCCCACCGCCGAGGAGCGTGAAATGCGCCGCCGCGAATTTGAAGTCTTCCTTCTCCAGCACGAGACGAAAACGATGACCGCTCATGGAGCGCCGGCGATCGCCGCGAGCTGCACCACGGCTTCCATGTGTCCGGTCTGCGGGAAGAGATCGAGCAGCGCCAGGGATTCGACGGTGTAGCTCTCCTGCAACTCGCGCAGATCCCGCGCCAAGGTCGCGGCGTGGCACGAGACGTAGGTCAACCGCCGTGGCCGTCGATGGAGCAGGACTCGCCGCGCCGGCATGCTCAGGCCTTCTCGCGGTGGATCGATCAGCACGCGGTCGACATCGCGCGGCAATTCACGGATCCAGGCGTCGAGGGGCCGCTGCACGAACTCCGCGTTGAGGATGCGATTGCGGCGTGCGTTGGTGCGCGCGAACCTCACCGCTCCGGCATCCGATTCGACTCCGGTCACGCGCCCATAGCGCCGAGCGAGCGGCAGGGTGAACAAGCCGACCCCGCTGAAGAGGTCGTACGCCGCTTCGCCTTTCCAGCTTCCCACCGCAACTTCGACCAGCTCGTTCAACAGCCCGCTGTGAGCTTGGAAGAAGCAGCGGGCATCGAAGGCGTAGACGAACTCGCCGGCCGCGAAGGTGACCTCGCCATGCGGCAATCCCTCGACCACCGGGGCGGTGCTCAACGCGCCGTCTTGACCCGCGGCGAGATCGACCCGACGTGGAACCGAGCCCGCTTCCGGAAACGCCGTACGCAAGGCCGCAGGGAGCTCCTTCACCAGACCTTCGAGCGCCGGCGTGAGCACCGGACACTGTCCGATCGCGACCAGCTCGTTCGAACCGCGCGCGTGGTAGCCGACCCGCACCGCGCCGCCGAGCCCGCCGATCTCGCTGGTGTGCAGCTGCGCCCGCAGGCGATAGGCCCAGGGCGAGCCCACCACGATCCGAAAGTCGGCCGGCCGCTGGACTCGCCCGAGACGCTCGAGCGTCTCGAGCACGGCCTGGGCCTTCAATCGAGTCTGCGCCTCGTCATTCAAGTGCTGCAGATCGCAGCCACCACAGTTCGCAAAGTGCGGGCACGGCGCCGGGCGACGATCGGGGCCCGGGCGCAGGATCTCCAAGGTTTCGCCGCGTCCGAAGTCGGGCCGGCGCTCGACCAGGCGCACGCGCAGACGATCTCCCGGCGCCGAGCGCGGAACGAAGATCGGGATGCCCTCGAACCGCGCCAATCCTTCGCCCCCAGCGACCAGCTTCTCCACCTCGACCTCGATGTCTTCGACCTCGGCGAGTCGAGCCCCGGCGCGCGGAAGGCGCGGTTCCGCCGCCGCAGGCATTGGAACCGGCGGAGTCATCGGAGGGCGCGAAGGGTGCGGACCTCGTTCCGGACGTGGACCTCGTTCCGGACGCGGACCACGCGGCGCCGACGTCCGCTTCGCCGCTGCGTTCTCGGGAGCCGCGGGACGACTCGAGGGCCGTCGCGACTCAGCGCTCTCGGGCGGGCCGCGGCGAGCCGCCGGCGGCCGCGGACGTTCTCCCCGCGCCACGGATCGATCACCTCCAGAGCTTCGGCCCGGTGCGCCTGGACGAGCGCCGCCCTTGCCGCTGGAGCG
>JBDTNL010000088.1:0-13133 GCA_039933785.1 Acidobacteriota bacterium
TGGTTGGCGCATCTCCAGACGACGCCACGGGGCTGGCTTGCGGTCTGGGCGCTGGCGGCGGTGCTCGGGTTCGCCGTCGGTGTTGCGACGCTGGTGCGGAAGGCAACGCGGCACGGCGTGGCACTCACACGACAGCCGGCGCGTGGGTTCACGTTTGCCTTGTTGCCGCCGCTTCTGGCCGGCGCATTGCTGAGCGGCGCGTGGGTCGAAGCGGGAAACTACGGCGCGCTTCCAGGAACCTGGCTCCTGCTCTATGGCACGGCGGTGATCACGGCGGGTGCATATTCGGTGCGCGTGCTGCCCCTCTTCGGCGGGGCGCTGGTGGCCCTCGGAGCCCTCGCGCTGTTCATTCCGACGCTCGGAGATCTGGGCATGGCGCTGGGATTCGGGGTCTTGCAGATCGCCTCCGGTGTCTATGTGGCGAGGCGGCACGGTGGCTAAGCCGGCGGTCAAAGCACCGCGCGCCGCGCGTGCCGCTCCGTCCACGCCGAAGCCTCGGCCGGCACGGCCCGCCGATGCGCTCAGCCTCGATCGGCTGATTCACGAGCGCGCGCGCCTCGGCATCGTGAGCGCACTCGCGGCCGCGCCTGTCCTCACCTTCGCGGAGCTCAAGCGCTTGCTCGAGACCACCGACGGCAACCTCAGCGTGCATGCTCGCAAGCTCGAGGATGCGGGTTACATCGCCTGCCACAAGGGATTCGACGGCCGCGTGCCGCGCACGGAATACCGCTTGACCGAGCGCGGCCGCCAGGCCCTGCGCCGTTATCTCGACCACATGGAAGCGCTGATCGTGGCCGCTCGGCGCGGCTGAAGCGGTCTGGGTCAAGACGAGCGCATATGTTTGCGACGCCACTTTGCTCCATGAAGTACACATCGGTAAGGAGTTTCGTATGCCGACCAACTTCCAGTTTCCTATCGCCCCGGTATCGGTGCTGGCGCTGCTCGGAAGCGTGGCTTCGACGCTGCTCGCGACCGCTACCGCGGGAGTCCTGGCACTGCGCCGTCGCAAGCGTTGGGCTGGCGTCGCCGCCGGGGTAGCCCTTGCCGTGCCTCTGGGCTATGCGGTACTGCTCGGAGTCTTCGCGGTCTTCAGCGGTGACGTCACGGTACCAATTGGCGCCGAGAAGTACTTCTGCGATGTGGACTGTCACACTGCGTATTCAGTCCTTGGCGCCGAGACGCTGGCGGATCTCGGTGCGGCGCACGCGCAGGGACAATTCCTCGTTGTCTCGCTAAGGACTCGCTTCGACGCCGGCACCATGGGGCCCCATCGCGGCAACGCTCCGCTCTATCCGAATCCAAAGATCGTCGAAGTGGTCGACACCGCGGGACATCACTGGCCTCTGGACCCGGCACTGCAGCAAGCGCTGGCGGCCACGCGAGGCGCGCAGACGCCGCTCGAGCAACCGCTGCGCCCAGGGGAAGAGTACGTGACCCAGCTCGCCTTCGACCTGCCCAGGGCGAGCCGACGACCGCGCCTGCTCGTCACTGAAGCCGATTGGTTTGCGCGCCTGCTACTCGGGCACGAGACCGCGCCGTGGCACGGCAAGACGTACATGGCGCTCGAATAGAGCGCGGCCGGCGGTCAGGCCGCGAGGTCGGCGACCCGAGCGGCAGCGGCCACGCGCAGCGCTTCGGGCGCGAGGAACACGATCAAACCGCGGCGGCCGCCGTTGACCCCGATGGTCGCGTGCTCGAGCAGCGACTGATGCATCCATACCGGCATGGCGCGCCGGGTGCCGAGCGGACTGATTCCGCCCACCAAGTAACCGGTGAGCCGCTCGGCTTCCTCCTGAGTCGACATCCGCGCCGACTTGGCACCCGCTTCGCGGGCCAGCTTCTTCACCGAGAGCTCGACGGTACCGGGCATCACGCAGAGCACGAAGGTCCCGTCGGCGAGCGCGACAACCAGCGTCTTCGCCATCGCCTCGAGCGGCCAATCGAGCGCCTGGGCGGCGAACTCGGCGCCTTTTTCTCGGTGCGGGTACTCGCGTGCCTCGTAGGTGACTTTCTTCTGTTGGAGGACTCGTTCCGCGTTGGTCGTGGACATGGCTCGGTCAGCTCGAAGGGTGCAGGTGCAGGCCACGTAACGTAGCACCGGGTAAAAGCTTCAGGTAGAAAAAGAGCTTCCCGGGGCCCTTGAGCTCGAGCTCGCAAGCTCCCGCGGGCGGCAGCGTCGCTTCGGCGAATACGGTGCCGTCGAGGCCGACAGCCTGGAGGGTGCCGCCGCCAAGAGCATCGCCATCCACTGTCGCCGTGTACCGCCCAGCGGCGAAGTTCTCCTTGAATAAAGCGAACTGCTCCGCCCCGGTGAACACGATCGGCGCTTCGCCGCGCGGTCGCATGGTCTCGTCGCTCAGGTACGCGGCCTCCGCCGCCGTGAAATCGCGCGCGTTCCGCGGCGGGCTCGACGCGCGTTCGAGCGCGCGTAGCGAGAAGCCCGGACCCCGGCGAGTCCGTCCGGGCTCGAACGCCTGAAGCTCGGGCATCGCCAGTAGCTCCCGATAGCGCTCGGCGTAGATCTTCTGGTGCTCCTTACGCAGATTGTCCGGATCGAGAAAACGGCTGTACGCGGTGTCGGCGAGCAACACCAGATCGTAGCGTCCGCTCCACAAGTCCGCCGGCTCGACGCGCGCCGCGAACCGCGTCTGCAGCACGTCGTAAGGGCCGTCGATCCTGGGCGTGTACGACTCCTTGACGATTCCCGCGCCGGGCGGGACGTGCTCGCGAATCCACGCCGTGGCGAGCTCCCGCGTGCCCGGCAGCGTGAGGCCGAGATCCTGCTGTACGACCGCGATCGCCGGTGCAGCGAGGCTCGCCAGGATGACGGCCCCGGGAGCGAGCCACCTCAGACGTGGAAACCGGGAAACCACGCCGCGCGAGGCGCCGGCGCATCCCGCGCCGAGGAGCACCGCCGCGGCGGGTAGGAGCGGCAGCAGATTGCGCTTCACCACCATCGACATCACCACCAGAAGCGCGCCATAGACGAGCGGAAACACCGCCATCACGGCCCAGCGCCGGCGCATCTCGCGATCCAGGCCGAAGAAGCCCAGCGTGCCGATCACCAGTGCGCCGGCGCCGAGAGTTTCCAGCAGCTGGCTCCCGTACCAGGCCACGTTGCTGTCCTTCTCGACTCCGATCCAGCCCGAGTCGACGTATTGGCGCACGCCGAAGAACACGTCCCGCCCCTCACCGGCGAAGGCGCTTGGCGCGTGGAGCAGAAACGCCGGCATGACGATCAGAAACGTCGCGAGTGAAGCCCCGGCCGCGAGCAGGAGTCCCTTGGACACGCGGCGTTCGCGCCAGCACCAGCTCGCCCACACGGCAGCGATCGCCAGCGCCACTAACCCCGCCGGATACTTGCTGCCCGCGGCGAAGCCCGAGGCGACGCCGGCCCAGACGTAGTCGCGCGGGGTCTCACGCTCCAGCAAGCGAGCGACAAAGTAGACGCAGACCGCGGCGAAGAACGCGGCCGGCACGTCGCTGATGTAGACATGAGTGACTTCGTTGTAGAGCGTCGAGGCCGCGATCAGGCCGCCAGCCAGAAACCCGGCGAGGCTTCCGATTCGCTCACCGTGCTCGCCGATCACTCGCCGCGCCGCGCCGTAGACCGGGAGCACCGTGAGGGCGCCGAACAAGCCGCTCCAGACGCGGATCCACATCCAGCTGATCGAGCCCTCGTCGGTGAGTCCGGTCATGACGCTCACCAGCCAGGTCGTCGCGGCCGGAAAGAGTTGGTGCAACCACAGACTCCAGGCCGGGAGATAGAAGCTCAGGTGACCATAGATGAAGCTCTGCGGCAGGAGATTCCCAGCGTTGATGCGTTCGGCCGTAGCGCGATAGATGCCCTCGTCGCGATAGTAGCCGTGGCCGACTTCGAAGCTCAGACCGGCGAAGTGCACGAGAACGGAAATGAGCAGCAGACCAAGCAGGCACCAGCCGGTCAAACGGTCGCGCTCCAACTCGGTGCGAATCGCACTCCGCGAAGCACGCCCGACCAAGACCAGCAAGACGGCGAGGCTCGCCGCGACCACACTTTGGACGAGGCGGTGAGGGCCTGCGTGGCCCGAAGCCGATGCGAGCCACGGCAAGACCGCGCCGAGTATCGCCGCGGCCCAGAGGTGCCGAGTGAATCTAGAGAGTATGAGCGGCACGGTCCGCCGTCATTCTATCGACGACGGCGCCGGAGCCCGGCGTGACCGACGCTAGTACGGCGCCTTCAGCGTCTCGTTGACCAACTTGTCATCGAGCACCAGCCCGTGACGCTCGCCGTTGGCCGTCACTTCGGGCCGCGAGAACGGGTCGAACTCGAACGGCTTGATGACTCGACCAAACACCGCCTTGAGCGCACGCGCACCGATACGGCTGCTTTTCGCGGCCTCGTCGGCGATCTTCTTCGCCGCCGCCTCGGTGACCTCGAGGTCGATGCCGATCTTCTGGAAGAAGCTCTGCGAGGTGCGGAAGACGCCCTCGGCCGGCTCGAGGAAGATCCGCATCAGCGATGCGGGCCCCAGATCCTCGAGAATGATCGCGTTGTCAAACCGCGAGAGGAACTGCGGCTGCATGCCGTACTCGAACAGATCCTCGGGTTTGAAGTGGTGGCGGAGAGCGAAGACCTCGCGAATCGTCACCTTGCCGTTATCGAGCACGGTCTCCGAGGGCAGCTTCACCCGCGTCGCCGGTGAGGTGACCCGCTTATACACCTGGTCGTAGAGCCCTTCGAAGGCGCCGGCGCAGAGAAACAGCATTTTCCCGGTGTTCACCTCGATGGCGCTCTTCTCCGGCGTCTTGCCCTTCATCACAGTCACCGGGTAAAGCACCTTCTCGCCCTCGATCAGGGTCAGCAGCGTCTGCTGAATCGCGATCCCGGTAACGTACGGCTTGCCGCCCACCACCGCCGAAATCTTGTCGATCTCGTCGAAGCACACCGTGGCGCGCTCCATCATGCGGGCGATCTGCTCCGCCGTCGCATCCGGTCCCAAGATCTGCCGCGCCCGCTCCTCGAGCCGTGCGAACAGCCGGTGCGTATCGACCACACCCTCCTCGGTCGCCAGCGTGTGCGCGTTCATGACGATCAGCACGCGGTACTCGCGAAAGGTCTCGTTCTCCTCGTACAACCGCTCGACCGCCCGCATGATGGTGGTCTTGCCGGTGCCCGAATTGCCGATCAGCAGCAGGTTGCCGAACTTCTCCCCCTGACGATGCTTGAAGATCGCCACCGAGACATAGCGCAGCGTCTCCTCCTGACCGATGAGGTCGCGCTGGAGGACTTTGTAGATATCGGTGGGTTTCATCGCCATGCTCGATCCGGCCCCCTGCTTGGGAGCCGGAAGTATAGCGAGGGTGGGGGTTTCGAGGAGGGAGGTGGGGGTCATGATGGCCCTAGATACGGAGGCCGGGGCCCTGGCGTCTAGCCCGGACGCCGGCTTGGCTCTGGTTCGCCAGCTAGTCACTACTGTTGATGCTGCCAACCTCCCGCAGCCGCTCGCGGAGCCCCTGGCCGCCACGCATCAGCCTGGGCCAGAACAAGAAAATCTTCCGCCCCTCCAAGGTTACTTGATCTGCACTCATCAGGAAGGCGCGAAGGGTGGGGTGCGTCTCGAGCCGGAGATCCTTCAGCGGCCAAGTTCGTTCGCTGCCCCATATCCAGGACGCTGTCAGATCCTCCGCGGTCCACCGAAATTTTGTTGGACTCGCTAGATACTCTGCCTCCAAATACAAACCCGCCGCAAGAAAGAGCCACTGCCATGGCTTGCTGAAATCTGTACACAGCCACAAAACCCAGATGGCCCAAGGAGCCGTGGTCACTTTCGATAGCTGCACCAACCAAGAGTACTTCGAGCTACCCGTGAGAACCTGCCCTTGGGCATCAAGAGTCATCGTACTGGGCTCACTTTGGACAGCCATTTGTACCTAAATCGTTGCTTGGGCAGACCGCCGTCGGCGGCACCTGGGAGTTACCGACACTAGCGAGAGTTTACGCGTGGCCGAACGACCAGGACCGTGACTACAACTCGACACCGAGCCGTTGCTCGACCAGAGTGCGGAAGCGCCGGCTCATCGGTACGACGGCGCCATCGCGGAGCAGAATCTTGAAATCCCCGTGCGTCGACGGCTGGAGCTCGCGGACGCGCTCGATGTTCACGATCGCGCCGCGATGGACGCGGAGGAAGGCGCGGGGCGGCAGACGCTCCTCCATCTCGGACAGGGTGGAGCGCAGCAGGTGGCTCTTACCGCCGACGTGGAGGCGGACGTAGTTGTCCTCCGCCTCGACCCAGTCGATCTCGTCGACGGGGACCAGCAGGGTGCCGCGACGGGTGCGCACCGCGACCGGGGGCGGCGCGGGCTCGTGCAGGCGCTGCAGCATGGTGATGACGTCGCCGAGCGACGAGGCGGGGGCGGGCTCGGCGCCGTCGAAGGCCTCGCGCACGCGGGCAACCGCGGCGAGCAGGCGCTCGTCGTCGTAGGGCTTGAGGACGTAGTCGATGGCGCGGAGCTCGAACGCGCGAACGGCGTAGCGGTCGTAAGCGGTGACGAAGACGACGCGCGGGCGCCGTTCGATCGGGATGGCGTCGAGGACGCCCAGGCCGTCGAGGCCGGGCATGCGGACGTCGAGGAAGAGGACGTCGGGTTGCTCGCGCTCGAGAGCCGCCAGGGTTTCGATGCCGTTGGCGCACTCAGCCGCGACGATCAGGTCGGGATCGGCCGCGAGCGCGTGCTGCAGCCGCCGGCGAGCCAGCGGCTCGTCATCGGCGAGCACGGCTCTGAGCGTGCGGGTCATGCCACGGCCTCTCCAGCGAGCGACCGGGCCGGCAGGGCGATCTTGACCGCGAAGCCGCGACCGGGCGAGGTTTCGATGGTCAGGCTCTGGTTGTCGCCGTAGAGATGATGCAGGCGCGCCCGCACATTGGCCAGGCCGACGCCGGCACGGAGCTGTTCGGCGTCGGCGCCGGGGCCGTCGTCGCTGACCGTGATCTCCAGCACATCGCCGGAAACCCGGGCCGCGAGCTCGAGATGCAGGGGGGCCATCGATCGGGTCACGCCGTGACGTACGCAATTTTCGACCAACGGTTGCAGGACGAGGGCCGGCACGGCGCAGGCGAGGGCCGATGACGGGATGCGGGTGGTGACCTGGAGGCGCTCGGCGTAGCGCGCGCGCTCGATCTCGAGATAGCGGGCGGTGACCTCGACCTCCTCCTCCAGGCGCACCTCGGCCCGCTCCTGGCTCTGCAGGGAGTAGCGCAGCAGATCGCCCAGGCGGGCGATCATGCGGCGCGACGCCGCGGCGTCGTGGTCGACCAGGGCCGAGATGGTATTCAAAGTGTTGAACAGGAAATGCGGCGCCAGCTGCGATTCGAGCGCCTGCAGGCGGGCGCGCTCGAGCTGGGTCTCCTGGCGGGCCAGGCTCAGCGTCTTCTCCTGCAGATTGGTGTAGAACTCCCAGGCGTAGGCGAGGCCGGCCATGGTCCAGTACATGGCCATCGAGGCCTCGAGGTTGAAGGCGATCGAGAACTGGATAGTGCTCCAGACCGAGAGCTGGCCGTACTCCCCCGGCCGCCGGACGTTGAACGCGTAGACCAGCAACTCGACGACAGCCAGATGCGCCATCGAGAGCAAGAGGCTCAACCCGAGCTGGATCGGCAGACTGCGCTTCCACGCGCCCCCACCCATCGGCAAACGTCTGGACAGCCTGACGACCAGAGGCACCAGCGCCGCCCACACGGCAAGGAAGAAGAAATTGACCACGAACGGCATGGTCCAACCGACCGGCCCGTCGCCGTAGCCGAAGGGATCCAGGGCGACCATCACGGTGGCGAAGAAGGCCGCGAAGGCGACCAGGGCGAGGACCACCAGCAGCACCAAACGCCACCGTTTGAGAAGCATGTTGACCATCCTACGTCTTGGAGCCGGCTCTCGGACCTTCCAGGGCCCGCATCCTGGATCTCCGATGCCTGACCTAGGACCTCGGCGCGAAGCCGCGCCCACGAAGGTGAGCGGCTACCCGACGGCTGCTCAGGGCTTCCGGGGGTGCCCCCCAACGGTTGAACGAGGACTCACGGTCGGCCCCGCGAGCAAGGAGCAGGTCGATGACTGCACAGTAATCCTCGTCCGCTCGCCGGCAGTGTCGGGAGCCATGCGCAGCCCAGCCGAGCGGTGCGCTGCCGAAGGTGCCATCCCGAAGGAGAACCGGCGCCCCGAGCTCGATCAAGACACACACCATGCCAGGAAGGCCCGCCCAGGCCGCGGCGTGGAGCGCGGTGCCCCCGCCGGCGCGCTCGCGAGCGAGGTCGAAGCCGAGCGCCGCCATGAGCCGGACGGCTGCCTCGCGGCCCTGCTCGGCGGCCGAGATAAAGACTGCGCGATCTTCCTCGTCGAGGGCCTCCAGTAGCGCGGGTTCGCGCTCCAGCACGGCTCGAGCCGCAGCTTCGTCGCCCATCTGGCAGGCGCCTAAGAACTCGTCGCCAGAGCTCAGCACCGAGACATCGCCGCCCCGCTCGCGGAGCAGCTCGGCAACTTCGAAGTTCCCGTTGCGCACCGCCAGAACGTACGGCGTGCGCCCGTCCGCGCCTCGGGCGTCGACGCGCGCCCCGTGCGCGAGGAGCATCTCCGCGGCCTCCCGCGAACGGCCGAGTCTCGCGAACTGATGGAGCGGCACCTCGGCGCTGACCGAGCTCGGCACATTGGGGTCGGCGCCGTGCTCCAGGAGCCACTGCATCCCGCGCGTCGCCGACACGCAACTGGGCTGAAACTCTTTGTACCCCGAGAGGAAATAGAGCGGCGTGTTGCCGTAGGGCTCTTGGCGGCCGCTCGGATCGCCGCCGTGCTCGAGCAGGACCTCCAGGCACTCGCGATGATCGAACTCCGCGGCGTGGTACATCGATTCGCCATCGTTCGGTTGCGCGCCGTGTTCGAGCAGCAGACGAACCACCGCCGCGTTGCCCGCGTAGCAGGCGCGAAAGAGCGCCGAGAGCTTGGACTTCGCGGAGTCGCCGTCGTAGAGCGTGTAGGCGTTCGGATCGGCCCCCGCGGCGAGCAGGAGCTCGACGGAACGCCGAATCCCGCTCGCAATCTCCGGGCTCACCCGGTGCAAGGGCGAGCCGCTGGCATAGAGGATCGGCTGCCAGCCGGCTTCGCCGTGGGGGGCGGTGGCAGCAACGCCACCGGCCAGAAGCTCGCCCACGCGCCAATCGCGTCCGGCGGCGCAGGCGCTCCACAGGTCGACATCCGCCGCCGCCGGCCAACGCTCCAGGACTCGCTCGGCGGCCCGCCGATCGTTCTCGCGCACCGCTGCCAGGAACTGGTCGGCGTGAACGCCGAGCGGCTGCCTGCCGTCGATCTCTACCAGAAGCTTCGTCCAGCTCACCGAGCCCTGTTCCCGGGCCACGGCATGCTGGGCGTCGGCGAGCCGGGCCTCGAGCCCCAGCTCGTCAGCGGAGAGGCCGCGCAGACGGGGTACGTCGCGCAACCGGGAGAGAGCGGCGGTCTCGCCGCGACGGGCGGCGCGCAGCAGATCCTTGGCGCGCTTGCGCAGAAATTCGAGACTCGGGGCTTCGGGCTGGGTGCTCATGACACGTCCTCCGTATGCCCGATGTCCGCCGCGACGGGCCAGAGTGACGTGAGTGTCAGATAAGCGGTACGGCTCAGGTGGGATCGTCCCTTTCCGCGGACCGGCGGCGCCCTGTGCGCGGAAGAAAGTATAGCCGCGAGCGACCGCTCGAGGAGGGGGCCAGTGCTCGCGATGACGGGCATTCTGATCGGAGTGGTGATTCCGGCGCTCGAGCGCCGGCCTGAGGCGGCGGGGATGGTCACGACCGAACCAGCGAAGACTCTTCGGCTTCGGCCTGATCGGAGTGTTGGCCGGGATGGTTCTGGGGCGTTGGGGACGCTAGCTCTGCGCGGGCCGCAGGGAGGGGCGGCTTCGACTCCGCTCAGCCACCGACCTCTACTTGCTCCCCGAACGCAGACGCGACAGCAGCAGCGCCACGCGCTTCGCCTGTGGAGCCAGTGTCGAGAGATCGGCCGTCTCGTCAACCGTGTGACCGCCGGTGCCCTTGAGGCCCAAGGCGTCGAGGGCCATCGGGACCCGGGTGGCGATGAAGGAGATGTCGGCCGCGCCGGCGTCGCGTGGATCGACGGGCCGGACTTCGCCCATCCCCAGATCGCGGCTCGCTTGGTCAAATAGCGCCAGCAGGCGATGGTTGCCCTCGGTGGGCGCCATCGGAGGATAGCCCTCGTCGAAGACCAGCTCAGCCGACGTCTGTGGCAGGTGTGCGTCGGCTATCGCACGCATCTTCTTCACCGCCATGTCGTGCTGCTCCGGCGACAAGGTCCGCAGGTCGCCGGTGACCACCGCGCCTTGCGCGATCACGTTGTTCTTCCCCGCCACCGTGCCCCTCAGCTCCGTGGCATCGAAATCGACCGCGGTGCCGCCGATCGCGACTCCGGGATTGAAGGTCAGATACGGCTCGCTCGAAAGCTCGCGGCGGAAGCCGTCGAGGATCCGCGCCATCTCGTAGATTGCGCCGTCCCCGTAGCCCTCGACAAAGATCTGCGAGGAGTGCGCAGGCCGGCCGGTGACCTTGAGTGTCCATCCCGAGGCGCTGCGGCGCGAGATCACGGCGTTTTCGAACTTGCCGTCGCCATCTTCGAAGCCGAGGGCCACGTCGGCGTGCTCGGCGGCGGCCACCAGATCGGCCCGCGCCAGGGAAAGCGGCGTGCCCGAGTCCTCTTCGTCGCCCATCAAGACCGCGGTCACCGACAGGCGATCGAGCTCTCCCGCATCGCGCAACGCCCGCAGGGCGAGCAGCATGATCACATCGCCGCCCTTCATGTCGTTTACCCCCGGTCCCTTGGCCCGCGCCGGCGACCCGGGCAGGGTCTCGAATCGCTGGAACGGACTGTCCTTCTCGAACACGGTGTCGAGATGACCGATGAGCAGGACCTTCGGCGCTCCCGCCTTGGCGCTCTTGCGCTCCGCCACCAGGTGCCCCGCCCGGTTGAAAGCGTTGCCGTCGACCCAACGGACGGTGAACCCCAGACCCTCGAACTCGGTGCGAAAAATCGCGCCCACCGCGCGCACGCCCGCGAAGTTCATCGTCCCGCTGTTCATGTTCACCACTTGCTCGAGCAGCGCGAGCGAGCCCGCCGCATGCTCGTCCACGGCGGCCACGAGTCGTTGCTCGGTCTTCGACAGCGGCGAGCTCGCGGCGGTCCCTGGCGTACTCGCCATCAGCACGAGCAAGCCGAACAGCAAAGGTGCCATGGCGACGACCGAGGATAGACAAGAGGACGAGTCAGCGGGTGCGCTCATGCTGCCTATCCTACGCGGCGCGGCCCTGGCGGCCTACTCCAGCACGCGAACCTGGCCGTCTTCACCGCGCTCTACCTGCGGGGCGAAGGGTCCAAGTTCCTGTCGCCGCCACCAATCTCCGGTCGCTCGCCTGGCCGCTCGATCCGTGAACCAGTATTGCCAGCGGATCGTCCGCACCGCTTTCGGGAGAGCACCGACGAAGGGGTCGGCGCGAAAAAGCTCAAGCACGGACGGCTGGCGCTGAAGCAGCGCCACCTCGGTCCGCAGCACCCAGTCGTTCTCGCGCCAATCCGCCAACGAGGCGAACCACAGGTTCCATTCGAACCGCGGCTGGTAGGGCGCATAGATGCCGGGAGCCTCGCGGGGGTCCTGCGGCTTGAAGCGGAACCGATAGGGCACCCAGTGGTGAGCTTCACGACGCCGGACTCGAGGTAGATCCGGAACCATTCCCAGCGCAGCAGGAACACCGCGGCACCTCCGGGCGGCGTCGAGGCACCGAGCCCGGGCCGCAGCCCCGAAGGCGCGAGCAGTAGCGCGACCAGACCGGCCTCGAGCAGCATGCTGTCGGACTGGTACGAAGCGAAGACCTGGAGCAGGCTGAGCGATGACAAGAAGCTCAGCCAGCAAAGCAGAGCGCTCGCCCGCGGCGCCAGATTCAAGAACAGCAGCCCGCTGGCGATTGCGCCGGCCAGGCAAACTCCGACCAGCGCGGTGTCGCTGCTCCCCATCCAATGCAGGGTGGGTATCCGCCAGAACCGCGCCGCGCCCGGCAGTGCCTCCGTCACGCGTCCGAGAAACTCTCCCGCGGGCAAGATGCCGTGCTCACCGACCAGGCCGAGAATTTGGAACAGCAGTGAGACGAATGCGGAGAGATAGATCAGCGCCAACGCGCGCAGGAAGAGCCAGCGCGGCCAGAGCATCGCGGTGAGTCTCAGCTTCCGCCGCGCACGGCGACGACGCGACTCCCGAGCCGCACGACCCAGGGCGTCGTCGTGCGCTCGGCCGTCAGTAGCGGCAGATCGTGCTCGAGGGCCAGTTGGATGTACACCGAGTCGTAGAGCGTCGCGCCGAAGTCCAAAGCGACCTCGAGGACTCGTCGGCGATCCGGTTCAACCACCTCGAGATCGGCATCGAGATGGAGGTCGAAGATCTCGCGCGCCAGATCGGTGTCGATCTCTCCTCGCCGGGCGTATGTCCGCAGCACGTTGCCGAACTCCCAAAAATGCAAGCCCGGGACGACACAGCGGATCTTGCCCGCCGCCAGCCGATCGCGGTAGACCCGCGCCTCGTGAGCGAACGACTCCGGCAGGTACCACGCAATGGCCACGCTGGTATCTAGGACCATGACCTGCATCCGGGCTCAGGTCCGTTCCCGGTCCGCCCGCAGAAGATCGCTCGGCGACTCACGCAACGTCAGACGGCTGGTTCGCCGCTCGAGCATCGAAAGCCGCGATCGATAAGCCTCGCGACGCTTCTGCCCGGTCTTGTGTTCGACGTAAACACGTAAGGCCTCCTCGATGACCGCGCGCTTCGAGCGAGCCCCGGAGAGTTTCAGGGCCTCCTCCACGAGCGCTTCGTTGAGCACGATGTTGGTTCGCATACACATCAGCATACACCCTGGGTGTACAGACTCGCACAAGACTCCGCGAGGAGACGTGCTACTGTGCGTCCACCGCAGGACACCCGCATCGATTCGAGATCGGCCGGGTTTTCGCGCCAACTTCCCAAGTCGGACCCAAAGAAGGACGTGTTTTATGGCTCTCCTACGCCGAGAGACTCTGCGCAATCTCGCCATCATCGCCCACGTCGACCACGGCAAGAC
>JBDTNL010000089.1:0-13112 GCA_039933785.1 Acidobacteriota bacterium
GACGTCGTCAAGGGCGGAATCAAGGAGCGCTTCGCCGAGTTGCGCCGCATGGGGATCAAGACCGTGATGATCACAGGCGACAACCCGTTGACCGCAGCGGCCATCGCGGCCGAAGCCGGCCTTGACGACTTCCTGGCCCAGGCCACCCCCGAGACGAAGCTCAAATTGATCCGCGATTATCAGGCGGGCGGGCGGTTGGTCGCGATGACCGGGGACGGCACCAACGATGCCCCGGCCCTGGCGCAGGCCGACGTGGCGCTGGCGATGAACACCGGCACCCAGCCGGCCAAGGAGGCCGCCAACATGGTGGACCTCGATTCGAATCCCACGAAGTTGATCGAGACGGTGGAGATCGGCAAGCAGCTCCTGATGACGCGCGGCTCGCTCACCACCTTCTCGATCGCCAACGACGTAGCCAAGTACTTCGCCATTCTTCCCGCCGCCTTCGCCACCACCTATCCGGCGCTCAAGGCGCTCGACATCATGCATCTGACCTCGCCGCAAAGCGCCATCCTCTCGGCGGTGATCTTCAATGCCTTGATCATCATCGCGCTCATCCCGCTGGCGCTCAAGGGCGTACGCTACAGACCCGTGGGAGCGGCAGCGTTGCTGCGCCGCAACCTCCTGATCTACGGCCTCGGCGGCATCGTGGCGCCGTTCGCGGGAATCAAACTGGTCGATATGCTGCTCGCCAGCTTCGGGCTGGTGTAGGAGATCCGCAATGAGAACTCTACGCACCGCTCTGCTGATGCTCGCGGCGCTGACCGTGATCACCGGGGTCATCTACCCGCTGGTGGTCACCGCCGTCGCACAAGTGATCTTTCCTCACGCCGCCAATGGCAGCCTGGTCGAGGCCGGAGGGCACGTCGTGGGCTCGCGCCTCATCGGACAGGCTTTCGTCTCGCCGCGCTACTTCTGGAGCCGACCCTCCGCCACGAGTCCCTACCCGTACAATGCCGCCGCGTCCAGCGGCTCGAATCTGGGGCCCACGAATCCAGCGCTGCTGGAGCGCATCGGCAAGGAAGTTGCGCGGCTGCGCACAGCGAATCCGCAATCGACCGGCTTCGTGCCCGGCGACCTCGCCACCGCCTCCGCCAGCGGTCTCGATCCGGAGATCAGCCCGGCGGCCGCGTACTACCAAGTGCAGCGGGTGGCAAGCGCGCGCGGCGCCAGCGCCGAATCGGTGAAGCGTCTCGTAGCCGAGCATGTCGAGAGTCGTGGCCTCGGCTTCCTGGGTGAGCCGCGCGTGAACGTGCTGCTTGTCAACCTGGCGCTCGACGACAAGTTTCCGACGCACTGATCGCCGGCAATGACCACCGAGCGGCCAGACCCCGAAGCGCTGCTGAGGCGCCTGCAGGCCGAAGAGGAGAAGGCCGGGCGTGGCCACCTGAAGCTCTATCTCGGCGCCGCCGCGGGGGTCGGGAAGACTTACGCCATGCTCCTCGGCGCCCATGAGCTGCGCGCCCGCGGCGTGGATGTCGTGGTCGGGTACGTCGAGACGCACGGCCGGGCCGAGACCGACGCCCTGGTGCGCGACCTCGAGATCCTGCCCCGGAAGACCTTCGAGCACCGAGGCGCAAACGTCCACGAGTTCGATCTCGACGGCGCCCTCGCCCGCCGCCCGCGCGTGTTGCTGGTCGACGAGCTGGCGCACACCAATGCGCCGGGTGCGCGGCACGCCAAGCGCTGGCAAGACGTCGAGGAGCTCCTGGCCTCGGGCATCGACGTGCACAGCGCCGTCAACGTGCAGCACATCGAGAGCCTGAACGACGTCGTGGCCCAGATCACCGGTGTCACCGTGCGCGAGACAGTGCCTGACGCCGTGCTCGAGCGCGCCGACGAGATCGAGCTCGTCGATTTGCCGCCCGAGGATCTGCTGCTGCGTCTGCAGGAAGGAAAGATCTACGTACCTGAGCAGGCTCAACGGGCCCTGAGCAGTTTCTTCCGCAAGGGCAATTTGATCGCCTTGCGCGAGCTCGCCCTGCGCACCGCGGCGTCGCGCGTCGACGCCGAGATGCGGGCCTACCGCTCGGCGCATTCCATCGCGCCGACCTGGCCAGTGGCCGAGCGTCTGTTGGTGCTGGTCGGCCCATCGGCCGCCGCGGCTCGACTGGTGCGCGCCGCCAAGCGCATGGCCGAGAAACTAGGCGCCGAGTGGACGGTGGCCCACGTCGAGACGGCGAGCACTCTGCGCGCGCCTCAAGCCGATCGCGACCGTCTATGGGAGACACTGCGCCTGGCCGAATCGCTGGGCGCCGAGACCGCGGTGCTCGCCGGCGCGAGCTTTGCTGTCGAAGCCGTGCGCTACGCGCGCGAGCGCAATGCCTCACGCATCCTGGTCGGCAAGCCGACTCACCCGCGTTGGCAGGATTGGTTCGGCCGCTCGCGCCTCGAGGAACTGCTCCGGGCGAGCTCGGGTATCGACGTCACCATCGTCTCGGACGAAAGCGCCCCCGCGGGTTCGCTGCCTCCTGTTCGACCGCGACGCGAGGCGGTGTCGTGGAAGCACCTGTCGATCGCCGCGGCCGTCGTCGGTGCCGAGACGGCGGTGTGCTTCCCGCTGTATTCACGTCTGCGAGAGACCAACCTGGTGATGGTCTATCTGCTCGGACTGGCGCTGGTCTCGGTGCGCTTCGGCCGGCGGGTGTCGATCTTTGCGGCGCTCCTGAGCGTGGTCTGCTTTGACTTCTTCTTCGTCCAGCCGCGCTTTACGTTCGCGGTTGCCGACAGCGAATACGCCATCTCGCTCGTCGTGTTGCTGGCGGTCGGGCTCACGATCTCGACGCTCGCCGCGCGCGTCGAACGCCAGCTCGAGGCGGCTCACGCCCGGGAGCGCCGCACCACGGCGCTCTACGCACTGGCCAGAGATCTGGCCGCCGCGCGCGGTCTCGACGACATGCTCACGGCCGCCGCCGCACGAATCAAGGAAATCTTTCTGAGCCAGGTGCTGATCCTGCTGCCGGACGCAACCAACGGCCTCTCGGTGCGCGGCAGCGACAGCTTGACGTACCGCCTCGATGCGCGGGAAGAGGCTGTCGCTCAATGGGTGTTCGCCAACGCCAAGATCGCGGGCATGACTACGGACACGCTGCCCGCCGCGAAGGGAATCTACCTGCCGCTGAAGACAGCCGCTCGCGGGACCCTGGGTGTTCTGGGCCTCCATCCGGCGGCGCCGCAACAGTTCCTGGTACCCGAGGAGCTCCATTTCCTCGAGGCCTACGGCAACCAGCTGGCGCTCGCGATCGAACGGCGGACCTAGAGCCGGGCCGAACCGCTACTTGGCGCCCATAGGCACCCAATACTGGGTCCCGCGAATCGGCCGTTGCAGCTGGTGCACCAGCTCCTCGAAGTCCTCGGGACGGCCCGGGATGTTGAGATGGCGCGTATCGACGACGAGCAGCGGCGAGGCCTTGTAGTAGTGGTAGTAGTGGTTGTACGCGTCGATCAGCTCGCCCAGGTACTCCTCGGACAGGCTTTTTTCGAATGGCCGCGCCCGCTTCTTGATGCGCTGCAGGCAGTTGTCGATGTCGGCGGTCAAGTGGATGACCAGGTCGGGCTTCGGCACCTGCGGCTCGAGCAGGGTGTAGAGCTTGTCGAACAGCAACAGCTCATCGTCGCTCAGGTTGAGGTACGCGAAGATCCGGTTCTTCGGGAAGGTGTAGTCCGAGACCACCAGCTTGTCGAACAACGTCTGCTGGACGATGTCGCGCTGCTGTTTGAATCGCGTCAGGAGGAAGTAGAGCTCGGTCTGAAACGCCGAGCCGGGGCGGTCGTCGTAGAAGCCTTCGAGGAAGGGATTCGAGACGTCCTCGAGGACTTTCACCGCCTCGAAGCGCTTGACCAACATCTCGACCAGGGTGGTCTTGCCGACGCCGATCGGGCCGTCCACGGCGAGATGGCGAAAGGGCAGGGACTCCGCGCTCATCAGCCGCTAAGTTTGTCACACCGTCCGGCGGCAGCCGGCGCTCGAAACGAGCCGCTGCCCACTTCTAGACCGACGGCGAGCGGGCGCCGATCGGGTTGTAGAGCGTGTCGCGCTCGACCGGCACGAAGCCCGCGTCGCGCACCACCCGTTCGAGCTCGGCGCGCGTCAGGCTCTGCTCGGTGTGGGCTCCCGCCATGTGGTAGATCGTCTCTTCGACCACAGTACCGTCGAGGTCGTCGGCGCCGAACTTGAGCGCCACCTGCGCGAGCTTCGGCGTCACCATCACCCAATACGCCTTGATGTGCGGAATGTTGTCGAGCACCAGGCGTGAGGTCGCGATATGGCGCAGATCGTCGAGGCCGGTCGTGTGGTACTTCAATCCTAAATAATTGTTCTCGGGATGGTAGGCGAGCGGAATGAAGGCGTTGAAGCCCGGCGCCTCGTCCTCGAGCGCGCGCAAGCGCAGGAGGTGATCGACCTTGTGCTCGACACGTTCGACGTGGCCGTAGAGCATCGTGCAGTTGGTCTTGATACCCAGGCGATGCGCCGCCCGATGCACTTCCAGCCATTCCTCGGCATCGAGCTTGCCGTCGCAGATGATCTCGCGTACTTCCGGGTGGAAGATCTCGGCGCCGCCGCCCGGCAGACTGCCGAGCCCCGCGTCGCGGAGCGTGATCAACGTCTGCTCGATCGAGAGCTTTTCGAGCTTGGCGAACCAACCGATCTCGATCGCGGTGAACGCTTTCAGATGCGCGTCCGGGAAGCGCTGCTTCAGGCCGCGCAACATCTCGAGGTACCACTCCATCGAGAGGTCAGGGTGCAGGCCGCCGACGATATGAAACTCCGTCACCTTGTTGCCGCCCTGCTCCGCCGCCTTGGCGTAGATCTGCTCGTGGGTCATCGCCCACGCGTGCGGCTCATCCTTCATCGCCGCGAAGCTGCAGAACTTGCAGTTGTAGGTGTAGACGCAGATGTTGGTCGGGTTGATGTGCCGGTTGACGTTGAAATACGTCACGTCCCCGTGAAGTTGCCGGCGCACCCCATCGGCCAGACGGCCGAGATGGAGCACCTCCGGCGTGGTGAAGCAAAGCATCGCATCGGCTTCGTCCAGGCGCACGCCCTCGCGCACCTTGGTTGCAAGCTCACGAAGCGAGACGGGAAAGGACTGAGGATCGAGTGTCGGAACGGCTATGGGCACGGCAAAAACCCCCTGCGGCGCCAGGGCGGCGCGACCTGGGGAGTATACCAACCGCTGCTTGGAAGCTCGCCGGCCTAACCGGCGCGAAACACGTCGGCGGCAATCGCCACGAACAGCCACATCGAGAGCACGCCGTTGGTGGTGAAGAACGCCGCGTTCAACCGCGAGAGATCGTGCGGGCGAACGATCCAGTGTTGATAGGCGATCAAGAGGACGCAGCCCAAGAACCCCACCCAGAATCCGGTTCCGAGCCCCGGATAGACGCGCGGCAACGTCGCCAGCAGTCCGAGCATCGCCACATGCAGCAAGCCCGAAACGACGAGCGCACCCGTCGCCCCGAGCCGCGCCGGGATGGAATGCAAACTTGTCCGCCGGTCGAACTCGAGATCCTGCAACGCATACATCACGTCGAAGCCCGCCACCCAAAGAAGCACGACCCCGGCAAGCACGAGCGGTGTCGCCTCGACGCTTCCGCGCACCGCGATCCACGCCCCGAGCGGCGCGCCCGCGAGCGCCAGCCCCAAGACCAGATGCGCGAGCGCCGTGAAGCGCTTCGTATACGAGTACAAAAGCACGATCGCAATCGCCAGCGGTGACAGCTTCAACGCCAGAGGGTTGAGCTGCCACGCCGCCAGCACCAAGACTGCGCAGTTCACCGCCACGAACACCGTCACGAACGCCGGCGTCACCAACCCCACCGGCAACGCGCGCATGGCCGTGCGTGGATTCGCTGCGTCGAGGCTCCGATCCGCCAAGCGATTGAACCCCATCGCGGCGCTCCGCGCGCCGACCATCGCGACCACGATCCAGCCGACCACCCGCCAACTCGGCCAGCCGTGCGCCGCGAGGACCATGCCGAGGAAGGCGAACGGCAGAGCGAAGAGGGTGTGTTCGATCTTGATCATTTCGAGCACGGTGCGGAGGGAGCGGCCCCAGGTATTCACGGTGCGATTCTACGGGACCACGGTGGGAAACCTGGAATTGGTTCCGTCCATTACTCTGCGGACCATGATGCACCCTGTTTGACCCCGAGCTCCAACGAGAGGAGTCTGACCGTGACGAAGAGTGTCCTGGATAGCTTGCGCCCGTCCGTTCGGTATTGCCTTCTCACCATCGGACTGACGGCGCTTTCTGGTTCTGCAACTCGAGCTGCCGTGCCCAGCCTGACGGCGGATCTTGCTCCGGGGCTTTGCTACTCCGACCGCTACTGCGCGACCGGTTCGTACCCTAGTGGCCTCACGTCTCGCGGTTTGAAGGTTTTCTTCAACGGCCGCGACGGTGATGCCTTCGCCGGAGCCACAGACGGATCGAGCAAGGGCACCGCAGTCTTGTTGGATGGCTCCGTCGACTGGGCAAAATCCGTGGAGGTTGGTGGCGTAGTCATCGCCTGGAGCAGCCGCGGCTTGGTTCGCTCGGATGGAACCTTCAACGGTACCTCCGTCCTGAGGGAGAGGTCATCCTCCTCGCCGACACTAGCCCGCGCGGGCAAATGGGCGCTGTTTGCCGACTGCTTCGGGCCGTGTTTTCTCGGTCGGACCGACGGGAGCCATCAAGGGACCTCGATTCTCGATGACACAAGCTGGTCTCAAATCCAGATTCAGTCCCTCGGCGCCGCAGCAATTCTCGCCACGTCCAGTCGAACCGGCGGCCCAGGGCAGGCTCATCTCTCGATTTCCGACGGCACGACGACTGGCACCAAGCTGCTGGCCGCTTTCGACGGCGCGATCTCCCAGCTGACGGTGGTTGGAACGCGATCGTTCTTTTGGGTCTCATCGAACTCGGCGCAGGTCCAACTCTGGACTTCAGACGGAACGATGACGGGAACGAAGAAGCTCGCCGATTTTGGATCCACGAGCGGCAACGGCCCACAAGGGCAGTTGATTCCGCTCAAGGGAAGAGTCTTCTTTTTCGTCCGGGCGGCTGACCGGACCTCAATCTGGGGCTCGGATGGATCGGAGAACGGGACCAAGTCATGGACCGACTCCTTCAGCTACCTCGGCAGCCCTGGGACGGCTAGCGCGGCCCTCGAAATGGCGGATCAATACTTGGTTTTCTTCGGCAATGACGGAAGTACTGGGGAACGGCTGTGGGCATCTGACGGCGTCGCGACGACCGCGCTGACAGAGGACTGCGCGACCGGCAACTGCCAGAACGCGTCGCTTGGCCACAGCGGCGATACGGTCTATGCGGGGCACATGAAGTCAGGATTCGAGTACCAACTCCTGGCGACAGACGGAACTGCGAGTGGGACTCACGCTGTTGCGGTCTGCGCCCGCTGCTATTCCGATCCCTTCCTCATGACGCAGACCGGCGACAGAATCATCGCTTGGGCTAGTAGCGGCAAGCGAGATCTCTGGGAGTACTGGGCCGGAGGCCACTCCAAGCGCGTGACGGATCTGCCGACAGGATTAGGCCAGGCCCCGCTCGAGGAAATCCGCGCCGCGCGTGTAGGAAGCCGCTTGATTTTTTCGCTTTCCGACACGCTACACGGGGCGCAGCTTTGGGTTTCCGATCGCAGCGGAACGTCGGCAGGGAACCATTTGCTGACAGGCCTCGGGGCCGTCTCTACGAACTCCAATCCGGTGGGCCTGACTCCTTTGGGCCCGGATCTCGTGCTCGCATCCGATGCCGGCGCGTTTCGAATCAGCGAAGGCAAGCCCGTGGTGCCGATTGCGGGATACGATCCATTCGACCACGCCAGAGCGACGGTGGCTGCGGGGCGGGTCTTCTTCCACAGCAAGGTTTCGGACGGCACGAGCCCTCTGGAGCCGATCGCGGGTTTTCCGGTGCCCGAGGCCGACATAGACACCGAAACCTATATCGCCGACTGCTGTCTAGATGACTTCGGACTCCCCCAGGGCATGTTGTTCGGAATCCAGACGAAGCACGGTACTTATCCACCCAATGAGACGCTGAAATTCGAGCTGTGGCGAACAGACGGGACGTCAGCGGGCACATTTCCGCTTACGCTCATTGAGCCAAGTAATGGGCCATCGGCCCTGGACTTCATACAGCGGCCCGGGGCCGCGACGCTGTTCGTAAAGAACGGCGAGTTCTGGACGACCGATCTCACCGTCGCCGGCACCCACGCTGTACCCGGGGTCAACATCCCTGGCGACATCGTGCACCTGGCATGGACGGGGGAGCGTGCGTTCTTCGAGGTCTACTACGGCACGAGTCTCGAGCTTTGGCGTTGGGATGGCGCTGGCGCAGCGGTCCGCGTGAAGCGTGTCGACGGAAAACCCTATGCCTCGCTGCGCACGATTGGCGATGCCGTCGTTTTCAAGACCACCAGCGCAGACAACAAGGGATTGGTCTGGTACTCAGACGGCGGCCCTGAACAGACCAGGGTGGTGTTCGAACAGCCGAGCTCGTTCGACACGGTCCCCCCGTTCACGATACGAGCCGCGGAGCCACCCGCCGCCATCGGCGATCGATTCTGCTTCGCGGGCTGGGACAAGGATCACGGCGAAGAACTGTGGTGCGGCGACGGCGAGTCGAGCGGAACCAGCTTGGTGAAGGACATCTATCCCGGCGCCGCGAGCTCCGGCATTCAGGACATGGTCTCGACGGGCGACCGTATCTTCTTCGTCGCCGATGACGGACAGCACGGCGCCGAGCTCTGGGTTACCGACGCCACGACCGAGGGGACGCGGATGGTGGCCGATCTCCGGCCGGGGCCGCTGTCCGCCCAGGTCAAAGAGATCACTCGCGTGGGCGACAAACTCTACTTCTCTGCCGACGATGGCCTGGTCGGGCAGGAGCTGTGGTCGTTGTCGCTTACCGATCCTGGCTGCGTTCCATCTGCGTCCGCGCTCTGTCTTCTCGGCGGTCGCTACAAGGTCACCACGCGCTGGCTCGATTTCGCGGGCAATGCCGGCTTTGGACAAGCCGCCTCCCTCAGCGGCGATACTGGGTACTTCTGGTTCTTCGATCCCGCGAATGTCGAAGTCGTCACGAAGGCGCTCAACGGCAGAAGCCTGAATCAGCACGACTGGGTCTTCTACGGCGCACTCTCGAATGTCGAATACCAAGTCACCGTCACCGACGCCGACACGGGATTCGCCAAGCGCTACTACAACCCGCCTGGAGTCTTCGGTAGCGTTGGTGACACGCAGGCGTTCGCGGACGCGAGAGTGTTGCCGTCTGAAGTTCTCGCACAGCCGAGCCCGCCGGCTGAGATTGCCGAGCTCACGAGCGTGCAAGCAGCTGGGTGTACCGCCTCCAGCACTCGCCTTTGTCTGAATCAGGGGCGTTTCGCAGTCGAATCGTCCTGGCGCGATTTCCAAGGGCACACCGGTGTCGGCACCGCAGTCACTTTTTCCGGGGACACTGGATATTTCTGGTTCTTCGGTCCCAGCAACGTGGAGGTGATCTCGAAGGTCCTCGACGGAACTGGAGTCAACGGGAAGTTTTGGTTCTTCTACGGTGCGCTCTCGAATGTCGACTACACATTGACGGTTACCGATACCCTGACCGGTAAGCGCAAGTCGTACCACAATGCAGCGGGACAGTTCGGTAGCAACGGAGATACTGATGCGTTCTAGGAGGTTGGTCTCAATGCGACTGGACTTGCGGGTTCTCCCGGCGCTCCTCGTGACGGCGCTCTCCTTTTTTCCGCAGAGCGCCCGGGCGGCCGCGATTCCCCGCCTGGTTGCGGACCTTGCACCAGGCCACGGCGGCTTGAATGCCACAGGTATCGGCGGGCTGACGGTCCGCGGAGCCAGAGTTTTCTTCAATCTGAGCCAGGCGGGATATGCCGGCGTCTCGGACGGTACGGCCCTGGGAACGTTCCTGCTCTGCGAGAACTACTGCCAGGTCGACTGGGCTGCGGCGGTCGAATGGAGAGGGATCGTGTTTGCGCCCAGCAACAACAGTCTGGTACGAACCGACGGCACAGCGGAAGGCACATTGTTCCTTCCTGTCCAAGACGCGTCCCAGCTCGCGGTCACCGCGACCGGCGTTCTCGTTGGCGGGTGCCGTAGCAGCGGGTGTACGCCGCTGGTGCGCACCGATGGCACGGCCGCGGGGACAACGGTGCTCGATCCAGGTGGGGCTGCGCAGCTGCAGTCTCTCAACAGCACCACGGCTGTCTTCAGTACTTCGGGAAAGCTGGCCAGCACGGACGGTACCGCAGGTGGCACGCGCACGCTGCGGACCTTCTTGTCGGTTCAGAGCCTGGCCAGCGCGGGTGGAAGAGGTTTCTTCTTGGCCCAGTCGCCGGACGACCCGCAGATGCAGCTTTGGGTCACAGACGGAACGGTCACGGGCACTCGCAAGCTGACCGCGTTTGCCTCACCGACGTTTGCGTACAACACAAGCTTGGTCGCCGTCGGATCGCGGATCTTTTTCGTCACCACCGATAGTCACGCCAGCATTCTTTGGGCATCCGATGGATCGCAGAGCGGAACGAAGCCCTGGGCCAAGTTCTCGAACCCCGATGCTTTCCCGGCCGTCTCCGCTCCCGGCCCCTTCGAGATGGCCGGTTCACGTGTCGTGTTCTTTGCCAACGATGGCCAGCGGCGCCTGTGGTCTGCCGACGGAGTGTCGCTGACCGCGTTGGCGAACGGATACGGCACACGGCTGGCCCACAGCGGCAAGACTGTCTACGCCCTGGTTTCAGACGCACTGCACGGCACTGAACTGTGGTCCACGGACGGCACGGTGGCCGGCACGCACATCCGAGACACCTGCCAGGGTTCGTGCTCCGGTGCAGGCCTCCTCGTACAAGGCAATGGTTCTGTGCTGGCTACCCAAAGCAAAGGTGGCCCCCCGAATATCATCAAGACGGACTTGTGGCAGTTCCGCGACGGGCAGGCACCAAAGAGGTTGACCGATCTACCCCGTGAGAAGTTTCTCCAAGAGGCTGTGCAACTAGGTCCAAGGTTCATGTTGCTCCTGAGCGGCGAGCTTTGGCTGAGCGACGGTTCGGCGAACAGCAACGGCACGCAGCGGGTAGCCGACTTCGCGCGGCACCCAAACGGATCGAATCCCTCCTCGATCTCGTCGTTCGAGGGCGGCGTGGTGTTTGACGCGTGCAGCGGAGGTACCGACTCCGGACCTTGTGGCGTCTGGAGAGCACAACCCGGTCAAGCCCCGACCATGGTCGCCAACGGCGGGTTCGATTCTGCGGTGGCTCTTGGCAAGGTCTTCTATTTCCAGACCGATGAAGAGCAGAACGATGAACTGGCGGTGTCGGACGGTCACGGGCCCGGCGTTCTTCTCACGCACGGTGGAAACTTCACAACGTTCGGTGGTTTTCCCCGACCGCAGGGCCTTCTGTTCGACCTGGATTTCGAGCTTTGGCGTTCGGACGGCACCGTCCCCGGGACCTTCAGCTTGGCTCCTCTGGCCGAGCGGCCGCACGACTTCGTCTCTGGGCCCGGATCGACCACGCTGTTTACAGACTCTGAGGCGCTCTGGATCACGGACTTCACTCCTGCCGGAACCCACGTGGTCGATGAGGCGAATCTTCCCAACTACGTACAGGACGTTGCTTGGTCGGGCAACCGCGCCTTCGTCCTCCTCAACAATGCCGACGGAGATTTCGACCTCGAGCTCTGGCGCTGGGACGGCAGCGGCCCCGCCGTGTTCCTGGCGACCTTTGGCGACGCCCGATCCGGCAACTTGACGCCGTACAAGGGCGGCGTGGCATTCTTCCAAGGCAAGCAGCTTATGTTCTCCGATGGAACGGTCGCCGGAACGGTGCCGCTCCTCACATCGCCCCAATTGGCTCCTCCTTCGGATGCGTCGGAACCAGGAGCCTGGCCAACTGTCGTCGGCGATCGTCTCTGTTTCCCCGGCTGGGACAGCTTGCACGGTGGCGAGTTGTGGTGCAGCGACGGGACCGCGGCGGGTACGAGCCTCGTGAAAGACATTCACCGCGGCCCCGCGAGCTCCGGGATCTCCGAGATGGTCGCGGTCGGCGAGCAGGTCTTCTTCTATGCTGCCGATGGAATCCATGGTTACGAGCTGTGGGTGTCGAACGGTACTGCAGCCGGAACCAGGCTGGTCATGGACCTCCGCCCAGGCCCACAGGGGTCACCCAACAGCCCTGTGGTTCATTCCGGAGACAACCTCTACTTCGCCGCGGACGACGGCCTGGTCGGTTCCGAGTTGTGGTCTCTGTCTCTCAGCGAACAAGCGTGTGCACCTTCAGATGCCGGCCTCTGCCTGCTCAACGGGCGGTATCAAGTAACAGCCGAATGGACCGATTTCAGCGGCAACGACGGTCAAGGCCACGCGGTACCGCTCACCACCGACACCGGGTACCTCTGGTTCTTCGATCCTTCGAATGTAGAAGTGGCGGTGAAGGCGCTCGACGGCACAGCTCTGAATCAGCATAACTGGGTCTTCTACGGCGCCCTCTCGAATGTCGAGTACTACGTCACGGTGGCCGATTCCCTGACCGGTGCGACCAAGCGGTACTACAACCCGCCGGGTGTGTTTGCCAGCGTTGGTGATACTCGAGCGTTCTCTCAGACGGCGGCCGCCCGCTTCCAGCAGACCTCCCGCCCGACTGAGGAAATCGCTCCGTCGTCTCTGCCATGGGCCTCCGCAGCGCCTTGCGTGCAATCTGGCGCCCGACTGTGTCTCAACGACGGCCGCTTCGCCGTCGAAGCCACCTGGCTCGATTTTCAGGGCCACGCCGGGACCGGCACTGCCGTGCCCTTGAGTGGTGACACCGGGTACTTTTGGTTCTTCGGTCCGCAGAATGTCGAGGTCGTGTCCAAGGTTCTCGACGGACGCGCGGTCAACGACAAGTTCTGGTTCTTCTACGGCGCGCTGTCGAACGTCGACTACACGCTCACAGTCACCGACACAGTCACGGGGGAGAGCAAGGCGTATCACAACCCGCTCGGACACTTCGGTAGCAACGGAGACACTTCGGCATTCTAGGGAGACATTGAGCCGTTCACGGCCGCTGGAGTATGGATAGGCTGTTGACGATCCGACGGGGGAGAGACCGATGCGCGCCGTTTCCCGATC
>JBDTNL010000090.1:0-13033 GCA_039933785.1 Acidobacteriota bacterium
AGCCTCGCACCGCGGTCATCATCGGCGCCGGTCCGGCCGGGCTCACCGCTGCGTTCGAGCTCCTCGACCGCACCGACATCCACGCGGTGGTGCTCGAGAAGAGCACGTACATGGGCGGCATCGCCCGCACCGTGAACTACAAGGGCAACCGGATCGACATCGGCGGGCACCGGTTCTTCTCCAAGTCGGACCGGGTCATGGAGTGGTGGCAGCGATTCATGCCGCTCCAGGCGCTGGCCGATCCCAAGCAGACGATCACGTATCAACGCCAGACGAGAGAGCTGGCCGGCAGCACGACCGCGGCGCCCGATCCTGCGACCACCGATCGCGTCATGCTCCTGCGCGGCCGCAAGTCGCGGATTTACTACCTGCGGCGTTTCTTCGACTATCCGATTTCTCTCAGCGTCGACACCCTCGGCAAGCTGGGTCTGATGCGCACGTTCAAGATCGGCTTCAGCTACTTGCGCAGCGCGGCCTTTCCGATCCGCCCGGAGACCAATCTCGAGGAGTTCTTCATCAACCGTTTCGGGCGTCAGCTCTACGCCACCTTCTTCCGCGACTACACCGAGAAGGTTTGGGGGGTGCCCTGCGAACGCATCAGCGCCGAGTGGGGCGCCCAGCGCGTCAAAGGACTCTCGATCACCAAGGCGGTGTGGCATTTCGTGAAGAAGCTCTTCCAACGCGATCGGTCGATCGGACAGAAGGGCACCGAAACCTCGCTCATCGAGCAGTTTCTTTACCCCAAACTCGGACCCGGGCAGATGTGGGAGACCGTTGCCGTCGAGGTGCAGAAGAAGGGCGGCGAAGTGCGGACCGAGCTCGAAGTGGTGCGCCTGCGCCGCGAGGGTGAGCACATCGTCGAAGTGGACGCCCGCGATGCCGGCGGCGTCACCCAGTCTTTCCCGGGCGAGGTGTTCTTCTCCACCATGCCGGTCAAACAGTTAGTGGCGGCGCTCGATCCACCGGCACCCGAAGACATGCGCGCGATCGCCGATGGATTGGTGTATCGCGACTTCATCACCGTCGGGCTGTTGCTGCCCCAGCTTCGCATCACCGAACCCGGCCAGGATTCAGCCAGCAGCGATCGCGTCGCCAAGCTGATCAAGGACAACTGGATCTACATCCAGGAACCCGACGTACAGGTCGGCCGTCTGCAGATCTTCAACAACTGGAGCCCGTACCTGGTGGCCGACTCCAACACCGTGTGGCTCGGGCTCGAATACTTCTGCAACGAGGGCGATGCACTGTGGAGCCGCCCGGATGCATCGATGATCGAGCTGGCCAAGGATGAGCTCGACCGCATCGGCATCATCGACCAAGCGACGGTGCTCGATGCCATGGTCCTCCGCGTCGAGAAGACCTACCCGGCGTACTTCGGCAGCTACGAACGCTTCCCGGAGCTTCGCGCCTGGCTCGACCGTTTCGACAATCTCTTCCTCATCGGCCGCAACGGCATGCATCGCTACAACAACCAGGACCACTCGATGCTGGCGGCGATGACCGCGGTCGACAACCTGGTCGAGGGCCGTGGCGACAAGGCCAATGTCTGGGCGACCAATACGGAAGAGGAGTACCACGAGGAAAAGAGCAAGAGCTGAGGCCGCAGCGGGTGAGCTGAGACATGTGGAAGCGCGCCCTCGCTGGCCTCGCCCTCGCGGGAATCATCCTCTTCCTGCTCCTGCGCAAGGTCGACACGCATCAAGTGTGGACCGTTCTGCGCGGCGCGCGCTGGGCGATTCTGCCTCTGGTGTCGGTCTGCGGCTGCCTTTCCGTATTCCTCAAGGGCGAGCGTTGGGCGATCGCGCTCGGCGCGCATTCGGGTGAGCGTCCGCGGCGGCGCGTCTTCGCCGCAACCATGATCGGCGTGGCGGCGAACTACCTGTTGCCGGCGAGGCTCGGCGACATCCTGCGTGTTCTCGTCCTGCGCAAGCACAACGACGTTCCCGCGACGCGGGGCCTCCTCGCCAGCTGGAGCTCACAGGCCTTCGATCTGCTCGCCGTCGCCGTCTTGTTGCTCGCCGGAGCGGCCGCGGGAGAAGGCGTCGCCTCCGGTGCGACCGTCGCTCTGGTGCTCGCCGTGGTCCTCGGCGGCGTCGCTGTCGTCGGCCTGTTGGCGCGCCAGCCAGCGCGTCTGGTGGGTTGGGCGAACGGGCTCTGCTCGCTGCTGCCGAAGCGTCTGGCCGCTAAGGCTCAGCCGCTCGTCGAGCACGCCATCGACGGCCTGCGCTTCCTCGGCAAGCCGGTGGTACTCGGCTGGGTGGTGCTCTTTACGGTCGTAATCTGGATCGTGGAGGTCACGAGTATGTGGCTCGCGCTCTACGCGTTCCATATCGCCGTCAGGCCGGCGGCCGCGGGGTTGCTGGTGGCGGCGATCGGATTGTCCTTCGCGCTGCCGCTGACCCCCGGCAACATCGGCACCTACCAGTTGATCGCCATCCTGGTCCTCGGGCGCTTCGGCATCGAGCGCGACCAGGCGTTCGCGTTCGGCATCGGATTTCAGGCCTACGCGCTGGTCACCACCGTGTTGCTCGGACTGGTGTTGTTCCAGCGCGAAGGGCTGTCGTTCGAAACGCTCGGCAAGGCCGGCGAGGCTCAGGCGCCGTAGAAGGCGCGCACCGCGTCGCAGGTCTCCGCGAGCTCCGCGTCGGTGAGCTCGGGGAACATCGGCAGACTCAACACCTCGTTCGCCGCCGCCTGCGCGACCGGCAGCTCCGGCAGTACGTCGAGGTGCGGGGTCAGCGCCGCGTGGCGATGTAGCGGCGTCGGGTAGTGAATCGCGGTGCCGATGCCACGGGCCTTGAGGAAGTCCTGGAGCTCGTTACGCCGCCCGGTGCGCAGAGTGAGTTGGTGATAGACGCTCACGCCGCCCTCGGGGTCTTGCGGCAGGCGGATGTCGCCCACTCCCGCGAGGGCACCGTAGTACTTGCAGGCGAGCTCGCGCCGCCGAGCGTTATCTTGTTCGAGCAGCGGCAGCCGGCAATTGAGCACCGCGGCCTGCAAGCTGTCGAGGCGGCTGTTGGTGCCGAGCTCGATGTGTTCGTAGCGGGCCACCTGGCCGTGATTGGCGATGCGCCGCATGCGAGTGAGCAGCTCGCTGTCGTTCGAGCTCAAGGCGCCGCCGTCGCCGAAGCAGCCGAGATTTTTCGACGGATAGAAGCTCCACGCCGCCACTGTTCCGAGACCGCCGACACGGCGGCCGCGCCAGGAGGCACCCTGCGCCTGCGCGGCGTCTTCCATCAACCAGATTCCGCGCTCGGCCGCGAGCGCCCCCAACCGGTCGGCGTCGAACGGACGACCGTAAAGGTGCACGCCGATGATGCCGACCGTGCCCGGCGTCAGCCGGCGAGCGGCGTCCTCGGGGTCGATGTTGAGGGTGCGGTCTTCGACGTCGCAAAACACCGGCAGCGCGCCGACCAGGAGAACCGCCTCCGCCGTGGCGTAGAAGCTGAACGCGGGCACCAGCACCTCGTCGCCCGGGCGCACGCCGAGAGCGCGGAGCGCCACTACCAGAGCATCGGTTCCGTTGGCGACGCCGAGCGTGCCGGTGACGCCGAGATAGTCGGCCCAGGCGCGCTCGAACTCGCTCACCTCGGGACCGAGGATGAACGAGGTGTTCAGGACGATGCGCTGCCAGCGCGTCTGCAGCTCGGCGGAGATGCGGCGCTCGGCGCGCTGCAGATTGAACACGGGAACGCTCATGGCAGAAGACCTCCTCGCGTCCAGGGTGTCTTGTAGACCACCAACTGGTCGCCGGCGAGTGTGATGTTGTCTGGGACGGCGAGCGTGTATACCGGAACGAAACCGGTTTCCGCCCGCACCAGTTGAGGGTACCAGGAAGGGAATGCCACCAGATAGTCGGGCCGCTTCTCTTCCAGATACCGCAGCATCCCTGCCTGACCGAAGCGATCCTCGGGCGTGGTCGCGGCGCGAATGGCGCGCTGGATATCGGGGCTCACGATGCCGGCGAGATCGAGAATGCGTTGCGGCGCGAAGAAACGAATCGCCCCAATGTCTTGCACCGCCACGACGGCCTCGACCGGCACGTGCGCGCGGAGCCAAGACGCCATGCGAACGTCGCCATCCTCGACATTGGCGACGTTGCGGGCGAAGAAGCCCGCGCCCTGAACCAGGGTGTAGAGCGTCGGCAGGATCAAGGCAACGAGTAGCAACGCGCGCAAGGGGCGCAAGCCGCGCCAGCGCTGCCAGACCTCGCGCCCACCGAGGCAGCCGAGCAGGATCACGACCGGGAAAAGGGGAAAGAAATAGCGACCGAAGTTGCCGAGCAGGAGATGCTTGCCTTGCGGGACGAGCAGTGCGTAGGCAAAGGGCAAACCGAAGCCCCAGAGGGCGATCAGCAGGCCGCGATCGCCGTCACCGCGCCAGCGCCGGAGAAGCACCGCGGCTCCCGCCGCGGCCAGCAGAGCCATCCAGGGTTGGGGGCGAAAGAAGATCCCGAACACCATAAAGAGATACTGACCGTCGGGAAGCAGACCCCGCATCTCACCGGCCTTGGCGCCGAACGTCGTCGGCAACGGCGAACCCCCGACCCGCCAATAGAACAGCAGAGTGGGTACTACGAAGAGCGCCGCAGCGACCATTCCCCGGCCCAAGCGGCGAAGATCGACCTGATCGCCGGCCGTCAAACGATCGGCGATCGCAAGCATCAGCAGAAGCAACGCCTCGGGCCGAGCGAGCGCGGATAGCGCGAGCACCGGGAGAGAGAGACACGGCCGCTGGGGATCCCGGCGCTCGCGCAGATGGAGCAGGATGCCCTCGAGCGACAGCCACACGAAGAGCACGATTTCCATTCCTGAGAGCGCCGACCAAACGAGCCAGTAGGTCCCGGCCACAAGCAGCGAGGCGACACTCGCGAGGTCGCGCTCGAGCCCGAGCGCCCGTCCGAGGCGGAACGTGGCGTGGACCGAGGCGACGAACAACACTGCGCTCGCGAGCTTCGTCCACACCACCACGTTTCCCGGCAGGTGGAAGAGCAGCGAGAGCAAGGCCGTCCAGAGCGGCGCGGTCGAGCCGGTTACCAGCTCGCCGGGGTTGTAAGACAAGCCGAGCCCCGACGCCAGATTGCGTGCGAACTGCAAGTGAATCCAGCTGTCGTCGAGGGGAAACCCCAGCCGGAACGAGAGCAGCGAAGCCTCGGCGGCGAAGTACCCCAACAAAACGACCGCGGCGGCCCAGAGGACGCCGTGCGGCACGCGCTCGCGCAGTGCGCGGTCTTGGGGACGGTGGGGGCTCGCGTGCACGCCGCCATCATAAGTTGGCGCGGCGACTTTCAAGCGCCGGGTTCCGATGGAATACTTCTCCCATGTCCCTGTTTTCTCGCCAGGTGTATTCCCGCGTCGAGCGGCAGCGGCGCGGCGCGGCGCGGCTGGCGCTCTACTCGAGCCTGGTGCTGGTCGGCCTCGCCGGGTGGGCCGGGGCACGCCTGGTCGAGAGCCCCACGGTGAAGGCCCGCGAACAGGCCTGGAACAGGGTTGACTACAAATCACTTCCCGAGGTGCAGCTGCTTTCGCAGTACGTCCAGATCGACACCAGCCCGATCACCGGCAACGAGATCCCGGGAGCACGCTTTCTGGAGCAAAGGCTGCGCGCGGCGGGCATCCCGTCTACCGTCGACCTCGTGGACGATCGTCACGCCAACCTGTGGGCGATCATCGAAGGCGAGAACCCCGACGCGGTCGTGCTCCACAGCCACATCGACGTGACCTCACCCGATATGGCGCAATGGGACTTTCCGCCCTTCGACGGCCTGATCGACCCGCCATGGATTCGCGGCCGCGGGACCTTCGACATGAAGAGCATCGCCATCGCCCAGCTCATGGCGATGACCGACCTCGCCGCGGAGGTCGCCAAGACCGGGCGGCGACCGAAGCGCTCGGTGATCTTTCTCGCCACCAGCAGCGAAGAGCATGGCAGCGCGGCCGGCATGCGGCGCATTCTCGACCAGCATCCCGAGCTCGTGCGCCGCTTCGCCGTGATGATTACCGAGGGCGGCGCGGTCGAGGCGCGGTCGTTGGACGACATCAAGTACTGGGGCACCGAGTTCGCTCAGCGGCGCGAGGTCGAGGTCGTCACCCACGCGGCAACCGCGGCCCCGCTCGATCGGTTGCGCGACGCGCTGGGGCGCCAGAACACCACCAAGCCGCGGCTGGGGCCCGAGGCCGCGGCCTTCCTCGGCGCGTACGGCGGGTCGCGCGACAGCGTCGAGATCGAGCGCGCCGTGAAGGGCGCGCAGCACCTCGTGGAGGATCCGGCGGCCTTGGCGGCCGCACCCGCCTTGATCCGGGACCTCCTGGTCGACCAGGCTTTCGTGGCCACGGCCACGGCCGATCCCGAGGGCGGCTTTCGCATGCCACTCACGTTCATGCTGCTGCCCGATTCGGATTGGGACGCCGTACGCGCCGAGCTCCTCCCGGCCGCGCTCACCGCCGGGATCCAGGTCACCGGGGGTCCCGCCCACGGTCTGTCCCGGGGCAGCTCGCTCGAGCATCCCGCCTACCGCGCCATGCAGAGCGTGCTGAGCGAGGCCTACCCGCATGCGACGATCGGCCCCCACATGCTGAGTTTCACCCTCACCGACTCGAGATTCGTGCGCGCACTCGGCATCCCGTCGTACGGGTTCTCGCCGTTCCTCATCCTGTCCATCGACACCTATCGAGTCGATCGCATGAACGAGCGCATCGGGTTACCGGGCTACGTTTCAGGCGTGAGTCTCTATCGCAAACTGGTGACGAGGCTGGCCAACGACGCTTCGGGGTGGAACTGACACGTTCCGTCCCTATCCACCCGTCACAATTTGTCAGTTCTCCGGATGCCACGCCCCTTGGCAAGGAAAACGGGCTCCTACGACTGGCACCGATCCTGCTCTTTAGCTCGATCACCAAGCCGACTTGGGATTACCCCAACGCGGTTTTCGCCCAAGGAGGGCGACACGCATGCTGAAGAGACTGCGCAACCGCAAAAAGGGTTTCACCCTGATCGAGCTGTTGATCGTCGTGGCGATCATCGGCATCATCGCCGCCCTGCTCATCCCGAACTTCCTCGACGCCCTGCAGAAGGCCAAGCAGAAGCGCACCGTCGCTGACATGCGCAACCTCGGGACCGCCATGTTCTCCTGGCTCACCGACCAGGTCGGCGCTTCCGCCGCCGGCGCCACCGTCGACCTGAGTGCCTACACGGGTATTTCCACCCAGGCCCTCATCGCGGGCCAGCTGGTCTCCCAGTACATCCAGGACGTGCCGACCCTCGACGGCTGGAAGAACACGTACCACTACTCGTTGAACACCGCCAACCCGCTCGCCAAGCAGGTCATGTACATCCGCAGCCTCGGCCGCGACAAGTCCGCCACGACCGGCTCGTACACCGTGCAGTCGTTCGATCCCACCGACTACGACCAGGACATCGTCTGGGCCGACGGATTCTTCGTCCGCTGGCCGCAGAAGGGCACCTGAGAAGGGCCCAACACAAGAACCAACCTCCTCGGGGGGCGTCTCACGACGCCCCCCTTTTTTTTGTCCCCTGGGTGGAGCAGAATAGGCCACTCAAACGGCGACGTAGCGGCAATTCGGGATTGCCCCCAATTGGCCGCTCATCTAGGAGGATGTACATATGTTGAAGAGACTGCGCAACCGCAAGAAGGGCTTTACCCTCATCGAGTTGCTGATCGTCGTGGCAATCATCGGCATCATCGCCGCCCTGCTCATCCCGAACTTCCTGGACGCCCTGCAGAAGGCCAAGCAGAAGCGCACCGTCGCTGACATGCGCAACCTCGGGACCGCCATGTTCTCCTGGCTCACCGACCAGGTCGGCGCTTCCGCCGCCGGCGCCACCGTCGACCTGAGTGCCTACACGGGTATTTCCACCCAGGCCCTCATCGCGGGCCAGCTGGTCTCCCAGTACATCCAGGACGTGCCGACCCTCGACGGCTGGAAGAACACGTACCACTACTCGTTGAACACCGCCAACCCGCTCGCCAAGCAGGTCATGTACATCCGCAGCCTCGGCCGCGACAAGTCCGCCACGACCGGCTCGTACACCGTGCAGTCGTTCGATCCCACCGACTACGACCAGGACATCGTCTGGGCCGACGGATTCTTCGTCCGCTGGCCGCAGAAGGGCACCTGAGTACGGCTTCCGGACAGAACGCGGTTCAAAAGGGCGCCCATCGGCGCCCTTTTTCTATTCGTCCGGTTCGCCGCGCTAGACTTCGACGAGTGCTCCGCTCGCGCGCCAAAGTCTTCGCCCTGATCCTCGTCGTGCTGTCCAGGCCGGGGGCGCCGGCCGTCGCGAACTCCGGAAACCCGGCGCTTTCGGAAACCGCGCTCTGGCTGCAGAGTTACCTCCGCCTCGACACCACCAACCCCCCGGGCCACGAAGAGATCGGCGCGGCTTTCCTCGCCAGTGTCTTGCGGAGCGCGGGCATCGAGTCCCGCACTCTCACCTCGACGACCGGACGAACCAGCCTCTACGCCCGCCTCCAGGGTAGCGGGTCCGGATCGATCGTTCTGCTGCACCACATCGACGTGGTGCGCCAAGGCGCTGCCTGGACGCTGCAGCCGTTCTCCGGCGCCATCGTCGCCGGCGCCCTGGTCGGCCGCGGGGCGCTCGACGTGAAGAGCCTCGGCATCGCCGAGCTCTCGGCGTTCATCGATCTCAAGCGCCAGGGCATCACCCCACGGCGAAGTGTCATCTTCCTGGCCGTGGCCGACGAAGAGGCGGGCGGCGGCGAGGGCAGCGCTTTCGTCCTCGCAAAGTATCCCGAGCTCTTCGCCGGCGCCGAGCTCGTTCTCAACGAGGGCGGCAGCAATCGAGTCGTCGGGGGAGAGGTGCGCTGGTGGGGCGTGGAGGTCGCGCAGAAGCGCCCGCTCTGGCTCCGCGTCCGCGCCAGCGGTCGCGGCGGGCATGCGGCGGGGCTACAGCCGCACAGCGCCACCCATGAGCTCATCGAGGCCCTGGCGCGTCTGCTTGCTTTGCCACCTGCCTACCATGTGAGCGAGCCCGCGCGACGCTATCTCGCGGCGCTCGGACCGCTGCACGGCGGCACCCTCGGCGATACCATGACGCACATCGATCGCGCGCTCACCCCTCAGGGACCGCGCGAGGCCATGCTGCCGGGGATGGCGAACCTCTTCCTCGATACGGTCCAGATCACGGTTCTCCATGCCAGCGAGCAGATCAACACGGTGGCGAGCGAGGCTTCGGCCGAGATCGACATCCGGCTGCTGCCGGATACCGACGCCGCCCGGTTCCTGGCTCGCGTGAAGATCGCGCTCGGCAACGAGGTGGAGACCGAACTGCTCCTCGGCTCCCCCCTCGGCTCCTCTTCGTCCAGCGACTCGGCAGACTGGAAAACCATCGCCACCGTGCTCGGCCCGGCGCCCACCGTGCCGGCTTTCATCGCCGGCTTCACCGACTCGCGCTACTTCCGCGGCCGGAACATCGCGGCGTATGGAATTTCGCCGTTTGCCCTGGCTGGCGACGAGCTCGCCGGAATCCACGGCCCGGATGAGCGCATTCCGCTCGCCGAGTTCGAGCGCGGCACCGAACGCATGCGCCGCCTGGTTCAGGCCCTGGCGCGCTAGCGTCCAAGCTTGGACGTATGACCTTGCGACGCATCCCTTGGCTCGCGATCGGGCTCTGTGCCGCGGTCCTCGCGCTCTGCTACGGCGGCCTGCTGGTGCCCGGGCGAGCGCTGGCGGCGCGCGATATTCCCTTTCTCCATCTGCCCCTGCGGACCACGTTCCGCGCCCTGCTCGCGCAACACTGGGGGTCGCTCCCGGGTTGGGACCCGCTGATTCACGACGGTCAGCCGTTGCTCTCGAATCCGCACTACGCGGCGTTTTACCCGGGCACCTGGGCGCTCGTCTGGTTGGCGCCGATCGTCGCCATCCACGCCACCATCCTGATCCACGCCGCGATCGCCTTCGCCGGCGCCTGGCGGTTGGCCGCGAAGTGGGGCGCGCGCCGCGCCGGATGCGCGCTCGCCGCCGTGGGCTTCGCCGCCAACACCACCCTGGTCTCGCTCCCCGGCACTCTGCTGATGTTCACCGGCATAGCTTGGATGCCTTGGGCCTTCAGCCTCGCCGACCAGGCGCTCTGCGGGGGCCAGACTCGCAAGCTCCTGACGCTCTCGGCCGTCCTCGCTCTGCAGGTCTTGAACGGCGATCCGGCGAGCGTGCTCCTCACCTGGATCGGCCTCGGGGCGCTGGTCGTCTTTCCCTCCGAGCCCGGCGGACAGCGATGGCGTGGCGTGCGGGTCGCTCTGGGCCGGCTGGCGCTCGCGGTCGCGCTCGCGGTGCTGCTCGGCAGCGTGCAGTCGCTGCCCACCTGGGCGCGCCTCAGGGATTCGGCACGCGGCGGGGCGGGCCTTTCGGCGGCAGACGCCGGAATGTGGTCGGCGCGCCCGGTGCGCCTGCTGGAGATCTTCGTGCCGCGCTTGTTCGGAGATCCCGCGCGTGACGAAGAGGACCTTTTCTTCGGCGCGCGCATCAACGACAAGCAATTTCCCTTCTTGCAGTCTTTGTATCCCGGAATGCTGCTCGCCATCCTCGGCACCGGAGCGCTGTTGCGACCGCCGCGCGGCGGTATCCCCAAGCGCGCCGCGCTCGCGCTCGGGGCCGGACTCGGAGTGCTCTTCGGACTGGGTCGATTCAATCCGCTCTTTCCGCTCCTGCGCGTGACCTTGCCGTTCTTGGGCATGCTCCGCTACCCCGAAAAGTTTCTTATCTTGACCGTGGTCTGCCTCGGCTTCGCCGGGGCCCTCAGTTTCGACCGCCTGATCGAGCCCGTGCCGGATGGCAACACCGACCTCGCGGCCGCACGGCCCGCGCGTCTGTCACTCGGCGCGGCGCTGCCGCTCGCCTGGGCTCTCGGCTCACTGCTGATTGCGGCAGGACTGTGGGCGAGTCTCGATCAGGCGCGACTCATCGGGCTCGTCAGTCAAAGCGCGCTCAGCTCTTTGCCGAGCGCAAACGAGCTGAGGGCGGCGACCTTCCTACGTCACCAGATCTGGCTCGGCGCGGGCGTCGCGGCCGCGGCTCTCGGTTGGCTGGTGCTCGCCCGGCGGCGGCGCATCGGGTCGGCGCGAATCCTCGCCGGCGGCGCGATTCTGTTCACGCTCGCCGACCTCTCGTACTACGGCCGCGGCCTAAATCCGACCGTTCCGGCGAGCGACTTGCTTAGCGCGCGCCCCCTCGAGCGCGAGATCGCCGCCTCGCCGCGGCACGGCGACCGCATCTTCAGCGACGCGCTTCTGCGCCACGACGATTCGACCGTCGGGTTTCGCCTCGGTGAAGTCGGCACCCAACAGGTCGAGACTCTGCTCGACTCGCTGTCGACGAACTCGGCGGCGACGCTGGGCTTCGCGTATGCGCTCGACACCGACTTCGACCTGATGCTGACCGGTTGGGGGCGCCACGGTCTCGACCTCGTCCGCGAGACCGCGAGGCGGCAACCCGCCGAGCTCGCGCCGTTGCTCTCCGCCTGGAACGTCGGCACCGTCGTGCGGCTGCGCCCGCCCGGTGAACAGTTTCGCGAATTTCAACAAACCGGGGGGAGGCGACCGCTGCCGGCCAAGGTCGAGTTCAATCCCGCCGTGCTGCCGCGCTGGCGCTTCGTCCCGGAGCTGAGCTTTCACGCCACCGCCCCCGACGCGCTCGCCGCGGCGCACGGCGACGGATTCGCGCTCGCCGAACGCGAGGTGTTGATCGGAGAGCCGCCAGCGACAGGCGCTCCGACGCTCGATCCCAAGGCGCAAATCCTCGCGGTTGCGGACGGTGCCGATCGGGTCGCGATCCGCTACCGGGCCGCGGGGCCGGCGCTCCTCGTCGCCGCGATGACGTTCGACGACGGCTGGACAGCGCGCGCCGCCGACGGCACGACGCTGCCCACGTGGCCCACCGCCATCGGGCAGCTCGCGGCCCTGGTGCCGGCCGGAGAAACAACGGTCGAGTTGCGCTATCTCGATCCATGGGTGCGAGTGGGCGCCGCGCTCAGCCTGGTTACCCTCCTCGCCTGCGTGCTCGCCGCCTCGCGGGCCGGACGTTTGCCGGAGGCCTGAACCGGCCGCCCACCCTCGCCGCGCGCGGTGCGTCGCGTACAATTCGGCCCGTGCTTCCTCCGTTCGTCTGGATCCTCTTCGCGGCGGCCCTCGGCCTCATCGTGGGTAGTTTCTTGAACGTCGTCGTCTACCGCGTGCCGCGCGGACAGTCGGTGGTGACGCCGCGCTCGGCCTGCCCGTGGTGCGGTGGAGCGATCGGCGCGCGCGACAACATTCCACTCCTCGGGTACCTGCTGCTCCGCGGCCGTTGTCGGCGCTGCAACGCACCCATCGGATGGCGCTATCCCGCCGTCGAGGCCACCGTGGCGGGGCTCTTTGCGCTGTGCGTCGCGCGTTTCGGGCCGCGCCCGCAAGCGCTCGTGGCCGCCGTGATCTGCGCCTTTCTGGTCGCTCTGGCACTCATCGACGTCGACCATCTGATGCTCCCCGACAGCCTCACCTTCCCCGGTATGTTGATCGCCTTCGCGCTCGCCGTACCGGCGGCGTTCGATCATTCGATTGCGCTCGTCGGCCCGCTGTGGTCCGCGCTCGGCATGCTCTGCGGCGCCGGATTTCTCTTTCTGGTCGCCGAGGCTTGGCTGTGGCTCCGCGGCGAAGAAGGCCTCGGCCTCGGCGACGCCAAGATGATGGCCATGATCGGCGCCTTCCTCGGCTGGCGCGGTTGTGTCGAAACCATGATCTACGCTTGCTTCGCCGGCACCGCCGTCGGCCTCGTCCTCCTCGCGACGGGCCGCGCCGGCCGACGCACGCGGCTGCCCTTCGGAGTCTTCCTCGCGCTCGGCGCGCTCGGCGCCCTGTTCGGCGGGCCGGCCGTACTCCAACCGTTCCTGCCGTTCCTGTGAACGACGTGACCGATCCGGCGGACCCGCCGCGAGTGAAGGCCGCAGCGCCCGGGCGCAGGCGGCTCGGGCTGCGCAATGAGATCGTGATCTTGTTGCCGGTCGCGACGTTGGTGCTGGT
>JBDTNL010000091.1:0-12426 GCA_039933785.1 Acidobacteriota bacterium
CGCACGGCGCTCTACCTCGGTGTGCTGCTGGTGATGGCCGGAGTGTCGCTTCTGGTCAAGGAGAACCTCGACCGCATCGGGCCCTTCGGAATCGCCGCCGGCTTGACGCTGGCGGCGGCCGCGACGCTCGTCTGGGTGGTTCGCCGCGGGCCGGCGTTTTCTTGGGGAGAGCAGAGCTCGGCGCATCTAGCCTTCGACTACATTCTGTTGCTCGGGGTTCTGCTGGTGGGGGCCGACCTCGCCTACATCGAGTGGAAGTTCACGCCGCTGGGGTCCGACTGGTCGTGGCACGTGCTTTTCATGGCTCTGTTCTCGGGAGCGATGGCGTTTCGCTACGACTCGCGCGTGCTCTGGTCGCTCGGGCTCAGCAGCTTCGCCGCCTGGCGAGGTGTAGCGGTCAGCCTGGGCTCCGCGACCCACGCGTTGACCGGCGAGGTTGCGCCGATCGCCCGCTGGAACGCGCTCGCCTGCGGTGCCTTCTTCGTGATCCTGGGATGGCTCCTCAAGAGCGGCGATCGCAAAGCGCACTTCGAGCCCGTGGCGACCTACATGGGCTGGCTGTTGACGCTTGGAGCCTTGATCGCGGGCAGTCTCGCCGGAGCCTTTTCGAATGATCCAGCCCGCATCGGCTGGGGACTGGCGCTGCTGCTTGTCGGCGGAGGCTTGGCGTTCTGGACTGCGAGACAGCGCCGCTTCTGGCTCTTCGCCCTGGCGGCGATCGCCGGTTACATCGGCCTCTCGAGCCTTCTCCTGCATGCGATCGGCGATCAATTCGGCTGCTTCTGGTTCTGGTCGACCTCGACCGGGATGCTGATTCTGCTCTTGATGATGTACCTGCGCTGGGGGAAGGGAGCCGACGCATGAATGCGGCGATGGCGAACGGCGAGCGCATGCGGGCGGTGCGCTTGGTGGCCAGGAGTTGGGAGAAGGCCGGATGGATCGACGCGACGCACAAGGCTGGAATCGACCGACTGTTCGCCGATGATCGAGTTCGACTCGGGACGGCTCTACGAGCGCTGGTTTGCTTCTTCACCTGGTTTGCGGTGGGCTCCGGCTTTGGCTTCGTCATGGCCTTCGTCGCCCAGGCGGCCTTTCGCGGCAACGACTTCGGCGTGCCGCTCATCGTGGTCGGTGTGCTCTGCCTGATCGGAGCCGAGGTTGCGCACCACGGGATGCGGACTTCCGGGATCGGCGCCGACGACGGGCTCGAGCTCAGCGCGCTGGCGTTCCTCCTGGCCGGAGTATTCGTACTGTTCGAGCTCGATCACGCTTCGACGCTCGGAGCCTTCTTTCTCATCGGCGCCACACTGCTCGGCATCGCGGCGTGGCGCTGGGGTGGCTGGCTCTACGGTGCCCTCACGAGCGTGGGACTCTTCGCGGCACTCTCGCGCTTGCCGAGCCCGCGGGTCGCTTGGATCCTGGGTGCGGCGGTGGTGGCCTGGCCGCTCCTGCGAGTGGGCGATGCGACGCGCCTCGTACCGTCTCAGCGAGCTGCGCTGCGTAGTGCCTTCGTGGTCGCGCTGTTCGCGCTCTACGGCGCGGTCAACTACGCCTCGGTCGACCGCCATCTGATCGAGGGCAATTGGCTTCGCACGGGCGAGTCAACTCCCCCCGCTGTGCTCCTACCGATCGGCCTGGCGGCCACCGCGCTACTACCCATGGCCGTGCTCTGGCTGGGCATCCGCCGACGGGATCAGTCAGTGATCGCCTGCGGCCTCCTGTTCTCTGCGCTTTCGATCGGGACTCTGCGCTGGTACGTGCACTGGATGCCGCTCTGGGCCGTTCTTCTGCTGGCGGGTGTAGTCCTCGGCGGCGCCGCGCTTGTCATACGACGCTGGCTCGACGCGGGCCCCGGGCGCGAACGCTCCGGCTTCACCGCCGAACCGCTGCTCGAGGGTGGCCGCCGGCAGTGGCTGGAGGCAGCGGCGGCGGTGGCCGTTTTTTCGCCCGCCGCGCAGCCTCAGGGCGCCGGCGAGACCGGCTTCGGCGGCGCCGGCGGTCAGTCGGGTGGCGGCGGCGCCACGACTTCGTTCTGATGATCAAGCGAGCTTCCATTGTTGCCGCCGCGGCACTGACGATTCTTCAGAGCTGTCGCGACAGCTCTCCCGCGAAGCCGCCCGAGCCGGCGAAGCCTGCAACGGTGGAGGTCGGCGCGGCGCCTGATGCTGCACTCTCGACGGAGACCGATCGCGTCGAGACCCGGCACGATGCCGCGTTCTCGGGCGTGCTCCCGGGCGGATTTCCCAAAGACGTGCCAACCTACGTGCCCTCGACGCTCGTTGACTTCGGCACCGGCGCGGGCTGGAGCTACGTGGTGTTCCAGACACCGCAAGAGCTCGGCCTGGTCCGCGGGCGCTACGTCGAGGCCTTGCATTCCCGGGGCTGGGCGAGCGAAGGCGCCACGGGTTTCGTCAAGCAGAAACGCCACCTGCGGGTCGCGTTCGAGAACGCTCATCCCGGCTCGCGGATCCGGGTCGAGTATCAGCTCTGAGGCTTGGACTTGCGCCAATAGAAGTAGGCCGGAAGCCCTAACGCCAGGAGCCCGAGGCCGAACAGCGACTCGACAGGCTTCTCGCTCAGGGTGTTGACCACCAGGATGCCCGAGCTCACCATGAAAATCAGCGGCACCACGGGGTAGCCCCAGACACGATACGGCCGCGGCGCATCCGGATGCTTCTTGCGCAGCACGAAAACCGACGCTCCGGTGAGCATGTGAAACAAGACGGCCACGAACACGACATAGGTATAGAGCTGGTCGTAGCGCCCCGACAATGCCAGGAGGATCGCCCACCCGCTCTGGGTCCACAAGCTGATCGTGGGCACGCGATAGCGCGGATGGATGCGCGCCATCGACTGGAAGAACAGTCCGTCCTCGGCCATCGGTTGATAGATGCGCGAGCTGTAGAGCAGAGTGGATGACAAGCAGCCAAAGGTCGAGACCAAGACCGCGGCGGTCAACAGCCGGCCGCCATTGATGCCGAAGAGCGCCGTCGCCGCGGTCTCTCCCACTCGCGAGGTCGCCGCCAGGCCCTCGAGAGGTAGAGCGCGGAAGTACACCAAGTTGAGCAGCGTATAGAGCACGATGATGGTGAGCGTGCCCGTGATCAGGCCGATCGGCAGGTTGCGCCCCGGGTTCTTCATCTCGCCCGCCGAGAACGTGGCGCCGTACCAACCGTCGTAAGTCCAGAGCGCAGCGATCATCGCGACGCCGAACGCCGCGAGCCAACCCACGTGGCCCGCGGGCAGCTGCGGCAGCGGCGCGGTCAGGTGCGCCACCGCTTTCGCCGGCACGAGCAAGCCGATGCCGACAAAGGCCGCGATCGCGCCGACCTTGAGAATCGTCAGCAGGTTCTGGACCGCGACCCCTTCCTTCACGCCGAAATGATTGATCGCCGTCAGCACCAGAATGGCCAATGTAGCCGCGAGCTGTCCGCCGGAGACCGACCACGTGAAGCTGCCGAGGGGCACGCTGAAGATCTCGTGCTGGGTCGACCAGAACGGCAGAAAGGCTCCGAGGTACTCGCCGAACCCGACCGCGATCGCGGCGATCCCGCCCGACATGATGACCAGGAACGCGCCCCAGCCGTAGAGGAATCCCCAGAGCGGACCGTAAGCCTCACGCAAGAACACGTACATGCCGCCGGCGCGCGGGTACATCGCGCCGAGCTCGGCGTAGGTGAGCGCCCCGGTGAGCGTCAACAGGCCGCTCACCACCCAGACCAGCAAGACGAGTCCGGTATGCGGCATGGCCTTCGCCATGTCGCCGGTGGTGAGGAAGATGCCGGTGCCGATCACCGAACCGATGGTAATCAGTGCGGCATCCCAAGCGCCCAGCCGCCGGAGGAGCTCCTGCGGCGCGCTCATGCGCTCTCCCGGCTCAAGTGCTCCGCCAGTATGCGGTGGAAATGGTGGGTGCCGGTCTCCCGCTTTGCCGAGTAGCGCCCGCGTTCATAGATCCGAGACCGTAAGCCGCGCTGCACGGCTTCGACGACCGCCTCGTCCTCACGCTCGACGCGATCGAGCGAGGCACTCGCCCCCGAGTCGAGCCCTTCCGGATCCCAAACGTAGTTGAGGAAGGAAACCTTGGTCCGGTCGACGGCTAGCGGCAGCACCAGGTTCACCGAGACGCCCCAGGGGTAGACGTTGAACATCATGTTCGGCCACACCCAGAAGTAGTACGCCACGATGCGCTGCCCGTAGTCGGGCGAGCTCTTCGGGAGATCGAGCACGGGGAGCGCCGCGTTGCCGCTGGCGATGCCGACCTGCAAGTTGGAGTGCTGAAAGAGCTCCGTGCGGTAGGAACCGTAGTCGAGGGCTCCTGCGAGTCCGACGTGAACGAACGGGATGTGGAAGCCTTCGAGGTAGTTCTCGCAGTAGAGCGCCCAATTGCAACGTACCAAATAGTCCTTCGACCGGCTGACGTCGAGCACTCCGTCTTCGAGTGGAAACCCAGCACAGCGCTCGAGCAGGGGTTCGAGGAGGTTCTCGAGCTTGGTCTCCGGCCTGAGCGAGGCGAACAGGAACTTCCCCCAAGTGCCGAGCGGTACTTGCCGCAAGTCGTCGCTCTCGGAGGGGAAGTTCAGCGTCTCCTCGAATTCCGGCATCGACTGGAACCGCCCATCGAGGGTGAACCGTCGCCCGTGGTACCGGCAGCGCAGGAAGGTCTCGACGCCTGGATGTTCGCAGACCAAGGCAGCACGATGGGTGCAGACGTTCGAGATGCAGCGCAGCTCGTCCTTGCTGTCCCGCACGAGAAGCAAGGGCTCGTCGAGCACGTTGTCGAGCAGGGTGAAGGGATGAACCTGCCCCGGCACCTTCACCCGGTCGGTATCCGCCACCATCTGCCAGCTGGGAAGAAAGACCCGTTCCTTCTCGGCGACGAACACCTCTGGATCGCTATAGACCCAGGACGGCGGCGTCGAGGCCGAGCGGATGTCCGGGTCGATCGCAAACGACTTCATCGCGAACCTCGCAGTCGATGTGGCTAGGATAAGCGGATGAACGATACGACACCTGCCCGTACTCGAACGGTGAGCTGGACGGATCCCCTGGCGATCGCCAGCGCAGCGCGTGGCAAATCGGGAAAGGAAATCCTCGAGGCCCTCATCCGCGGTGAGGTCGATCACCCTCCGTTCGCGCATCTGCTGGGGCTGCGACTGATCGAAGTGGGCGACGGGCTCGCCGTCTTCAGCGTCGAGCCCGCCGAGTTCCACTACAACCCGATCGGCGTGGTGCACGGCGGCCTGCTCGCGACGGCGCTCGATTCGGCCATGGGGTGCGCCGTCCACAGCACGCTGCCGATGGGGACGGCGTACACCACGCTCGAAATCAAGGCCAACTTCGTTCGCCCGGCGACGATGACGACCGGACCGCTGCGCTGCGAGGCGCGGGTGATCCATCGCGGCAAGACATCGGCAACGGCCGAAGGCAAGGTGGTCGACGGCTCCGGGCGCTTATATGCGCACGGGACGACGACCTGCATGATCTTCGGGGGTTAGGACTGAGGCTTTGCAGGTTTCGGCAGATCGGCCGCGCGCCACAGATACCAGCTCGCGACACTGCGATACGGCGCCCACCTGCGCCCGAAGTGCCCGAGCTCCTTCGGCGTCGGCATGCGTCGCTTCCGATACGCGTTCATGAATCCCTTGCGGACGCCGAAGTCGTCGACTGGCAATACGTCGGCCCGGCCGAGGCGGAAGATCAGAAGCATCTCGACGGTCCAGCGGCCAACACCACGGACCGCGGTGAGGCGCTCGACGATGTCATCATCCGGAAGCCCAGCGATCGTCGAATGGGCGGGGACTATCCCCTCGAGGGTCTTGGCCGCGAGGTCCTGCACCGCCCGGGCCTTGTTGATGGAGAGGCCGGCGCTTCGCAACTGCTCGACCGTCGCGCCCGCGATTTCTCCTGGCCGGGGCGAGCGGCGCGGAGCGAACAGCCTGCACATGCGGCCATAGATGGTCGCCGCGGCCTTGCCGTGGAGCTGCTGGTAGATGATCGACTCGAGAAGCGCGTCGAAGGGGCTCTGCCCGGCGTCGATTTGGAGACGGCAGGGGCCGACTCGCGCGATCAGGGCGGCGAGTTTCTCGTCGCGAGCGCTGAGCTCGGCGGCGGCAAGAGCGACGTCGTAGGGTGGAGCGCTGGCGCGGGGCATCGAACGCACAAGCTACGGCTTAGACTGGTGAGCGTCAACTGCAGCCTGGCCCTGGGAGAGAGAATGGCGAAACGAGCCGTCGTTGGCTGGATCCTGCTCGGGCTTTCCGCCGCGATCCTGTTCTCCAACCTGTTCCAGACTCCGGTTGGCAAATCGGGCTGCGTCGCGGGGGTGCTGGCGCTGGTCGGGCTGGTCCTGGCGGGCGGAACGGGCGGAGGATCGACGAATCCGAGTGGAGGATCGACTTCTTGAAGGCGGCCTTGGGGCTCTGTTATGCTCCCGCTGCCTTCGCGGCAGGTGTGCGGAGGACCCCATTCGGCAGTCTTTGGCAGTGATTGAATCTCGAGTCGTCGAGCAGCGATAGAATCGCACGCTCCATGACACCTGAGCGCCGGGGTTCCTCGAGTTGGATGAAGTACTCGGGCGTGGGGTTCGAGTTCGCTGGCGCTATCGCTGGATTCGGACTCATTGGATTCATGCTAGATCGGCACTACGGATGGTCTCCGTGGGGGATTCTTGTCGGGCTTGCCCTCGGGATGGTCGGAGCTACGTATAACTTGATTCGGGTAAGTCAGCGAGCGGAGCGTGAGGCCCGCGAAGAAGACCGCTCCGCGTCTGGAACCGACTCTCGGTGAGTCCGACGGAGGTCCGGAGCTATGGTCGGTTTCTAGCCTGGTCGATGTTGATCATCGCAGGCTTGGTGGCGCTCGGTTGGGTAGCGACCCGACGTTTGGCGGGCGAGTTGGGTTTGGTTGGCCTGTGGTGGGGCTGCGGCATCGGGTTGCTGGCCTCGGTTGCGAGCACGCTGCCCCTGGTCCTTATGCAGCCCGATCGACGAGCTCAGGCAGCGCTCTTGGCGACGGCGGTGAGGTTCTTTGCCGCCAGCATGTTCGGTTCGGCAGTGGTGCTATCGGGGTTGGCTCCGACGCGGCCGTTTCTGGTGTGGCTAGCTTTGACTTACGCAGGATTGCTTCCGCTCGACGCGCATTTCGCGGCGACTTGGGGCAGAAAGGCAACAAAAGGAGCGCCGCATGGCAGCTGAGAATCCCCTCGATCACGTAGTCCAGCATTCGCTGGCTTCACGGCCGGCGGACTGGGGATTCCTCACTCCCAGCAAGGAAATCACCTTGCTGTCGGATCAGATCGTGATGATGCTCGTTGCCGGCCTCTTGTTGATGCTCTTCGTGCCGCTCCTGGTGCGTCGGCGCCGCGGGACGGGAGAGATCGATTCGCTGGTGCCGACGGGATTCGCGAACGCCCTCGAAGCGATGTGCCAGTACCTGAGGAAGGAAGTCGCCGAGCCAGTTCTGCTCGACCACACAGATCGCTTCATCAAGTACGTGTGGAGCGCGTTCTTCTTCGTCCTTGCCGTTAACCTCCTCGGCCTGCTGCCACTCCACCCGGTAGGGAATTTATTTCACGTGCATCTTGGTGGCACGGCGACCGGCAACATCTGGGTGACCGCGACGCTCGCGATTCTCACCATGCTCCTGATGGTCGTCAACGGGTTGCGCTTTGGCGGCAAAGCGTATCTCGCTCACTTCTGCCCGGGCCCGTTGTGGCTCGCGCCGCTCCTCATTCCGCTCGAGATCATCGGCATCTTCGCGAAGACCTTTGCCCTGGCGGTACGTCTCTTCGCCAACATGCTGGCGGGGCACATTCTTATCGGTGTGCTCGTCGGTCTGATTTTGTCCGCCATCGCCTCGCTCGGTGTAGCCGGTGGCCTTGGCGTGGCTGTTGTCACCGTGGCCGGCGCCCTCGCCATCAGCTTGCTCGAGGTTCTTGTCGCATTCTTGCAAGCCTTCATCTTCAGTTTTCTGACCGCGGTGTTCATCGGAATGTCGGTCAACGTGCATCACGATCACGCCGATAGCGCCGAGGCGCATCATTGACGACTCGAAACCGCAGCGGCCGATGAGGCCGCGCGCAATTACCTAGAGAGAGGAAACCCGCACATGACGTCTAAGAAGATCTCCCACATCCTGCTCGCCGCCTCCGTCGTGGTCTTTGTGTTCGCATTCGCTCCTGCCGTCTTCGCGCAGGACGGTGGTTCCGCAGCTGCCGCCGTAGCATCGAGCAAGTCGTTCGGCTATCTGGGCGGTCCAATCGGCGCCGGCCTGGCCGTCATTGGCGCAGGTATCGGCATCGGCCGCGTGGGCGGTTCGGCTGTCGAAGCGATGGCCCGTCAGCCCGAGGTGGCCGGGCAGGTCAGCACCGCGATGATCATCACTGCCGCGATGATCGAAGGAGCCGCTTTGTTCGCGGTGGTCGTCGGCCTGCTGGCAGCGATCGCGAAGTAGGCGAAGGTCTGTTCATGTTCGCCGGTCCACTGGGATCCGCGAAGACGACTTGTTTTGCGGAAGTTTGCCGCGGGAGTTTTCAATGAAGCGCACGAGAATGTCTTTCGGTGTGACTGCGTGGCTGCTCGCGCTCGCGACTCCGATGGCGGCCTTCGCCAGCGAGGAACAGGGCGATCCCAGCATCTTCGCTGGCGATATCGGTATCGCCTTCTGGACGGTACTGATCTTCATGGGCGTGGTTTTTGTGCTGGGTCGGTTCGGCTGGCCGACGATCCTGAAAGGCCTGCAGGACCGCGAGAACTTCATCCACAAGGCACTCGCCGCGGCCAAGCGCGACCGTGACGAGGCCGAAGCGCGGCTGAAGGAGCACGCCGAAAAGCTAACTTCGGCTCGCGCCGAGGCCACCAAGATCGTCGAGGAAGGCCGCCGCGATGCGGAGGTCGTCAAGCACCGCATCGAGGACGAGGCCAAGCAGGAAGCCGCCAAGCTGCTCGAGCGCGCCAAGCGCGAAATCGGTCTCGCCAAGGACGCCGCGATCTCCGAGCTCTACTCCAAGGCGGCGACGCTCGCGACCTCGGCCGCGGCGCAGATCGTGCGCAAAGAGTTGAACCCCAAGGATCACGAGCGCCTGATTCAGGACTCGATCGCCGCGCTTGGCGAGCGCACCAGCGGCACCAGCGGCATCAGCAACTAGGGGGAGACGCGACGTGGCCGGAATCACCCAGCAGGATGTCGCCAGTGTCTACGCCGAGGCTCTTCTCGCCGTCGCCCGCCAGCAGGGCGCCATCGAGAGCCTGCTCGAGGAGTGGACGGCGCTCGCCCAGTTGATGCGCGGCAACCGCCGGCTCGGCGAGTTCCTGAAGAGCCCGCTGGTCGATGCCAGCGAGCGCGCCGCGGCAATTGAGAGGGTCTTTCGCGGCCAGGCGAGCGACCTTTTGGTCGATGCCCTGCAGGTGATCAATCGCAAGGGGCGAAGCGCCTATCTGCTCGACGTCGCCGAGGCGTACCGCAAAGCGGTCGATCGTGCGGCGGGCCGGGTCGACGTGAAGGTGAGCACAGCGGTGCCGCTCAGCGCCGCACTGCGCGATGAGCTCGCGGCGGCGATTCTGAAGTTCTCAGGTCGCCAGGCGATCTTGCACGAGACCGTGGACGAGAGCTTGCTCGCCGGCATGGTGGTGCGGGTTGGCGACCAGAAATTCGATACCAGCGCCTCGTCGGCGCTCAAACGGCTCGACACCGCGCTGCTCGAGCGCGCGTCGCGCCAGATCATGCAGGGCCAGTCTCCAGTAGAAGGCTGAGTGATCGCGGGCCGGTACCATCTGTACCTCAAGGAACGAGAGGATTGGCAATGAAATTCAAGGTCGATGAAATCAGCTCGGTTCTCCAGCAGGAGATCAAGAGCTTTCGCGGGGGAATGGACCTCGCCGAAGTGGGCACGGTGCTCGAAGTCGGCGACGGCATCGCCCGTGTGTACGGACTGAACAACGCGCTCGCCGGCGAGCGTCTCGAGTTCCAGAACGGCGCCATTGGTCAGGTGTTTAACCTGGAAGAGTCCTCGGTCGGCGTCGTCGTGCTCGGCGAGTTCCTCGGCATCAAGGAGGGCGACGAAGTTCGCCGGACTGGCGATCTGCTCTCGGTGCCCTGCGGCGAGGCCATGATCGGCCGAGTGGTGGATCCGCTGGGTCGGCCGCTCGACGGTCTCGGTCCGATCGAGACCCCGCATCGCCGTCCGCTCGAATACAAGGCGCCCGGCATCGCCCAGCGCCAGCCCGTGACCGAGCCCATGCAGACCGGCATCAAGGCCATCGACTCGATGATCCCGATCGGTCGCGGCCAGCGCGAGCTCATCATCGGCGACCGCAAGACCGGCAAGACCGCGATCGCGATCGACGCGATCATCAATCAAAAGGGCGGCGACGTGATCTGCGTCTACGTCGCGGTCGGACAGAAGGAGTCGACGGTCGTCAGCCTGGTCGAGAAGCTCCGCCAGTGCGGCGCCATGGACTACACCATCGTGGTCTCTTCATCGGCCGCCGACCCGGCGCCGCTCCAGTACATCGCGCCGTACGCGGGCGCCGCCATGGCCGAGTACTTCATGTACGCCCACGGCAAGGCGACGCTGGTGATCTATGACGACTTGAGCAAGCAAGCGGCGTCGTATCGCCAGCTCTCGCTCCTCCTTCGCCGCCCGCCAGGCCGCGAGGCGTACCCGGGCGACGTGTTCTATCTCCACTCCCGCCTGCTCGAGCGCTCGGTCAAGCTCCGCGAGGAGTACGCGGTGGTGCCCAAGGCGACTCCGGAGGAATCGACCGACCGCAAGCTTGCCGTGAAGCACGAAAAGGGTCTGGCGGCCCCGGCCGAGGTGCGGCCCGACGACGAGCTCGGCCTGTATCACCGCCCACACGGCAAGCACCGCGCCGACGCGTTTCTCGCGACCTTGAAAGACAAGGACAAATACCGGGTCCACCGCTTTCGCGATTCCGGCGGTTCGATGACCGCCCTGCCGATCATCGAGACCCAGGAAGGCGAAGTCTCGGCGTACATTCCGACCAACGTGATCTCGATCACCGACGGTCAGATCTTCCTCGAGCCCGACCTGTTCTTCGCCGGTGTGCGCCCGGCGGTCAACGTCGGCATCTCGGTCTCCCGCGTCGGCGGCAACGCCCAACGCAAGGCGATGAAGAAGTTCGCCGGTTCGCTCCGCCTCGACCTCGCGTCGTTCCGTTCTCTCGAGGCGTTCGCGCAGCTCGGCACCGATCTCGACACCGCGACCCAGCGCCAGCTCGATCGAGGCCGCCGTATGGTCGAGCTACTGAAGCAGCCGCAGTACCAGCCGTACGAGGTCGCGGAGCAGATCATCTCGGTCTTCGCGGGCACGCAGGGCGTCCTCGACGACCTGCCGGTGACCCAGGTGCTGCCCTTCGAAGCGGCGATGCTCAAGCACTTGCGCGACGAACATCCGGAAATCCTCGACGGCCTGCGCAAGACTGGCGACCTGCCGGGCGATGCGGCGGACAAGCTCAAGACCGTTCTCGGCAACTTCAAGGCCGTGTTCGTTCGCGACAACAAGTAAGCCATGGCGAATCGCCGCGTACTCGTCAAGCGCCGCAAGTCGGTGCGCAATATCCGCAAGATCACGCGGACGATGCAGCTCATCGCCACGGCGCGTTTTCAGGCCGCGTTCAACCGTGCAGTCGCGACGCGGCCATACACCGAGAAGCTGGCCGAGTTGGTGGCCGACTTGTCGAACGCCGGTGTCGCGCTCGAGCACCCGTTGCTCGAGCCGGCCAACCCGGCGGCGCCGGTGGCCTATCTCGTCCTCACCTCGAACCGCGGGCTTTGCGGCGGCTACAACGCCAACATCCTGCGGGTCGCGAACGAGGCCCTGACTACGCGCAGAGCGGCGAACGAGCCCACGGGCCTGCAGGTCTACGGCAAGAAGGGCATCGCGTTCTTCAAGTACCGCCAGCGCACGATGGACCTGCAGTCGACGTCCGTCTCGGAAGCGCCTAAGTTCGAGGACATCGAGCCGATCGCGAATCAGCTGATGGCCGATTTTCTCTCTGGCAAGATCTCCGGCGTGCGAGTCGTCTACATGCGCTTCCTCTCGGCGGGACAACAGCGGCCCCAGATCGTGCAGCTTCTGCCGCTCGTTCAAGGTGCAGCCGAGAAAGCGGCCAGCGCCGCCGCCTCCGCCGCCACTGCGAAAGCGCGCTCGGTCGAGTACGAGTTCCTGCCCGACCCGCTCGCGCTCCTGGACGAATTGCTTCCCGCGACGGTGCGCATCCGACTCTTCCAGGCTTTCATGGATGCCGCGGTCTCGGAGCAGATCGCCCGCATGGTGGCGATGAAGGCGGCCACGGAAGCGGCCGAAGACATGATCAAGGAACTGACGCGCGACTACAACCGCGCTCGCCAGACGCACATCACCATGGAGCTGCTCGACATCGTCGGCGGCGCCAACGCTCTGGC
>JBDTNL010000092.1:0-12345 GCA_039933785.1 Acidobacteriota bacterium
CCCGAGGTGTGGTAAACACGAATCTCCAAGCCGCGGCGCGCCGCGGCATTTCCGGGAGATCTCCGTTATGTCGCGAGCCCTGATTCGTGTGTCGACCGCCTGCTTGCTCTCGTTCTGCCTGACCCATGCCGCGGCATTTGGCGAACGAGCCAGCGAGAAGGCGCCTGCAGCCAAACCGGGCTTCGACGATGCACTCTTCAAGGCGTTGAAATGGCGTGAGGTCGGCCCCTTCCGCGGTGGCCGCTCGGCGGCGGTCGAGGGGCTCGCCAGCCAGCCGCTGACGTACTACTTCGGCTCGACGGGCGGCGGCGTGTGGAAGACCACCGACGGCGGTGAGAGCTGGAAGAACATGAGCGATGGCACCTTCGGCGGCTCGATCGGCGCCGTCGCGGTGGCGCCGTCGGATCCCAATGTGGTGTACGTCGGCGGCGGCGAGATCACGGTGCGCGGCAACGTCTCGCACGGCGACGGCATGTGGAAGTCGACCGATGGCGGCGTCACCTGGAAGAGGATCGGTCTCGAGGATTCACGCCAGATCGGCCGTATCCGTGTGCACCCGCAGGATCCGAATCTGGTCTACGTGGCGGTGCTCGGGCACGCCTTCGGGCCGAGCGATCAGCGCGGCGTGTATCGCTCCAAGGACGGCGGCACCACCTGGCAGCGCGTGCTGTTCGCCAATCGCGACGCCGGCGCGATCGATCTCGTCATGGATCCGTCGAATCCGCGCATCCTCTATGCCTCGACCTGGCGCTTCCGCCGCATGCCGTGGGGCTTCGAGAGCGGCGGCGAAGGCTCGGCGCTCTGGAAGTCGACCGACGGCGGCGACACCTGGAAGAACCTGACCCAGAACGCGACCAAGAAGTCGGGCTTGCCGAAAGCGCCGCTCGGGATCATCGGCGTCTCGATCTCGGCCGCCAACTCGCAGAACCTGTACGCCATCATCGAAGCGGAAGAAGGTGGCCTGTTCCGCTCGAAGGACGGCGGCGAGACCTGGACCAAGACCAGCGAGAGCCGCGACCTTCGCCAACGCGCCTGGTACTACTCGCGCGTCTACGCCGATCCCAAGGACGAGGACACCGTCTACGTCGTCAACGTGCAGTTCCACAAGAGCAAGGACGGCGGCAAGAGCTTCTCGACCATCCGCGTGCCGCACGGCGACAACCACGACTTGTGGATCGCGCCCAACGACTCGCTGCGCATGATCGAGGCCAACGACGGCGGCGCGAATGTCACTTTCGACGGCGGCCGCACCTGGACCACCGAGGACAACCAGCCGACGGCGCAGTTTTACCGGGTCTCGACCGACAACGATTTTCCGTACCACATCCTCGGCGCGCAGCAGGACAACTCGGCGGTGCGCATCCGCTCGCGTTCGGGCAACGGCGGCATCGGCGAGGGCGACTGGGAGGTCACCGCGGGCGGCGAGAGCGGCTACATCCTGGCCGACCCGCGCGATCCCGACATCGTGTTCGGCGGCTCGTACGGCGGTCTGCTCACGGTGGTCAATCACCGCACCGAGGAAGTGCGCGACGTGAACCCGTGGCCGGATAACCCGATGGGCTGGGGCGCGGCGGAGCTCAAGTACCGTTTCCAGTGGAACTTCCCGATGCAGTTCTCGCCCAACGATCCGAGCGTGCTCTACGCCGGCGCCAACGTGGTCTTTCGCTCGAAGGACCGCGGCGCGAGCTGGGAAGTCATTTCGCCCGACCTCACCCGCGACGACAAGACCAAGGAGGTCCCCGCCGGCGGCCCGATCACTAAGGACAACACCAGTGTGGAGTACTACGCCACCGTTTTCGCGATCGCCGAATCCCCGGTCGAGCCCGGCGTGATTTGGGCAGGGTCCGACGACGGCCTCGTGCACGTGACGCGCGACAACGGCAAGACGTGGGCGAAGGTGACCCCGACCGGCGTGCCCGAGTGGGCGCAGATCAACGCCATCGACGCGAGCCCGCTGGAGAAAGGCGTCGCGTATGTCGCGGCGACGCGCTACAAGCTCGACGACCTGCGGCCGTACCTCTTCCGCACCCGCGACTACGGCGCCACCTGGACCGAGATCGATCGCGGCATCCCCGCCGATCAATTCACCCGCGTCGTGCGCGCCGACACCAAGCGCCAGGGCTTGCTCTTCGCAGGTACCGAGCGCGGCGTCTGGATGTCCTTCGATGACGGCGCCCACTGGCAGTCGCTCCAGCTCAAGCTGCCGGTCGTCCCGATCGCCGATCTCACGATCAAGAATGACGACCTGATCGCCGCCACCCACGGCCGCGCCTTCTGGGTGCTCGACGACATCGGTGTGCTCCGCGAGCTCGACAAGAGCGTCGCTGCCGAGCCGGTGCACGTGTATGCGCCCGCCGCCAGCTACCGCTTGCAGGGCGGAGGTGGTGGGCACGCACCGCGCAACCAAGGCACCAACCCGGCGACCGGAGTCGTGCTCGCGTACTCGCTCATCGGTCAGAAGGACGCCACACCTCTCAAGCTCGAGTTTCTCGACAGCGCCGGCAAGGTCCTCCGCACGTTCAAGGGCGAGACCGCCAAGGAAGACCCCACGCTCGAAGCTAAACCCGCTGGTGAACCGCCGCCGCAAGTCGCTCCCATCGAGGGTGCGGGCCCGGCCAAGGTTGCGGCCAACGACAAGACGATGGAGCAGGACAAGAAGGACAAAGACGAGAAGGCCAAGAAGGCCAAGAACAAGCCCAAGGAAGGCGAGCCCACGGTCGACGGGCTGCCGGGCCTCAACCGTTTCGTCTGGGATCTCGAAGTCGACAAAGCCAAGGACTTCTCCGGCATGATCCTCTGGGCCGGCGGCGAAGGCGAGCTCGACGGCCCGCGCGTCGTTCCCGGTAAATACAAGGCTCGCCTCACGGTCGGCGAGGGCGATAGCGCCGTGGTCAAGACCGTGCCCTTCGAAATCAAGGCCGACCCGCGCTCCAAGGTCTCGCCGGCTGACCTCCAAGCGCAATACGATTTCCTACTCGATGTCCGCGACAAGCTTTCCGAGGTCAACACCGAGATCCGCCGCATCCGCCAAGTCCGCACCGAGATTGGCGCGGTTAAGACCAAGCTCGGCGACGACGAGAAAGGCAGGCCCATCGTCGAAGCCGCCGACGCCCTCGACAAGAAGATGACCGCCGTCGAAGAGGCCCTCTACCAGACCAAGAACAAGGCTCGGCAGGATCCGCTCAACTACCCGGTCCGCCTCAACGACAAGCTTGCCCTCGTCGGCAGCTCCGCTGGCACCGGCGACTATCCGCCGACCGCCCAGGCTCTCCTCGTCAAGAAGCAGCTCGAGGCGCAGATTGACGAGCAGCTCGCCAAGCTGAAGGAAGTCTGGGACAAGGACCTGCCGGCGCTGAACGCGCTGGTAAACGCGGGCGAGGTGCCGGCGATCAGCGGGGAGTTGAAGGATGAGGAGAGCGCCGCGCCGGCGCATCGCAGGCGGGGTGGCGAGAGTGATCGAGGCGAGGAGGATGGGGACGAGGGCACACCGTAGGCGCCTTCGGTGAAATCACGGCGACCAATGGCCACAAGGACAGCATGCCCGTAGCGTGCGCGTCGTGGCTTCGAGAGGTCTCCGGGTTCGAAATAGCGTAGAGCACGCGATCACTAGACCTATGACGCCGTAGCTCGGCACGATCTGACGGCGGGGGACGCGATTCAGCGCGCTGCGGACTCCCGTCGCCCGCTCGGACACAGACAGCTCGTCCGCCTGATTCCATTCCGGCGTTCCCCTGTGCGCCATAAAAACAGCCTGTTTTGGCGGACTGTCAAGAGAGTCGAAAACGGAGTGGCCCCTCCGGGCTCGGTCCTGCGTTCTCTCATCAATACCAACCTGACCCAAGGGAGGCACTATGAGAGGAATGAAACTCCGCCCCGCCGTTGCGCTCGTCCTGAGTTTGCTCGTCTGCACCGCCGCTTTCGCCGGGCCGACCGGCAACGGCTCCTGCATGCTCGGTGCATTCCCCGGTGCGACCCTGTTGTACCCCTATTTCGAGGCCGACCTCAACGACCCTGGACACACCATGCTGTTCTCGGTCAGCAATCTCGGGGGTACGAGCCACATCGTCCGGGTCGTGCTGTGGACGGACTACGGAGTCCCGACCATGGCCTTCGACCTCTACCTGAAGGCCTTCGACATCCAGACGATGAACCTCCAGGACATCCTCAACGGGAGTCTGCCGCAGACCGGCCAGGGACAGAGCTTGGGCAGCTTTCCCCACTGCGCCGGCACGACGGTTCTACCCGGCGGCGGCATTCTCGCCGCCTCCGTCGCTCGACTCAAGGCACGGCACACCGGCAAGCCGGATCCAGGGACGACCGTCTGTGCCGGCTTCAACCACGGCGACAGCATCGCGCGCGGCTACCTCACGATCGACGTCACGGACCAGTGCCAGCCGTTGAGCCCGAGCCTCGGCGTCGGTACTCCCTCCCTGTACTCGCCCGGGAACTCCGTCTACTACGCATCCGGCGACCCCAATGTCCTTACTGGTGATTTCTTCTTCGTCAACAACGCGGCCAACCAGGCCGAGGGCAATGAAGCCGTCCACATCGTCTCTGACAGCTCGCGCTTCCAGAACGACGGCACGTTCACCTTCTATGGCCGCTACTACGTCATCAACGGACAGCAGCAAGGCGCTCGCGACCACCGCACGCCGTTGGCTTCCACATGGTTTTCCCGCTACGTCAACGGCGGCCCGTTTAACGGCGGCACCAACCTGATCATCTGGCGCGAAGTCCCCAGCACCGGGGTGGCGTCCTGTTCCGGTGCACCCGCGTGGTTTCCGCTCTCGCAAGAGCGGGTCAACGCCACGGACGAGGCGGGCAACCTCAAGACGATCTTCAGTGGCGGAGGTTTTCCGTTCCCTCTGGCGACACAGAAGGTAGCGGTTTCGCAATTGGGAGGCGCTCCGCTCCCGGGCAGCTTTGGCGGGCTGCAGCTCTATCTCTCCAAGAGCGAGGCCCACAAGCGGCAGGCCTACGTCCTCCCGGTGCTGAGCGCCGAGGGACGCTACAGCCTGGGCTACAACGGGACGAGGATCGACGATCTATGCGGTCTGAAGCCCTGACGAGACCGGCCGGTCGGCCGGCGGCGGTGCGCGGCGCTGTTTCCGCCGCACCGCCGCCCCCGTGAGCACTGCTACCATGGCCGCAACTTGGCAGATTTCTTCGAGGTCGGGCGGGGCCCTGACGCGACGGCGAACGACAGGCCGGGTAATAGTCCGGATGTCGTCGCCGGCGACGTCACTGGCCTTCTTTTCGCAGCGCGCGGCGGCGATCAAGCGGCGATGGACCAGATATTCACTCTGGTCTACCGCGAATTGCGCGTCCTCGCGCATCGCCAGCTTGGCCGCGGGCGCACCAGCGACACGCTGTCGACGACCGCTCTCGTCCACGAGGTTTACCTCAAACTTGCCCACAACCGGGGCGTCTCTCCGAACGATCGCGGGCACTTCTTCGCCGTGGCGGCGCGAGCCATGCGGCAGATCGTGGTCGACTACGCCCGGCGACGCGGCGCCGAGAAACGCGGCGGCGGTGTGCGGCCGGAGATGCTCGACGACGAGCGGGTCGGAATCGCGGCGCAGGTCGAAGAGGTGCTGGCGGTCGATACCGCACTCACTCGGCTCGAAGCCCTCGACGCGCGGCTCGGCCGCATCGTCGAGCTGCGGTTCTTCGCCGGCCTGTCGGTCGAAGAAACCGCCGATGCGCTCTCCACGTCCGAGACCACGGTGAAGCGCGACTGGCGCAAGGCCCGGGCTTTCCTGTCTCGCGAGCTCGGCGGCTAAGCCTCCCATGAGCTCGGACGGCGAGCGTGAACGCTGGCAGGCGGTTCAGGCGTTGTTCGATGAGGTCGTAGATCTTCCGACCGAACAGCAGGCGAGTTTTCTCGACCGCGCCTGCGGGAGCAATGCCGCGTTGCGCTCCGAGGTCGCGGCCCTGCTCGCGGCGGACCGGCGCGCCGATCGAGTGCTGTCCGGAGCCGCCGAGGCCGCCGCTGCGCTCCTCGGCGAGGCCGCGGCGGAGCGCGTCGAACAGACCGAGCCCCACATTCCAGAGCTCGATCGGACGGGCCAGCGCGTGGGGGCCTTCCGGATCGTACGTGAGGCCGGCCGCGGCGGTATGGGTACGGTCTATCTCGCCGAGCGCGCCGACGGACAGTTCGAGCAGCGCGTCGCGATCAAGATCCTGAAGCGAGGCACCGATACCGACGAAGTCCTCCGTCGGTTCCTGCGCGAGCGTCAGATTCTCGCCAACCTCAAGCATCCTCATATCGCAGGGCTGGTCGACGGCGGCGTCTCCCCGGACGGGTTGCCGTTCTTCGCCCTCGAGTTCGTCGAGGGCGAGCCGTTCACCGCCTATTGCGCAACGCGGCGCTTGCGGGTCGAAGATCGCCTGCGCCTCTTTCTCGACGCCTGCGGCGCCGTCGAATCGGCCCACCGCGCGCTCATCGTGCACCGCGACCTCAAGCCCTCGAACATCCTGGTCACCGCGAGCGGCGATCTGAGGCTGCTCGACTTCGGCATCGCCAAGCTGCTCGATCCCGAGGCGGAGCAGGGCCTGACACGTACCGATCTGCGCCTCCTGACGCCGCAGTACGCGGCTCCCGAGCAGGTCCGCGGCGAGCCGGTGACCACCGGCACCGATGTCTACGCGCTCGGCCTCCTGCTCTACGAACTGCTGACCGGAGAACGCGCGCAGCGTCCAAGGAGCACCGACGCCAAGGCCGTGCACGAGGCAGTGGTCGAGACCGACGCTGTGCGCCCGAGCACTGCGGCGACGTCCGCCAGCGGACTCCAGGTCGGCGACCTTCGACGTCGACTACGTGGCGATCTCGATCGCATCGTCTTGAAGGCGCTGCAGAAGGAGCCCGAGCGCCGCTATCGCTCGGTCGACGCGTTCGCCGAGGACGTGCGACGGCACCTCGCCGGGTTGCCAGTCGCGGCGCAGGGCGACCGAGTGGGCTACCGCGTGGGCAAGTTCGTCCGCCGCCATCGCTTCGCGGTCGCCGCCGCCGCCATGGTGCTTCTGGCCTTGGTGGGCGGGTTGGTGGCCACACTTTGGCAGGCGAGAGCCGCGCGAATGCAGGCGCGTCGAGCCGAGGACGTGCAGAAGTTCCTCATCGGCCTCTTCGAAGTCGCGGACCCCAGTGAATCGAAGGGCGCCACCGTCACCGCGCGGGACCTGCTGATGCGCGGCGCCGAGCGCGTCGATAAAGAGCTCGCGGCGCAGCCCGAAAATCGAGCGCAGATCATCCGTACCATCGCTCGCATCCAGACCAGTCTCGGTCTCTACGACGAGGCCATCGCGCAAGCCGAGAAAGCCCTGGCCCTCGATCGCAAGCGCCATCCGGGCGACGACCCGGCGGTGGCCGACGACCTCACGATCCTGGCCAACGCACTGATGCAGAAGACCGACTTCGCGCGGGCCGAAACCATTGCCAGCGAAGCGTTGGCGCTCGAAACCCGGCTCCACGGGCCGCGGAGCGCCGAGGCTGCCTCGGCCGAGAGCGATCTGGCGGCCGTACGTTACGAACAAGGCAAGTTCGACGAGGCAGAGCGCCTCAACGACGAGGCGCTCGCGATTCGTCGCGCCCGCTTCGGTGAAGACAGTCTCGAAGTGGGGTACAGCTTCAAGGCGTTGGCCGAGGACTATTACAAGCAGGGCGAGTACCCCAAGGCGGAAGTCCACGCCCGGGAGGCGCTGGCTCGCTTCCGGCGCGGCCTGGGCGAAGAAGATCCGATCGTGGCGACGCAAATGCAGGACCTGGCGCTCTACCTCGGAGCGCAAGCAAAGTTCGATCAGGCCGAGCCGCTCTTCAAGCAGACGATCGCGCTGCGCACCAAAGTCCTCGGCGCGGGTCATCCGGACGTCGCGATCACTCAGAAGGAGCTGCTCAACGTCTACAATCGGATCGGCAAGTGGGAAGAGAGCGCGCGGCTGATCCCCGAGATCCTCTCTACCTACAAGCGCGCGTATGGCGAGAAGAGCCCGAACTACGCCAACGCGATCAATGACGTCGCGGTCATCCAATACGTGCACGGCGACTATCAAGCGGCCGCGACGACCTTGCGCCAGGCGCTCGCCATCTGGCTCGAAGCGCTCGGCGAGGATCACCCCGACTATCTTTCGGGGCTCAACAATCTCGGCGCGATTCTGCGCGAGGCCGGCGACTACGCCGCCGCCGAGCCGGCGCTTCGTCGCGGGCTCGAGATTCGCATCCGCACGCAAGGCGCCGATCATCCCGACGTAGCGCTTGCCCGCAACAACCTGGGCGTGCTCGAGCGTCTGAGTGGGCGGCCGGCCGAGGCCAAGAAGGAGCACCTGCAGGCGCTTGCCGGCTATCGCGCGGCCGAGGGCGAGAACCACACTGACACCGCGTACGCGATGCTCAACCTCGGACTCGACGAAGCCGCCCTCGGCCACCCGCGCGAGGCCGAACCGCTCATGCGCCAGTCACTTGCGATCTATCGCCAGCACTTCCCTGACGGGCATCCGCGAATCGCCGAGGTCGGGGTCGGGCTAGGTCCGTTGTTGGTCGAATCCGGCCGCGCCAAGGAGGCCGAGCCGCTGCTGCGCGAAGCCCTGGCTCTCCGCACCAAGCGCTTTACCGCCGAGGACTGGCGCACGGCCGAGGCCCAACTCGAGCTCGGGCGCTGTCTCGCGAACCTGGACAAGAAGTCCGAGGCTCGGCCGCTCTTCGAATCCAGCGCCAAGACGCTCCTCGCCAAGCGCGGCGCGAGGGACCCGCTCACCTTGCGCGCCCAAGCCGCGCGGGCGCATCTCTGAGGGGTGCAGCACTGCGTTTCAAACGCTCGCGGAGTGTTGCTGTCACCCAACCGAGAAACGAGGGACGCAAATGGTCCGATTCAAGTCGACGGTCATACCGGCGGTGGTGTACCTCACGCTAGGCGCGGTCATGACTCTGCATGCACAGGAGAGGATGCGGACGTGTACCCTGACTCTAACCACTGTCTGCGGAAGCAGTACCGTCCTCCAAGAGCCCCAGTTTCATGGCGGGGACGCGACAGCAGCGCATCGCCTATAGGCGCATCGCGGTCGAAGGCCATGGGGAGCTCGACCTGACGTGACTCTTGCTGCTTTTTGTTCTATCCCGGCCATTCCATGGATCATGCCGTTTCAGTGGGGAGTGGTTCTCTTGAGGCGGGCGAGGAATGAGTGGCAGTCGTAGGCGCCACCTTCGCGAGCGCCAGAACGACGCCAGCGAAAAGCAGCGTGTCGGCGAAGTAGTCGATTGCCGTGACCTGGGCCACGTCGCCCGCCGCGGAGAGGGCCAGGATCATGATGGGACCGTAGAGAAGCAGAACGAGCAGTACGATCCAGGCTGCGAGGCAGGTCGAAATCAAACGCACTCTCTTGCCCCAAAGAATGCTCGCGCCGGCGACCAGGAGCGCAGCGCCCGTGAGGTAGCCGATCAACAGCCGCCCTGGAACCCAGGACGGCATCTCCTGTACGAGCGGAACGACCGGAAGAACGGCGGGGTGCAGGATTTCCTCCAGGCCGAAGACGAGCAGCGCCAGGGTGACGAATGCTCGGCCCACGTTGCGCAGAATGCTTCGTCTGCGCTCCGACCAATCGTTTGCCGCGTTCGCCGCGAACATCCAGGCGGCACCGCCGAACGACAGCTCACGCGCGACGATCGTCCATAGAATCCGGTTGTTCTTCAGGGCGATGGCACCCGGCAGATGGAGCATCGCCACGAATAGGAACATCATGATTCCGAACAGCAGCCCCGACCAGCGAACGGAAACCCGGGCGGCGAGGCTCAGAGCCGCGGCGATCAACGCGCAGCCGACGAAGTAGACCCAGTACGGCCGCCACGGCATGTACGACGGCACGCGTATGAGGAGCGACTGCGGATCGAAGAGATGGGTCGCCCCGAACACCGCGAGCGGTGGGGCGAAACAGACGCTCCAGAGAGCCACGATCTTGTCGAGCCCGCGCGCCGCGGGGATCTCCTTCCGGGCGCCCCACAAGGCAAGCGCGAGCAGCGCGAGTCCGGCGGAGCACATCGCAATCACGGTGGCCGAATACTCGGGGACCGTCGCCACGGCCTGTTGCATGGACTCCTCCGATTCGGGACGCTGCAGCCGCACTCTCGCATCCGCTGAACCCGCGGTGAGACCGTTTCGGGCCGAGGGACAGCCAAGGCGTGCTCAGTCGCTCAATACCAGCGGCTCACGGCACGGCGTGCGAGCGGCTTCTCCCGAGTGTCACGCCCGGGAGGATGCCACTGGGGACGCTCCGGCCTGGCAGCCGCGGCGCGGAGGACCGCGGCTCGGCCAGGATGGTGTGGAGGGTTACTTCGCGACCGTGAAGGGAACGACCGCTCCGGTCTTCTCCCAGGCCATCGAGAGCTTGCCGCCCCCGTCGGTCATGTCGGCGAAGCCGATGGTGAACTGGTCGATCGAGACCGCGGGCGTCATCATTGTCATCGGCACCCGGACGACGTCGAACTTTGGATCGTAGCCGTACGAGCCCCAGATTTTGGTCTTCTCGCTGCGGTCGTACTTCTCCTGGGTCGGCTGCGTGCTGAGGATCAGAGTCCAGGCGCCTTCCTTGAGCTCGACAAATACGTCGTAGCTGCCGGGCTCGAGCTTCTTGCCGCCGATCGTCAGCGCAACTTCGGTCGTGAGCTTCGTCGCCTGGTTCGCGCCGGCGCGCCAGACGGGGGCCCCGGCGTTGACGTCCTTGCCGTAGTCCGCGCCCTTACCGAAGATGTCCGCGCGGCCGCGCAGCATCGGGCGGCTGTAGGCCACCTCGATCCACTTGCCGCCGGAGTACGAGCGGTTGCCGTCCTTGTCGGGCGCGCTCCACGTGCCGTCGACCATCGTGGCCGCGGTCCCGGCAGGAGAGAGCGGCTTCTTGTCCTGCGCCAAGGCGACCGATGCGGTCGATGCGACCATGACGCCCGTGAGAAGCAGAGCAATTCCGAGGATGGGTACCTTCCGAGTCATTGAGCCTCCTGTCCAGCTGTAGAAGCGGCGCCGACAATTCGGTCTGGCCCGCGTCCGTGAACGATACCAGGGTCGTGTCGGACGATCACCGGCAGCACCCGGCGGCGCCGCACCCTCCACAACCAATAGAACATCGCGCCAAACACGAGCAGGATCGGCAGCGTTCGCATCGGTCCGGTCGTGAACAGCTCGGGAAGGACCCTCGCGACGCGCGAGCGGATCGAGAAGAACGATCCCGCCGCGATGAACAGCGCGAAGCACATCCGCCAGAGATGGCGGGCCAGGCGAGGCCCGCCGCGCGGCGCGCCGGAACGGAGGACGCGCACGTCGCCGATCGCCGCCAGGGTCATGACGGTGGCGAGGACGAAGTGCATCACGAACGGGACGCCGTTGAGCACCCGATGCGGGCTGTTGAAGGCTTTGACACCGCCCAGGACGTCGATGAGCGCGAGCCCTGTCGCGACGGCCAGCGCGGCGATTTGGACGGGGCGACTCCATGGCGATGCGGGGCGGACGGTCAGGAGCGCGGTGACCACGAAGTACGCGGTCATCAACGCAGCGAGCACGTTCGTCCAGTTGGGGGCCTTGAGGAACTCCAGGATCGTTGCACTGGTGCCCATGAGGAGCATGGCGTAGACGAACAGCCGCCCGCTGCCGCGATGGATGGTGCCGCCCTTCTTGACGCTCAGAGCGACGGCGCCGAGAACCATGGCGAGGCCGCCGGCGGCGATGTGGACTGGTAGGAGCAGGTTGTGCATAGCAGGGGCCTTTGCGTACTACGGCACCGTCTGGAAGAAGTTCCAGATCTCGTTCGCGGCATGGATGTCCCGGTTCGAATGGCCCAGCAGGCGCCAGGCATGCATGGCTGGATGCGGGACGCTGTGGCCGCCGCCTTGAACGGCGTAGAGCGCAACGCTGCGCTTGCCCGGCGCGGACCATAGCGAACGCACGACGGTGCTCTCGTCGCCGGGGTCTCGGTCCGGAAGCTTCGTCACCTGAGGCGCGCCTTCAAGACCTGCAAGCTTGCGGAAGTAGTCGATGCTCGCTTGCGCCGACAGCACCGTCCCACGGCTCTTGAGGACAGGCCAGAGGACCACGTCGCCGCCGCGCCACGGGTTGATGGGGTCGTCGGTGCCGTTCATGAACAGAATGGAAACAGGCTGGTTCTTGGGCGTGACGGCCATGTTCTCGGGCGCAGGCACGCTGGCGACGACGGCGGCATAGGCGCGCGCGAAGTCCGGCGTCTGGAATGCCAAACACAAGGTCATCGACCCACCATTGGAAATGCCGGTGACGTAGACGCGGGTGCGGTCGACGTTGTGATCCGCGACCAGGCGGTCTACCAGGGCATGCAGAAAGCCGACGTCGTCGA
>JBDTNL010000093.1:0-12128 GCA_039933785.1 Acidobacteriota bacterium
TGCTCGACGGCATCCCGCTCGATCGCGTCACCACCTCGATGACCATCAACGCCACCGCGCCGATCCTGCTGGCGCTCTATCTGGTGGTGGCCGAGGAACAGAACGTCGACTGGGCCCAGCTCGGCGGCACGGTGCAGAACGACATCCTCAAGGAGTACGCCGCGCGCGGCACCTACATCTATCCTCCCGGCCCTTCGTTGAAGCTGGTCACCGACGTGATCGCGTTCTGCGCCGAGCGCGTCCCCAAATGGAACACGATCTCGATCTCCGGCTACCACATGCGCGAAGCGGGCTCGACCGCGGTGCAGGAGGTCGCTTTCACACTCGCCAATGCGCTCTGCTATGTCGACGCCGCTCTGGCGCGCGGCCTCGCGGTCGACGACTTTGCGCCGCGCTTGTCGTTCTTCTTCAACGCCCACAACGACTTCCTGGAAGAGGTCGCGAAGTTCCGCGCCGCGCGGAGGCTCTGGGCCGAGCTCATGCGTGAACGCTACGCCCCGCGCGACGAGCGCTCGCTGTGGTTGCGCTTCCACACCCAGACCGCGGGCTCGACGCTCACCGCGCAGCAGCCCGACAACAACGTGGTGCGGGTCGCCATCCAGGCGCTCGCCGCGATCTGCGGGGGGACGCAGTCTCTGCACACCAACGCCTTCGACGAGGCCCTCGGCCTGCCCACCGAACGCTCGGCGGGTCTGGCCTTGCGCACGCAGCAGATCCTGGGCAACGAGACCGGCATAGCCCGGGTCACCGACCCGCTCGGCGGGGCCTGGGCCATCGAGGCCCTGACCGACGAAATCGTCCAGCGCGCTCGGCAGTACATCCGCCGGATCGACGACATGGGCGGCGCCCAGAAGGCGATCGAGCGCGGCTTCCAACAGGGCGAGATCGCCGACGCGGCCTACATCTATCAGCAGGCGGTCGAGGCCAAGGAAGCGATCGTGGTTGGCGTGAACGCCTTCGTCGACGAGCAGACCCAGTCGACCGAGGTGCTCACGATCGACCCGCGCGCCGAGGCCGAGCAGATCGCCCGCCTGCAGGCGCTCCGCGCGGCCCGCGATGGCGCCCGCGCCGAGAGCGCTCGTGCGACCCTCGGCCGCGACGCGCGCGAGGACCGCAACCTGATGCCGGCCATCCTCGACTGCGTGCGCGCCGAGGTCACGCTCGGCGAAGTGGCCGACACGCTCCGCGAAGTGTTCGGCGAGTACCGCAGCGAAGAGCTCGGCTTCTAGGCCGCGACCGCGCGCGCTCGCGGTACACTCTCCCCCGCTCACCACCGCCGACCGAGGAGCCCAGTCCGATGAAGATCCCATCCCTGATCCTCAAGCAGATGTACACCTTCAGCAGCCTGAAGAACACCGGCACGGGCGTGCAGTTCGGGCTCAAGAACCGACTCGCGGATGCCACCGTCACCGGGCTGGTCGAGATCGCAATCGACGGGCGGGCGCAGCCGCTCGACCGCGTGGTGCTCGACTTCGGCGGCGGCGAACGGCGCCAGGCGAGCGAGATCAGCGAGCAGAACCCGGTGAATTTTCCGCTGCGCAAGGTGGTGACGGTCGAGTGTCCGTCGGAGGCCCTCGCCAAGGGCGACCACGAAGTGATCATCGAGCTCCGTTCCTCGTTCGGCGAGATGCGCGTCAAGGTGCACGACGCGATCGCCGACCAAGCGCCGAAGCGCATCACCGTGCCGCTCGACAAGGACGACAACTATTCGCCCGCGATCGTCGGCAAGCGGCAACAGTTCGCCGAGGAGTATTCGGGCGTCAAGTTGCAGCACCTGACGAAGTATTCATTCGACCCGCAGTCGACCCAGGGGAACATCGAGAACTTCACCGGCGTCGCGCAAGTGCCGCTCGGCCTCGCCGGGCCGCTCAAGGTGAACGGCGAGCACGCGATCGGGGAGTTCCTCATTCCCATGGCGACCGCCGAAGGCACGTTGGTCGCGTCGTACAACCGCGGCATGAAGGTGATCAACCTCTCCGGCGGCGTGACCTCGACCGTCGTCGACGACTGCATGCAGCGCGCTCCGGTCTTCGTCTTCGCCTCGGCGCGCGAGGCGCGGGGGTTCGTGGCGTGGATTCAGGAAAACATGGCGGAGATCCGCGAGCAGGCCGAGTCGACCTCCTCGGTCGCCAAGCTGCTCTACATCGACACCTTCCTCGCCGCCAAGTTCGCCTATCTGCGCTTCAACTATTCGACCGGCGACGCCGCCGGTCAGAACATGGTGGGCCGTGCCACCTTCGCCGCCTGCAGTTGGATGCTCGAGCAGCCGTATGCGAAGGAGCATGTGCGGCGCTTCTATCTCGAGTCGAACCTGGCGACCGACAAGAAGGCCTCGCAGATCAACGTCATGCGCACGCGCGGCAAGCGCGTGGTCGCCGAGGTGACCATCCCGCGCGACATCCTGGTGCAGAACATGCGCGTCGAGCCCGAGCAGGTGCACTACCACGCCCAGGTCGCCAATGTCGGCGCGTTCCTCTCCGGCGCCAACAACAACGGCGCGCACTCGCCGAACGGCATCACCGCCATGTTCATCGCCACCGGCCAGGACGTGGCCAACGTGTCGGAGTCCTCCGCCGGTATCGCCTACACCGAAGTCACCCCGGAAGGCGCGCTCTACATCTCGTTCACCATTCCCTCGCTGATCGTCGCGACCCACGGCGGCGGCGTCGGACTCCCGACGCAGCGCGAGTGTCTGGAGATCCTCGGCTGCTGGGGCCGGGGCAAGGTGAACAAGCTGGCCGAGATCATCGCCGGCGTGGTGTTGGCGGGCGAGATCTCGCTGGCCTCGGCGATCTCGTCGCTCGACTGGGTGTCGAGCCACGAGAAGTACGGCCGCAATCGTTGAGCAAGGGCCGCGACCGATCCGCCGCTGGCCGGCAGCCGTAAGTCTCAACAGATGCACACGCCGAGGACCGGTAGGTTTGGGGTGGCTTTGGCCTGCGTTGTCGGACTCATCGCAGCCCCTGGTGGACGGTCTGCCCTCGCCGAAGCACCGCGCGGCTACGAAGCCATCGAGCGGCTGCTTTCGCCTCTGCCCACGGTGCGCGCCAGGGCGAGCGCAGAGCTCGCCGCCGCCCGAGATGCCGGGCTGGTCCCGGGTATCGTCGATGCGCTGTTCTTCGTTCCCAAGGCGCAGCGCGGCGAGGCCGTTCAGGCCCTGAGGCACCTGACCGGCGCCGACGCCGGTGAGCGCTACCTCGACTGGGTGGACATCGTCATGCGCCACCCGGAGTGGCGCGGAGGCGACGGCTACGCCGCGTGGAAGGCGGCTCTCTTTGCGCGCATCGACCCCTGCTTCGGCAAACTGCTGGCGTCGGCGCCGGTACGCTTGCGGCTCGAGGAGGTGGTGTTCGGCGGCGTGGGATGCGAGGGCATACCCAGCCTCGACGGACCGCGCCACGGACCGGCGAGCGCAGGCGGCTGGCTGCGCGAAGAGGAGCGGGTGTTCGGTGCGACGCTAGGTGGCGCGAGTCGCGCCTATCCGGAGAGCATCTTGAGCTGGCACGAAATGCTGAACGACGAGCTCGGTGGCCAGGCGATGACCCTCAGCTACTGCACCCTCTGTGGCTCGGCGATCCTCTTCGCTGGCGAGGTCGGCGGTCGCCGGCTGACCTTCGGCACCTCGGGCCTGCTCTACCGCAGCAACAAGCTGATGGTCGATCGCGCCACTCATACCCTGTGGCACAACCTCACCGGCGAGGCCGTGCTCGGACCCCTCGCCGAGCGCCCCGAGCGCCTGCGGATGCTTCCCCTGACCGCCACCACTTGGGGCGACTGGCGCCGCCGCCATCCCGAAACCACCGTGCTCATTCCCGATCGGCTGGTCGAACGCGCGCTCGGCTTCGAATACCGGCCTGGCGCGGGGGGAGAGCGTCGCCGAGGTGTGCGCTTTCCGGTCGGTGGGTCGAGCACACGCCTGCCGGAGAGCGCGGAGATCTACGGTCTGCGCAACGGCGCGGCGGCGAAGGCCTATCTGGTTTCGGCGCTGGTAGCGACCGGCGTCGTCAACGACCAGATCGCCGACTTGACGCTCGTCGTTCTTGCCGACGGTGCCTCGGGAGCGATCCGCGCGTACCGGCGCGCCAGGCATGTCTTCGCGCTCGACCTCAACCGTCGCCTCCTCGACGAACGGGGCGAGGTCTGGCAAATGGAGGAGTCGGTTCTCACTGGGCCCGACCACGAGCACCTCGAGCGGCTGCCGGGAACACTGGCGTTCTGGCGGGGATGGTTTGGATTCTTCCCGCACACCGACGTCTACGGCCAACCCTAGCGGGAGGGCCCGCCGTTCGGCGACTACAGCAGAGGCGGCGCTCAGGCGTTCTCGGCGCCGCTGGCGTCTTGCCGATCGAGCGCCATCATCAAGGGAGAAAGCTTCTCGAGAGTGGTCGGCTTGAGCAGGTGGCCGTCGAAACCCGCCTCACGCAGGCGAGGCCGATCTTCCTGGTAGCCGGTAACCGCCAACAGGAGTACCTGCCGGCCCAGGGTCTCTCGCAGACCAGCAGCCAGGGCGTAGCCGTCCATTCCCGGCAAGCCGAGGTCTAAAAGCGCGACCTCCGGGCGGAATCCTTGCGCCATGGCGAGCGCCGTCGAACCGTCGTTGGCGGCGCGCGCGTCATGACCCTGCAAGCTCAAGATTTCGACGAGCGTCTGGGCAGCGTCCACTTCGTCGTCCACGACCAGGACTCTGCGCGAGGTCACGGCCGGGAGTGCGGCGCCTTCGTCCTCTCGCATCCGGAGCTGCCGAGGATGGAGGCGTGGAAGAGTCACCACAACCTCCGTGCCCTGCCCGGCCCCGGCACTGAAGGCTTCGACGTTGCCACCGTGCATCTGTACCAGGCCGCGGACCAGGGCTAATCCGAGGCCGAGACCGCCTTTGGCTCGGTGCAGGCCCACCGGCACCTGGGCAAAGAGTTCGAAGATGCGTTCGAGCATCGCCGGGTCTAGACCGAGGCCGGTGTCCTTGACGGACAGCGTGACGGTCTCTTCCCCACCCTCCACCCGCAGGCAGATCCTGCCGCCCTTCTCGGTGTACTTTGCCGCGTTGCCGAGCAGGTTCTCGATCACTTGCGCGATCCGCAGCGCATCTCCGAGCACGAGAACGCTCCGCGGCGGGGGTAGGAACACCGCCAACTCGTGGCCGGCGCTCTCGAACACCGGCCTCGCGGTCTCGATCGCAGCCATCGCCGCCTCGGCGATGTCGACTTCATCCCGGGTGAGCTCGAACTTCCCCGAGATCACCCGCGCGACGTCGAGAAGTTGGTCCAGCATGGCGGTCATGCGGCGCGTCTGCCGGCCCATCATGGCGCGGACCCTCTCGACTCCGGCGCCGTCGGTCAGGCGCAAGAGCTCGATCCCGTTGCTGAGCGCCGCGACCGGATTGCGCAGCTCGTGACCGAGCATGGCGAGAAACTCGTCCTTGCGCCGGTCGTCCAGTTCGAGCTCGTCGGCCCGACTCTGCGCTCTGATCTCGGCACGACGCAAATTGGTCACGTCCTCGATCGAGACCAGAATGAGGTCGCCGCGGCCATCGCGAGACATGACATCGGCATTGAGCCTCATGCTGCGCCAACCGATCTTCTCGAACTCGTGCTCGACGTCGTAGTCTCTGATCTCCGTCCTTCCCAGCAGGGTCTCCTCGAGAAGATGGCGCACCCGCGGAATGTCCCATTGGCCGTTGCCGAGCTCGTAGATCCGGCGGCCTTCCGTCTCCCCCTTCTCGACTTGGAACGCGGTGTAGAAGGCCTCATTGGCCGAGACCAGACGGTGGTCCGCGTCGAGCACCAGGAGCGCGGTGCGCGAAGTGCGAATGATGGCCTCGGCATAGAGGCGGGCATACTCGCTCGCCGCAGCCGCTTTCTTCTGCACCGTCATCTCGTGGTACGTCAGGCATACTCCGTCGATCTCTCCCGAATCGGTGCGATACGGAAGAACGGTGCGGGAGAACCAGCGGTCATCGTCGGTCGAGACCTCCGCTTCGATCGGTGTCCCCTCCCCCAGGACACGGCTCGCGTCGGCGAGCAGGTTGTCGTCGCGAACCTGAGTCTTTATGTCGGTCAAGGGGCGGCCGACGTCGGCCGGCACGATGCGCATCAGACCCGTGCACGCCGGCGTAGAACGCCGCACGCAAAGGTTGCGGTCGAGGAAGACCGTCGGCACGTTGGTGCTGACCAACAGATTGTTGAGGTCCGAAGTGAGCGTGCGGAGCTCCTGGTTTCGATCCTCGAGCTGACGGTTGATCGTCGTGAGCTCCTCGTTCAGAGATTGTAGCTCCTCTTGCGAGGCTTCGATCTCCTCGTGGCTCGACTGGAACTCTTCGTTCAGCGAGAGTAATTCTTCGTAGCTCGAGGTGTGTTCTTCGGTGGCGGTTCTGAGTTGATCCACCGCGGTCCGCAGCTCGTCCCTGGTGTCCTGGAGCTCCTGGCGCAGGTCGCCGATCAACGAATCTCTATCGCCACTCTCCCCCCCCTCGGATTGCAGGGTCTGGGGCTCCGGCGCGGACGCCACATCCCGGAAGGCGACCAGGAAGAACCCTTCCGCACCTGAGGCCGCGGTGAGCGGCTCGATGGCAATCTCAACCCGCGTCGGTGCCTTGTCGCGCTCGATGCGCAATCCCCGCACGGTAACCGCCCGCCGCTCCGCCATGGCTTCGGAGAGCCCGGTGCGCAGCTTGGCGTAGAGCTCGGGGCGCACCCAGGAGAGGAGGTTCAACTTGGCCTCTCCCTGTGGCCGGGTCAAATACGACTCCGAGGGTCCGAAGAAGTAGAGGATATCGAGCGCCTGGTCGACGACGACGCAGGGCGAAGTGTGACGCTCGAGGATCAGCTTCTCGAGCAGGCGAGGCGTCATCCGCGCGGCGGCAACCCCGCCCGCTTGACGTGCATGCGCTGGGTTGGTCGCCGCTCCGAGACGCGCCAGGCGGTACGCCCCCGGCCGCGCCAGCCCCAGAGACCGATAGAGCTTGTGCTTACCCGCCATCTCCTCGAACAGATCCGCGCGTCGGCCAACGGTCTCGGCAGCGCCCAGCCACAAGACGCCGCGCGGTCGCAGGGCGAAGTGAAAGCGCTCGAGCAGCTCTTCCTGAGCCGGCGCCTCGAGATAGATGAGCACGTTGCGGCAGGTCATCAGGTCGAGACGGGCGAAGGGCGGGTCCGACTGCGCATCGTGGCTGGCGAAGGTGACCGTATCCCGCACCGCTCGTTCGACCTCGAAGCCCTCGCCTGTCCGGCGGAAAAACCTCCGCAGCCGCTCCGCCGACACTTGTTCCGCGATGCCGGCGGCGTAGCGCCCCTGCCGTGCGATGACTAGCGCGGCATCGCTGGCGTCGGAGGCAAACACCTTGAGCTTGAGCGGGCTGCCAGCGGCCTGGATCTGCTCGAGGAAGATCATGGCGAGGCTGTAGGCCTCCTCGCCGGTCGCGCAACCCGCAGACCAGACACGCACCGAGCCGGTGTTGCGAGCGCCTTCGATGAGTGACGGCACGATCTCTCGCGCGAGGAACTCCCACTCCTCCGGATCGCGGAAGAAGCTGGTGACACCGATGAGGAGATCGCTGTAGAGCGCATCGACCTCTTCCGGATGCTCGCGCAGATACTGGAGATAACTCGCCCATCCAGCGCGGTGTGTCACCCCCATCCGGCGTTCGGTGCGTCGAATGAGGGTGCCGGTCTTGTAGTCGCGAAAGTCGACCCGGTACCGTTCTCCGAGCAGCTCCACGATCGCCGACAGGCTGGCGCCCGGCTCCCCGGTCTCGGGCGGAGCGCCAGCTTGGGGGCCGGGTCGGGCTTGAGGCGTGGCCGCGTACCGGCCAAGCAACGCGCCCATTTCCTCCGGAGCGACGACCGCGTCGGCGGCGCCGGTATCGATGGCGTTTCGTGGCATGCCGTCGTACTCGGCGGTGCCAGGAGCCTGCACGAGGCAAAGGCCGCCCCGCGCTCGGATGGCCCGGATGCCCGCCGAGCCGTCATCCCCAGTTCCCGACAGCACGATGCCCACCGCGCGCGCCGCCAGGCCCGCCGCGAGCGATGCGAAGAAGTCGTCGATGGGTCTGGCGAGGTAGTGCGGCTCCTTCGGGGCCCCGGCCTCCAAGAAGCCGTCGCGCAGGTCGAGCGAGGTGGCCGGCGCAATGACGTAGACGTGGTTCGGCTCCACCCGCACCTTGGTCGCAGCCTGCGAGACCGGCATGCGAGTCACGCGTTGCAAGATTCCAGCGACGTGACTCTCTTCCGCCGGCGCGAGGTGGACAACGATCACAAAGGCGATCCCTTGGTCGCTGGGAGCACCGCGCAAGAGCTGCTGACACGCCGCGAGCCCACCGGCAGAGGCGCCGACACCGACGATCAGGCTCGGCAGCGCATCCGAGGACTCTCGCGTGCTCAAACCGTCTGGCTCATGGGTCACCCGCTACCCTCCTCGAGGCATTGCTTCGCTCGCCGGGCGGCGAGTCATCGTCGATGCGGGGGGCTCGCGTGCAGCGCCCAGACAGCATACTCCCGATCGACCAGCAGGCAGACCTTCACGATTGGACAAATTGCCGACCGCACCGGCGCCACATCCGGGGTTGGGGGTCACCCCAAGCTTCGGGCCGCAGTCCGCACGGCATGAATCCGGGCACCGGTCCTGCAAGAGAGTTGAGAAACATGCTACCCGAGGAGCCCGTAGCGCCTGACGCCGCCCCTCGGCCTGCGGGCGGTCGAGCGCGCGAGGACGTCCAACTGCTCCGACGCATCGCGGCTGGTGATCAGCATGCGCTCGACCGCCTCTTCGTGCGGCACGGCAGTGTCGTGCTGGGGGTGCTCGTACGCCTGCTCGGCGAGCGCGCCCGAGCCGAAGCGGTTTTGGAAGACACGTTTGTCGAAGCCTGGCGACGCTCCCACGAATACGACGACGGTCTTCTTACGCCGCTGTCTTGGCTGCTCAGGATTTCTCGCACCCTGGCCATCGCTGCCAGACCGGACATCCGGTCCGGGCGCCACGAGGTGACACCGTCACGGCGCGAAGCGCCCGGAGCCTCGCAAGGCTCTCCGCAGTCCCATCGGGTGGTGGAAACGCTCGCCGCCTTGCCGGCCGAGCAGCGTGAGTGCATCGAGCTGGCGTTCTTTGGCGGGCTCACGCATTCCCAGATCGCCGAGCGCTTGCAGGTCCCTGGGCAGCAGGTTCGGCACACCCTGCTGTCTGGAATGAACGCTCTGCGATCGGCCCTCGCCCAGCCGGACGCCTCGTAAGTCGACTACGACCGGCGCACGGCGCCGCGGGTCGGCCGCATCGGCTAAGCTTCGACGCACCCCCATGACGAAGAAGCGCCGCGGTCGCGGACAGCGAGCCGCCTCGATCCCTCCGCCAAGCGGCCAAGAGCACAACGAGCCCGCGGCAGACCATTCGCAGCTCGCACCCGGCTTCGAGCTCCTCATCGAGACCAAGCCGACCGGACTGATCCGGCGCTTCTTCACCACCCAGCGCCATTTCCTCGGACTACTCGGCGGCGGCCTGATCGCGCATGTGCGAGCGTCGCGCGAGGACGGCAAGCAGGGCTTAGGCGTCTTGATCACCCGTTTCTGGGCTCTGGTGGCGCGGCCGTTCATCGATCGCACGCTCCGCGAACAGCCCTTTCCGGTGCAGCTGCGGCGCCGACTCGAGATTCTCGGCCCGACCTACATCAAGCTCGGACAGGTGCTCAGTCTGCGCGAGGACATCCTGCCGCGCTCGATCACCGAAGAGCTCAAGAACCTGCTCGATCGCTTGCCGGTGGTGCCGTTCCCGCGCTACCTGGAGCTCATCGCCGAGGATCTCCGCCGCTCGCCGGGTGAGATGTTCGCGTGGATCGATCCGAGACCGACCGGTTCGGCGTCGATTGCACAGATCCATCGCGCCCGTACCCACGACGGCGACGAGGTGATCCTCAAGGTCGTGAAGCCGGGGATCAAGGAAACGCTCGAACGCGACACCGTCCTTCTGCGCATCCTTGGCACCATTCTGCAGTGGATCCTGCCGCGCTTCCAACCGCGCCGGGTGCTGCGCGAGTTCAGCGACTACACGCTGCGCGAGGTCGACTTGCGCCGTGAGGCCGACAACGCCGAGACCTTCGCCGCCAACTTCAAGGACGAGCCCGACATCCGTTTCCCGCGCATCTGGCGCGAGTTCTCGGGGCCCTCGGTGCTCACCATGGAGTTTTTCGACGGCTCGAAGCCGAGCGTGAAACTGGCCGAAACCATGTCGCTCGCCGATCGCGAGAAACTCATCGACCTCGGCGCGCAAGGCATCATTCGCATGCTCTTCAAGGACGGCTTTTTCCACGCCGACCTGCATCCCGGCAACCTGATCGTGCTGCCGGGTCCGAAAATCGGCTTCATCGACCTCGGCATGATCGGGCGTTTCGACGAAGAGCTGCGGCGCTCGATGATGTACTACTACTTCTGTCTGGTGACCGGAGACGCGGCGAGCGCCGCTCGCTACCTGAGCGTCATCGCGCAGCCTGGGCCCGGGGGCGACACGCAGGCGTTCCGGCGGGCAGTCGAGGAAGTCTGCCGGCGCTGGGCGCGCTCGGCGAATTTCAAGGACTTCTCGCTCGCCCAGCTGATCATGCAGTCGGTCGCCATGGGCGTGACCTACCGCATGTACTTCCCGGTCGAGATGGTGCTGATGGTGAAGGCACTGGTCACCTTCGAGGGCGTCGGTCAGCTGCTCAATCCGGGGTTCGACGTGGCCGCGGTGTCGCAGCGGCACATCAACACGCTGTTCCTCAATCAGTTCAACCCGCTGCGCCTGATGCGCGAATCGTTGCGCGGCGCGCCCGACGTGGTCGATGCGTTGGTGCGCTCGCCGCTGCTCATCACGGAGGGCCTGCGGTTCCTCGAGCAGACCACCAAGCGTCCGCAGGAGAATCCGTTCGCCGGGCTGAATCGCACTCTGATGGCGGGCTTTTCGCTGGTCGCCGGCGCCATCGTCGCGAGCTTCAAGGGACCGTGGCCGGTATGGGTCGCGCTCTTCGGCCTGGCGTTTATTCTCGTGCTCGCCCGCCGGCGCTAGCCGCGCGCTAGGCGGCTGGGACTTCGAGGGTCTTCAGTTCCCGTAGCATCTCGGCGTAGTGATCGAGGATGCTGCCCGGATCGGGCACCAGTCCGACGTCGGTCGCCAGGCCCACCCGCACCCAGCCGTTGTAGCTCAGGATGCTGACCCCCATGCCGAGCTTGCCCGACTGCGGCACCCAGAACAAGATGCTCTCGCATTCGTGGCCGACGAAGACCAGCGGCGCGCGGGGCCCTGGCACGTTGGTCATCACCGCGGTCGCCTTGCGACCGAAAATGTTGAGCGCCAAATCGAGGATCTGCGGGGTGGTGGCGCCGAACAGGCGCAGCAGGGCGTAGACGACAAAGGGCTCGGGGCTGCGCTTGATGCGCTCCATGCGTCGGCGAAGCGCCCGCAGCCGGCCCATCGGCTCGCCGTGTCCCACGGGCAGCGGCAGGAAGACCAGTCCGAACTTGTTGCCGAGCGCGGTCTCGTGCGGCGATCGAAGGTTGACCGGTACGACGGCGCGCAAATTGAGCCCCTTCGCGCTCTGACCGCGCTGCTCCAGGTAGCGGCGCAGCGCGCCCGCCATCGCCGAGAGCAACACATCGTTGACCGTGCCGCCGAGCCGTTTGCCGATCGCCTTGATCTCATCGAGTGCGATCGGCTCGGACCACACAGCGCGCTTCTCTACTCCCAACCGGCCGCGCAGGACGGTGCTCGGATCCGCCGGCAGCGCGAGAACCCTCACTAGGCTCACCGCGCTTGCAGCACCCATCTGTACAGCGCGCCAGGCTCGATGCCAGAACGAGGGCCGCCCGATCGCCAGGTCACCGAGCGTCGGGCGTGAGGCGATTCCCATCCCGTCCGGCGGGTTGTCGGCGAGGCCGAGCACCACGTGGATGAGCGACATGCCGTCGCCGATCGAGTGGTGCACGCGGCCTACCAGGGCCGAGCCACCTTGAAAATTCTCGATGAGATGGAACTGCCACAGCGGGCGCTCGAAATCGAGCGGCGTCGCCATCAGTCGGCTCACGTACGCTTCGAGCTCCGCCTGGCCACCCGCTCCAGACAGCCGAGCCGAGATCACGTGCCGCTCGAGATCGAACGTGTCGTCGGCGATCCAG
>JBDTNL010000094.1:0-11937 GCA_039933785.1 Acidobacteriota bacterium
CTAGTGAGCCGCACGGTCGCCCCGGCGACTCCCGCACCGCTGCCGCGCTGCAGGACGCGCCCCGTCCACAGAAGAGCGGGCTCCAACACGATATCCAAGCGGGTCGGACCATTTTCGCAGTCGAGCACCGGGTTTTCGATCCGCTGCGAGACATAGCCATTGGCCTGGATGGTGATCGCGATGCCTGAGCAGGACAGGCCGTCTAGCGTGTAGGAACCGGTTTCGTCGCTGGTCGCCAAGAGGCGCGTAGGGATTCCGGCGTCGCCGTCACCTCGCTGTTGCGGGCTTCCGACGGGTGTGATCGCCGGCGCGGCGACCAACGAGGCTGGCGCGATGGGCTCTCCGTCCTTCGCCGAACGGACCGAGCCGCGCAGGGTCGCGCCACGCTCGAGAACGATCTCGATCTCGCGATCCGACCGCGCGGGCTCCCGATCGAGTCCTCGGCTCGCCACGCGAAATCCCTTCGCGTCGGCCAAGAGCCGAATCCTCACGCCGGAGGGCAAACCGTGCAGATTGAATCTTCCCTCGAGATCCGTCTCCGCGGAGCCCGAAGAGCCTTGCTGTCCGGCCCAGCCGCCCCGCTGTCCCTCGATCGCCACGTGCACGTAAGCATGCGCCAACGCCTTGCCTCCGCTGTCGCGGACTGAGCCGGCAACCTCTCGTCCGGCAGCAACTGCGAACACTCCCAATTCGCTGTCGCGGTCGGCTGTCGAAAACTGAGTGACGATGGAAGCCGGAATACCCTCGCCAAGAACGATCAGCGAGAACGACCCCGATTCCCCTAGCGGTCTGAGGCGAAACTGCCCATCTTCGCCGCTTCGGTCGTGAGCGACTCGCGAAAAATCCGGCGCCATTCCCGCAAGCGCCTGTCTCACGTCGGCCTCGCGGCTCACCGGGATCGCGAGGACCACCGCACCGTTGAGCGGGGAGCCATCCAACGCGGAGGTCAGCATCCCCGTCACGGTATGACCGGCGCGCGGAGCCAACACCACATCCACGATCGGCGCCTTCGAGAGAGCCGAAAGACTCACCGGTACGGATGCGATCTCGAACCCATCGATTGCAACACAAATCGTGGACCGGCTCGGCAGCGAAGGTACGGAAATCAGCGCGCCACCCTGGGCGGTGCGGCCCCGTTCCCGCAACCATGGCTCGTCGGCGATCCAGACATGGGGCTGATCCAGCTTGCGCCCGTCCGCGGTCCGAGCTCGCACTTCCACCGTGCTCGCTGGAACCTGTCGAATGACGATGGGCTCGGTGCGGCCAGGAACAACCGTTCCGCGCCACTCACCGCGCGCGCCGGTCCCTTCATCCACGGTGAGCCGCCAATTCCCCGCCGGCGCCTCGGCGATTGCCTCGTCCTTACTGTCGAAGTCCGTGAGCGGGATTTCGGCCTCGCCAAAGAAAAGGATCGCGCGTCCGGTCGAGTTGGCGGCAGTCCGTGCAAAGCGGACGGAGGCTTTAAGCAACGGCCCCGCGGCCCGCGGCCCAGCAGCGGGCTGGATCGACATCTCACCAACAGGGGAGCCAAATACGGACACCCGATCTTCGGCAGAAACCGCCAGACGCGCGAGCTCTCGGCGGGACATAGAGCCGGTCCGACGTTCGGTCTGCCAGCGGGGCTGACAGATGTTCCCGCCTTGCTTCGGATCGACGCGGAAGTACACCCTGCTGTCGGCCGGAAGGCCCGCAAGCGCCGCCAGGTCTAGAGCTGTCGTGCTCTTCATCGACAGCGTCGGTGGTGACTGAACCTGCGTGGAGGCCGGGATCTCCATGGGGACGAGTCCGTCGGCCCGAGCGACCAAGCGAGCGAAGTCTGAAGGGCCGCCAAAAACGAGCCGAATGATCCCGCCGGGTCGAGCCGATGCGTCGGCAAAGACAAGATCGTTCCCGGTCCCTTGAAGGCCAGAATAGGCTGCCGACGCAGTAGACCTCACATTCAACGCCTGTACGCGGACGTCTTTCCCGACGGGCGCCTCGTAGCGAAGATCCTGTTCAGCCGAGCCGGCGGCGACGCCGCAAACTAGCCAGCTTGCAAGGAGCGCCAAACCGGCGCTTCGCCGCCTGGCAGTCTCAGGCCAGGGCGCCTGCCACAGGTCCCGGAAGATCCGCAGGCGAGCGATTCTTGTCCTTGCTAGGAGCAGGTGTCCCACCCGTCTATGGGCACGTTGGAGCCGTTCGCGAAACACTCGACACCATTCTGATCGGCGATAGCGGCGTAAGCGCCATGGCACGATACTTCTCTTGTGGGATTGCCCCGAGCATCGATGCACTGGACAACTGCGTCGCAGCCTCGCGCGTTGCATTGCACATACCAGTGGCCCTCAAGGTCGGAACTCTCGTAGTTGCCGTGGCAGAACGCGTCGACTTGGTGACCGCCCGGAATGGTTAGGTAGCAGTCGGAATAGGATAGCTCCCTGAGCCGGAGAATCCATCCTCGTAGATGGTTCGGTTGTAGAGCGCCGTGGCACCAGCGGCGCTTAGGATGAGCACTGCAATCGCGACGACCCGGGGGCGCATCCTCATTTTTCTACCTCTCCTCGGAAGTCGAATGCGATTCAAGAACGAATTCGCGACAAGCTATATACCTTCGGTTCATCCCGTCAAGTCTGCGCCTCTGGGCTGCGGTCGAGTGTTTGGTGCGGCACAGTTGTGTTGTCGCACTCGGTTGGCTGGTGCTCGAGGGGTGTGGTGGCTTGAGACGAGCTGTTTCCGAATCGCCTGCCACCTCTCCTTGGCTGGCTCTTCGAGCAGCTGACGGGCTGCACTCTCGAAGTCGTGCACGTCGGGGGAGATCACCTTGGAATGCTCGAGACTCCGCACGTGAGCAACCTCGCGGCGGAGCTGATGCGCCGAGTCGGCCTGCCGGGCGAAAGTCGCGCATCCAGCACGCCACTCTCCGGGGCTTCCAGCCGAAGTCTCGAAACGCCTGGTTTGCTGAGCGTCGTCCCCAGCTGAGCCAGGGCTGGCACGCGATCTGCTAACTCTCCGGTGTATGAGCCCCGCCCGTTCCGCGTCGACCCGCGGCTGGCCCTTCGCACGTTATGGGCCACCCCTTATCCTGCTGCTTCTCGGCGCGACGCTGACCGCCGGTTTTTGGCTGCGGGGGCACCGGCAGCGCCCGCTCGGAACTCGGCCAACCGTCACTCCCGCGGGAGTCGAAGTCCTCAACGTGTCTCCGGTAGACCTCGAGCGCCGCGCGCTCCTCATTCCGGTCGACGGCATTCGGCCCCAGGACCTGCGCGACTCGTTCGACGAAGGGCGACGTGGGCACACGCACGAGGCGATCGACATCCTGGCGCCCCGCAACACGCCGGTGCGCGCCGTCGAGGACGGCGTGATCGCCAAGCTCTTCAACAGTGTTCCGGGAGGCATCACGATCTACCAGTTCGATCCCGCCGGCGACTACTGTTATTACTACGCCCACCTCCAACGCTACGCCGACGACCTCGCGAACGGCAAGGCGGTGCGCCGGGGGCAGATCATCGGCTACGTGGGGACGTCGGGCAACGCGCCGGCGAACACGCCGCATCTGCACTTCGCGATCTACCGCCTGAACGCCAGCAAGCGCTGGTGGGAGGGCGCCGCGCTCGATCCCTATCCGGTGCTGCGGGGCGGAGTTACGACGGAACGGTGAGCGATCAGTCTTCGAAGACCACCGGCGTGCCGGGCGCGACCATCGCCGCGACGCGTTCGGCGTCCCAGTTGGTGAGCCGCACGCAGCCGTGCGACTCCGCGTGCCCGACCTTCCCCGGCTCGGCGGTGCCGTGCAGGCCGTAGTGCTCCTTGTCAAGGTCGATCCACACGACGCCGACGGGATTGTTCGGTCCCGCCGCGAGCTTGGCCTTTGCTTGATCCGCGTTCGAGTCCCAGAAGAGCTCGGGGTTGTACGCGAACGTCGGGTTCCGCGCCACGCCGCGAACCTTCCACTGCCCTAGCGGCAGCGGATCGTGCTCGCTGCCGGCGGTGACCGGAGCGAAGAACAGGATCTTGCCGGCGCTATCGAGCGCGCGCAGGGTCGACGCCGATTTGGACACCACGATCCGCGCGGCCTTGCTCGCCGGCTCGACCGGGGCGATGTTCGGCACCACGATGTCCTCGTCGGCACGCCAAGTCGCGCGCGGGTTGAGCCGCTGGAGTAGCGCCGGCTGCGCGTGGACGCGCTCCGCCAGCTCTTCGAGCACCGACGTGTAGCCCAGCGCCGGCAGTTTCGCCTTCTCCATCATGTCGTCGGGCAGGACGGCAACGAACGGGCCCGCGACATCCGCATCGGCGATGCGATAGGCGGCCGTCGCTTCGCCCGGCGCGGCAGCGGCGAGCGCCGCCCGCGTCGCCTTGTCGGGCTTGCCGCTCGGGCGCAGGCCGTGCGTCTCCTGGAAGCTCCTGAGCGCGCGCTCGGCGTTGCGCCCAAGCCGGCCGTCGAGCTCGCCGGGCGAAAAGCCGGCGCGAGCTAGTGCGGTCTGCACCCCGAGCCCATCGGGCCCATCATGCCGAGAGGTCTTGTGGGTATGGCCGGCAGCGGATTGAGACGGGCGGGCTTGCGCCGCAAGCGGCGCCAGCAACGAGCAGGAAGAAAGCAGAACGGCAACGGCGGCGCGATGTGACAAGGGTGCTCCAATCAGCCCGACCAGCGGGCGCGAAATCCACGGCAGTCGACGTGGATGAACGGTCCATGGTTGGCGGTCTTGGCGTAGTTTCCAAGCCCGCCTTCGAAGCCTCGGTACCAGTCCTTTGACGACATGCCATCGACCAACCTGTAGAGCACCATGGCGTCGCCGAGATCCGAGCGGCCGTCGCCGTCGAGATCGTCCATCGTGCCGTCGCCGTCGTTGTCGATGTAGATGTCCGCCGCATCGCCCCACTGGTGCCGGCTGAACAGCACGTCGTGGATGGCAGCGTTGTAGGTCGGTGTGCGGTAGCCGCTGAGCACGGCGAAGCGGTCGGTCCGGATTCCCGCGGCGTTGGTCTTCTCGAGCAGCAGCTCGAGCTTGCGCAGCAGCCGCGTGGTGAGCACCAGGTACTTCGGATACTCCCCGTCCTGCTTACAGAGGAATTGCTTCAGAGTGAAATGCGGCGCGACTTCGGTATCGGCGTTTTCCCTGGTGACTTGGACGAAACCGGTTGGCGGAATGTAGATCGGGTTGCCCTTGAGCGGCGGCGCGGGGTAGGCGCCGATCTCGTAGCCGCCGAGCTTGCCGTTCTGCACCGAGGCGCTCGGCACCAGGACGACGAAGAGTAGCCGCATGCCGACATGGTCGGCGGCGCGCTCGACGATGACCGGGTAGATGCCCGGCGTCGCCGGCGCGGTGCCGGCGAACCTTCGATTGCCGCGCTTCTCGAGTTCCACGCCGCCGCTCAGGCCAAACGTAGCGGCCTTGTCGGAGCTTTCAACCTCGAGCTCGAGCGACGCTTGCGGCAGCACGAAGAACGTCATCGTGCGATAGCTCGACTCCTCGGCGGCATCCCCCTTGCCCAGGCGCACGGTGAAGTCGAGTCTCCCGGAGTCGAACGGCGGTAGAGGGCTCGCGGCCCGTGCGGCAATCCTGGGCGCAGCGAGGGAGGCGAGCGCGATCAGAAGCACGCCAAGCGCGCTCGTCTTCGCAATGTGCGTCATGTCTACGGTATTCTTTGTGCAAGCCCGGTGCCAAGGCCAGCCGTCTCGGCTCAGAGTGGCGCGCGGCCGGCGCCGTCGGTCTCACCACCGGTGGCATGAAGCGTACTGATGGCATTGGCCATGGCCTACGATCCAAAAGCCGAAAGGCGCCCCCTCCTTGCTCTCTTGGCCTGGGCGGCACTGCTCTTTTCCTGTGGCGTATGGTGGGGGCTCCCGAATAGCTTCACCTGGGCGGGAGACGAGCTCAATCCTTCGACCTGGCCTCAGGCGCTCGATCCTCGAACGCCAGGGCTGTGGGACGCAAGATATCCACCTCTACAATTCGCGCTGCTACAGGGTATTTCGTGGCCCTTGCGCGCCGCCGCCGAGCATGGCGTCGAGCAGCCGACGAAAGCAGAGCTTAACGTGCAGCTGATCTACCTCTCTCGAGGCGTCAGCCTCGTGATGGCGCTCATCACTCTTTGGTTTCTATACCGGGCGGCGCGCGAGATCCAGGAGCCGCGCGCCGCGCTATGGAGCGTGTTCATCCTCGCCTCGGTCGCGCCGTATGTGTACTACGCCAAGATGGCCAACCTCGATGTGCCGTATGTGATGTGGTTTACGCTTTCCCTGTGGATGTTCTTGCGCATCTTGAAGGAGCATCGACTGCGCGACTACGTGCTCTTCGCTGCCGCCGCAGCCGCGGCGGTGTGCACGAAGGATCAGGCCTATGGCCTCTATACCCTGGCCCCCATTCCAATTGCTGTCAGCCTGTGGCGCCGAGACTACCGCGGTCGAGAGAACGGCCCGTGGGGGGGCATCTGGCGGACACTCGTCGACCGGCGCATCTGGGTAGCCGCCGGTACCGCAGTGGTGCTCTTCGTGGTCTTTCAAAATCTGATCTTCGACTTTCACCGCTTTCAGGTCCACCTGCGCCTGCTTCGCGGGCCGATGAGCGAGAACTATCAGGACTACGAGGGGAACGTCGGCGGCCAAATGGAGCTTTTGCGCACCTTCTTGGGTCTGGTCGGCTTTTCATTGAACCCGGTGCTGAGCGTCGCGTGCCTGGCTGGACTAGTGATGACCTTCTGGCGCGGGCGCTTGGCGACGGTAGCGGAGTCCGCGCAGAAGATAGTCTTGCTGCGCTCCAGCCTCGTGCTCGTGCTGTCGTACTACTTCACGTTCCTGGTGCTCATCCTCTTCTGCTACGACCGCTACGTCTTGCCGGTCACGGTGGTGTTGGCGCTGTTCGGCGGGCTGGCGCTCGGCGCTTTCACGCGTCCAACCGGACGCTGGAGAATGGCGCGCTGGTCGCTGGCGGCGGCAGTAGCACTCTACAGCGCGCTCTACGCGGCAAGTGTGGACTTCCGGCTGCTGGCGGATTCGCGGTACCACATCGAGAAGTGGGTAGTGCTGCATGCCAAAGAGCCCGGGTCGGTGATGGCCATCGGCCGGCATCACCACGTTGCACGCTTTCGCTGGGTTACTTGGGAGCGGGCTCTCCTTGACGACGGCGAAATCCTGCGGCGCGAACGACCAGAGTTCGTGGTGCTCAATCTCACCGACCTGCGCCATCCGGCCGAGGAAGAACTGGCGAGGCGCCTGGAGACCGGCGAGATCGACTATCGACTGGCTCTGCGCTACCGGGGCACTCCCGCACTCGACATCCTCCCGGTGCCCAGCGAATATTCGAGCGCGCGCTTCATCAATCCCGAGATGGCGGTGTACGAGCGCGTCGGCCCCTCTCGATCAGTACCCTGAAATTCGGCAGATTCAGTCCTCGATGGTGCAGCACATGGCTCTTTCCCAATGGCGGATCTCTACTTCTCATCGAACGTTCGACGTCTCAATACAATCGCGAACTGATTCGTCGCCAGGAGGACGCAATGAAAGTCACCCTATGGATCGTCCAAGTCCTGCTAGCGCTAGCCTTCCTAGCGCACGGCATCATGTTCCTGAACCCGCCGGCGCACATCGCCGTGATGATGAACGCCTTTCTACCGCGCTGGTTCCAGCTCTTTCTGGGAGTGGCGGAGATGGCGGCGGCGCTGGGGCTGACGCTGCCCGGTGTGACTCGGATCATGCCGGGGCTCGTGCCCGCAGCGGCCTTGGGAGTGATGATCGTGACGGCGTCCGCGACCGTTCTTCATCTGTCGCGGGCGGAGTACAGCTCGGCCGCGACCACGTTGGTGTTGTTGGTGCTCGCGACCTTCGTGGCCTGGGGCCGTTGGCGGCGCCTGCCGATCGCGCCGCGCGGCTGAGTCGCGGCCCTCGCCGCCGCTCGGATGCATCGAGCCGGCGCACTGGCGGCCCGTGACAGAGTCGAGGCCGACCCGAGGGAGTGACGAAAGTGGATGACCGACACGAACCGAGCCCGGAGGACCCCTGCCGCTACTTTGTGTCGCAGCGCGGTGCGTACTGGTTGGTGAGCTTCGCGGACACGACGCTGCTCAGCTTCAAGACCAGAGAGAGCGCCGTCGGTTTTGCGCGCAAGGAGGCCGAAGAGACCGCGCCGAGCGTGGTCGTCGTGCTGACTTCGCAGGGGTCGGTCGAGGAAGAGTGGGTGTTCCCCAAGTTGCCGTAACCGCCCGCGTCGACTCTGTCGCCCGCACCCGACCGGTGTACGATTCCACCCCTTCGCTGTGCCACCGGGATGTGGTCGCCGCAGTCACTGCGCAAAAGCTCACGAGGAGTCCCCAGCTTGCCGCTACTCTCAGGATCTGCCGCCGTCACCCGCTTCCGTGTCACCAGTCGCCCTGAGGCGCCGGATTTCGATCGCCTGGCTTTTGCGCCGATCCTGCCCGCCTCGGAGGTTCGCGAAAGCATCGGGTTCGTCCCCTGCGAGCCGGATGCGCCGTATCTCGTCGGTAGCCAGCGCTGGGCGTTCCGGGTGCGGATCGATCGCCGCAAGCCGGAGACGACGGCGGTTCGCGAGCGGTTGAAGCAGCTGCTCGCGACGGAGCTCGAGCTCACCGGACGCCAGTTCGTCGGCGCCAAGCGGCGCAAGGAGCTCAAGCAACTCGCCGAAGACGAGCTGCTGGTCGGCACGAATCCGCGGAGCAAAGTGATCGAGTGTTGCCTCGATGGCAAGGTCCTGTTCGTCGCGAGCACGGCCAAAGCCTACCTGGGCGTGGTGAGCGTGCTGGTGCGGCGGATCGGCATCGCCACCGACTTCCTGACTCCGTGGCCGACGACCGAGTTCGAGGACCAGGGCCTCTCTGACATCGTCGAGACCCACGAACCCGGACAATCGGTGCGCGGTTGCCGCTGTCTCAGTCTGATGCTCGACAACCCCGAGGTGCTGCTCGAGCCCGAGTCCGGGGGCGCCAAGCTGCGCACCCGCCAGGTGAGCGTCTCGCTCGCCGGCAACGTGGCCGCTGACGTCTTCGCCTATCTCGATGCGGGCGCCGAGATCCTGTCGGCGAGACTGGTGATCGGCGAGTTCCGCTTCGCCTTCGACGCCCTGTCGTGGCGGATCTCAGGGCTGCGCTTCGAGAAGCACCGCTATGAGCACTGGATCGAGGCGCTGGACGCACGTCTCTTGCGAATCACTGCGCTGTTCGAGTGGCTCGACAACGCCTATGAGACCCAGAGCGACAAGCTCGCCAGCGCGATCGCTCGCGCGCCCGGCACGGGCGCGGGTGCGGTCGAAGCTCTGGCTTGAGAGCCGCGAGGTCGAGGCGATGGACGCCGGTTCTCAGCCGCGGCGCGCGGCCTCGATCGGCGTGATCTGCTAGGCCCCCCCTTGTCGCGTCGGGTCACGGGCTGGACGAGTCAACCCGGCGACGCGAGCCGACGCTCGAGCGCCTCGAGCTCGGCGAGGAGATCCTTGCCGCGAGCGAAGCCTCGTTCCGTGATCTGAATGAGGGCGGCTTGTGCGCGAACTCGTTCGTCCGTGGAGGCGATGGCGAGGAGGGCCACGGCGTCGGCTTGATCCTGGAGCCGCCCGGCGAGGATCTTGAGCGCGATCAGATGCTCGACGCGGGCTACCGGGACATGGACCGCCGGCAGGACTTCGAGCGTTTCGGCCGCGGCGACGATCTCGGCCTCCAGGCCCGAGCTCGCGAAGAGCAGATCGATCGGCACCGGCACGTCGCTCGCGGCCGGCGACAGTCGCACCATGGCCAAACGCTCCGTGGCAACACCCTCGTGTTCGAGATGGAAGGCCTCATGACGGTACCCGGCCTCGACAAGGGCTCGGACCAGAGCCTCCGCCTCGCGGTCTCCCGAGACGGCTACCGCAAGATCGAGGTCGAACGTCGCGCGAGGTCTCGACCGGATCGAGATGGCCACGCCACCCACGAGGGCCCAGCGCGGATGGAGCTTGGCGAGATCTACCGCGAGCCGTGCGAGCGCCCCGGCGAGCGCGTTCACCGGTTGCCCGCGACGGGGAGGTCGGGTGCCCTGGTGAGCCTCAATTCCCCATCTCGTTCCATCAGCCGCCGGCGAAGCCGGGTCTCGATCTCCGCCTCGCTCACCGACGGCGCTTCTCGGCGAATCTGTTGGCGCAGCAGGGCAGTGCCCAACTCATAAAGCTCTGCGGTCTGGCGGGGGCGGTCCGGCTGGCTCACGGTTACGTAAGTATATGACTTTACAGTGAGTTACCGCAATTGTTGCACACCATGGAAAAATCCAAGGACCCGCTCTCTGCTAACCTTTCCAGCGGCGCAATTCTTGTTGGCGGAAGTCCGCGAAGTGCTTGTCCAGCAGGAGGTTACGCCACTTCCTTTTTTCCACGAGACTCCTGACGGAGCCCAGCAGCATGCCCACCATTCACTACCCCCGCCCGCACTTCTCTTCCGCCCAAGCCGCTGCCTTTGCCGGCGAGCTCTTCGGGATATACGGCACTGTCTCGGAGTTACCTGGCGAGCGCGATCTCAACTTTCGTCTCGACGCCGAAGGCGGCAGCTATGTGCTGAAGATCGCCAATCGCGAAGAGAATCGCGCCAACCTCGAGCTACAACACGCGGCACTCGCCCACCTGGCGCAACGGGAGCCCGCTTTGGGCCTGCAACGCGTAGTCCCGGCGCCGAGCGGCGAGACCATCGTGACGGTCGAGGATGCGCAAGGACATAGCCACTTGGCCCGCGTGCTGACCTTTCTGCCCGGCAAGCTCTGGGCGCAATCGCGGCCGCATTCGGAGACCCTGCTGCACAGCCTGGGCGAAGTGCTGGGCTCACTGGACCGCGGTCTCGCGGACTTCGATCATCCAGCGGCGCATCGGATCTTGAAATGGGACCTCGTCCAGGCCGGTTGGATCGGCGGTTACCTTCACTACCTCGCCGGTGAACCGCGACGCGGCTTGGTCGAGCGCTGCCTCAACGACTTTGAACAGCGGGTGCAACCCGCGCTCGCCGGCTTGCGTCACGGGGTGATCTACAACGACGCCAACGATCACAATCTGTTGGTCGCCGGCGAGGCGGTCACTGGCGCGATCGATTTCGGCGACCTGTGTCACACCGTCGTCGTTGCCGAACCCGCGGTCGCCGCCGCCTACGCCGCCATGGGACTGCGCGATCCGCTCGCCGGAATCTGCCAGCTCGTGGCGGGCTACCACGCCGCCTTTCCGTTGCGGGAATCGGAGCTCGACGTGCTACACGCGCTGATCTGTCTGCGGCTTTCGGTCAGCGTCACCAACTCGGCATTCCAGAAGACCGTCGAGCCTGGAAACGAATACCTGACCATCAGCGAACAGCCCGCCTGGGATCTGCTCGCCAAGCTTGCCGCCGTGCCGTCCGGGCTGGCGACTTACGCGTACCGTGCGGCCTGCGGCTACCCAGCCCATGCCAATTCGCCGCGCCTGCATGCCTGGCTCGTCGGCCACGCCGCCGGGCTCGGCCGAGTGGTCGAGCCCGAGCTCATGAGCGCGCCGCTGATCCCCGCCGACTGGAGCGTCTCGAGTACCGAGCTCGGCACGCCGGACGAGATGGCCGACGTGGCGGCCACCACTGCACGTCTCTGGCAAGGTATGCGCGCCGCCGGAGCAGTCGCGGCGATCGGGGCCTACAACGAAGCGCGACCGGTCTATCGCAGCGATGCCTTCCGCCAGCCCGGCAACGATCGCGACGGCTGGCGAACCGTGCACCTCGGGTTGGACATATTTCTCGAACCCGGCAGCGCGGTCTACGCGCCGCTCGACGGCGTGGTGCACAGCTTCGCGAACAACGACACGCCGTACGACTACGGCCCCTGTATCGTGCTCGAGCACTCGGTTGCGGACGATCAAGGTGCGATCCAATTCTTCACCCTCTACGGTCACCTGAGCAACGAATCGCTCGCCGGTTTGGCGAAGGGTCAGGCGATCCGGCGCGGCGACCGACTCGGCGACATCGGAAACTTTCCCG
>JBDTNL010000095.1:0-11859 GCA_039933785.1 Acidobacteriota bacterium
GACCACCTTGGAGATCCGCTGGTCTTGTTCGAGTGGCATTCGATCCAGGCTCGCTGCGTGCTTCATCTACGGTTGTAGACGGATGAGGGGGTGCGGATATTGTAGAGGAGCCCCGCCGCTTGGCGTGAGCACGCCGACTAGCTCGACTACGTTCGACAGGGGGGAATGCCCATGCCACCGACCCGCGGAAACGGCAAGATCTGCTATTTGGAAATCCCGACCGCAGACATTCCTCGCTCGGTCCAGTTCTACCGAGCGGTCTTCGGCTGGAGCATCCGGCAACGGGGCGACGGTGCATCCGCCTTCGACGACGGCGTCGGTGAAGTGAGCGGCACTTGGGTTCTGGGCCGGCCTTCGTCGGCCGAGCCCGGCCTCTTGGTCTACGTCATGGTCGACAGCGTCACGGCAACCGCAGCGGCAGTCATCGCCCACGGAGGCAAGATCGTGCGCGAGATCGGCGCCGACGCTCCGGAAATAACGGCGAGGTTCTCCGACCCGGACGGCAACGTCCTCGGGCTCTACCAGGAGCCTGGCGAGGATCTCGAGCGACTGCGGGAATGAGCTCGTCACGATGATGCTCAGGCGTGCGTTCTTCCTGGCCCTCTCGTCCGTAGCCCTGTCGAGTGGCGCGAGCGCGAAGTGTGGGACGGTGTCCTACGAGGTCACGGTCGCCGTGGTTCCGCTTCACCACCTACTCCGGCGAAGGTCTTTTCGGTGACCGGTGCAACGGGCGGCTCACGCGCCTCGAGGTCATCGCCACGGCCCCGGGCGGGCGCGCCGAGCGTGCCGTTTTTCGCAAGTTGCGATCGACGAGCAGCGAGAAACCACACACCTTCGTCCTCGAGCCGGTCACGGTGGAGCTCTTCCCCTGATTCCGCCGCGCCAGTGCGGTAGCGCCCTGGCATTTCTCCACCGCATGCCCGAAGCCATCGCGCTCTGCCGCCGCCGCGGCTACGAAGTGATCGATTCCTACGGTCAATTCTTCGGCAGTGCACGCAGCGTCTGCGTGGGACGGCCGCTCTAGCTATCATCTGAGCCATGGCCTTCGACCTCCCCGAGACTCTCGACATCCTCGAGCGCACGCCTGCGGTGCTGGACGCTCTTCTGCGCGGCTCCAGCCCCTCCTGGCACACGATCAACGAAGGCGCCGAGACCTGGAGCGCGTTCGACGTCGTCGGCCACCTGATCCACGGCGAAGAGACGGACTGGATTCCGCGGGCGCGCATCATCCTCGATCACCAGGACACCCGGCCGTTCGAGCGCTTCGATCGCTTCGCTCAATTCGAGCGCTTCGCCGGCAGCTCGCTCGAGCAGCTCCTCGACCGCTTCGCCGAGCTTCGTCGATCGAACCTCGCGCTGGTGCGCGGCTGGCAGCTCACCGACGCCCAACTCGCGTTACCCGGCCGCCATCCAGAGCTCGGCGCGGTCAATCTGCGCCAGCTCCTCGCTACCTGGCCCGTTCACGACCTCAATCACCTCGGGCAGATCTCGCGCGCGATGGCCAAGCGCTACACGGAGGACGTCGGACCGTGGCGGGTGTACCTCTCGATCCTGGGCAGTCCATCGTGAACCGCGCGGCAGAGCTGCCGGCTCACGTTCAGCTATCGTCGGCCTCGATGAGCCCTTGCGCATGCCGGATTCAGACGATCCCCTAGCCTCGCCTCCCCGGTGTCTCGCCGGGCTCTCGGTTCGCCGGATCGAGATCCGCTGCCTCGCTCTGGCGCGGTTCTCGACTGCCTTCGCGATCGCCTGCCCGTGCGGCGGTCAGCTGGGCTCCGTGCTCGGGTATCCATCGGCGACGCTGAACCAGGGGCATGTGGCCGGCCGCGAGCTCACGAGCCCGCTCTCGTTTCTCTGCATGACCTGCGAAGTCACCACGCCATTCTTCGATTCCGCCCTGCACGGGTACCGTGGAGAGATGGGCTCGTCGGCGAAGCCTCGCGGAACCGGCGGCCCAGCGGCCTACGATTGTCCGGCTTGCGCGGCCAGGCTGTTCGCGCTGACGCTGCACTTCGAGTATGCCGAGGCGGCGTTCGACCTGCTTGAGGACGACCCTGCGACCGCGCTGCAGGACTACTTCCAGCGACTCTCGCTCTCCGGTACCTGCGAAGCCTGCTTGTCCGCATCGACGATCGCTGACCTGGAGCTTTAGGCGATGAAGACGAACACCGCGAAGGCGAAATCGGCCGAGACTCCAGCCAAGCAGCTCGCGGGATTCCTCGCCAAATACGACCCGGCAGTCGCCAGGCTCGCCCGTGCGACCCGCTCGGCGCTGCGCAAGCGGCTCCCCACCGCCATCGAGCTGGTCTACGACAACTACCAATTCCTGGTGCTCGCCTTCGCGGCGACAGAACGCGCCTCGGACTGCCTGGTCTCGCTGGCCGTCTCGCCGAAGGGCGTGGCGCTCTCGTTCTACTACGGGGCGACTTTGCCCGACCCGCAAGGGATTCTGCTCGGGAGCGGGAATCAGAACCGCTTCGTGCGTCTCGAGAGCGCGGCAACCCTCGCGATCCCCGCGGTCGAGGCCTTGATTCGCGCCGCAGCCAAGCAGGCGAAGACACCCTTGCCCTCGACCGGGCGCGGGTACACGGTCATCAAGTCGATCTCGGCGAAGCAACGGCCGCGGCGCTAGGGCGCGCTTCGTGGGGGCGGCAGGACGCCGCCCCCTCCGAGTGGATCTACTTGCTAGGCGGCGCCGGCTGGCGCGGATCGTCGGCCGGATTGACGTACGTGATCGAGAACGGTCCATTGCCGTGCACCTGCAGGACCGTCTCACCCTCCGCCCAGACCCAGTGCTTCATGTTGGCGTCCATCACGGCGAAGCCACCCGCGCCGAGCGCGACGGTCTTGGCCGGGTCCGCCGTTTCTCCCATACCGATGTGCAATATGCCCGAGATCACGGTCAGGTTCTCGGCCGTCGGGTGCCAATGCAGCGGGACTTTGTATCCGTTGGGCATGAGAGCCCGCAGAGTGTAGGGGCCTTCGACCCCAGGATTTCCCACTAGTATGGCCGCCTTGGACCCCGGCGGCAGACCTGGCGGCGGCGGTCCCCAGACGATCAAGTTCGGCATCACGACGATGTGCGACATCGGTGCGGCGGCGGCCGGCGCGGGCGTGTCCGCCTGAGCGCATACCGCGACCGTCAGGACCAGGATTGCCGCGGCCATCCAGGCAAGCTTCGGCTTCTGCATGACTCTCCTCCTTGTGGCCTCCGAAGTACTCGGATGCCACGGTTGATTGGGCGTTCATCGGTATCTTACGTGCGGCCGGTGTAGGCGGATCCATCCCGGGCGCGCTGGCGAGCGACCTGAACTCGGGTATGGTTGAACGACAAATTTCTCGATGCTTTTCGGAGAGCGTCCTCTGATGGATATCCGAGTGGAGCCGATCGGCTACGTCGAAGCGCCCCGCCCGCACGCGGAGGACGATTTCTGGGGTGACGAGCAAGCGAGCATCACGCTTGCCGACCCGTTCATGGCGGAGTCGCTCCAGGGGCTCGCCGAGTTCTCCCATGTCGAAGTCTTGTTCCTTTTCCATCAGGTCGATCCGGCCAAGATCACGCGTGGCGCGCGGCGTCTCCGGAACAATCCCGCGTGGCCCTCGACCGGCATCTTCGCGCAGGGGGGAAAGAGCCGGCCCAACCGAATCGGCAGCACGATCTGTCGCATCGTGCGCGTCGACGGCAGGCGCTTGTTCGTGGCCGAGCTCGATGCCATCGACGGCACGCCGGTGCTCGACATCAAGCCGGTGATGGTCGAGTTCCTGCCCCGGCAGGAAGTTCGCCAGCCCTCCTGGTCGCAGGAGCTCATGCGTGACTACTGGCTACGGAAGGTCTGAGCTTGAGTCGACCGAAGAGCTTGCCGCTACGGGCGCTCACTCGCATCGCTTGCCTCGGGTGGGCGAGCCTGCTCGGTTGTCAGTCCCTGCACTCCGCGCTGCCCAGCCGCCCGTTCCAATTCCTGGCCAAGCCCTGCGCCTCCGAGCTCGCAGGCGCCGACGCGATTTGTGGCACGGTTGACGTCCCCGAAAACTACGCGGTGCCCTTCGGTCGCCGCATCCAACTGGGAGTCGTCGTGTTCACGGCGCTCGAGCCCGGGCCCGAGAGCGCGGCGCAGTTCGACATCGAGGGCGGACCCGGATTCGCGGTCACGGAGTCGGCTTCGTTCTACGCCGCCGACGGCGTCGAATATCGCCGCCACCGTGATGTCGTCCTCACCGACATGCGCGGCGCCGGTTCTTCCCATGCCCTACGTTGTCCGGCGCTCGAGGACTACCAGCGCGCCAGCGCGCTCGCTCCCCTCTATCCGCCCGAGCTGATCGCCGCCTGCGCGGCGGCGCTCGCCTCGGTGGCCGACGTGCGTCAATACACGACCGCGGCCGCCGCCCGTGACCTCGATTCGGTGCGGCAGGCTTTGGGCTACCGTCAGATCGACCTCAACGCGCTCTCGTACGGCACGACGTTGGCCCTGCGCTATATCGCCGACTACCCGGAGCGCGTGCGCACGGCCGTCCTGACCGCCACGGTCCCGGCCGATCGCACGCCGCCGAGATTTCACGCCAGTGCGGCCGACCGCGCCATCCACCTACTCTTCGATGCTTGCGCCGCCGATTCCGCGTGCGCGGCGCAATATCCCGACCTCCCGGCGGAGCTCTCGCGTGCCACGGCGCGCCTGGACTCCGCCGATCGGGCGCCGTTTCTGGAGAGGATCCGCACCATGCTGTACCTGCCGCGCGCGGCGCGACGGGTGCCATCGGTGATTCGCCAGATCGCGGCCGGCAATCTGGACATCATGGAGACCAAGAGCCCAGGCCGGCGCGACTTCGCTGACGGCCTGTATCTTTCGGTGACCTGCTCGGAGAGTCTCGCCCGGATGGATGTGGAGCAAGCGATCCGCGAGTCGGACCAGACGACTTTTGGCTCCTACCGCCTCACCCGCCAGCGCGACGCCTGCGCGCGATGGCCAACCGCAGCCGCAGATCTCGAGCTCTTCGCAACGCCGCGCTGGGACGGACCCATTCTCTTCATCTCCGGCGCGCTGGATCCGGTGGCCCCACCGGAATGGAGTGCCGAGACGGTGCAGCGTTTTCCCAATGGCAAGCACGTGGTCGTGCCGCAAGGCGCCCACGTGCTCGAAGGCTTGAGCGGATTCGAGACCTGCATGGATCCGCTCGTCTTGAAGTTCGTCGCCCAGCGATCCGTTGCCGGAATCGACTGGTCTTGTATTCCGACGATGGACGCCGGACCGTTCGCCGTGCCATGAACACGCTGTCCGGCGGCGACGGCGACGGCCGACTGACCGTTAGGAGGCTCCGATGGCGAAGCTTCTCCGCAGCGCTCCCTATTTCCCCGTCGCCGATGTCCTACGATCGGTGCGCTTTTACGACGAAGTGCTGGGCTTTCACAGCGACTACGTGGCCGGCAGTCCGCCCCAGTTCGCGATCTGCAGCCGCGACGGTCTCTCGATCATGCTGCGACGGGTCGAGGCGCCCGAGCGCATCCGGCCCGGCGAGTCTCAAGGCGGAACCTGGGACGCGTTCTTCTGGGTCGATGACGCCGATGGGCTCCACGCCGAGCTCGCCGCGCGCGGCGCGACCGTGGTCTACGGGCCGTTGATCCAGGAGGCGTACGGCATGCGCGAGTTCGCGGTACGCGACGGTGATGGTCACGTGTTGGGATTCGGCCAGAACCTGACAGGCTAGTCGAGCGGCGCGCTCGGGCGCGGCCTACACTGGAAAGGCGGCGTTTCACGGCATGAGCCGCGTTCTCCCGCGCTCACTGCGGTAGCTTGTCTCACCCTCATTCTCAGTCAGGAGACTCCGCCATGCGCATAGGACGCAATCGACTTGCCGACACCGCCGGGATTCTACTCATCGCACTCGTCGCGGCTCCGCTGCGGGCCGAGTCGCCGCCGACGGACGCCCTGGCGCAAGTGCGGAGCGCCATCGACAAGGGCAATGCCGAATGGAGCGCCGGCTGGAAGGACGGCGATGCCGCGAGGGTGGCCGCGATCTTCGCCGAGGACGGCGTGCAGCTCGCCGGGAGCGGCAAGATCATCAAGGGCCGCGAACAGATTCGCGACCGGCAGAAGGGGGCCATGCAGGGCGCCGACCTCGGCGTTCGAGTCACCATCACGACCGTGAACGTCTGGTTGGACGGCGACACGGCATATGAAACCGGCAAGTACAAATACGAGTACACCGAGAAGGGCAAGCCGGGCAAGGACGAGGGGCGCTACGTCACGATTTGGAAGCACCAGAAGGACGGCTCGTGGAAGCTCTCGATGGACATGGGCGTGCCGCAGGACTAGTCGCTCCACCAGGCCCCCGGCGCCGGGCGGCGCCGGCAAAACGTGCTATCAAATGTCCTTGTCGAGCCGACGGATCGGCTCCAAGGAGAACCATGAGCCCACGTAACTGGAAGCTTCTCGTAGCCGCCGCGCTCGCCGTGCTCTTCGCCGTGTTGGCACCCGTCACCGCCCACGCCCAGCCGTTCGGCGCCTGGATGATCCTGAACGGCCCGATTTCGGGGTATGCCAACATTCCCAGCACTCCTGATTTGAATCCCGCAAGCGCGATCACTATCGAAGCATGGGTCAACGTCTCCGACGCCAATGCACCCGGCTGCAGCAGCATCGTCGGCAAGAACTTCCCGACCAGCTGGTGGCTGGGCATCTGCGGCACGACCTTCCGCTCCTACGTCAACGGAGTCCTGTACGACCACGGCACGATCCCGCACAACTGGACGCATATCGCGGTGGTGTTCGACGGTACCTCGCGCAAGCACTACATCAACGGCGAGCTGGTCGGGACGCATGCGGAGGGCTTCACCACGCTGGTCTCAAACGCCGTACCGATACGGATCGGCAGCGATTTCAGCTATGCCCATACGCCTTCAGGCGACATCAACGAAGTCCGTCTTTGGTCGGTGGCGCGTACTCAGGACCAGCTGCGCTCGACAATCAACGTGCCGCTCACCAGCGCTCAACCCGGCTTGGTTGCGGTCTGGCGTGACGGCGTGCACGACGCCCTCGGCGCCCATGACGGCACGCTCGTCGGCTCGGTGTTCTTCCTCACCTTCCCGGTGGCGCTCAATTGCGGCTCGACCACCGCGACGTCGCTCTGCCTCAACACCCGCTTCTCCGTTTCAGCGACCTTTCGCGTCGGCGCGCCGGGGACGGCGGAAAGCCAGGCTCACGTGGCGGTAGCGAACTCAGGCTCCGGCATCTTCTGGTTCTTCGCCTCCGACACCTGGGAAGTCCTGGTGAAGTCGCTCAACGGCTGCGCCTTGAACAGCCGCTACTGGATCTTCTCGGCCGCGACTACGAACGTGTTCTATCGCATGAACGTCTTCGACATTCGCGCCGGGGTGAACAAGATCTACTTCAACTATCCGGGTCCGCCGGCGCCGGCGGTGACGGATACCAACGCGTTCGCGACCTGTCCCTGATTCTCCGCGGGGAGACGGGGGCTCCGGCCCCACGTCTCCCCACCTCGCCGCGCGTAGTGCTGTCAGGCGCCAGGCCTCGAGCGCGAAACGTGGTATCAAGCGTCCTTGTCGAGCCGACGGTCGGCTCCAAGGAGAACCATGAGCCCACGCAACTGGAAGCGCTTCGCAATCGCCGCCGCGATCGCAGCGCTCTTCGCAATGGCGACACCCGCCACCGTCCATGCGCAGCCGTTCGGTGCCTGGATGATCCTCAACGGCCCGACCAATGGCTATTCCAACATCGCGAGCGTGCCGGCGCTCAATCCCACGAGTTCGATCACCATCGAAGCCTGGGTCAACATCACGGATGCCCAGGCGGGCGGATGCAGCAGCATCGCGGGCAAGGGGTTCCACGATTCCTGGTGGATCGGGATCTGCGGAACCGACTTCAGGTCGTATCTCAGCAACCGTATTTTCTACAGCGCGGGTACGATCCCGCACCATTGGACGCACATTGCGGTTACCTTCGATGGCACCACGCGCAGGCATTACATCAACGGCGAGTTGGTCGGCGCACGTGCCGAAGCCTTCAGCACGCTGACCACGAACATCAATCCGGTACAGATCGGCAGCGATGTGGACTTTTCCTACACCCCCAACGGCAGCCTCAACGAGGTCCGCTTGTGGTCGGTCGCTCGCACGCAGGCGCAGATCCGCTCCACCATCAACGTGCCCATCACTTCGACCCAGCCGGGCCTGATCGCGGTCTGGAGCGACGGCGTGCACGACGCGGTCGGCGCGCACGCCGGAACCCTCGTCGGCTCGGTGTCCTTCCTGAACGCCCCGGTCACGCTCAATTGCGGTTCGACCACCGCGACGTCGCTCTGCCTCAACACCCGCTTCTCCGTTTCAGCGACCTTTCGCGTCGGCGCGCCGGGGACGGCGGAAAGCCAGGCTCACGTGGCGGTAGCGAACTCAGGCTCCGGCATCTTCTGGTTCTTCGCCTCCGACACCTGGGAAGTCCTGGTGAAGTCGCTCAACGGCTGCGCCTTGAACAGCCGCTACTGGATCTTCTCGGCCGCGACTACGAACGTGTTCTATCGCATGAACGTCTTCGACATTCGCGCCGGGGTGAACAAGATCTACTTCAACTATCCGGGTCCGCCGGCGCCGGCGGTGACGGATACCGACGCGTTCGCAACCTGTCCCTGAGCCGGGCGCTCGACCGCCGGCCTGTCGTCATTCTTTGGGGTGATTTCGGGTGCCCCGCTAGGGAATGAGTCCGGCGGTCTTGCCCAACTGCACCGCTTGCGTGCGCCGCCGGGCGCCGAGCTTGTCGAACAGTCGGCTCGAGTGGGTCTTCACCGTGTTCTCACTCACGAACAGCCGGCCGGCGATCTCGCGATTGCTCAACCCCGCGGCGATGAGCCCGAGGATCTCGAGCTCACGAGGAGTGATTCCGGACTCGCGCAGGCGCGCCCCGTCGACAGCGAACGGCCCGCCGGGAGTGAGCGCACCGATCGCCGTGCCACCCGGGACCTCAGTCGCGCCGGGCGCCTTGCGGTGCGACAGCCGCCAACCGAGCGCTATCCCCACCGTGGCGAAGATCACCGCCACCAGGGCGCTGTAGACGCTTTCGAGGTTCCCTGGCAGCAGGAAAACATAGCCCAGCCACCGCAGGAGCGCGATGAGGACTCCACAGCAGATGCCGTAGACGGCGATCTCCCGCCATGAGCGGCGCGTCGTGACGCGCCCGGGTTCCGTCGCGAGGGTGTCCACCGGCAAATGATACCCGCGACCAACCGCTTGCCTAGTGGGAGGCGGCCGCCCCCGGCGGATCGGTCACCCAGCGGTGCAGGGGCTCCTTCACTCGCGCCGCGAGCTCTGCGCAGGCCCGAATACGCTCCAGGCTCTGCTGCGCCATCCGCTCGGCGGCCGGAGCCCGATGGGTGGCGAAGAAGGCTTCGACATCGTTCGCGGCCGCCGTGTCGCAGAAGCTCCCGAGCGCGGACACGGCGCCGCCGCCACCGAACGACACCACCTTCGACTGGAGCTCGTCCCAGTGCGCCTTCAGAAAGGCCCACGTCAACGGCCGGCTGGCGTCCTCGGTCAGGAGGAGACTCGAAAAGGCTGGCAGATCCTGCGCTCGCATTTGCGGCGAAAGCATGAGGTCCAGCGAGCGCCTGACCAGAGCTTCCTGCTTGAACGACGCCAGAGCCGTGAGCCAACGAAAGGCCTGCTCCGGCGTCTTGGCGGACTGCATCGCGGCGAGGAACCGATCGTAAAGCGCGGCATCCCCGTGCGCCGCGGCGATCGGAAGAGCAGCATTCAGGAGACTGGCGTCGACGGCCGACGAGTTACTGAGGGCGTCGGCGGCCAGGCGGCTCGCCGCCAAGATCGCTGGCGGATCGTCTGCTTCCCCCAAGGCCGCGAACACCACCGAGCGCAGCGTGGCGCGATCGTCGGATTCGCCGGGATGCACGCTGAAGGTGAGCTCCGCAATGGCGGGCTCGAGAACACTCCTCAGCCAGCCACGGTAGGCCGGCACGTCGTCCTCGTCGAGAAAAGCGTCGAACGACTGCAAGCGGCCGATGAGGACGCCGGCAACAGTGAGGTTGCGACTGCTCTTCAGCCCTTCGGCGAGGGCGAGGTAGTCGCCGACCCCGACCCGCCCCACCCGCACCAGCGCCCACGAGTCCTCGAGCAGGGCGACCTGTTCCGCGGCGGTCAGCTGGCCGGCGGCGCCAGCGATCCGGCTCAGCGCTTCTGGAGGGTATCCGGAGCGATAGTAGCCATGGGCCCCCGCATTGATGAAGACGAAGGGCGCGCAACCGGGGAGCGCGAACGTCTGACGGCGCTCGTTGAGCAGCTCGCAGCGCGCGGCCTGTCCGCTGCCGCGCATGCAGATCGGGATCGACCAGAGTTCGGGCGATGCCGCCGCGAGCCGGGCTGGATCGACGAAGAACCGCTGTTGCGTGAGCGTCACCTCCGTCTGGTCGCCGGCGCACCGCGTTTCGACCGAGACTAGGGGGGCGCCCGGTTGGTCGACGAAGGTCGAGAGAATGCGCTCGACCGGCCGGCCCGAGATCCGCGCCAGGTCCGACCAGAAGTCCTCCGCGGTCGCGCTGCCGTTGGCATGGCGCGAGATGTATTCGTTCACACCCTTCTGAAAGACGTCTTCGCCGACATACGCTTCCACCATGCGCAGCATTGCGGCGCCCTTGTCGTAAGCGACGCCGTCGAACAACTCTTTGATCTCCGCCGAGGTCGCTGCGTTCTGCCGGATCGGCCGGGTGGTCGAGAGCGCATCCGCACCCAGAACCTGCTGCGCGCTCCGCGTCGCTTCGACGTCCTGATCCCAGGCCGCGTCCCAGTCCTGGAGCGGTTTGTGCGCCATCCAAGTGGCGAACCCCTCGTTCAGCCACACGTTGTCCCACCACTTCATCGTCACCAGATCGCCGAACCACTGATGCGCCATCTCGTGCGCCACGACCGACGCCACTCGTCGGCGCGCCTGGGCCGAGGCCGTCAGGGCGTCGACGAGCAGGGCACGCTCCTTGTAGAAGACCGCGCCGGCGTTTTCCATGCCGCCCCACTCGTAGTCGGGGAATGCCACCATGTCGAGCTTGCCGAACGGATAGCGGATGCCGTAGTAGCCGTTGTAAAAGTGCAGGAAGCGCTCGGCGACCTGCAGCGCGAAACGGCCGAGCTCCTTCTTCTCGGGCAACGCGCAGACCCGGAGCGGCACACCGTCCGACTCGCCGGTGACGCACTGCAAGTCGCCGATCGCGAGGGCCACCAGATAGGTCGACATCTTGGGCGAGGTGACGAACTTCAGGGTGTGTTGCCCGGGGCGCGGGCCGGCCACGTCTCCCAACAACGCGCCGTTCGAAATCGCGGTCGCCGCCGCATCGACGGTGACCGAGAGATCGAAGGTGGCCTTGTACTCGGGCTCGTCGAAGCAGGGGAACATCATGCGGGCGTAAGTGCCTTCAAACTGCGTCGCGGCATACCAACGGCCGTTCGACTGAATCCGGTAGAGCCCGCGCAGATCGTCGCGCACGCGGCCGGTGAATTCGAGCGCCAGAGTCACCTTCCCCGCCGGCAGTGGCGCCACGAAACGGAGCTCAGCGGTCTCGCGGGCGGAATCGAGGGCGATGGTTGCCGGCGCGCCGCGGGCGTCGCCGGTCGGCATTCCGACGACTCGCGCCCAGGCTAGGAGGTCGAAGCCGATCGAGTGGAGGGTGATCACCGAGGTCGATCTCGGCAACTCGACCTCGATCGTTTCTTGGCCCTCGAGCCTGCCGCTGACCAAATCCGGCGTGAGCTGCAGGGCGTAGCGCTGAGGCAGGGCCTCACCGGGGAGGCGCTGCGCTCTCGACGCTTCGGCGAAGATCAGCAGCCAGAAAGCGGCGACTCCAACCACCAGAGCC
>JBDTNL010000096.1:0-11758 GCA_039933785.1 Acidobacteriota bacterium
ATTCGCAGCCGCCGTAGTAGCGCTTGCCGGGGTAGCCCTCGGCGTATTTGTTGGTCATCACCGAACCGGCGGCCTCGAGCACCGCCCGGCTGACGAAGTTCTCCGAGGCGATCAGCTCCAGACCGTCGTTCTGGCGCGCCCGCTCGTCGGCGATGGCTTGGAAGATTTCCGGATCGGCGGCGCGAAGCGTCTGATAGTTCGGCATGCGGCGGCTCCGCTGAGGGGCTCTAGTCGAGCGCGTGCTCGAGGTCGCTGATTTTCTGAATGCGGCGCTCGTGGCGGCCGCCCGCAAAAGGGGTGCCGAGGAAGGTCTCGAGAATGATCTCAGCGTGCTCGGGAGCCACTTCACGGGCCCCGAGTGTCAGGACATTGGCGTTGTTATGAGCCCGCGCCAGGCCGGCGTTGTACTGATTGTTGCAGCAGGCGGCGCGTACGCCGTGGACTTTGTTGGCTGAGATCGCCATGCCGACCCCGGTGCCGCAAACCAGGAGGCCCAGATCCGCCTGGCCGCGGGCGACCGCGGTTCCGACGGCCCGGGCGAAGTCGGGGTAGTCGACGCTGTCGGGGCCGTTGGTCCCGAAATCGGCGACCTCGTGCCCCAGACGCGCGAGCGTCTCGCGTAAACGGTCCTTTAGGAGATATCCGGCGTGATCGGCGCCAACGGCGATCTTCATCGTAAGCAACGACTGCGGCCGTCGCCGCCCCGGGCTGGGGCGGCGCGAGACGCTCTACTCCGAACTACCCTCGGCGGGGGTTTCATCGGTCTTTTTGGCCTTCTTGGCGGGCGCCTTCTTGGGCTTCTCCGCGCCGTCTTCGGCCTTCTTCGCCGGAGCCTTGCGGGCCGCGGGCTTCTTCTTCTCGGTGCCCTCGCCGTGGCCCGCCTCGGCGGTCTTGGCCGGAGCCGCGGCCGCAGCCGGCCGTTTCGACGCGGTGGGCTTTTCGGGGGTGCGCGCCGCCGCATCGGCGACCCGGCGTTGCTTCAGACGCTTCTGGCGGCGTTGACGCCGCCGGCGCAGTTCTCGATCCTTCTCTCGCATCGTTCCTCCTGCAGTTTTTGAGCGCGCTACGACGGGCACTCGGTGCGCGCCAGCTTGCCCGAAGGGCCTCCGGCTGTCAACGGGGGTGCGGCGGAGGTTCGCTGGTGCGCTCGCCTCGCAGCGGAACTCCGGCACAGGACTGTTGCCAGAGCGCCAGGGGTCGCGGCGGGAGTTCGCGATCCGGCGGCACGGTTTCCTCGAGCATATAGAGGAGGGTGAGGTCCTCCAATCGATCGCCTCCCCGATGCTGCTCGTTCCAGTCGCGGCACAGAAAGTTGCCGAACAAGCGACGGTGCTTCACGAATTCCGGCTGGCGCAACTGCTCGAGATATTTCACCCAATGCGCATTGCGCGCAGAGGCCGCCACGGAGACCGGCTTGTCGGGGCTCGGGAGCTCGCCGCTCCAGACGTCCATCGCGCGGCCGTCCGCAAGCCGCCCGAGGGCTACGTACCATCCGTCGTCCAGGGGAGGGTGCGGGGCAAACATGTCCCAGGTCTGTTGCAGGCCGACCGCGGCGCCGGCGGTACCGAAGTCTTGATCGTCGACGACATGCAGGCTCCAGAGCGCGCCGTAGACGAGGAGCAGAGTCGCCGCGCACTCCCCGATCTTCCCGTATGGCCGTGACGTCAGGACCTCGGCGTGGCGAGTCCGTCGACGGAGGGTCGAGAGGACGCGGGCGCCAAGACCGGCGAGTCGGGGCGTCTCCCGCGCCAGCCAGTCCCAGGCCGCGGCGGGAAGAAACAGCAGCCAGGCTGCGGCGCAAATCCACGGGAACAGACCGAGGTACATGGCCGGCCCGAGACCCAAGACGTGAAACGCCACGAACACGAGCACGACGAGAACGCGAAGCCCCGAGGTCGCGAGCGGGCTCCACACCAGCGCGGGACCCAGCCATTCGAGGGCGAGCGTGGCGTGAGTCGCAAGTCCTAGAACGCGTGGGAACTGTTTGAGGTAGTGCCCCCACGGCGAGACCATTTGGTCGAAACTGAGCGCGATCCAAATCGCCGTCCCCGCCCCATGCCAGGCCGCTCCGCTCTTCGCCGCGGCGGTGAACCAGTACACCAGGCAGAATTGCAGTTGAATCGCCAGGGTGCCGGCGGTGAGAACCGGGCCGGGTTGCTCGCCGGCCGCCGATTGCGGACGGTCCAGGGAGCCGCGGATTCCGAGCGGAACGAAGAGACTGAAAAGGAGCAGCACGCGGAGCAGGTTGTCTGCCCCCGAGAGGATGGCCGGGTTGCGAGCCTGGAGCGAAATGAGCAGGTAGCACGAGAGGGCGGTTGCGGTGCGAGTGCGATAGCCCAGCAGCAGGCTTACGGCTGCTGCGGTCGCGAGCACGAAAAGTGCCGTTTCCCAGGCCGCATTGCCGAACAATGCGTGCACCGAAAGGTGGGCTCGGAGCCCGACCCACTGGAGGTCGGCCCAGCGCGGAAGGATTCCGAAGTCGGTGTAGTGGGCTCGCAGGTCGCGCGCTCGCCCGACGAGGTCGGCGAGCAACAGCAGCCCGAGTGAGATCCGAAAGGCCGCCAACGCCCGCGGGTCGACCGCCAATTTCTCGCGCCAGCGGGTTCTCATGGGTGGAGGGATCAGAGCACGACCGGCGCTGGAGGGTAGTCCTCCAGCGCCGGGGGAATTCGAAGACTCCTACCAGACGAAGCGCAGACCGACCTGAATCTGGCGCGGATCGCCGTCGCCGCTCTGCACCGTGCCGTCGAAGTTGAAAATCAAATTGGTGACTTCCGGGCGGCGAAAGTTGGCGCTGTTGAACAGGTTGAAGACCTCGAGGATGGGCTCGAGCTGGAAGGCGCCGACGTGGAACGGACGCGACACCCGTAGATCGAGCGAATTGAACACGTTGTCCTTGCGCCCCAGATTGCGCTGGGTCACCGAGCCGTCCGGATTGATGCGATCCGTTGGGGCGTTGGCCACGGCACCACTGGCAGTGATCGACTGCGGTTGCGCCGAGCGGTAGGCGTAGCGCACGTTGATGTCGACATCGCCGGGGGCGCGATAGAGCAACCAGGCGTTGAAACGATCGCGCTGATCGCGATCCGAGTAGCCATATTCCGCGTTGAGGTCGGTGACCTTGGCGTAGCGGAAGGAGAACGGATCGCGCTCGTTGTCGTCGTCGGACTTGTCCTTCGAGTAGGTGTAGTAGATCTGGTATTGGAAATTGTGCGACCACCGCTTGTTGAGGCCGAGGGTGACGCCGTTGTAGAGACTCCGGGCGGTCGACTCGACCGTGGTCAAGGTGGCGATTCCGTTCGCTCCGCCGGCTCCGAGGCCCGTGCCCCAAGGTGATCCCAGGAGGGGATCGTTGCGGTTGACGAAGCGCGAGATGTGCTCGCCCTTGGCGTAGTTGTACTTGACAAGGAAGCCGAGATCGCCGGTGAGCTCGCGCTCATAGCTCAGGCTGGCGGCATACGTGCGTGGATTCTTGAAATGGCGATCGAAGACGAAAACGTCGGGATCGAAAGGATCGCCAACCCGGGTGATGAGCGTGCCATACGCCGGAACCGGGCCGAGGAATGGACTCGCGGGGCTGCTGCGGAACAGGTTCTGACCGCGGCTGCCGTTGGTCGAGCGGGTGGACGCGAGATTCAGCCCGGGCACGCGGCCGTAGAAGATGCCGGCGGTGGCGCGGATCACGGACCTTCCGTTGTCCTGTGGATCCCAGGTGACGCCGAGCCGCGGCTGCCACATGGCGTAGTCGGACGGAATCTTACCGTTCGAGGGGAAGGTCTGCGGGCCCGCGGCCGTGTTGACGGTCTTGCCGATGAAGTCCTTGAAGAAGACTTGATTCGGGGGCGTGATCGGGTCGGGCTCAATCTGCGCCTCCCAGCGCAAGCCATACTGGAACGTCAGGTTGGAGCGCGGCTGCCACTTGTCTTGCGCGAATACCGCGGGCTCTTTCTGGGGGATCTTCTGCGTACCGGCCTGCTCGGATGTGAGCCCGCCGACGCCGGCCTGCTGCAGGTACAGGAGCACCGGGCCGGTGATCGAGGTTCCAGCCGGACAGACTCCGACCTGCGAGGAACTGCCGTCGGAGCACTCGACGAACTTCGGGTTGCGGGCGAAATTCAGGAATCCAGCGGTCGAGTCGAAGATGTAGCGCCCGTTGGCGAAGCCGACGAACGTCTGATTGGAGCTCACCCAGTTGTACTCGAGGCCGGCCTTGAGGTTGTGGTTGCCGTGCAGGATCGACAGGTTGTCGTTCGCCTGATAGCGCTCATCGTAGTACTTGACCGGAATGAAGAACGGCATGCCGAAGCGATACGAGTTGGCGAAATCGAACGCCGTGTCGGGCAGCGGCCGACCGGTGGCGGCGTTGATCGGGCCGTCGTACGACCGGGGCCGATTCTCGCGTGCGTACTGGAAGCGGAACTCGTTCAAATAGTTGTCCGAGAGGGTGCTGATGATCGAGCCGGAAATAGAGTGCGAGTCGTCCTTCTCGGTGGCGTTCGCGCTGCGGCCCCAGGAGTCCACGTCGAAGGTACCGTTCTTCTGCTCGGACTTGGTGTAGTTCAAACGCACGCTGAACAGATTGTCCGCCGAAGCCTGCCAATCCAACTTGCCGAGGAGGACGGTGGCGTCGTTCGTGCGGTCGATCGAGCCGTTTTCGTTCGTGATGCCGATGCTATTGAAATAGTCGAGGACGGCGGGCTCGATGCGGTTTGGATCGTTTTGCTTGGTCGAGCTCGCTTTCTGCACGTCGCCGGCGATGAAATAGAACACGTGATCCGTGCTCACTGGGCCGCCGAGGGTGAACCCATACTGGCCCTGATCCTCGGGGAACTTCTTGGCCTCTGCGCCGTTCGCCTTCTTCGCGGGCGAGGACAGGCTGTCGTTCTTGTAGAAAGCGTGGGCCGTGCCGTGATGACTGTTGGTACCCGACTTGGTCACCACGTTCACGAAGCCGGACTGCGAGCGGCCGAACTCGGCCGGCGCGCCGTCGGCGACCACGACCACTTCCTGTACCGCGTCGAGGTTGAAGGTGAACGGGGGGCGCTGGCCTCCGCGCTGCTCGCCGAAGAAGGGATTGTTGAAATCAGCGCCGTCGACCGAGACGTTGTTGCTGATGCCCTTCTGACCGTTGATCGAGAGCTCGTCGCCGTCCGGACCTTGCACCGTGGTGACGCCGGGGGTGAGCTTGGTGTAGTCGAGAAAGTTGCGGCCGTTGTTGGGCAGGCCCTGAATCGACCTCACGTCGATGCGGGTCGAACCCTCCGTTCGCGTGGTCTCGACGGTGGGCGCCTCACCACTCACCGTGATTTGTTCCTGCACGGCGGAAATCTGCATCTGCAATTGGAGATTCACCGACTGACCAACTTGCAGGTCGAGTCCGTCGCGGATCAGCGTCGCGAAGCCCTGCAGGCTGGCGGTCACCTGATACGGGCCGAGCGGCAGCAGCAGTGCGCGAAAGCGCCCGTTCGCTTCGGTGGTGATGGTCTTCTCGAAGTTCGTGGCGGTGTTCTTGACCGCCACGGTGGCGCCCGGCAAAGCGGCACCCGAAGGATCGACCACCGTACCTTCGATGACGCCGGTGGTGGCCTGCGATTGCGCGAGCAGCGCTCCCGTCAGGGTCACGATGGCCACGACGAATAGGACCAAGATCCGCGACGACTTCGACATGGACACTTCCTCCTTTTGGCCCGCTGGGGGCCGGGGCGAACCTGAGACGACAGTTGTTACGAGCAGCGTATGGCGACCCTGTGACGGGGTCAAGCGAAGCCGCCTTTGCGGTCTCACCTATCGCTTTCAGCGCGGACTGCCGAAGCACTGTACCCAGAGCACTTCCCAGCCGTTGGCGTCGTGACCGAAGGCGACACCAAACCCCACATCGCGATAGAGCGGTGAGAGCAGGTTCTCGCGATGCGCTGGGCTGTGGAGCCATCCGTCCATGACCTCGGCGACCGAGAACTGACCCTGAGCGATGTTCTCGCCGAGGGCGGTGAAATCGCCGTAGCCGGCGGCCTGGGCGCGCTCGCGCACGGTGGTGCCGTCGGGTGCGACGTGTCCGTAGTGCGAGCTCTGCAGCATCAGCCGGGCATACTTCTGGGCGCAGTCGACCAGATGGGGCTCGAGGGTGAGAGCGACGCGATGGGCCTCCATGCGGGCGGCGTTGGTAGTCGCCAGCATTTCCTGGCGCATCGCGGCGAGGTCTTGCAGGCCTGCCGTCTGCTGGCGGAAAAAGTCCGGCAAGGCAAGGCCGACGAGCAGGCTGACGTAGGTCACTCCATCAGCCCTAGCGGTTCCGGCGCCGAGGTCCTTCGCCTCCGGTGCGAGCAGCTCGCGGTAGCTCTTGCTGCTGCCGCGCTCCCATTCGGCGAAGAGCTCGGGTATGCCGGAGCTGGTCGACGCCAGCAGCTCGGCGATCGAATGCGGTTCGTAGCCCGCGGCTTGCGTGCGCTCCAGAAGACCCATCGAGTCGAGGCTGCGCACCAGCATTCCCGCACGCGCCTGTTCCTCGGCACGCCGCTGCGCCATTGCCGAAAGGTGCTCCTCCAGTCGGAGGGGAGACACGCCGTGGGCGGCGCGGGCCGTGTTCGCTCGCATCAGCAGATCCTGCGCGGCGACCACGGTCGGAGGATTCGGCGGCAGCGAGTCCTGGGCCTCACCGGGCATGGCGAAGAGCAGGCACCCGAGAGCGAGCGAAGCGGTCGTGCGCCGGGCGTTCATCAGAAGGTGAAACGAGCCTCTGCTCGCCACTGACGGCCTTTGGTGTTCGCGTCGCCGCCGCTGTCCGCGGCGGCTGGACGTCGCGAACGCTGGTCCAGCCATTCGAGCCCCAACCGCCAAGTGTCGGCCGGCTGCCACAAGCCGGCGAGGGTCCACGCCGAGCCTCGGTCGTCGTTGTTCTCCGCCGAACTGTGATCTCGATCGTCGATGTAGAAGCGGTCATAGCGCAGACTCACGCGCCACGGCCCACGATGCACACTAGCCAGGCCGTACACCGCCCAGAAGTCGATGTTCACGTGGGCTTGAGTCAGCTCGCCCATGCCGCTCTTGCCGAGCATTCCCTCGCTCACCAGAGTCAGGTCACCGATCTCAATCTGGCTCGCGAGTTGGGTCATGCGGGTACGCCAAGCGTACTCGCCGTGGTACAGACGGCGATCGCCGCGGTTGTCATAGGAGCTCGCTTGCATGAGCGCGCCGCCATCTTCGAAACGCCCGCGCACCGACCAGCCCGGCTTGCCGTCGAGGTCCGAGCCGACCGGTTGGGTAAACGCCTGCGCGCCTTCTCTGCGCTGGCGGCCGAAGGCGGCGGGATCGCTCAGAGAATCGAGCGGGGGCAGTGGCAACGCCTCACCGAGCGCGCTGACGCGATCCCCCATGCTCCAACCGCGCCAGGCGAGGAGCGCGCCCGCAGTGTCGTTGCCGCCGAAGATCGTCGCTCCCGCCGAGAGATGATCGCCGAATCGCAGCGCTCCGTCGATGCCCACCGGCCGGATCTCCTCGCCGATCCAACTATTGAGCGCCGACAGCGTGAGGGTGTAGGGCGAAGTCCACAGGGGAGACACTGCTTCGCGGGAAGTCGGCAGGAAGAACAAGCCGGCGCGCAGGCGGAGCTCGCTCGCCGCGGCGAAGCCGTGGGTCCAGGTCAGAAACGCCTCACTGAGGCCGGCCGCGTCAGCTTTGGACTCTGGCTCGGCGCGTGCCAGGGCATGAATCTCGATCGCCCACGAGGTGCCGATCTCCCATCGAAGTCCCAGCCTGCCCTCGGCCCTTCCATCGTTGGCCGTTCCGCTAGCGCCGCTGGCTCCACGGGCTCCAGTGACCAAGCGGCCGAATCCCCCGTTGAGCCACGCGCGCTGGCTGTCGACGCGCGAACCGCCGGCCGCGAGATACCCGAAGAGAGAAAAGGACTCTGCGTGGGCGCGTGCCACAGGCAGGAGGCAAGCCAAGCCGGCCAGCACTGCGGAGACGGTGAGCGCACGACCCTTCATGAGGCCTCTGAGATACGCGGCCGCACCGAAGCAGGACCTATGCCTTGCCGCCGAGGAACTTTGCCAGCAACTCCAGATCCACGTTGCCTCCGGAAAGGATGACGCCGACCCGGCACCCGGAGAGATCGACCTTGCGGTGTCGCAGCGCGGCGGCGCCGGCCGCCCCGGAGGGTTCGAGCAGGATCTTCATCCGCTCGAGCACGAAGCGCAGGGTGTCGACGAGCTCGTCGTCGCTCACCAGCAGGATGTCCTCGACGCGCTCGCGCACGATGGGGAAGGTCAGTTTGCCCGGGCTCACGGTCTGCAATCCGTCGGCGATCGTTGGACGCACCGGAATCTCGACCCGTTCGCCCGCCCGCAGCGACAACAGCGCGTCGTTCATGGCCTCGGGCTCGACGCCGAACACGCGAATGCCGGGCCGCAGAGCCTGAGCTGCGATGGCCGAGCCGGCGAGCAATCCGCAGCCGCTGCACGGGACGATCAGGGCTTCGAGGTCGGGAACCGCCGCGAGCAATTCGAGGGCCGCGGTGCCCTGCCCGGCAATGACCTCTGGATGATCGAACGGCGGCACCAGATTCATACCCCGCTCGGCGCACAACCGTTCGCCGATCGCCTCGCGACTCTCGCGGTAGCGGTCGTAGAGCACGACCTCGGCCCCGTAGCCCTGGGTGGCGCGAATCTTCAGCGGCGGAGCGTCGGCCGGCATGACGATCACCGCCGGCACGCCGAAGAGCCGCGCGGAGAGCGCTACCGCTTGGGCGTGGTTGCCGGAGGAGTAGGCGAGAATGCCGCGCCGCCGGTCCGCCTCGGGAAGCGCCGCGACGGTGTTGTAGGCACCCCGGAACTTGAACGCTCCACCGCGCTGCAGGTTCTCCGCCTTGAAGAAAACCGTGCAGCCCGCCTGCTCATCGAACTGCCGCGACGTTAGTACGGGCGTCAAGTGGGCGACGCCGCGCAAGCGCTCCGCGGCGCGACGGATGTCCTCGACCGTTGGGTTCATCCGTTCGACTAGTCGCCGTAGGGCCGCGAGAGGATGCAGGCGTTGATGCCGCCGACGCCCATCGAGAGCTTGCCGGCGATGCCGGTGGGCGAGGCCGGACACGCGTCGTCGAACGCGAAGGCGCTGTGGGCGCGTGCGATCTCGACATTGAGCTCACCCTCGGAGAGGGGCGTGGGAAAGATCAGGCCGCGCTCGTAGCCGAGGTACTGCGCGGTCAGTTCCCAGCCGCCGGCGGCCCCCATGCCATGGCCGAACGTACCCTTACGAGCTGTTACCAGGACGGCGTCCGGAACGATCGCCCGCAGGTTGTCGACTTCCTGAAAGTCGCCCGGAGTCGCCGTGGCATGCAGATCCCATGTGGTGACTTCCGAGGGATCGATTCCCGAAGCGGCGAACGCACTGCGCATGGCCGTGAGCGGACCCTCGCGCGACGGCGTGATGATGTGATCGGCGTCCGACGACATGCCGACCGCCAACGGCTCCAGGCCGAGCGGGCGCATGCCGCGCGACCGGAAGTACTCGAGATCGCCCACGATCCAGATGGCGGCTCCCCCTGAGACGTGTGTACCGCGGAGCTCCGTCAGGGGCTTGGAAACGCGGCCGTCGGCCGCGATCACCTTGGCGCGGTAGAAAGCGCCCACGGTCAGCGGATGCGGTGGCGGGTCGGCGGCGCCGATCACTACGGCTTTGGCTTCGCCGCGCTGAATCGCGTCGATCGCGAGCTTGAGCGTGAGGCCGAACGTGGAGCAGGCGCCGACTGGCGCGAACGCCAGGCCGGTGATCTTGCCCAACATCGAGATCTGCGACGCGGGCGTGTTGTGAATGTTCCACAGCAGGTTTGGGGTCACGCGCGTCCACGGAGGATCGGGAGCGCCCCATTCCTTCTGCAGGCGCTTGCGACGCCGCTCCTTCTCCTTCATCACGCTCATCTTGCCCGCTGCGACGTCCCCTTGCACGGCCAAGCCCTCGATCTCTCGCGCCGCGGCGAGGAACTCCTGAAGCTGTGGCGACCGACCGGCCCAGAAGTGCCACCACGCCTCCTCGGCGCGCTCGCGCTCGTTGGGCTCGACGGTATCCGGAGCCGCGGGAACGTCTGGATCGGGGGGATCGAAAGGTCGCGTCAGCCAGGCGGCAAACGTTCGGTTGTGCTCGGGCTCCGACCAGAAGCGATCCCAGGCGCGTTGCGCGCGATGCAGCTCGAGTGCCGCCTCGTTGCTGGTGCCGATGGCGCCGAGGCCCGTGCCGACGTAGATGTGCGCCGCGGTGCCGAGGTCGTGGAGCTCCTTCTCGAGGCCGGGGTTCTGCCCCAGGGCCTGAATGAAGGCGCCGATCGCGAATTGGGTCGGCTGGTCCATTTTGTCGACCAGTTGGGGATAGCGGCCCGGGAGGAATCGCTGGTCGATCCACGGCTTGTAGGCGTGGAAATCGAACGCTGGGCGCCCGACCAGGAAATTGTCGGGTCCAAAGCCGTTGAAGGGCTCGAGCCAGCTCCCCCCGACAGCCAAATTGGTGGCAAAGGCCTCGATATTGGCTGATTTGGGCGCCACGATGCCCCAGCCGAAGACACCGACCCGGCGATGCGATCCCCGCGATTCCATGGACACGGATTGTGCCACAGTGCTTAGGGCCCAACGTTGGCCCAACGTTGGGAGGCCGGGATGCGTTTGACAGGGATGTGAGCGAGGCATTGAGCATTCCCACGGCCGGCTTGGCGGAGACCCGCACCATGGCGAGACCCCGCCTGGAGGACTTGTTCGACGCTCACCACGCGAGGCTCTTCCGGCTCGCTCGACGCATGCTGCGGGATGTCCAGGAATCGCAGGATGCCGTCCAGGAAACGTTCCTTCGTGCGGCCCGCAACCTCGAGCGCCTACCCCCGGGGGAGGAGGGAGCCGAGGCCTGGCTAGTGCGGGTCCTGGTGAACTTTTGCCGCGATCGATACCGGCGGCAAAAAGTGCGCGGGTTCTCGGCCGAGCTTTCCGGCGACGAGGTCGCGACGGGATCTCGGCCGGACGATGCCGTGGTGGCGAAGCGGACGGTGCAAGTCGCCCTCGCCGCCCTGCCGCCGCGCCGGCGGGCGGTAGTCGTTCTTCACGAGCTCGAAGGCCGGGACACACGGGAGATCGCCGAGCTGCTGGGCCTCGCGCAAGTTACCGTACGTTGGCATCTGGCGGCGGGCCGGGCTCAACTCGCCAAGCTGCTGCTCGCAAACAGTTCTGTTTTTGGGGAGACCATCCGATGAATCACCCCGACTACGAAAGCCTGAGTCGCCGGCTACGCGAGAGCGACCCCGCCGAGGAGCCGAGCTCGCTCGAGATCGCCGCGATGCGCCGGCGGATCCTCGATTCCGCAGGTGAGCCGACGAGGGACATCGTCCGCTGGCAGCCGCTGGTGCTGACAGGTGCACTGCTGGCCCTCGGTGTCGTGGTCTTGAGCACTCCCAGATGGTTCACGGGGTCTGTCGAGCGGCCTCCGGCGCGAGCCGCCGAGACTCACTCTGCCCAGCCATCGCACGAGGCCAGGCAGGTGCAATTTCAGACTCCGGGTGGGACGCGCGTCATCTGGGTAGTGGCCAGTAATCTCGACCTTTGATTCGACAAGGAGATTTTCGATGACTCGTACATCTGTTCTTCGACGCGGTTTCTTCGGCGGACTGTCCTTCCTGGTGGCCGCCTCCGCGCTCGCGCAGGCGACACCGGTCGCCACCCCCGGGCTAGCTTCGATGGCGATGCTGACTGGGAATGGTGAGACTCCGGCGCTGGCGCTCGCCCCGGCG
>JBDTNL010000097.1:0-11502 GCA_039933785.1 Acidobacteriota bacterium
CGCGCGGCGCAGGCGCAGATGGCGAAGCTCACCCACACCTGCTTCGCGATCGCGATGTACGAGCCTTACCTCGAGCTCTGCGAGAAGCTCAACCAGATCACACCGGGGAGTTTCGCGAAGAAGACCGTGCTTACGAACAGCGGCGCCGAGGCGGTCGAGAATGCGGTCAAGATTGCCCGGCACGCGACCGGCCGTTCGGGCGTGGTGGTGTTCGAGCACGGATTCCATGGCCGCACTCTGCTCACCATGAGCATGACCAGCAAGGTGAAGCCCTACAAGCTCGGCTTCGGTCCCTTCGCGCCCGAGGTCTACCGACTGCCGTTCCCCTACCTCTATCGCCGCACCGCACCCAACACCGCGGCGGCGTACGAACTCGAGCTCGAGGAGTTTTTCAGCGCCCACGTCGCGGCCGAGAAGGTGGCCTGCGTGGTCATCGAGCCGGTGCTCGGCGAGGGCGGCTTCATTCCCGCGCCGGCGGAGTACCTCGCGGTGCTGGCGCGGATCTGCAAGGAGAACGGCATCCTGCTGGTCGCCGACGAGGTGCAGACCGGGTTCTGCCGCACCGGCAAGATGTTCGCCTGTGAACACTACGGCCTCGAGCCCGATCTCGTGATCCTGGCGAAGTCGATGGGCGGTGGCCTGCCGATCAGCGCGGTAACCGGCCGCGCGGAGATCATGGACAGCTCCCACCCGGGTGGCCTCGGCGGCACGTTCGTGGGCAATCCCGTCGCCTGTGCCGCGGCTCTGGCGGCGATCGATTTCATGGAACGCACGAACCTGGCGGCACGCGCCGCGGAAATTGGCCGCCGGGTCGAGAGTCGCTTCGCCGCGTTCCAGCAGAAGTTTGCCTCGATCGGCGACGCCCGCGGTCTTGGGGCCATGCGCGCGCTCGAGCTGGTGAAGGATCGGGATACCAAGGAGCCCGACAAGGAGCGCACGGGCGCGCTGGTTCAGCAGGCCGCTCGGAACGGCCTGCTGCTGGTCACCGCCGGGACGCACGGCAACATCGTGCGCACATTGATGCCCCTGGTGATCTCCGACAGCGAGCTCGACGAGGGTTTGGAGGTCTTGGAGCATGCGCTCGCGACTGCGTAGACGCGACTCGTTGTTCCCGCTGCTCGCCGGCGACTATTAGGCCGGCCCACGTTCACAAGCCCGAAGTGCGAACCGAGGGGAAATCTGTGAACTTCAACGAGGGCCGCCATGAATTCTGCCGAGCTGATCGAGGAATCCCAACGCTGGCTTGACATCATTTCCGCGCCGTCCCTGTCCGACGAGCAGAAGCAACGCCTGATCGCCGACACGGTCGACAACTTCTCGTTCTACTACAACCGCGGCTATCTCGAATACCGCAAGTCGGTGATCGAGATGCGCGACAACCCCGCGCTCGAGTGGACCGGCGAAGGCGCCGTCTTCCACGACGTCATGGGCCGCCGCTTCATCGATTGCCTGGGCGGCTACGGCATCTACAGCGCCGGCATCCGGCACCCCAAGATCCTGCAGGCGGTGGCGCACCAGTTGCAGCGGATGCCGCTGTCGAGCCAGGAGTTGCTCGATCCCCTGCGCGGAGCGCTCGCTGAGCTCCTCGGCGAGCTCGCTCCCGGCGATTTGCAGGACTCGTTCTTCATCAACAACGGCACCGACGCCGTGGAAGGCGCGCTCAAGCTGGCGCGCCTATACACCGGCAAGACCGAGTTCATCAGCTCGCTGCGCGGCTTCCACGGCAAGAGCTGCGGCTCGCTCAGCTTGATGGGCAAGTGGGAGTTCCGCGAGCCCTTCCTGCCGCTCCTCCCTGGCGTGCGCTTCGTCGAGTTCGGCGACGCCGAGTCGGTCGAGGATGAGCTCTACAAGGCCGACGCCACCGGCCGCGGCGTCGCAGCGGTCATCATGGAGCCGATTCAGGGCGAGGCCGGCGCCATCGTGCCGCCGGATGATTTCTGGCCACGCATCCGGAAGGCCTGCAATGAGTACGGCGCCCTGCTCATCGCCGACGAGGTGCAGACCGGCATGGGCCGCACCGGCAAGATGTTCGGCGTCGAGCACTGGGACGTCGTGCCCGACATCATGTGCCTGGGCAAGGCGCTCGGCGGCGGCGTCATGCCGCTTTCGGCGTTCATCTCGACACCCAAGATCTGGAGCGTGCTCGAGACCAATCCGTTCATCCACACCTCGACCTTCGGCGGCAATCCGCTGGCGTGTGCGGCGGGCATCGCGGCGATCAACGTGACGCTGGAAGAAGATCTCCCGGGACAAGCGCAGCGCAAGGGCGTGTACTTCCTCGGCCAGTTGATCGCGCTCCAGATGCGCTTCGAGCGCGTGCTCCGCGAGGCGCGCGGCAAGGGCCTGCTGATCGGGCTCGAATTCGCCAACACGGAAATCGGCTACAAGGTGGTCTCCGGCCTGTTCCGCCGCGGCGTGCTGGTCGCGGGTACGCTCACCAATTCCAAGGTGGTCCGCATCGAGCCGGCGCTCAACATCGCCGACAGCTTGATGGACGACGTGCTCGACGCCCTCGAGGACACCCTCAAGGAAGTCGACCAGGCGACGCCGCACATCAAGCCGGACGCGGACGAGTAGCGATGAAGATCGCCGTCCTCGGCGCCGCCGGCGCCATGGCTCAAGTCGTCCTGCGGGATCTCCTCGAATTCCTGCCCGACGTCACGATCACCGCCGCCGACGCGCGGCCGGTCGCCGCCCTCGATCCGCGAGTGCAGCCGGCGCCGCTCGACGCCCGCGACCTCGAGGCTACGGCCCGTCTGCTCGCCGGCCACGATGCGGTACTCAATTGCGTGACGTACTACTTCAACAACGAGGTCATGCGCGCGGCGCTGCAGGCCCGGGTGCCCTATGCGGACCTCGGAGGTCTCTACCACGGCACCCTGAAGCAATTCGCGCTCGACGACGAGTTCCGGGCCGCCGGCGTGCCGGCGCTGCTCGGGATGGGTTCCACACCGGGAATCACCAACGTCATGGCTGGCGCCATGGCTCGCGGGCTCGACCACGTCGATGCCATCCATGTCCGCGTTGGCTGCATCGACGAGACGAGCACCGGGCCTCTGCCGGTGCCCTACGCGCTCGACACGGTACTCGACGAGTTCTGCCTCGCGCCGATGGTGTTGCGCGACGGCACGCCCGTGGCGGTGCCGCCGATGAGCGGCGCCGAGACCATCGACTTTCCCGATCCGATCGGCCGCGCCGAGGCGCTCTACACATTGCACTCCGAGGTCGCAATGTTCCCCCGCTCTTTTCCGGGCCTGTCAGAGGCGAGCTTCAAGGTGGCGTTCACCGAGGAGTTCACCGGCAAGATGCGCTTCCTGGTCGAGCTCGGGTTCGGTGTCAAGGAACCCGCGGTGGGCGAAGTCTCACCGCGCGCCATGCTCCTCGCCTTGGCCTCTCGACTGGCCGGCAACGACGCCCTCCCGGCCGACTGCGACGCCATTCGTGTCGACCTGCGTGGGCGCCTCGGCGGTCGCACGATCGAACGTCGAGCCGAGACCGTGGTGCGGCCGCATTCCCGTTGGCGGGTGCCGGCCGGCGCGCTCGATACCGGCGTGCCGCTCGCAATCGCCGGCGCCATGCTCGCCCGGCGCGAGATCTCGACCGCCGGTGTGCTCTGTCCCGAAGTCGTGGTCGACCCAGAGCGCTTCTTCGCCGAGCTCGCCAAGCGCGAGATCCACGTCGTGCTCGACTAACCCAAATTAGGGATCGTCGACAACCGAAAGCGAGAGCCCATCGTGACCATCGCCTCCGTCAACCCCGCAACCGGGCAAGTCCTGCGTACTTTCGAAGAGCTCGGCGACACCGAAGTCGAGGCCAAGGTCGCCCTCGCCGCGCGCATGTCGCGGGCGTGGCCGAAGAGCACCTTCGCCGAGCGCGCCGCGGTCCTCCGCCGGGCCGCCGACATCCTCGAGAGCGAGAAGCAGCACTGGGGCGAGATCATGACGCTCGAAATGGGCAAGCCCATCGGCGCCGCCGCCGCGGAGGCGGAGAAATGCGCCTGGGCGTGTCGCTACTACGCCGAGCATGCCGAGGCCTTCCTCGCCGACGAGCCGGCCCCGACCGACGCCAGCCGGAGCTTCATCCGCTATCAACCGCTCGGCGTGGTGCTCGCCGTGATGCCGTGGAACTTCCCGTTCTGGCAGGTCTTTCGCTTCGCCGCCCCGGCGCTCATGGCCGGGAACGTCGGGTTGCTAAAGCATGCTTCCAATGTTCCGCAGTCGGCGCTCGCCATCGAGGAAATCTTCCGCCGCGCCGGCGCTCCCCAAGGCTCGTTCCAGACCTTGCTCGTAGGTATCGCCCGAGTCAAGACTTTGATCGAGGATCCGCGCATCGCTGCGGTGACCCTGACCGGCTCCGAGGGGGCGGGAGTGAGCGTGGGCCGGACGGCCGGGGAGCAGATCAAGAAGGCCGTGCTGGAGCTCGGCGGCAGTGACCCGTTCATTGTCCTTCCCAGCGCCGACCTGAAGACCGCCATCGCCACGGCGGTCAAGGCGCGGACGATCAACAACGGACAGTCCTGCATCGCCGCCAAGCGGTTCATCGTGCACCAAGATATTTACGACGAGTTCGAGCGCGGTTTCTCCGCCGGCATGGCAGCGCTCAAGGTTGGCGATCCGATGGACCCCTCGACCGAGATCGGCCCGCTCGCGACCGCCGCGATTCGCACCGAGCTCGCGGCGCAGGTCGATCAGTCGCTCGCCCAGGGCGCGCGGCTGGTCACCGGCGGCAGCTCGCTCGATCGCCCAGGCAACTTCTACGCCCCGACCGTGCTGGCCGACATCCCCGAGGGCGCCCCCGCGTTCGCCGAGGAGCTCTTCGGCCCGGTCGCCAGCCTCTTCCGAGTGAACGACCTCGACGAAGCCATCGCGCTTGCCAACCACGAGCGCTTCGGCCTCGGCGCCAGCGCGTGGTCACAAGACCCCGCGGAGCAGGCCCGATTGATCCAAGAGGTCGAGGCCGGATCGGTCTTCCTCAATGGGATGGTCAAGAGCGACCCTCGCCTCCCCTTCGGCGGCATCAAGCGCTCGGGCTTCGGCCGCGAGCTCGCGCTGCAGGGGATCCGCGAGTTCGTGAACGTCAAATCGGTATGGGTCGCGTAGCGTCCGAAACGTCGCCCCAATCCGCCGAACGCAGCCCCCCGTCGAGCACCGCGCGGGCAGCCTCCAGAGGCACCACCAATGCGTTGCAGGCCACCTCGCGAACCACCGCCGAAGCCACCGAGCCGAGCAGGAGCCGATCGAACCCGCTGCGGCCGTGCGTGCCGAGCACGACCAGATCTGGATGCTTCTCGCCGATGTGCTGCAGCAACGCCTCGCGAGGCGAGCCGGTCAGGACCTTGCGCGTCGTCCCGCTCGGGAGCGCGGCGCCATGCTCGGCCACGAAGCCTTCGAGCTGTTCGACGGCGAAGCGCTCCATCTGTTCGCCGCTGAACTGGCCCAGGCTGTAGGCCTCCAGACCATCGAGCACGAAGAGCACCTCGGTCCACTCGGGAACGATCCCCGCGGCGCGCAGCAGTGCTGCGCCGCTGCGCACACTGCCCGCGGAGAGCGCCGAAAGATCGGTCGCGAAGAGCACTCGTTTGGGAGGGAAGGGCGACCCCCCTCGGACTACCCAGACCGGTGCAGAAACCTGGCGCAGCAGGCGGTCCACGGTCGAGCCGAACCGTCCCATCGGTCCGCCGCCCACGGCCGAGCCCACCACGATCAGGCCCGGATGCTCCTCCTTCGCGGCGTCCTCCAGTACCCGGTGTGGCCGGCCGAGCCGCAAGTCTGCGTGGCTACCCGGGACGGAGCTCAAACCGACTTCCCGCGCCTGCTTGCCCAAGCTCTCGAGCAGCTCCTGCTGCAGGCGCTCCTCGAGCTCGCGCTGAAAGGCCCAAGCCTCCTCCGGCGGCCCCATCGCTACCGGCGGATCGAACGCGTGCACGACATGTACAGAAGATCCCGTCGCGCGCCCAAGCTCTAAGGCGGTGGTCAGAACCTCCGCGCTTTCACTCCCCAACGAATCGCCCACCAAGATCCGAGCCGTCATCGCAGCCTCCTCGAGGCCGCGATCCAGCTGCATTGCGGCTCTCAAGGGGCAAGGTACGCCGCGGGTGTCGAGGGTGAAAACACCCCAGGGGGCGGGGCCTACCTACCCGCTAGGCGTTGATCTTGACCATCACGTGCTTCACCTGCGTGTAGTCCTCGAGGGCGTACATCGACATGTCCTTGCCGTAGCCCGACTGCTTATACCCGCCGTGCGGCATCTCGCTCACCAGGGGCAGATGATCGTTGATCCATACGGTGCCGAAGCGGAGCCTGCGGGCGGCATTCATCGCCCGGTTCACGTTGGTGGTCCAGACCGACGCGGCGAGGCCGTAGTCGACGTCGTTGGCGAAGCGGAGGGCCTCGTCGTCGGAGGAGAATTTGGTGACCGAGACCACCGGGCCGAAGACTTCCTTCTGCACGATCTCGTCCTTCTGCTGCGCATCGGCGATCAGTGTCGGCTGGTAGTAGAAGCCCTTGCCCGGGCGGCGCTGGCCGCCGGCGAGCACGCGCACATGGCCGGTCGCGGCGGCGCGCTCGACGAAGCCGGCGACGCGGTCCTGGTGCTCGCGCGAAACCACCGGACCGATCACCGTGTTCTCGTCGTGGATGTCGCCCGCGGTGACCGATTCGACCACCGGCACGAGCACCTCGAGCAGGCGGTCGTAGATTTTCTCGCCGGCATAAACACGGCACGCAGCGGTGCAGTCTTGGCCGCTATTGGCGAACGAGGCCAGCTTGAGCACGGCCGCCACCTGCTCGGGATCGGCGTCGTCGAAGATCACCACCGGCGCTTTGCCGCCGAGCTCGAGGTGAACCTTCTTGAGGCTGTCGGCGGCGTTCTTCGCGATCAACTTGCCGGTCGACACGTCGCCAGTGAGCGACACCATGTTGACCAGCGGATGACGGACCAGGCCAGCACCTACAGGCTCGCCGTAACCAGTCAAGACGTTGAAGACTCCGGGTGGAAAGAGATCCGCGGCGAGCTCGGCGAGACGGAGCGCCGTCAGCGGCGTTTGCTCGGCGGGTTTCAAGATCACGGTGTTGCCGGCCGCCAGCGCGGGGCCGACTTTCCAGATCGCCATCATCAACGGATAGTTCCAGGGCGCGATCGAAGCCACCACGCCGACCGGCTCGCGGCGGATCATCGAGGTGTAGCCCGCGAGGTACTCCCCCGCTGCCTTCCCCTCCATGCAACGGCACGCTCCGGCAAAGAAGCGCAGGTTGTCGACCAGGAACGGAATCTCCGACTTCGCCAGCCACATCGGCTTGCCGACGTTCTCGGCCTCGAGCGCGGCGAGTTCGTCGCCGTGCTGCTCGATGCGGTCCGCGAGCTTGAGCAGCACGAGCGAGCGCTCAGCCGGCGTGGTTTCGCCCCAGATCTCGAAAGCCTTGGCGGCGGCGCGAACGACGCGCTCCACGTCCTCGGCGCCGCCCACGGGCACCGTCGCCAGGGCGGTCTCGGTCGAGGGATCCAGAATGGTCTCGGTGCGGCCGTCGGCCGCTCCCGTCATTTTGCCGTCGATGAACAGCTGGAACGTCTTCATGGCCGCGGACTCTCCTCAGAGCGTGTTGTACTTGGCGTACGGATACCAATACGGCTTCACTTCCTGCTGGTAGTCGAGATGCACATGCTTGGTCTCGCGGAACTCGTCGAGGCCCTCGATACCGAGCTCGCGGCTGTGGCCGGTCTGGCGCATGCCGCCGAACGGCCCGGCGTCGTTGTCGGTCAACGGGTCGTTGATCCAGAACGTGCCGGCGGTGATGTGGTCCATGGCCTTCATGGCCCATTCCATGTTGTTTGTATAAATGTTGGCGCCCAGGCCGAACTGCTGGTCGTTGGCCATGGCGATCGCCTGGTCGATTCCGCGTACGCGCTGGATCGGCATGACGGGGCCGAAGGTCTCGGTCGCCACCAGGCGCATTTCTGGACGCACGTCGACGAGGATGGTGGGCTCATAGAAGAAACCCGCCGGATGCTTGCGCGAGCGCTTACCCCCGGTGAGTACACGGGCTCCGTCACGGACCGCTTCGCGGACTCGCGCGTCGACCTCCGCGAGTTGCCGCTGGTTGATCATCGGTCCGATGTCAGTCTTCGGATCGAGGCCATTGTCGAGCTTGAGTGATTTGGTGAACTTCACAGCCCGCTCGAGGAACTCGTCGTAGATCTCGTCGAACACGAAGTAGCGCTTGCCGCTGGTGCACACCTGGCCGGCGTTCAGGAACGCGGCCCAGACCGCGCCGCGGCTCGCCGCCTCGAGGTCGGCGTCGGAGCAGACGATGAATGGGTCGTTGCCGCCGAGCTCGAGATGGCTCTTCTTCACCTGCGCCGCGCAGAGCTGACCCACCCGCTTGCCGGTCTCGAGCGATCCGGTGAGCGCGACCAGATCGGTGCCTGGGTGAACGACCAGTGCCTCGCCGATCTCCTCGCCGAGTCCGGTGACGATGTTCACTACGCCGGGCGGCAGGACGGCGAAGGCCTTGGCGAGCTCGAGGGCTGCGAGCGGCGTCTCCTCGCTGGGCTTGAGAATCACCGTGTTGCCCGCCGCGAGCGCCGGCGCGAGCTTCCACGACATCAGCAGCAGCGGATAGTTCCATGGCACGATCGCCACCACGACACCGTAGGGCTCCTTGATCGTGAAGTTCACTTGATGCGGAGCGACCGGCGGCAACGATGAACCGCGGTTGTCGCGGCCGACTTCGGCGTAGTAGTCGAAGCACGCCGCGCTCCACTCGATCTCGTCACGATTCTCGATCCAGGGCTTGCCGCCCTCGCGGGTCATCAGGGTGGCAAGCTCTTTCTGGCAAGCCCGCATGTGCCGCGCGATCTCGTGCAGGAGGTGCGCCTTCTCGACTCCCGGCAGGAAGCGCCAGGCCGGGAATGCCGCGCGGGCCGCGTCGACCGCCCGCCCCGCATCGGCGGCATCGCCGCGAGTCACCCGACCCAGGGTCTCGCCCGTCGCGGGGTCGATCACTGCCAGGCTCCGGGCCCTGCCCGAGGCCCGGCTCCATTGTCCGTTGATCCAATGCTGTTTCAAGAGCTGGGCTCCAGAGTCTGGCGGAGCGCGGCCCAATCGGACCGCACCCCGTCGCCGGACCGATCTAGAACGAGTACGCCAGGCCGAAGGTGAAGATCGTCTGGTCGCCGTAAAACTGCTTCAAGGCCGGGTCATCGTTCAGCTTATCGAGCCCGGTCTGCGACATCGTCTGTTGCACCATGGCATGCAGCGAGAAGGCGTCGGTGATCTGTACCGGCAGATCGACGCCGAGCAGCACGTCGTTGAAGGTGCCGTTGCTCACGTTCTTGTTGTTGTAGTGGAAATCGAAGCCCACCGACCCAGAGAGATTCAAGCTCACCTTCGGAGTCAGGGTGAATCCGTGACTGATACCGACCGATAGATAGCCGCCCTCGACCTTGTCGACATCGCGATAGAACGTGACGGTCGGCGTCAACAGCGTGTCGAAGGACAGAATGCCGTAGAACTCGTAGGTATTGAAGAAGCCGATGTCGTTCTGAGCCGACTTGTTGTACTGGTAGGTCACGGCGCCCACGGTGAGCGAGACCTTCTCGCCCAACGCAACTGTGTAGTCGGCGCCGAAGTCGGCCTCCTGATATTTGTCGTGAGTATCCGGGATGTCACCGAAATAGCCGTAGTAGTAGACCCCAAAGTTGCCGATACCGAAATGGGCGTGGGGATCGAGCACGTGCTTGTCGCCGAGCAGCGACACGCCCCGGAACAGATAGCGTGAGGCGTAGTCGGCGCCAAGGTCGAGACTCCAGGCCTTCTCGGGAGCGACCGGCTCCGCTGGAGGCACTGGCGGCGGCGCAACTTCGGGTGTGGCCGGTGGCGCGGGCGGCGTCGCGGGGGTGTCCTCGGCCCACAGCCCGGTCGACAGGGCGGACACGGCGATCGCTGCGGCAATGGCGATAGGTCGTTTCATGAGCGGTCCTCTCTGGAAAAGGCAGTCGATGAAAGCAGGTCGATGAAAGCCGATCGATGAAATGCAGGCTACTGCGCCTTGATCTCCGTCCAGTACTGGTCCAGAACCGTCGTGGTATCGCCAATGTCTTCGAGGAACTCGCAGCGCGCGATGACGTCGTCGCCCGGGTAGATCGCCGCGTCGTTCAAGATTTCGGGGTTGATGAACTTCTTCGCCGGCGTGTTGGCGCTGGCGTAGCTCACGCCGTTGACGATTTCGGCGTTCACCTCGGGCTGCATGATGAAGTTCAGGAACTCGTAGGCGGCCTCTAGATTGCGTGCCTTGACCGGGATCGCCATGTTGTCCATCCAGAACGTGGCGCCTTCCTTCGGCACGACGTAGGCGAGCTTGCCCTTCGAATTGCGCACCACTTCGGCGATCTGACCGTTGTAGCCATGCGCGAAGTCCACGTCACCGGAGGCCAGGATGTTGGCGAAGTCGCCGCTGTTGTACGTCTTCACCAGTTTCTTCTGCTTCTTCAACAGCTCGGACGCCGCCTTGAGATCCGCCGGGTCGGTGTCATTCAACGACTTGCCCATCGATTTGAGGGCGACGGCGAAGTTCTCACGCATGTCGTCCAACATGAGAATCCGCCCCTTGTGCTTAGGGTCGAACATGACCTGCCAGCTGTCGACCGGCTCTTTGATCTTGCTCTTGTTGTAGCCGAAACCGGTGGTGCCCCAGAAATAGGGCAGCGAGTGCTCGTTGTTGGGATCGAACTTCTTGTTGAGGAAGCGCGGGTCGAGATTGGAGAAATTGGGCAGGCGCGCATGGTCGATGGACTGGATCAGCTTCTGCGACGCGAGGATCTTCACCATGTAGTCCGACGGCACCACGATGTCGTAGTCGGCCACTCCCGACTGCAGCTTTTCGAGCAGCGCCTCGTTCGAGTCGTAGAGGTCGAAGCTCACCTTGATCCCGGTCTTGGCGGTGAACTCGTCGATCACCTCCTTGGGCAGATACGCCGACCAGATAAAGATGTTGAGCTTGCCGGTCTTCTCGAGCGCCGCCGGAGCCGCGGGCTCGGCCGGAGCTGCCGCGGGCGCCGGCGCGACTGCGGCCTGCGGAGCGGGGGCTTCGGCCGCTTTCTGACACGCGGCCAGAGCCAGCGAAAGCGGTACCAGGAATGCGAAAGTTACGACACTTGGGCGAAGCAGCTTCTTCATTGTCCACCTCCAGGTTGGTTCGGATCCTGTTGCAGGCGTTGAGCCAGCACGATGAGCACGACGGTGACCAGAATAAGCAGGGTAGAAACCGCGTTCACTTCCGGCGTCACACCCACCTTGAGCATCGAATAGATCTGCAGCGGCAGCGTCGTCGCTCCGACGCCGGCAACGAACGAGGTGACGACGTAATCATCGATCGAAATCGTGAACACGAGCAGCGCGCCGGCGAGGATCCCTGGACCGATCAGCGGCAGTGTGACGCGCCACAAGGTCGCCCACGGACCGGCGCCGAGATCGAGCGCGGCCTCTTCGAGCGAGCGATCGAACCC
>JBDTNL010000098.1:0-10951 GCA_039933785.1 Acidobacteriota bacterium
TTGTGATCCGCGACCAGGCGGTCTACCAGGGCATGCAGAAAGCCGACGTCGTCGATGTTCTCGCGCTTGGCCGCATACGGCCCCTTCACCTTGCAGTCGTTCCAGTGGCCTTCATAGCCCTGGGGATACACGGCGATGAAACCCTGCCGATCCGCGAGCTCATCGAAGTCATACCCATAGGCCACGCGCGCCTGTTCACCCGTACCCATCGACGAGTGCAGAGCGATGATCAGCGCCGGGGACGTCGCCGGCTTCGCGGGCACGTACGCCATCCAGGTCCGTGTGCGCCCACCATGCTCCAACCCGCCGCGCTCGATCTTGCCGAAGAGCTCGGGTTTCGGCGGATAGGCATGCCGCGAGGCCCAAAACGCGAGACCCGCGAATGCCGCCGCGGCAAGCACGATCGACAATGACGCAATCTTCAGGAATCCACGCATTCGTCCTCTCACGACGCGCCCCTGATCAGGAGCCAGAGCAGGAATACCACCTCGCCGGCGAGGGCAGGGAAGGTGACGTTAGAAAGCATGTCCTCGTAGCGCGGCAACAGCAAGCCGGTGAAGCTCAGGGCCAGATAGGCGACACCGTTAATGCCCAGCCAAGCGCCGAGGAAGCGGGGCAGGAAGCGCGATCTGTACACGAGGAGCGCCAAGGGGAGGAGCCAAAGACCCCAGAAGATTTCCGCGCCAACGATCTCCTGGTGATGCAGCCGAAGAAACAGCATGGCCAGGGCATCCCGTTGAGGCTTGTCGAACACAGACAGGAAATCTGGACCGCGAACGAGGATCAGGGCAGCCGCGTCGTTCAGCACGTTGACGAAGTCGAGGGCGGCCGGCAGGAGCCCTCCCAGAATCACCATGAGCACGGCGAGGGTTCGATCCACTCCTTCGAACAGCCGGTAGAGGGCCAGGGCGAGGAAGATGACGAGCGTTCCGCAGAACAGGTCGCTCGCCATGCCGAGACGAAAAAGCGTCTCGTGCGCCGCGATGTTGCTGGCCGTCGCGGTGGCGTTTCCAGCCACGAAAAGGGTGCTCGGGATGTACATCAGGCGCACGGGGCCGGCGATCGCGAGCAGCAGGTAGAGGAATCCTGCGACTCTGGCGTTCCTCCGGATCGAGGTCATGCGTTCGCCTGGGGAGCTCGCCCCCGTCGCAGACTCCAGAGGCCGCGCAGCGAGAGGATGACGGAGCAGATCGCGGTCCCGCCGAGCGCGAGGAGTGTCGCGGCGAAGAAGAAGGCTCGCACGGACCCGGCGCTCGCGCTGCCGGCAATGCCTGATCTCCCCAGCATGTGGATCACGGGGACGCCCGAGATCAGGAACGACATCACGAGGATGACGACCTGCCCCGATCGCCGCTCGACCAGCGCCAGCGTTGCGTACAGCCAGAGGGCGAGGACGAAGATCACCGTCAGGTTCGTGAGTCCCGCCGGGGACACCCCGCGGCTGATGTCATCCGCCAGATGAAGGATCCCGAAGAGGATGGTGAGCAGAGAGGTGATCGTGAGACTGAGGTTGTGAGCGCTTGCCATGTGGGGAACCTAGTGCGGGCCCGCTGAATGGCCGCTGAACGGACCGTTCAGGTTCGGTTCAGCTGGGCGCCGCGACGATTGGCCCTGGGGGGAGCCGCTTCGGGTTCGGTGGTCTAATGACGGCAATCGAGAATGAGAGTCCTGATCGTCGAAGATGAGCCGCTGCTGGCCAGCCGGCTCGCGGCCACGCTCGGAGCGAACGGGTACGCAGTCGACGCAGCGCCGGACGCCGAGCGCGCCGACTTTCTCGTCAGCACTGAAGCCTACGACGCGGTCATTCTCGACCTTGGGCTACCGATCGTCGACGGTTTGACCCTGCTTCAACGTTGGCGCGCCGGCGGAATCTCGATACCGGTGCTGGTGCTCACTGCCCGGGGAAGCTGGAGCGAGAAAGTCCGCGGCATCGACGGCGGCGCCGACGATTACCTCACCAAGCCATTCCGGATGGAGGAGTTGCTGGCTAGGTTGCGCGCTCTGATCCGGCGAGCGAGCGGCCAGCTCGCGCCCGAGCTGCGCTGCGGCGCGGTAGCGTTGGACCCGAGGACGTCAGAGGTCACCCTCCATGACCAGCCGGTGAAGCTCACCAGCCACGAGCTTCGCGTGCTTTCGTACCTCATGCACCATCGCGGCCGCGTCGTCTCGCAGACCGAACTCGTCGAGCACATCTACGCTCAGACTTTCGATCGCGAGTCGAATACCGTCGAGGTGTTCATCGCGCGCCTGCGACGAAAGCTCGGCCCCTCGACGATCGAGACCGTGCGCGGGCTCGGATATCGGATGCGCTCGGAATCATGAGAACGGAGTCGTGAAGGGCTCACTCCGCGTTCGGCTGTCGGTCGGAGCGCTGGTGTGGATGACGGCGGTGATCGCCGTGGTCACGGCGCTCTTGCTCAAGCTCACCCGCAACCATCCGGAGCTCGCGATTCACGGTCCGACGTACCACGTCGCACTGGGCGTCGCCGGCGGAGCCTTCATCCTCGGGGGCCTGTTTCTTGTGCGCCGGGCTCTGGCACCGTTCCAGAGTCTTCACCAGGGTCTGTCGGCGGTGGGCGAGGGGCGCAGCCAGCGAGTCGGAGGCGAATTCCCGACCGAAGTCCAACCGCTGGTCGACGATCTGAATGCCCTGCTCGAGGATCGCGAGCGCGCGATCGCCCGAGCCCTCACCACGGCGGGAGATCTCGCGCACGGACTGAAAACGCCGCTCGCGGTGCTCGCGCTAGAGGCCGAACAGGCCGCCGCCGCGGGGCATGGCGATCTCGCGACGACGCTCGGTCAACAGGTCGAACGGATGCAGCGACAGATCGACTACCACCTGGCTCGGGCGCGTGCGACCGCATCCTCGGGTACGGCGGCGGGCCTGCAATGCTCTGTGCTGCCCTCCGTCGAAGGGCTGATCCGCACCATGCGGCGCCTGCACGCGGGACGCGACTTGAGGATCGACGCCGAGGTTTCGCCCGCGCACGAGATCCGGGGTCAAAGGGAAGACCTCGACGAGATGCTGGGGAATCTGCTCGACAACGCCTGCCAGTGGGCACGCTCACGAGTGGTCATTTCGTCGGCTCTCGCAGGCGACCGCCTCTTCATCTCGGTGGATGACGACGGGCCGGGACTGGATCCGTCCATGCGGGCCGAGGTCCTGCAGCGAGGCGTGCGGGCCGATCAGAAGGTGCGGGGATCGGGGCTCGGTCTCGCGATCGTCAACGACCTCGCCGAGCTCTACGGTGGCACCGTTACGCTGGCGAGCTCGGCGCTCGGCGGAACGCGCGCCCGCCTCGAGCTTCCCGTCTTCACCGGCTTACGCTAAGGCCGCGATACACGCAGCAGTCCCCGCAGTCCGGATCCTTTCCCACTAGACTCCTTGAATGAAAGCGCGTGACGCCTTCTTCCTGTGCGCAGGCTTCATCCAGTTCGCCTTGATCGCTTCGGGAGCCGCCGCGCCCGCGGTGAAGGGAGCCGGCAAGCCGCTCGGCGCAAGCCCCTCGCCGCTTCAAATCATCGCGACCGACGCCGGACTCGAGGGGCCGGAGAGCATACCGGCAGGCTTGCGCCACATCATTTTCACCAATCGCGGCAGCGAGACTCACGAAGCGATGCTGGTGAAGCTTCCGCAAGGGATGGCCGCGGAGGCTTACGTTTCGGCTGTGCGCGGCGGGTCGCTATTTCCCGAGGGAGCGTCGGACTACTCCGGCGTGGGCCTCACCTCCCCGGGGGAAACCGCGGAGATCTGGACGCGGGTGGATCCCGGCAACTACGTCGTCATTTGCTGGAACGGCGATCACGCGAGGACCAGGCGAGCGCACTCGTTCACCGTTTCTGAGGACGCAGTCCACGATGACCCGCCGCCGACGGTGGATGTGGTCTTGAGAATGACCGACTTTCGCTTCGAGTTCTCCCGCCCCTTGCGCCGAGGTAGTCAAGTGCTGCGGATAGACAACGCCGGACCCTCGATGCACGAAGCGGACTTCTTTCGTCTGCTCGATGGCAAAACGGTCAAAGACCTCGTCCAGTGGCTCGCTCACGATGGCACCGGCGAAAGGCCGGCAGTGGCGTTGGGCGGCGCGCTCGACAGCCACGATCTAAAACGTCAGGTCTGGCTGCGGCGGTCGTTTACCCCTGGGCGCTACGTGGTCCATTGCGAGATGCCCTTGAGCCAAGCCGCGCAGGCAGGGACGCACTACACGACACACGCGGAGCTCGGGATGGTGATGGGGTTCGAGATCGGCGAGTAAGTGCAGAACCGGGTGTATTGCGCCGCCGTTCGTTGCCGCAACGGCTGCTAGAGTCGCCCATCGCGCAAGAAGCTCGGGAGGAGCAGAGTCATGAAGTCCGGCGGTAGGTTGGTGCTCTGGTTGCTGGTGTTGGTACTCGGCTGGGCGACGGTGTGGCTGGCGATGGAGCGCAATGCGCGTCGCTGGACCGTGAAGCAAGAGGGCGACTTTCTGGTGGTATCCAAGGGCCGTCACTTCCTGCTCGGCGAGAGCCCAATCGCCGCTGATGCTTCGGCACTAGGCAAGCTCTATGGGCCGATCCAATTGCCCGCCGGCGTGACCGTGGCGGCCGCGGAATTCGACGACCGGATGGCGCTCGATCAGGCGATCTTCGCCGCGTTGGAGCCCGGTAAGACGCTCTCCGCCGCGACCCTCGATCGCTTGACGCAGTTGCCCGGACTGACGGCTGCGCAGCTCGACCGTCTGGCCGCGCGGCGCGGGGATCTCGCCTTCAGCGAGGCGCAAGTCGACCTGCGCGAGGCGACCCGACTGGTGCACGAGGCGTGGCAGAAGCTTCGCGTCGTCGAGTCCGGCAAGGACGAACGCGCACTCGGAGCCAGCGCGATGGCGGCCACCCTCGCCAACGTGGTGCCCGTTCTCGATGAGCTGGTCAAGGCGCCCGCCCCGGCGTCAGCGGACTCGGTATCGCCGGTGCCGCCGGCGAATTAGCCGCCCGCAACCCGTATCCGCGAGCGAGTGACCAAAACGCTCCGCGGACGCCGCCTGCTATGTAACACTCTCGACGCTTCGCCCGGAGGGGGTCCCTTGCGTCGGATCATCTGCCTTGCCCTACTCAGTCTCGCCGTGGCCGCAGGAGTAGCGCTTGCCGCGAACAGCGGCACCTTGGTGGTCGAGGTTGTCGACGCCAAGGGCGAGCCCATCGCCCACGTCGCGGTGCGCTTGCGTTCGACGGTCATGGTCAGTGTTCGCGAAGTCCAGAGTGACGAAACGGGACAGGTTCGCTTTGCCGGCCTCGCACCCGGGCGCTACGAGCTCGAGGCGCCCGAGGCGCCCAATGCGCCGACTCGGTCATCGCCGAGCGCGCGCGCCTCAGTGGAGGTCCGACTGGGTGAAGTCATCGTCGCCCGGCTGCGGCCGGGGAGTCCGGATGTCGCCGAGACCGCCACGGTGCACGGCGAGGATTCGCCGACCGATACCCGCAACGCTCGCGTGGCGTCGCATCTGGTGCTGCCGGCGCTCGACAGCCTACCGGTGACACGGGACTATCGCGGCTATGTGCAACTGGTCCCAGGCGTCAACGTTGTTCCGAATGGCGTGGCCCTCGAGGTATCCCGCGAGCCCGCATCGAAGGCGGGCAACAACTATCAAGATCGAGGGGCCGTCCCGGGATCGCAGGACAACACTTACTACCTCGACGGCCTGAACATCACCGGTATGGCGAGCGGCACCGGCGATCTCGTGTTCGACAACGAGATCATCCGCGAGCAGGAAGTGATCACCTCGGGCGTGCCGCCGGAGCTCGGCGGCGGCGCGGGGTATGTCACCAACGTGGTCACCAAGTCGGGTGGATCCCAGTTCTCGGGCAGCGTGAACCTCTTCCTGCAGAACCACGGCATGGTCGAGCGCCAGCGCAGCGACGACTCGCGGCTGCGTCAAGCCTTGCAAAACCGCTACGACGGCGGCCTCACGTTGGGCGGCCCGCTCGCGCGCGAGCGCCTGTGGTTCCTTCTCGCCGCGCAGCAGCGCGACAAGTCGAGCAGCAGCCGACTCTCCTCCTCGGCGAGCCCGACGGCCCAGACGGTGGACTATGGCGAACGCCGGCGCAGCCTGTTCGGCAAACTCACTTGGGCGCCGAGCGCAGCCGACACCCTGACCGGGCTCTACTCTGCGGATCCATTCGAAACTCGCGGCACCGCCGACGTCAACGTCCCCCCCAACCGGTTCAGTCGATCGACCAGCGATCCGCGGACCGCGCTGCTCTCGTACCAGCGGGTCGCCGGCCAATCATGGTTCTTCGAAGGCCGCTTTGCCCATCTCGAGCAGGACGACGTGTCGCGGGCCGAGAACCCCAACGCGGGGCCGGCAAACACCATCCTGTTCCCGGCCGGCGATCCGGCGCCGGCGTATGCGCGCCTGTTGGGTTCGGCGCCCGGCCGCTCAGAGACCGACTACACCCGCGAGCAAGGCGACGTGAACGCCACCGCGTTTCTTCCCTGGCACGGCGATCACACGGTCAAGATCGGTGCACAAGTCGAGCGCTGGCGCGAAGCCGTCCAAGGCTCATCGGGCTTCGGATTCACGCTCACGTCGCTTGCGCCGAGCCTTACCGGCATCAGCTTCGCCGAAGCGCGCGATCTCAACCTGCTGCCGGAGAGCGAGTACGACTTCGTGTATCGCTCGCTGCTGGCGGCGCCGTCTTCGGCGGCGTTTCATGCCGCCGATCGAAACGGCGACGGCGCCGTCAGCCCCGACGAGTTCGCCGCGCTTACCTTTCGCTCCAACGCGAACAACCGCGGCGGCGTCAACTTCCTCCGCGCCGAAGACTTGCGTGTGGGGGTGAGCGACATCGAGATGCGCAACCGGGTTGCCTACGGGCAGGAGACCTGGCACACCGGCCCCTTCACGCTGCAGGCCGGCATGCGCACGGAGATCCATTCCTACATCGCCTCCGACGGCTCGACCATCCTCACCATGGCCCCGGCCTGGCTGCCGCGCCTTGGCATCACCTGGGCCCCTGGAAATGACGGACAGCAGCGGCTCTCACTGACCTACGCTGAGTATGTGAATCCGCTGCGCACCAGCATGGTGCGCTTCGCCGGCAACCTCACCGGCAGCGTCAGCGCCGACGAGATCCACATCGGCGACGACTGGTTCACCTATCGCGTCCGCGGCTCGCTCAGCCGCAACCGCGACGCCGGATTCGCGCCCAACCTGCGCAACGAAACCGAGCGCGAATGGGCGCTCACCTACGCCGCCGTGATCTCGCCGACCCTCAACGTCCTGGCTCAAGCCTACGACCGCCGCGACCACGGCATGATCGAAGACTACGACCCCAGCGTGTACTTCAATCCCGCGGTCGCTGGTGCCCTGGTCCTCACCCCGCAAGACTTCGGGTACGGCCCGGGCGGCCCCACCGACGTCAACTACTTCCTAGGCAACCTGGTCGGCGGCCAACGCACCACCCGCGGTCTCGACCTCGCCCTCGAGCGTCGCTTCCAAGGCAATTGGAGCGGATCCCTCCAGTACTCCTACAAGTGGTCGAGAGGCAACACCAACTCCCAAGGCGCCGCGGACCTGCAAGGCGACTTCCTCCAACTCGACCCCCGCCAACCCTGGATGAGCGGCCCGATCCCCGGCACCATTCCGCACCAGCTCAAGGCCTTCGGCGTCTATCGCACGCCGTTCCGTCTCGAGATCGGCGCCCTCGCCTACTGGACGAGCGGCGCCCGCTACACCGAAGCCGACATCTTCCACCCCACGAGCTCCGACATCTACTACAACCACCGCCTGCCCGACGGCGCGTACGTTCGCATGGGCAACAAACAGCAACCGAGCTGGTCGACCCTCGACCTGCGGCTGCGCTACCCGATCGCGCTCGGGCGCGGATTCCTCGCCGATTGCTTTCTGGATGTGCGCAACGCGCTCAACAGCCAGAGCGCAATTCGCGTCGAATCGGGCTACGGGGATCCGACGTTTCAGTATGGAGAGCCGCGGGAGTTGTTGCTCCCGCGGCGGTGGGAGGTTGGGGTCAGGGTGGGATGGTGAGGCTCACCCGCGGCGGCAGGCACGACGACTTGCGAGCCGATCGAGGGTAAGCTTCAGCCCATGTTGCCCGCTAGGACGCGCCACGATGTCCTCACGCGCCTCCAAGCAAGGGCCGGCGAGATCCGGGCCCTCGGCGTGGTGCGGCTCGGGCTCTTCGGTTCCTTTGTCCGTGATGAGGCCGGACCCGCCAGCGATGTCGATCTCCTGGTCGACTTCGCGCCGGGCGAGAAGTCCTTCGATCGCTTCCTAGACCTCGCCGAGCTTCTCGATCGCAATCTCGGGAGAACGGTCGAGCTGCTTACCCGCGAGGGACTCAGCGCGCACATCGGCCCGAAGATTCTCCGGGAGGTGGAGGATGTCCCGCTCGGCAACTGAGTATCTGCGAGGACTTCCGAGCGCGACACCCGACGCTCGACGAGCGCGGGATGGCCGGCATGCGCGATTACCCTGATCCAGGGCTGCGCTGGGGTCGACCAAGAGCTGGTTTGGGATGTCGTTCGCGGCAAGATCCCCGAGTCATGGTCGGCCTCGCTCACGAAGCTCAACATCCGCCAGCCGGAGCCGGGCAGCTGCATTGGTTGCTGCCCGGTGAGAACGAGTAGCCCTGGTATTTGATTCTGTCGTTGCACGAGCTCAAGCTCGTGCAGAATCCGTTGTAGCAGTCCTGTACGGCGGCACCGCATCCGGGACTGAACGAGCAGTCCTGCGCGCCACCGCCACAGGAACGAAGTGCGGGACCGGTAGAGCACTTCCAAATCTCGGTGCAGGCAGAAATGTTCACGCACTGCACCGACCCAGAGTCGCGTACGCTCAGTTGATTCCCGCTCGAGCAGGCGGTGTCGACATAGCAAAGGCCGTTTGCCCCGGCTACGGGCGCAAAGTAGCCGGTCACGTCCATGATCACGTCCACCGCGCCACCCCCCGTAAGCGTAGCAAGCGCAGCCACGTCACCCTGCCCATCGCTCGCTGGAGCGACCACGGCGTTGTTGGCGCGAGTCAAGCCGCCCTTGAAGCTGACGCTCGATGTGTTGGGTACAGAAAGATCTGCCGGCCACAACGATAACGAACCCGTTCCTCCTGGGTTGACAGTCGTGAGGTTCACCGACACAGACCGGGCGGTCGCCGGAATGCCACACTTTCCGGCGACCTGGAAAAACCGCCGCTGCCCGCTCTCGAGCGGAGGCGCATCTGCTGACAGTCGCGTGTCGAACACTCGGCAAGGCGTCAGGGTGAAGAACTGCTGGGCCTGGCCGAAGGTCGGGAGCGGGACCGCGATAGTGACCGCAGCGGTCACGCGAAAGGCGATGGGCACTCCTGTCGCATAGTTGTTGACCCCAATCCACCAGCGACCGGTCTGGAGGAGAGGCGTACATGCCTCTGACTGGGCTAGCCCGAGATAGGGCCGGCAGTCGTAGTGCGACAAGTCTGGTTTAGCGCCGAAACGCACGTAGAGATCTGCATCCTCACTGAGGCGGTCTAGCAACATCGACAGGCCGTCAACGCCGACGGGAACGTCGAAGTAGAAGTATTGCCATACCGTCTGCTGTGCGCCACCGGGCAGGGTCATCGAGTACGGAACTCTGTTGGTGAGCTGGATATCCTGTTGGCTCTGAATATAGTTCACGGTCGCCGTGTGTGCGCCCGCAGGCATCGTCACGAGATTGCTGACCGCCGTTGAGCCGTTGTTGTCTGTCCCCAACCAGCTACCAACCGAGAATCCTGCAGAAGGCGAAGCCTGCAGCTGTACCTGGGCTCCAGCAACATACTGCCCAGCAGAGCAACTGGTTGAGTTGGCCGGCGTCGCCACTGGGTTGCCGCCTGTGCCTGTGTGCGTCAGCGACAGCGGATAGCACGAAGGCGGAAGCGCCACGTAGTTCACGGTCGCTGTGCGGGCTCCCGCAGGCATCGTCACGACATTCGTGACCGCCGTTGAGCCGTTGTTGTCTGTCCCCAACCAGCTACCAACCGAGAATCCTGCAGAAGGCGAAGCCTGCAGCTGTACCTGGGCTCCAGCAACATACTGCCCAGCAGAGCAACTGGTTGAGTTGGCCGGCGTCGCCACTGGGTTGCCGCCTGTGCCTGTGTGCGTCAGCGACAGCGGATAGCACGAAGGCGGAAGCGCCACGTAGTTCACGGTCGCTGTGCGGGCTCCCGCAGGCATCGTCACGACATTCGTGACCGCCGTTGAGCCGTTGTTGTCTGTCCCCAACCAGCTACCAACCGAGAATCCTGCAGAAGGCGAAGCCTGCAGCTGTACCTGGGCTCCAGCAACATACTGCCCAGCAGAGCAACTGGTTGAGTTGGCCGGCGTCGCCACTGGGTTGCCCCCGGTGCCTGTGTGCGTCAGCGACAGTGGATAGCACAAAGGTGGGATTGCAACGTAGTTGACGGTCGCCGTACGGGCGCCCGCAGGCATCGTCACGACATTCGTGAGCGCCGTTGAGCCGTTGTTGTCCGTTCCGGACCAACTTCCGACCGAGAAGCCCGCGGAGGAAGCTGCCTGTAGCTGAATCAGCGCTCCGGAAACGTACTGCCCGGCACCGCAGCCGGTCGAACTGCCGGGTGCTGCAGAGGGGTCCGAACCAACGCCTGTGTGGCTGAGGGATAGGTAATAGCAAGGCTGGTAGACCGGGATCGACTGAAACTTCGCGGGATAGCCCTGTTGGTCGCTAGTAACCGTGCTGGATTGTGGGAAGCGGGGCATAAGATCGCCGAATACCCTCCAGCTGTCCGAGCCATTGTTTCCAGTGGTCTGGTTCGAAGATTCGTCGATGTAGTTGGCGCGCCAGCGAAGCTGAATGCTCCCGGGTGCTTGGGGCGTGACTCGCACTGTTGCGTACCAGCTGTGGCTGCTGGAAGTAGTACTCGCACGCCGTGCGCTCACGAGGTAGTTGGTTGGTCTCATGGTTGTGCCGTCGAGCCTGGTGATG
>JBDTNL010000099.1:0-10877 GCA_039933785.1 Acidobacteriota bacterium
GTTCCTAACAGTCCCTCCGTATCTTCACTCGGAGCGCCGGCAGACTCGCCGCGCCAACCGTCAAGAGGACGATCTTCATGCCCATGCCGAACCTCAGACTAATTCTGGCCGCCGGCCTGCTCGCCGCAACGTCTCTCGCGACGCCCGGGCTCTGCGCAGCGACAGCGCCATCTGGCCCAGCGAGCGGCGCAGTGGTGGTGCGCGGCGAGCTGGGCGCAAAACTCGACGCCATCGTGACCAACGCAGAGAAACAGGGCTTCCACGGCGTCGTGCTCGTCGCCCAAGGCGGCGAGGAGACTCTGGTCAAGGGCTACGGGGTAGCCAACCACACGAGCTCGACGAAGTTCTCGCCCTCGACGATCATCCAGATCGGTTCAGGCGTCAAAGACTTCACCAAGATCGCGATCTTCCAGCTCGTCGAGCGCGGCAAGCTCGCGCTCGCGGATCCGGTGTCGAAGTTCTTCCCCGCGGCGCCGGCCGACAAGCGCGACATCACCATCGATCAGCTGCTCGAGCATCGGGCAGGATTTCCCCTCGGCATTGGGCAAGACAGCGAGCCTCTCACCAAGCCGCAGTTCCTCGATCGCCTCTTCGCAACCAAGCTCGAGTTCGCCCCGGGCTCGGCGGAGGAGTACTCCAACGCTGGCTACGCGCTGCTCGCCGCGATCGTCGAACAGGCGACCACTGAACCCTTCGACGCCTATGTCGCCCGCGAGATCTGCACGCCGGCCGGTCTCGTCGAGACCGGCTTCCTCGTTCCGCACTTCGATCTCGCCCGCGTCGCCCACGGCTATATCGGCGCGGCCGACCACGGCACGATGTTCGACCAACCGCACTCCGCCGAAGGCCACGACTGGAACCTGCGCGGCAACGGCGGCTATCTATCGACGGTGCGCGAGCAACTGCGCTTCTATCGTTCGCTCACCGGCAATACGCTCTTGCAGGATCCCGCGCATCGCGAGCGCGTCCTGAATCACCAGGGCCCCGTCGTCCTGGCGGGCTCCGACAACATCAGCTTCTTCCTGTTCGCAAATTTTCCGGTCGCCGGAATCGAGGTCGTGCTCGCCACCAACCACGCCGACTGGAAGGCGCCGCGCCTGATGCGCCAGCTCGAACCCGCCCTCGGCGTCGGCGGGCCGCCACCCGGGGCGACAAAGTCCACCGGCAAGACGCTGCCGGATACGGGCGCCGGTCGCACTGTTGCCGCGTACTTCGCAGCCTTCAACGGCGGCGACGACGCCAAGATGCAACAGTTCTTCGCCGAGCGCTCGGAGCCCAATCCCAACTCCCCTACTCCCGAGAAGCGCCTCGAGATGTACCACCGCATGCGCGGCGACTTCGGCAAACTCACCATCACCTCGGTCGCCGAAACCACGGTCGGCATCGAAGTCGCCGTGCAAGGAGAGCACGGAGAACCGGCGCGGCTAACGTTCATGCTCCAGCCGACCGAACCGTTCAAGCTGCGCGGGATTCGGGTGGAGCTCGGGAACTAGGCTCGAGCTCCAGCCCACCCGGCATATGCACGCCCGCCAAGCAAATCCTCTTAGAGGCAGGTCTGAGGAGTGGTGCAGACAGGCGGGACCGGGAGCTCCAGATCGTTGAGACCCTCGCTGAACTCTCCGACCAGCAATTGCCTCTCAAGCCCTTGAAAGATCCGCAGACGATAGGGCATCAGGTGAAGGAAAACCTGAGTATCGATGAAGGGTATACCCCTGCGGTCACGAGTCCGGCATTTCGCCGCCTCGTTTGGGCGGTAGTGAAAATGGCGAGCGTCCGCCATGGTCGCGTTCATCGCCAGATATTCACCGTGCGGAAGGGTGAGCTCAGTGCCTTCGCGATAGTGGAAGCGTTGGGTGCCTTCGACCCCGATCCCGTTGGTCTCAGGCGAAGCAAAGCGCAGGGGCTCGTCCCGTCCAGTGGCCTCGCCGAAAAGACGGGCGGTGATCTCGGGCCCCGGCGGGTGGCGCAGCTCGAGGCCGCAAGGGACCACGATGTCTAGGGAGAAACCGACGACCTCGTCGCCGCTCGTCGGCAGGAGATCGACGAGTCGCGCGACGACGAATACCTCAGCGCCGGCGTCGGCGGGATTGGGCAGCGTGGTGGCGACCGCGACGCGCACTCGGTTCGGTCCGTCCTGCTTCGGGTTGGGGGGAAGCTGTTTGATCCCCCGCAGCGGCACAGCGCTCGCGGCGACCTGAAGCTCGCCCTTGAATGGAACGCGGTAGTGAAGGAAGAGCAACATGTCGCTCGCTTGGCCGGCGTCGAACGCCGTCCGGGCTAGGACGACAATCGCCGTCAACTCGGCGCCATTCGAGGTCACCTGCCGGACCACGGCTGGCGCGTCGATTTCAGTCGGGCAGACGGCGGCGCACTGCGAGGTCGTGGGCAACTCCGCGGCCGGCGCCGGGACCACAGTCCACAGTGCGAGGAGTAGCACGAAGAGCAACGCGAGTGTTCGCATGAGTCGATTGTCAGAACTTCTGCCTACATGCAGGGAGGACTGAGGCAGGGCAAAGTCGGCGCCCTGAGCTCCTGATCGTTGAGAGTCAACCCGAACTCTCCGACCAGCAGTTGGCTCTCCAGCCCTTGAAAGATCCGCGGACGATAGGGCGTCAGGTGGAGGAAGAGCGCGAGATCAGTGAAAGGTATGCCCCTGCGGTCACGATTCCGGCACTTCGCCGCCTCGTTTGGCCGGTAGTGGAACTGGCGAGCGTCCGCGCTGGTCGAGTTCATCACCAGATATTCACCGTGCGGGACGGTGAGCTCGGTGCCTTCGCGATAATGGAAGCGTTGGCTGCCGCCGACCCCGATCGCGAGGGTTTCGGGCGAGGCAAAGCGCAAAGGCTCGTCTCGGCCCGTGGCAGCGCCGAAGAGACGGGCGGTGATCTCCGGCGGCGGCCAGTGGAGCATCTCGAGGTCGCAAGGGACCACGACGTCGAGGGAGAAACCGACGACCTCGTCGCCGCTCGTCGGCAGGAGATCGACGAGTCGCGCGACCACGAAGAGCTGCTTACCGGCGTCGGCGGGATTCGGCAGCGTGGTGCCGATTTCGACCCGCACCCGGTCCGGCCCGTCGTGCTTCGGGTCGGGCGGGAGCTGCTTGATCCGCCGCAGCGGCACGGCGCTCGCGGCGATCTGAAACTCGCCTTTGGATGGAAAGCGGTAGTGCAGGAAGAGCGACAGGTCGTTCGCCTGGCCGGCCACGAACGCCGCCCGCGTCATGACGACAATCGCCGTGAGCTCCAAGCCGTTCACGGTCACTTGCCGAACCTCGGCCGGAGCGTCGATCGAAGTCGGGCAGCTGGCGGGACACTGCGAAGTCGCGGAGAGCTCCGCGGCCGTAGCTGGAACCGCAGTCCACAGCGCGAGGAGCAGCACAAGGGTGCGCATGGGTCGATTGTACGCCCTAGTCTTCAAACCCGAAGCGCAGCACTTCTGCCGCTGTCCCCATCACTACACGCCCGGTGGTCGGCAAGACGCTCAGAAATCGTCCGTCGCCGGCATCGAGAACAATCGCGTCGCCGGAGAGAATGGTCCCGGCAGCGCCGGCTTCTGTCGCCGCGCGGAGCACGAATCGTCGCGCCTGTTTCGGACGATTCGCAATAGCGAGCAGCTCGGACTTCGAGGACTCTGCGACAAAGCGTCCGTTGTGCGCTTGGAGATAGACCGCATCGCCGTCATGCAAATGGCCGTCGGGGCTCTGCTGGTCACCGCGCAGGGTGAAGGTCTCCCATCGGCCGACCTTGGGGCTGGAGGCGCTGAGGGTGCCCGACGGACCTGTGGTGACATCGGCGGCATGCAAGTACTTACCCGAGGCGGTACGCAGGCTGCCCTGCTGGATTGCCGTGGGGAGCTGCGCCGCGAAGAAGCTCCAGGTGTCGGACTTCGAGCCGTCGGGACGGATGAGCCACAGGCTCTTCATGTCAGCGACGCCGGGCCGGCCGACGTAGGCGTGGGTGCGCTCGTTGCTGTAGAGCTGCCAGTACACGGCGTAGCGCACTCCCCAGCCGAGGGCGGCGTCGGCGAGGTCGCGAACGACGCGGCCTTGATCGACGCCGGCGGGAAGTTGGTCTTGCGCGGCGCCGAATTCGCCCAGGTAGATGTTCTGGCGGCCGTAGAGCGCGCTCGGCGGTGTATGGGCGGCGAGGTGGTCGAGGGCTCGCACCAGCGTCGCGGCGTTGAACTGGATGTCCCAGCTCGAGTAGGAGTAGAGATCGGCGTGGGTTTGCGGCAGCACGTTGTTGGTTGCGGTCACCTTGCCCTGGAGCGAGGGTGCCAGACCGTTGACTTCGACGGCGTTCGCGACCACGACGTCGCGGATTCCGTCGGCCGCCGCCTCTCGCCGGGCACGTTCGACGCCGTCCTGGCGGGCGGCGATCCAATCGATCATGCCCTGGAGACGGACCGGATCGGGCACCGCGTTGTCGGGGATGCCCGCTCCGAGCAGATGATCGCCTTCCCAGTTTTGCAGCACGAAGGTCTTGCCGCTGCCGGCGTAGGCATGCAGCAGGTAGCTCGCGAGGTCGTGCATGCGATGGCGCGTCTCGGTCGCTTCGTCGGCGGACTCGCCGTCTTGGAAATCCGAGCTGCCGGCGTTGGCGACCAGAATGAAGGTCGTGAAGGGCTTCGCGAACAGGGCTTGGAAGTAGGGCTTCTTCACCACCTGCACATAGTCGCGGGCCATCGGACCCCAGGCGGAGTTGAATGGGTACTGCGCCTTGGGCTCGAGGCTCAACCAGACCTTGATCACACGCGTGCCGAGCGTCTGCAGCTGAGCGGCGCCTTCATTCAAGAAGTCCTGGCGGGTGAAGTTGTACTTCCCGGCGATGTGCGACGCCCCGAGCACGTCGCGGAGCTCGGCCGCCGCGGCGCGCGTCGCCCAGCCGCTCGCGCCACCCAGGAGGGCGGCGAGCAGAAGCGCGGAGGCGAGGTTTCGACGGGCTGTCATATGGTCGAGTCTACGCTCCCCACGGCGCCTATCGACTAACATCCGTCCCAGCTTCATGGCACCTGCGCAGAACTCCATCCTCTCCCTGCGGGCGCTCAATCGCGCCACGCTGGCGCGGCAGCTTCTCCTCGAGCGCAGCAAGCTTCGAGTCACCCCGGCCGTGGAGCACCTGGTCGGGCTCCAGGCGCAGCTCGCGCGTCCGCCCTTCTTGGGACTGTGGACCCGGCTGGCGAAATTCAAGCGCGACGACCTGCGCGAGGTGATCGCCCGGCGCGAGCTCGTGCGGGTGACTGGCATTCGCGGCACCCTGCACCTGATGAGCGCTCGCGACTACATCGCCCTGCGCGGCGCGCTTCAGCCGGCGCTCGATCGTGGACTTCAGGTCCTCGGAGCCCGCGCCGACGGGCTCAACCTGCCGGCGGTCGAACGCACCGCCAGGGCGTTCTTCCACGCGGCGCCCGCGACCTTCGACGCGTTCCGCAAGCACCTCGAGATCCGCCATCCGGGCGGCGACGAACGTGCCATGGCCTATGCCGTACGGACTCGCGTACCCCTGGTGCAGGTTCCCACCGAGGCGGAGTGGAGTTACCCTGCCGCCGCCGCGTTTGCGCTGGCGGAGGACTGGCTGGAGCAGAAGGTCTCGAGCGCCGCAGCGCCACCGAACGAGCTCATCCGGCGCTACCTCGCGGCGTTCGGCCCGGCGACCGCGGCCGACGCCCAAGCCTGGTCGGCGCTTCAGGGCCTGCGTTCGACCTTCGAGGCGATGCGCGACGAGTTGGTGACGTTCCGCGATGAGCGCAAGCGGGAGCTGTTCGACCTCCCGGGAGCGCCCCGTCCCGATGAGGACACCGACGCCCCCGTCCGCTTCCTGCCCGAGTTCGACAACTTCGTCCTCGCGCACCAGGATCGCTCCCGGTTGATCGACGAACCGCATCGGTCACGGGTGGTGACCAAGAACCTGCAGGTGCGAGCTACGTTTCTGGTCGATGGAAGAGTGGCGGGTATCTGGACCGCTGAGCGCAAGAAGGCCGTCGCCACGCTCGTGCTCGAGCCGTTTGCGGCGCTACCGAAAAAGGCCGTCCGCGCCGTCGAGGAGGAAGGTGACGGGGCGCTGCAGTTCCTCGAAGGAGACGCCGCGAAACGCGACTTCCGCTGGTTCGCTCCGGCTTGAGTTCGCAGAGCTCCCCGCGCTAGAAGTATCGCTCGCGCAGCAGGCTCAGGTGATGCTCAGTGTGACCGGCGATCGTGAACGCCAGCGCGCGCACGGTGAACGAGTTGCCGCTCGCGATGCCGCTGCGGGACCAGGCCTCCTCCGACAGGCTCTCGAACAGCGTTAGCGTCGAACGGCGGATGACGCCGAATTCTTCGATGTGCTCCTCCCAGGGTCGCGCATCGGGGCGCGCGGCGATCACCGCCGGATCCTGTTCGAAGCTCGGGAGCGGGCTGTCGAAGCCGCGCGCAAACCAGAAGGCGCGGAACGAAAACGTGCGTTCGGCGTCGTTCAGGTGGCTCACCGATTCACGAAACGTCCACTTGCCGGGCTGATATCGATGGAGCGAGCGCTCGGGAGAAATCGTGGAGAAGAACGCCGGCGCGCGGTCGAGCTGCCTCGCCAGCACGCCCAGGATGTCGTCCCCCACCACCTGCTCGATGTAGCCCTGGTAGTAGCTGACCGCTTCGTTCGCTTGGGGTCGTCGCATGCTCTGCAGCATGGGCCGAAGTTGGCGGCGCGGACAATGACCACTCCGCCGTCGGCCCGCATGACCAAAGGAAGGCTCAGGATTTTCCCGCAGCCGGCCGCAGGAAAGCGAACACCTCCGACAGCAGCTCGCCGAGCGGCATCGGCGCATGGCCTCGCGCCCGGTTCTCGGCGCCGATTGCGAAGGCGTGCCGCCACTGTTCAAAGAGCACCCGATACCCCTCCAGCAGCGGCGTCTTCGGATCGTAGATGTGCGTCGCCTCGGACGCGACCCCGTTGAGCTCGAGCACCCGGAACTCTCCCGCCCGCAGCGCCTCTTCACTCGCGGTCCGCACATCGAAGCGGCCGAAGTAGAAGCCCTCGTACCCACGACTCAGCGTGTCTAAGGCCGCCGCGAGCTCAGGAGTCGCGAGGTCGCTGCCATCCAGGAACACCGCCCCTCGGCAGTGGTTACCGAGCTCGACCAAGTCGACCCGTTGACCCGCCGCGGGAATGGTCTCGAGCGCGTCCGCGTGGCGCTCGAGGTGAAGCGGCGCCATGCACACGGCCCGATCGTCAGTGAGGATCAACTGCTCGAGTGTCGATCGACCATCGCCGACGAGCGCGAGCAGGCGCTTGCGCGTGATCGAGAACAGGCGCCCCGGCGTGATGTCCTGATGCGGAAAGCGCAGGTAGAAGAGACCGAACTCGACGCCTGGAATGTATTCCTGCACGATGGCATCGCCGTTCTGCTCGGCCAGCACCAGGGCGAGGTCCTCGGCACGGTAGACGATTCGCACACCCTCGCCGCGCTGGCCGACGTCAGGTTTCAGCACCACGGGAAAATCCAGGCGATACTCGGAAAGAAAGGATTCGACCGTCGCCAGACGCGCCTCGGCAGTCTGAACCGCCAGCAGCAGGCGAAAATGAGCGACCTTCGGAGCCGGCCCCCCGGCGCTCAACCCTTCGAGAATCGCCGCCTTCGACTCGCGCACCAAGCCGCCGCTCGGGATGGCCGGGTTCGCGGCGGTGAACAGGCTCAAGCTTCGATGGCGAAGCGCCAGCCAGAAAAAGTACACCACCACGGGAATGTTGAACCACCAGATCGGCCAGAACTCCCACCGCCGCAAGCGGCGCACCCTCCCCAGCAGAAGGCGGCGACCGCGCCAGGAGAACAACGGCACGATCCACGAGCGCACGAGCCAAAGCGCCGCCAGCAGGCTCAGCACGGCACCGACGAGGGGCCACGGACCCAGGCCATGAATCGCCGAGCCGCTTCCCGCCGCGGCGGCCACCAGGAGAGGGGTCCAGAGCGCGGCGCCAAGCGTGATCCAGAGCGTGAAGGTCACGGCATCCATCGCCACCACTCCGGCCGCTACGTACGTCGGCAGCCGCAGGCCGGGAACGAAGCGCGCCCCCACCAGCGCCGGCCCACCCCAGCGAGAAAGCCCGACCCGCGCCCGCTCTACACGGTTCGGCGAGATCCAGCGAGACCAAGGGCGGCGGCGGAGCACTGCCGGCCCCGCGGCCCGGCCCGCGATATAGAGCAATAGATCGCCCACCACGATGCCGATCAGCGCCGCGAGGATCGCCGCCGGCAGACTGAGATCCCCGCGGGCAGCGAGCAGGCCGGCCGCGATGCAGGCAAGGTCCTCGCTGACCAGCGTGGCCAGCGCAATCAGCGCGCCGAGTTGGAGCGGGTTGACCGTGAAGGCATGGAGCCACGCCGCGACCTGGTCGGGCGAAGGCAACGCCATCATCTGGGGCCGCTTCGGGCTCCGGAGCCCCCTGCAACCCCGGCAAGCACTGCGCGTCCTCCCCGCCGCAAGGCTCGCCGAGGCAGACGCAGGACCCTGCCCTCGACACCGGAGCACGGAGCCCCGCGACTGTGCAGCAATTCGACCACGCCGGCGTCGACCCGGACCTTCACCAAACTGACCGTCGCGGCGTCGTCTCGGTGCATGCACACCGACGCGGCGCCCGAAGCCGTGTCATGACTCTCGTGAAAGGCCAAGAGTGCGGCGTCGCTCGGCGGTCCGCTCGCCACCATCGATTCCCAGGCGCGGCCTCGTACACGGTTCGCCTCGGCGTCGTCCCACCCGGACGAGCACACCAGTCCGCGCTGGTCCTCCGAGGCCGAGAGCTCGCGCTCGACGAGATGTTCGCCACTCCAAACGAAGCAGCTCGGCGGTTCGCCGGGTGCGAGGGTGAGCAGTCGGAAGGGCCGGAACCAGCGCAGGTCTTCCTCGAGGAACCGCGCGCGCGCCTCCCGGACATCGCTGCTGTCGAGCAACCCGATCACCAGGTGTCCGCGACTCAGGGTTCTCGGCGCCGCGGGAGGATCAACGGGATCAACGGGATCAACGGAGCCGACCGGATCAAGCGCGCTGGGATACAGATTCAACAGGCAGGCGCTGAACCCGAACTCGTTGACTCCGATCCACGTCCCGCCGCCGCCACCATCGAGCGGCGCGATCGACTCGACGCCGCCGCGGCGGAAGATCCGTGCGGGCCGCTCGGCGGCACGCGCCCGGGACTCGTCGCGGTTGAAGTACAGGACGTAGGAGTCGCTCTCGCACCGCCAGGTGGCGGTGCACATCAGGAATCTTCCAGGCCCGCGCGAACTGGAACCGCGGTCTCCTCTTCGGGTCGCAGGGGGATCTCGAGAGCCTGCCGCAAGGGAGCGGCGGGAGCGAGCCGTCCCCAGTGCCGGAGCGTCGACGGGGCAACCCCGAACGACGAATCGACGATCACACCCAGGGGCTCGGCGAGCAGAACGATCAGCGCCTGGTGATGGACGGTATGCGAGAGCAGGAACTGAAGCTCGCGGCCGAGCGTCGAATGCGTGGCGTGACCGTCGCCAACGACGTGCAGCGGCGCTCCGCGCTCCAGGGCGGCGAGTTCCTTCAGCCGGGCAATGATGCGCTCGATCCGCAGGCAGGCGAAGTCGGGGTCGACCTCCAGTTGCGGCTCGCGAGCCCGCGCCTCGTAGTCGATACGCCCGCCAGCCACACCGTCGAGCAGCGCCGAGTAGTGATCGAGCAGGTGGCGCAAGTGCGCGCCCGGACCACCGCGCTTGCCCGGCGGGGTCGAACCGTAGGCGCCGTTCGGCATCGCGGCGATGAGCGCCGCGGACTGCTCCAGAAGCGCCACGTTGTCGTCGATCAACTCACTCAGCATCTGAAACCTCCCGACTTCTGAGACTGGGCCCCATTTCCATTCATCTTACGCATCTGCCCGGGCCCCAGATTTGGGCCGGCGGACGACGGGTCGACGAGCCGGGCCGGGTGGCCGGCGTCCAGCGCCTAGCCGCCCGAAGCCACGGATTCACCGGGCTCGAGGATACGACGGGCGCCAGCGAATCGTGAATGGTAGTACGGGGCGGAGAGCGGACTCACGATGACGCCGTGCTTGCGGCTCGCGGCATGCACGAAGCGGCCTTGGCCGATGTAGAGCCCGACGTGAGAGATACCCCGCTTGTAGGTGTTCTTGAAGAAGACCAGGTCACCCGGCTGCAGATGACCGGTGGCGATCGAGACCCCCTGGCGGAACAGCTCGGCCGCGCTCCAGGGGAGATCGACGCCGCGCTCGGCGCGGAAGACGAGTCGAATCAGGTTTGCGCAATCGATTCCGCGGTCCGGGTTGGATCCGCCCAGGCGGTAGCGCACGCCCAGATACTCCATCGCCTTCGCCACGATGCCGGTCAGTTGCGGAAGCGCCGGCGCCGGCGCAAGCAGCGCGGGAACCTCGTCCATCCCGGCCGGCGCGCACACCCCTCCGCCGCACACATTGGTTATGGCCAAGCTGAGCGCGAGAAGGGGGCCTGTCATCGGGATCCGCGGATTATTTCCCACCGACTCCGCGATGCCAAGCCCGCGGTGGCGAACGGTGGATATGTGACGACAACATCTCTGCTGAAACCTTTTCGGCGACTCGCGAGTAGTGCCCATTGATGGTCAACGAGCTCCAACCCCGCTACCCGTCGGCCTTCGTCAGCCGCACCAGCCGCAAACCGCTGGCTCTGCTGGCGGCGACGCGGTTCGCCCTGCGCCGAGCCGGGGTCACGCAGACCGAAATGGAGCGCTTCCTCGACGACGCGGCGCCCGCCGCCGAGGGTCCGCAAAGTGGCGAGGACACCCTGGAGAGCGTCTGCGCCCGCTGGGCCCGCATCGACGACGGCAAAGCGACGAAATCTGACACCTAGCGGCTGACCAGCGCCGTGGCGGTCGCCGGACCGCGCCGCCAAATCCA
>JBDTNL010000100.1:0-10814 GCA_039933785.1 Acidobacteriota bacterium
CTGATCTGATGCATTCGCACTGGAAGTTCATGGCCTCCGAATCGCATGGCACCTCTTTGGGGCACCTCTTTGGGCAGGGAATCGCATGGCACCTCTTTGGGGCACCTCTTTGGGCAGGGAATCGCATGGCACCTCTTTGGGCAGGCACCTCTTTGGGCAGGCACCTCTTTGGGCAGCACCTCTTTGGGGCAGCACCTCTTTGGCGGGGATCTGGTCATTCAGATCGGACTGCCGCCGAGACGAATCGATCTGCTCACCGGGATTCAGCGGTGTGTCGTTCGCCCCCCGGAGCGCCTTGCCGCTCAGTGCGTCTCCGAGGCGGCGTGGACCATGAGCTCCCATCGAATCGCTTCGTCGAACACCCCGGGCGCGTACTTGGTTCCTTCGGGAGTTGGATGCATCTGGTGGCCCCCAAGGGTCATGCCGTGACCAGCGCCGGGGACCATCAGAATCCGAGAACGCGGATCTGAAGTCCCTGACAACCCGCGATTCCATGCGGCGAACGCATCGTCCGTCGGGGAATTTTCGTCCCGCCCTCCGAGCAGCACCAGGACCGGAATCTTGAGACGCTGGATGTCCGCGAGTGGATCGTAGCTTGCGACCCACTCCCACTTGGGGCGCAGTGCCTCGCTCGGCAGCACGTGGGCAAGCCCGATGGCCGACGCCCACGGCTGGTTGGAAGGCTCCGCTAGCGTCGCTTCGAGGGCCTCAAGGCCTTGACCAGTACCGAGATACGCGAAGTAAGCGTCCACCGCCTTGCGCGCCGCTGCGGCCTGATCCTTGTCTAGCCGACCGCGCTCAATCGCGTGCTCGTAGTTCAAGGTTTCCACTTGCCTAGGGGTCGCGCCACCGCCCGTGACGGCGACCAGGAACTTGGCCGCGTTTGTCCGTCCAGCGGCGATCGGCCCCACCCATCCCGATTGACTCACTCCCCAGAAGCCGAGCCGCCTCGTGTCCACCTCCTCGCGTCTGGTGAGAAACGTCAGGGCAGCCACAGCATCGTCGGCGAGCTCCGACAAGGACGTCGCGATCCAATTGCCGGTGGATGCCCCACAGCCTCGCTTGTCGTAGACCAGGACTGCCCAGCCGCGCGTGGTTAGCTGAGCAGCCATAGTGGTGACATCGCTGCGCGTCGACGGGCCGGATCCAGGCAGGAGGACCACGGCAGGAAAAGGCCCCGCTCCCACGGGTGTGATCAACGTCGCCGCAAGCGCAACGTCCCCGCTCTTTACTGTCGCGTCGATCGACGCTGGGAAAAGCGGTGCCGCGAGAGGGCCGAGAAGTACCGTGAGAATGCCTAGCGATAGACGCGTCTTGCTGTGCCTGTCCATGTGTCCTCCGAGGAAGTTTGGGGGCGAGTCAGCTGCCAACGGCACTCTCGCCCGATATCGATCGCGGATCTTGGATAATCCGAGCATCAGATCTACGCGTGGGGCCATGAAGGGCGCGAAATCTTCGGGGTGTGGTCCCGAACGCCCGGTGGAAGAGTTTGTGGAAGTGGCTCTGGTCGAAAAAGCCAGCTGCTAAGGCTACCTGCGCGATCGGTGTCGCCGATGTCAGGAGCGCTCGGGCGGCCCTCCGAACTCTGATCCCCCGGGCCCGTACTCTGAAGAGCCATCGGGCACCAGCCCCGGTAGACGCCCGCGGAGGCGGTCCGACGAGACTGAGCAACTCCAGAACCTCTGCTTCGATCGCGAGTGGACGCACGGCATCTCCGATCGCCAATTCGCGTCGCAAGCGGCTCAGCGGGAGGCCCTGCGCGACGAACAGAATGTCGGCGCCCAGTCTCTTGAGGTGATTGTGCTCCAACCATCTCCGGGGGGATGACGATGCTGACGCAACGAGCCCCGCCGGCACCGTACTCGTGGGAGTGCTGCGCCAGGTCCGGGCGGAGCAGGATCGATCCCGGGCCGCAAGGGAACGAACGTCGACCCATCCGGTCCACGAGGCTGCCGGAGACGGGGGCCATGATCGTCACACCCTCATGCGCATGACTCGGAATGCGCAAGCGCCCAGGCTGCTCGAACTCCATCACTGCGCAACCGGAGCGCAGCTCCTCGAGCAAGATTCGGGCTGGAGTGAGGCGTTGCGGGTGTTCCGAACTCTCAACCATACGCTCGGCGGCAACCGGGCCCGACGGAACGTCTCATGGCCCGCGCTCTTGATCGCCCGAACTTGTTGGGTGCATGCCAGTGAATACCGTCAGGGAATGGATTGGGTTACTTCTTTCCCACGGGAAGGTGGTCGCTAGACGCGTCGGACAGGATCTCAAGCCACGACTCCTTGGATTCGCGGTATCCGCTCTCCACCGCAGCACCACTTTGCGGCCGTCACGCAGCGCCGCCATCACCACGAGGAGCGCGGCTTTCTCCTTCTCCAGGCCTGCCTTCACGTAGATCCCATCTGACCACACATACACCGGCTCGAGCCCCTTCACCGAGCGCGCCCGCCAGGCCTCGTACTCGACCACCCACTTCGCCCGCAGCGAGGTCCCACCCCAAACCAGCCGTCCCCGCCCCATTTGCTAAGCTTCCCTTCGATGCCGATCACCATCAAACGCGCCGGCAAATACGGCTTCTGCGCCGGCGTCAGGATTGCCGATCGGAAGGTGAAGAAGTACGCGCAGCAAGCGCGGACCGGCGGCCACATCCTCGGCCAGGTGGTGCACAACGAGCGGGTAGTGGACGAGATGGAGCAGCTCGGCGTGCACACCGTGCAGGGGATGTCCGAGGTGCCCGCGGGCACGATCATCTTCTCCGCCCACGGCGTGCCGCCCTCGTTTCACGATCAGGCGCGGGCGCGCGGGCTCAACATCTTGGATACCACGTGTCCGTTCGTCTACGACATCCACGACGAAGCCGCGGCGGCGCTTGCCGACGGAGCCCACTTGGTGCTTATCGGGGACCCGCGCCACCGCGAGGTGATCGGGTATACCAACGACCTCGATCCCGCGTCGTTCCATGTGCTGACCTCGATCGTCGAAGCCGAAGGCGTCGATTGGTCGTTGTACCCCAAGGTGAAGATCCTTTACCAGACGACGCTGAATGCGGCTGAGTTCGAAGATTTGGCGCGCTTCATCGAAAGTCGCGCGCGACAGGCTTCGCGCGCCGACACGATTTGCTACGCCACGAAGGAGAACCAGGACGCGGCGCAGGAGCTGGCGGCGGATCCCGAGATCGGTTTGATCCTGGTGATTGGCGGCAAGAAGAGCGCCAACACGCACCACCTGTGGGAGATCTGCGACCGGATGAAGCCGAGTCGCCTCATCCAGGGAGCGTCCGATCTCGAGTCCTCGTGGTTCGACGGCCTGCGGGCAGTGGGCATCACCGCCGGCGCCTCGACCCCGGACTATGTGATCGACGAGGTCGAGGAGGCGATCCGTACGTTGACCGGCGCCGCAGTCGCGGCCCCCGTCTGAGCGGTCGGCCGGCGAACGCCGGGCGGCTCTTCGCGATGGCAGCAGATATACAGGCCGAGCGCTTGGACGAGCTCCGCCGCCGTGCCGCGAAGGTCGGCGCGCTCGTCGTGCTCGGCGAAGGCGAGGACTCTCGGGTCGTCGAAGCCGCGGATCGTGCAGTGGCGACGGGCCTCTGCCGGCCCCTGGTCGTGGGTGGCACGAGACCCGGGGCACTCAGTCCGGCGGATGACGCCGAGCTCGATCGTCTGGTCGACCATCTGCTGGGGCGTCTCGCGCCACGAGGGGTGTCGCGCGCCGAGTGCGAACGGATGGCCCGCGACCCGCTGCACTATGCCGCGCTGTTGGTTGCGACCGGCCGCGCGGACGGTGCGGTGATGGGTGCCGTGTCGACTACCGCCGATACGGTGCGCGCGGCGCTTCGTGCGGTGGGTCCGCGCGCCGGACTCGGCGTTGTGTCCTCCTGCTTCCTGATGGTGCTCGCCGACGGTCGACGATTGATTTTCGCCGACTGCGCGGTGATTCCCGATCCTTCGGCGGAGCAACTTGCCGATATCGCCGAGGCCGCGGCAGCGAGCTGTGTTTCCCTTCTCGACGAAGCGCCGCGCGTCGCGCTGCTCTCGTTCTCGACCAAGGGCAGCGCCGAGCATCCGCGGGTGGCGAAGGTGCGCTCGGCGCTCGCCGAGCTCCAGCGCCGGGGCGTCGAATTCGCGGTCGATGGCGAGCTTCAGGCCGACGCCGCACTGATGCCCGCGGTGGGCGAGCGCAAAGCGCCCGGCAGTGCCGTCGCGGGTCAGGCGAACGTCCTCGTCTTTCCCGACCTCGATGCCGGTAACATTGCGTACAAGTTGACCGAGCGGCTGGCGGGGGCGCGTGCCCTCGGCCCCCTTTTGCAAGGCCTGGAGAGGCCGGTGAACGACCTCTCCCGCGGCTGCTCGACGGAAGACATCGTGGACGTCATGGCAGTGACCGCCCTGCAGGCGGCGCAACGGAGGACGCAATGAAGGTGTTGATCGTGGGTGCCGGCGGACGCGAGCACGCGCTCGCCTGGAAGTTGCGCCAAAGCCCGCTGCTCGAGGAGCTCTACTGTGCGCCGGGCAACCCGGGCATCGCGGAATACGCCGACCTGGTGCCGATTCCGGTCGATGAGATCACTCGCTTGGCGGACTTCGCGGTCGATCTCAAGGTCGACCTCACCATCGTCGGCCCCGAGTTGCCGCTGGTGCTCGGTGTCGTCGACGAGTTCCGCTCGCGCGGGCTGGCGATCTTCGGGCCGCAGCGCCGCGCGGCTGAGCTCGAGGGCAGCAAAGTGTTCGCCAAGGAATTCATGGGCCGCCACGGCGTGCCGACTGCGCCGTTCGAGATCGCGCACGACGCCGCGCAGGCGCGCAAGGCCGCGGCCCGATTCGGCTTCCCGGTGGTGATCAAGGCCGATGGATTAGCGCAGGGCAAGGGCGTTCTCATTCCGACCAACGCCGACGAGCTGGACGCCGCGATCGCCATGCTGTTCGAAGAGCGCCGCTTCGGCGCCAGCGCGGACCGGGTGCTGGTCGAGCGCTTCGAAACCGGTGAGGAGCTCTCGTTCATGGCGCTCTCGGACGGCGAGCACGTGGTGCCGCTCGCCACTAGCAAGGACTACAAGCGCATCGGCGAAGGTGACAGCGGCCCCAATACCGGCGGCATGGGCGCACACTCGCCTTCGGGGTTGCTCTCCGCCGATGACGCGGCGGCGCTACTCGAGAAAGTCGTGCGGCCGACCATCGCCGGATTGAAAGAGGAGAATCGCACCTTCGTCGGTGTCATCTACGCCGGCTTGATGATGACCTCGGACGGACCGAAGGTCCTGGAGTTCAATGTGCGCTTGGGCGACCCCGAGGCGCAGACGCTGCTGCTCCGCATGGAGGACGATCTGCTGCCGATCCTGGTGGCGGGAGCGGCGGGCGATTTCGGCGCGTTGCGCCTGCGCTTTCGCAAGGAAGCTGCAGTCTGCTTGGTTCTGGCGAGCGCGGGCTATCCAGACAAGCCGGTCAAGGGTGAGCTCATCAGTGGGCTGGAAGCTGCGCGGGCCGTTCCAGGGGCGCACGTCTTTCATGCAGGAACGGCGCTCCGCGATGGCGACCTGGTGGTTTCGGGTGGTCGCGTGCTGAACGTTTGCGCCACGGGGCCGAACCTTCGCGAGGCACTGCGGTCCGCGTACACGTCGGCGGCGGAGGTTCAGTGGCCGAGCAAGGTGCTGCGGCGCGACATTGGCAAGCGTGTCTTGGAGATGGCCGCCGCCGTGGAGTGACCGACGGTCGCGGCGCCGGACCGCCGCGGTACCACCCTTTGGTGCCGCGCGCGTTGACCCACCGATGGTGCGCTGCCATAATGGCGCCAGTTTGCCCGCTCGCAGTTCCAATGGCCTCTCGATTCGTGAGCGCGCGCTTGGTATTCATTGTGCATGGGGAAAGCTAGCTATGTCCGGTTGCGGAGGCTGCAGTTACCGCGGAATGTCGACGGCTGTCGAGGACACCTTCGTCGGTGTTCGCTTTGGCGAGGAGACCAATCCGACTCTGTGCTCGACCAGTGGTGAGATCTTCGCCCGCGGCGACGATGTGGTCGTGGATCTCGAGCGCGGGCCCGCGTTCGGCCGGGTCGAGCTCTCGCCCATGCCGGTGTTCAAGCCCTGTCAGAAGTCCGGCGCCCGCCGCATTGTGCGCCGCGCCTCCAAGGAAGACACCGCCGCCCACGAACGCCAGTTGCAGAATCAATCGGCCGGCAAATTGTATTGTCAGGAGAAGTCGCGCCAGCTCAAGCTCGAGATGAAGATTTCGCGCGTCGACTTCTCGCTCAACTCGCGCGACGCTTTGTTTTACTTCACCTCCGAAGCACGGGTCGATTTCCGCCAGCTGGTGCGCGAGCTGGCGCAGCGCTTTGCCGCCAAGGTGAAGATGGTGCAGGTCGGGGCGCGCGACGAAGCGGGGCTGCTCGGCGGCATCGGTGTGTGCGGTAAGACGCTTTGCTGCTCGACTTGGCTCAAGGATTTCAAGCCGATTTCGATCTCGATGGCCAAGCGTCAGAACCTGAGCTTGAACCCCTCGAAAATCTCCGGCCAGTGCGGCCGTTTGCTGTGTTGCCTGGCCTACGAAGACGACGACTACAAAAAACAGGCGCCGGCGCGCCCGGCTTCCGGTCCCCGACCGGAGGCGCCCGCGGCGGACGCTTGAGGAGCCATGGCGTGGACTCGACCAATCGCAAGCTGATTCGCCCCGAAGTCACCGAGGGTGGCCGCGGCAAGGATCCCGCGGCCCGGACGCTGGCGATGCGCCGCAAGGGCAGCCCGCCCGAGCAGACCAACGCCGAGGAGTTCTACTACCTCAAGCAGATGGCGGCGCGCACGCCGATGGTCGTGTTGTTGAACGACGGCGAGGAGCTGCGCGGTTGGATCGAGTGGTACGACAAGGGCGCCATCAAGCTCAATCGCAGCAGCGGCCCCAATCTGCTCATCCTCAAGCACAGCATCCGCTACATGTTCAAGGAAGAAGAGCTCCGCCGCGGCCGCCGCGCACCCCGCGCCGAACGCGAGGGCTAGCGGGCGGGGTCGAGTGACGCCGGGGACGAACTCCAGCCGTCCGGTTCTCGCCGTCACTCAAGGTGATCCGGCGGGCATCGGCCCGGAAATCCTGCTCCAGCTTGCCGCGAGCGAGGCCGCGGACTATCGGCCTCTGCTGGTGGCAGAGCGCTCGGCGCTCGAAGCCGTGCGCTCGGTCATTCCCGCGACCCTCTTCGACCGTCTGTACTTCGTGAGCGGTGTCGCCAGTCGCACGACCCTCCAGACGATCGAGGGCGTCGCGGTGCTCGATCCGGTCGGCTCACGACGCACCATTCACCTCGGCGAGTCCGGCGCCGCCGATGCCGGTGGCGCGATGGCGGCCCTCGACGCCGGAATGGCGCTCGTGCGCGCCGGCATCGCCGATGCCCTGGTCACCGCGCCGGTGAGCAAGGCGTCGATCGCGACGCACGTGCGCGCGGATTTTCGTGGTCATACGGAGTACCTCGCCGAGGCCTGCGGGCTGGAGGTCTATGGCCGCGACTACCTGATGGCTTTTCTCGCGCCGCGGCTTCAGGTGGCGCTGCTCTCGACGCATTTGCCGCTGCGGGCCGCGCTCGATCACGCGACGACCGCCAACATCGTCGACGCGCTCGCCTGCCTCGATCGGCACGCCGGCGGCCGTGTTGCCGTGGCGGGCATCAACCCGCATGCCGGCGAGGCTGGCTTACTCGGCGCCGAGGACGATCGCGACGTGCGCCCGGCGGTAGAGCAGGCGCGCGCTCGCGGCATCGACGCCCACGGTCCGGAAAGCGCCGACTCCCTCTTCGCCCGCGCCGCGCGCGACGAGTTCGATTGGGTGCTCTCGCTCTATCACGACCAGGGCCTGATCGCGGTCAAGACCGCGTCCTTCGGCACCGCGACCAACTGGACGCTCGGACTGCCGTTCCTGCGCACCTCGGTCGATCACGGTACCGCCTTCGGCATCGCCGGGCGCGGCATCGCGGATGCCGAGCCGCTGCGGCAGGTGGTGGCGACGACCCTGGCGTTGCTGGCCGGCGAGTTGCCCCGCGGCCGCCGGTAGCGCCGCGACGCACAACCGTCCCTGTCATACTCAGCGCATGGCTGCCCCAGCCATCGTTCCACCGGTCTCCTCGGCACCCAGGATCCCCTCCGAGTACGGTTTCGGGGAGGAGCTTGCCCACAGCGTCACGCACGGCATCGGCATCGTGCTCAGCATCGTCGGGCTGGCGGTTCTGGTGTCGCTTGCACTTGCGCGTGGACAGGCGCTCCACGTCGCCACCTGCGCCGTGTATGGCACGACGCTGATCCTGCTGTACCTCGCGTCGACGCTTTACCACAGCATTTCGTTACCACGCGCCAAGCGCGTGCTGCGGGTGCTCGACCACTGCGCGATCTACCTGCTCATCGCCGGTACCTACACGCCGTTCGCGCTGGTCAGCCTGCATGGCGCCCGCGGTTGGGTGCTGTTCGCCGTGGTTTGGGCATTGGCGATCGCGGGGATGGCATTCAAGTCGGTCGCGACGGGGCGAGCGCGGATCTTCTCGGTGGTGCTCTATCTTCTGCTCGGCTGGTGCGCGTTGTCCGTGCTCTCGCCGCTCTCACGGGCCATACCGGCCAAGGGGATGGCGCTGCTGTTCGCTGGCGGCGCGAGCTACACCTTGGGCGTGGTGTTCTATGCCTGGAAGCGACTGCCGTACCACCACGCGATCTGGCACCTGTTCGTGCTCGCAGGCAGCATCTTTCATTTCTTCGCAGTCCTGGTGTCGGTGATTCCCGCCTAGCTCGAAGGACGCTCGCGCAATGCGAACCCGAAGGGCACGAGGGCGAGCGCGACGACGCCAACACTGAGTAGTAGGCCCGCCGAGAGCCCGCGGGTGTCGCCGATGATTCCCGTGATCAGGGGACCCGGGCCGACTCCCAACAGATTGATCACCAACAGCGTGAAGGCGACCGAGGTCGCCCGCGTATGGGCCGGCGCCAGCTCTTGAATCGCTGCGAACAGGGGTCCGTACCACGCGGAAATCCCCGCCGAGGTGATGAACCAGCAGAGGTAGAAGAGCGGCGTTCGCGGGGGGAGCGAGTAGAAAACCATCCCGATCGGGGCGAAGAACAGGGTCATGGGAATCAACGACCACAGATGACCGTTCTGGCGTCGACGAGCGTTCCAGTCGCCGAAGGCGCCGCCCGCGACGTTGCCGAGCAGGCCGGCTCCGATGCCGATCACGCCGGCGAGAAGTGTCGCGCGCTGAAAGGTGTATCCGCGTTCCTGAACCAGCCAGGTCACGATGTGTAGGGCGGACCCGGCTCCGTAGCAGAGCAGCGCACCGCCGAGCATTGCGAGCACCAGTCGGGGATTTCGCGCGAGCGCTCGAATCCAGTCCTGAATCAGCCGGCGGAAGCCCGGTCTATCGGCTCGAACCGCGGCCTCCGGGCTGTCGTTCCGTGTCGGCTCGCGAAACAGCAAGAGCGCGCCGGAGGCGACCAGCCCGATCGCACCGAGTACGAAGAAGCAAGCCTTCCAGCCGAACCGTGGCGCGAGGTAACTCGCGGCGATGAAGCTCGCTCCGGCGCCCAGCGGGATGCCGGTGTAGTACACCCCGGTCGCCATCGCCAGCCGGCTGGCGGGAAAAACGTCGCCGAGCATCGACAGCGCGGCCGGCGTCAGCGTCGCTTCTCCGACGCCGACGAAAATCCTCGGCACGGCGAGCTGCACAAAGCTTCGCGCCAGGCCGGAGAGTGCGGTCATACCGCTCCACAAGGCGAGGCCTGCGGCCACCAGGGGAATGCGCCGCCAGCGGTCGGCGGCGAAGCCAAGGAAGAGGCCAATCAGGGTGTAGAAGAAAATGAATCCGTAGCCCGCCAACAGGCCGATCTGCGTTCGTGTGAGCCCGAGCTCTGCGATCAGAAGCGGTGCGAGACTGGCGATGAGCGTGCGATCGACGAAGTTCAGGACGTTGACCGCGGTGAGGAACGCTAGCAGCCGCCAAGCGCCCGCGGACACCGGCGCGTCACGCATGGCGCCTACGCCGCGTGCTCTTCGAGACCGGCGGTGATGAGGAGGAGATTGCCGTGCACGGTGGTGAGCGGACCGTGCTCGGTGTCAGCGGGATAGCGGATGAAGTCGCCGGCGCTCATCGCGGCATGGCCGTCGGCCACGTCGCCTTCGAGCACCAGGCATTCCTCGAAGCCCTGGTCGTGCCGATGGCAAGGGAACGACGAGCCGGCGGCCATGCGCAGCAGCAGCGTCTGACGCCTGGCCTCGCGGTCGATGAACAGGATACGCAGGTCGACGCCCGGCACTCCGCTGGGCAGCCACTGGCCCTCGTCGCGGCGCAGCAGGTAGAACCCCTCGCCATTGGCGAAGGCGAGCAAGCTGTCGCGCACGCGCGGGGACGGGTGCGTGGCGACGGGCACCAGGGCCAGCTCGTCGGTAACCCGGCGGAGCTCCGCAACCTCGCGGCGGCACAGGGCGCAGGCGTCGAGATGGGCTTCGTAGGCGCGGATCTCGGCCTCCTCGAGCGCCCCGAGCACATAGAGGGCAGCTTGGGTACGGCTGTCTTCGTCGAGAACGGCGTGAGAGGTCATTGGATTGGTTCTACCGAAATGCGCGGCGAAAGCGTATATCGAAGTGCGTACGGGGGAAAACGCCCTGCGGATTGGCGCCCGGGAGCGCCGGCTAGGAAGGAATGTGTGGGGGGGGTGACCTTGCCCGGTTTTGTGGACGGTTGGTTTAGGCGGCAGTCAGCTGACGTTCAAAGTCACCAGGGCTGATGTAGCCGATGGCTGAATGTCGCCGCGTTCGATTGTAGAAGACCTCGACATAGTCGAAGATGTCGGCTCGCGCCT
>JBDTNL010000101.1:0-10791 GCA_039933785.1 Acidobacteriota bacterium
GGGCATGCAAAGGCGATCTTCAGCGGTGTGACCACGGGCACGCTGGCCGATTTGGTGGTAAGTCTGATCGCCGATCACCCCGCCCTCGAGGGGCTGCTTCACGTCGCCGCCGAGCCGATCTCGAAGTTCGGTCTTCTGGGCCGTCTCCGAGATACTCTCGAGCTGGACGTCGAGGTCGTGCCCACGACCGACGTGGTCGTCGATCGCAGCCTCGATGGAACGAGGTTCAGACAGGCTACCGGTTGGGTGGCGCCGTCGTGGGCCGCGATGCTCGCTCGGCTCGGCGAGGAAGCACCACGCTACGAACGGCTGCGAGGAGAGCATGCTGCGGGATAAGCGCGTTCTGGTGACCGGTGGCACGGGCTCGATCGGCAATGTGCTGGTGCGCCGCCTGTTGTCCGGAGAGGTTGGTCTGCCCAGCGAGATCGTGGTTTTCTCGCGCGACGAGGCGAAGCAGCACAGCATGCGGCTGGCCCTCGACCATCGCGAGGTGGCGACGGACGACGTGATCTACGAGCAGCGCGGGCGCGTGCGCTTTCAGATCGGCGATGTCGCCGACTATCGCGCCGTGTCGCCGGCGGTGCGCAACGCGGACGTGATCTTCCACGCCGCGGCGCTCAAACAAGTGCCGACCTGCGAGTACTTTCCCCTCGAGGCAGTGCGGACCAACGTCCTCGGCGCCGACAACATCGTGCGCGCGATCCAAGAGAGCGACTCACCGGTGAACGTGGTGGTCGGAATCTCGACCGACAAGGCCTGCAAGCCGGTGAATGTCATGGGTATGACAAAGGCCCTTCAGGAGCGCCTCCTCGTACGAGCCAACGTCGACTGCCCGCGCACCCGATTCGTGGTCGCCCGCTACGGCAACGTGCTGGCGTCGCGTGGCTCGGCGATACCGCTGTTTCACGACCAGATCCGCAAGGGCGGTCCGCTCACCCTCACGACGAAGGAAATGACGCGCTTCCTGATGAGCCTGGACCAAGCGGTGGACACGATCTTCGCCGCCTGCGCCCACGCCGCCGCCGGCGAGACCTACGTGCTGCGAGTGCCTTCGGCGCACATGGTCGACATCGCGGCTGCTTTGATCGGGGAGCGGCAGATCGACATGGTCTCGACGGGCATTCGCCCGGGCGAGAAGGTCCACGAGATCCTGGTCTCGGAGGAAGAGTCTCCGCGCACCGTGCGACGCGGCGAATATCTGGTGATCAAACCCATCCTTCCGCAGTTGCGAGCCGCGACTGGCGACCAGCCCTACGATGAGATCGAACGAAGTTCGGCGCACGACGCGCTGACGCGGGCCGAGGTCGAGGGCCTGCTGCGCAAGCATCGCCTGATGATCGAGGATAGCCCGCTGTTTCTCTGATCCGCGCCAGGATGAAAATCCTCATCGCGGTGCACGGCTTCCCGCCCCGAGAGCCCGGCGTGTGGACCATCCATCATGCCCGGGAGTTGGCGCGCCGCCATAGCGTCTGGGTCTACGCGCGAACCAATCATCCGTCGCGGCCCGAGTTCGACCAATGGGAAGATCGCGACGGCGCGGTCACCGTCCGCCGCGTTGTGCATCAGCAATTGGATCCCATGCGGTACTTCAATGGCTTTCAGGTGCCGCAGATCGACGAACGCTTTCTCGCCTTCGTGGACGAGATCGGCCCCGACGTCATCCACTTCGAACATCTGTTCGGGCTCTCCGCTGGGATAGTAGCCGGCGCGCGGGCGCGCGGTGTGCCCACGGTGCTCTGTCTCTACGACGCTTGGATGATTTGCCAACGAGTATTCCTGCTCCGCGCGGATGGGACGCCTTGCGCCGGACCCGACCCCGCCTTCGATTGCGTGACCTGCATCGAGGGGCAATGGCGGCGGTTCCCGCCGGACGACGGCGAGATGCGGCTCCGCCTGCAGCTGCACGACTTCCGCCAGGCGACGTTGCGTCAGGCCTTCGAGGCGGCGTCGGTGGTGACCACGTGCTCGCAAGCACTGCGCGAGAGCTTTGCGGCGACCTGGGGGCTGTCGCAGGACCGCCTGCGGGTGGTGAGTCTCGGCGTGCCGCCGCTCGCCGCGCCAGTGATTCACGTGCCGAGCGCGCGAGTGCGGATCGTGTACCTGGGCGCGCTCGCGCCCCACAAGGGAGTGCACCTGCTGGCCGAGGCGGCGCAGGCACTCGACGATCTCGAGGTGGAGGTCCGAGTGCACGGCGCGGGGGCACCGTCGTTTCTCGACCGGCTGCGAGAGCTCTACCCGAGGCTCAGTTGCCGTCCGCCCTACGCCCGCGACGAGCTGCCTGGCATCCTGGCGCACACCGACATCCTGGTGCTGCCGTCGCTCGCCGCCGAGACCTTCTCGTTCGTGCTGCGGGAGGCGGCGCTCGCCAATGTGCCGGTGGTGGCGTCGCGCATTGGCGCCATTCCCGAGTACATTCGCGATGGCGAGACTGGCCTACTGTTCGAGCCTGGCAACGTCGCCGACCTGGCCCGCGCGCTGCGGCGCTTGGTGCTCGATCCGCGCCTGCGCGCCCGACTGGCGAATGCGCACGGTCCGGTGCGCTCGGTCGAGGACTATAGCGGCGAGATGGAACAGATCTATCGCTCGCTGGCGAATGAGGCCGCGCCGTCGGCGGGAGAAATCCGATGAAGGTGATGACCATTCTGGGTACCCGACCCGAGCTCATTCGCCTGAGCCTGGTGATCGAGCGCCTCGATCCGCTGTGCGAGCACGTGTTGGTTCACACCGGACAGAACTACGAGGCCGCGCTCGGTGAAGTCTTCTTCTCCGAGCTCGGGATTCGCGCGCCCGACCGGCACCTCGGCGTGCGCGGCCAGCATTCGGGCGAGCGCGTCGGTCAGATCCTGTCCTCCGCCGAGACCGTCATGCGCGAACTGAAGCCGGATCGCGTGCTGGTCCTCGGCGACACCGACAGCGCGCTCGCCGGGTTCATGGCCAAGCGCCTCGGCATTCCGCTCTTCCACCTGGAGGCCGGCAACCGGTGTTTCGACGATCGCGTGCCGGAAGAGGTGAACCGTCGCGTGATCGACCACTCGAGCGACGTGCTCATGCCCTACAGCGAGCAGAGCCGCGCCCACCTGCTGCGGGAGGGTATCGCTCCCGGCCGCATCTACGTCACGGGAAATCCCATCGCCGAGGTGCTGCGCCGGCACCGCGAGGCGATCGCCGAATCCGATGTTCTCTCGCGGTTGGGGCTCAAGGCGTCCGAGTACTTTCTGCTGACCGCTCATCGGCAGGAGAACATCGATCTGGAGCCTCGGCTGCGCAGCCTGATCGCGGCGACGCGGGCGGTCGCTCGCCGCCACGGCATGCCGGTCATCTGCAGCGTTCACCCGCGACTGCGCGCGCGCCTGGAGCAATTCGGCGTCGAGATGACCGACGCCGACGTGCGGCCTTACCCGGCCTTCGGGTTCTTCGACTTCGTCCAGCTCGAGCGCAACGCCCGCTGTGTGCTCACCGACAGCGGCACGGTGCAAGAGGAGTGCTGCATCCTCGGCATCCCCGCAGTGACCCTGCGCGACACCACCGAACGGCCGGAAACGATCGAATGTGGAAGCAACGTTCTCAGCGGCGTCGAACCCGAGGCCGTGCTCCGCGCGGTGACGATTGCTCTCGCCGGACCCGGTGCCTGGGTCGTCCCGCCGGCATACCTCGCGCCGCGGGTCAGCGACACGGTGGTGGCCATCGTGCTGGGCGCCAACCAAGGTCGGGGTTAGGATCTCTGTTCCTGGAGGTCTCGATCTATGGCAAAGACGATTCTGGAGTATCGCCGTTCAGTCGCCGTGGCCGCGTTGGGCCTGCCTTTCTCCGATAGCGTGCGGGTCGGAGGGCTGCTCTTTACTTCCGGCCAGCTCGGCAACCGCCCGGGCACGCTCGAGCTCGTGCCCGGAGGCATCGGTCCAGAATCGACGCAGGCGATGGAAAACCTGAAGGCCGTGCTCGAAGCGCACGGCTCGTCGCTCGACCGGGTCGTGAAATGCACGATCTTCCTCGCCGACATCGCCGAGTGGCCGGCTTTCAACCAGGTGTACGTGCGGTATTTCCACGACAACCTGCCGGCGAGGAGCGCGCTCGCCGCCAGCGGTCTGGCGCTCGGCGCGCGGGTCGAGCTCGAGGCCGTGGCCGCGTTCGCGGCCGGCTGACCATGCCGGAAGCGGGCAACTCGATGAGCGGACCCGCAGGGCTCGATACGCAGTCTCTGGGTCTGTTGCAGGAGGCGCTGGCGCGTCTCGATATCGGGTTCTCCGGCCTTCCGCGGTCGATCGAGGAAGGTACGAGCGCGCACTCGACCGCACGCCACGCCGCCATGCGCGAGGTGCTCGGGGCGGTAGCGGATCGGCTGCGCGACAACTACCCGTATTTCCATCCCCTGTATGCCGGCCAGATGTTGAAGCCGCCGCATCCCGTAGCTCGTATGGCCTACGCGCTTGCCATGTGGATCAACCCGAACAACCATGCGCTCGACGGCGGCCGCGCCAGCTCGGCGATGGAAAAGGAGGCCGTGGCCGAGATCGCGGCCATGTTCGGGTGGAGCGAGCACTTGGGGCACCTCTGCGGCGGCGGCACGATGGCAAACCTCGAAGCGCTCTGGGTTGCGAGCCAGCTCAGGGGATCCGACGCGGTGGTGCTCGCCTCCGAGCAGGCGCACTACACGCACCAGCGCATCAGTGGTGTGCTCAGGCTGCCGTTCGAAACGGTGCCTTGCGATCCGCTCGGACGCATGGACCTCGCGGCGCTCGAGCGCCGGCTGCAGCAGGGTGGTGTCGGGACCGTAGTGGCGACGCTGGGCACGACGGCGATCGGCTCGGTCGATCCCTTGCGCGCGATCCTGACCCTTCGCGAACGCTACGGATTCAGAGTGCACGCGGACACCGCGTACGGCGGATACTTTCGCCTGGTTGACGAGCTCGCTCCGCCGGCGCGCGGTGCCTTCGATGCCTTGCCTGAGGTCGACTCGATCGTCATCGATCCCCACAAACACGGGCTGCAGCCGTACGGTTGCGGTTGTGTGCTGTTCCGCGATCCCGCGGTCGGGCGCCTCTACAAGCACGAGTCTCCGTACACGTACTTCAGCTCGAACGAGCTCCATCTCGGCGAGATCAGCCTCGAGTGCTCCCGCCCAGGAGCCGCTGCCGTCGGCTTGTGGGCCACCCAGCGCCTGCTGCCGTTGGTGCGCGGCGGAGAGCTCGCCCAAGGCCTCGCCGCCGGCCGGGCCGCCGCCCTGCTCCTGCACCAGAAACTCCAGGGCGACAGACGATATATCACCCCGTTCGCGCCCGAGCTCGACATCGTCGTCTGGGCGGTACGCGCGCCCTCGACCGGCGAAGCCACGGCCTTGGCGCGGAGCATTTTTGACGAAGCGGCGAGACACGATCTTCATCTGGCGCTCGCCGAGCTGCCGGTGTCGTTCTTCGATCTGGAGGCCGCCGGGATGAGACGGGACCACGAAACGCTCACGTGTTTGCGCTCGGTGCTGATGAAGCCCGAGCATCGCGAGTGGATGGAGCGCATCTGGGCGACCCTCTCCGCATCGACCGACGCGGTGCTCGCCAAGGAGGCCCGCAGATGACGGCGATCGATCCTCCCGCGGATCCCGAGAGCCGCAGGCTCGCCGAGGCCGATCGCGACACCGAGCGCGTCTTGTGGCGGCGCTGGGGGCCTTACCTCGCCGATCGACAGTGGGGCACGGTGCGCGAGGACTACAGCAAAGACGGCAATGCCTGGGACTACCTGCCGCACGATGCGGCGCGCAGTCGAGCCTACCGCTGGGGTGAAGATGGCCTGGCCGGGATCTGCGACCGCCAACAGCGCCTGTGCTTCGCCCTGGCACTTTGGAATGGGCGCGATCCGATCCTCAAGGAGCGGCTCTTCGGGCTCACCAACGCGCAAGGCAATCACGGTGAAGACGTGAAGGAGGTGTACTACCACCTCGACGCGACGCCGACGTCGTCGTATCTGCGGATGCTCTACAAGTATCCACAAGCCGAGTTCCCCTACGCTCGGCTGGTCGAAGAGAACGCCCGTCGCACCCGAGAGGATCGCGAGTTCGAGCTCGTCGACACCGGCGTGTTCGCCGAGGATCGCTACTTCGACGTTGACGTCGAATACGCCAAGGCCGGTTTCGAGGACATCCTGATCCGCCTCACGGCCACCAATCGCGGCCCCGACGCGGCCCCGCTGTGGCTGCTGCCGCAGCTCTGGTTCCGCAACGTCTGGTCCTGGGACGCGGTCAAGCCGGAGCGACCCCAGCTGAGCGTGGTCGACGGAAGAGTGCGTGCCGTGCACGCCACGCTGGGCACGATGTGGCTGGTTAACGACGCTCCGGGCGGCGCAGCCGAGCTGATGTTCTGCGACAACGACACCAACGGACCCAAGCTCTTCAATACTCCTGCGGAGCCGGGCCGCTCCTATAAGGATGCATTCCACGAGGCGATCGTCCACGGCCGGCGCGAGGCGCTCGCTGCTCTGGGCACGGGAACGAAGATGGCAGTGGGGGTGCGCCGCGAGGTACCCGGGGGGTCGAGCACGACGCTTCGGCTGCGCCTCTCTCGCCAGCCGGCCGCACTGCCGTTCGTCGATTTCGACGAGACGTTTGCGCAGCGCAAGCGGGAGGCCGATGCCTTCTATTCAGCGCTGCCGCACGTCGCCGTCGATGCCGACGATCGCAAGGTGCAACGCCAGGCGTTCGCGGGTCTCTTATGGAGCAAGCAGTTCTACGCCTACGACGTCCCCGTGTGGTTGCAGGGCGATTCCGCGCAGCCGCCGCCGCCCGCGGAGCGCCGCAAGGGCCGCAACGTGGACTGGATCCACCTGAACAACGCCGACGTGCTCTCGATGCCGGACTCCTGGGAGTACCCCTGGTACGCGTCCTGGGACTTGGCGTTTCATTGCGTCGCCTTGGCGGAGATCGATCCGGAGTCCGCCAAGGGCCAGCTCGTGCTGTTGCTGCGCGAGTGGTACATGCACCCCAACGGAGAGCTGCCGGCGTACGAGTGGGCGCTCGGGGACGCGAATCCTCCGGTGCATGCCTGGGCCGCGCTGAGCGTGTATCGCATCGATCGCGAGCGCACGGGAGTGGCGGATCACGAGTTCCTCGAGCGCGTGTTCCACAAGCTGCTGTTGAACTTCACCTGGTGGGTGAACCGCAAGGACGCCTCGGGTCACAATGTGTTTCAAGGCGGCTTCCTCGGTCTCGACAACATCGGGGTCTTCGACCGCAACAGCCAGCTACCGGACGGCGGGCAGCTCGACCAGGCGGACGCCACCGGCTGGATGGCGATGTACTCGCTCAACCTGCTCCGCATCGCGCTCGAGCTCGCCAAGACCAACCGGGTGTACGAGGACGTGGCGACGAAGTTCTTCGAGCATTTTCTGTACGTCGCCGCGGCACTCGCCAACCTCGGTGCCGAAGCCGAGGCCGATGGCATCGACTTCTGGGACGACCAGGACAACTTCTTCTACGACGTCCTGCGCTTGCCGGACGGGCGCACCGAGAGGCTCCGCGTGCGTTCGATCGTCGGGCTGATCCCGATCTTCGCGGTCCAGATCCTCGATACCGAGCTGCTGTCCGGGGCGCCGCAATTCGCCGCGCGCATGCAGTGGTTCCTGGACAACCGGCCGGATCTTGCGCGGCTGGTCTCCCGCTTCCGGGAGACCGATGCTCACGATCGCAGCCTGCTCGGCCTGTTGCGCCGGTTTCGCCTGAAGAGCGTGCTGGCGCGCATGCTCGACGAACGCGAGTTCCTTTCACCCTTCGGCGTGCGGGCGCTGTCGCGCGTATACGGCGAGACGCCGTACTCACTGACCGTCGGCGCGAGCACCTTTACCGTCGCCTACGAGCCGGGCGAGTCCACCTCGGGCGTCTTCGGCGGCAACTCGAACTGGCGCGGCCCGGTGTGGATGCCGGTGAATTTCCTGCTCGTCGAATCCCTACACCGCTTCGGTCGCTTCTACGGGGACGACTTCAAGGTCGAATGTCCCACGGGGTCGGGCGTCCTCATGACGCTCGATCAGGTGGCGGACGAGCTCAAGCGCCGATTGGGCAACCTGTTCCGACTCGACGAAAGCGGCCGTCGACCGATCTTCGGGGACGACGAGAAACAGCAGACCGACCCGCATTTCCGGGACCACCTGCTGTTTCCGGAGTATTTCCACGGCGACACCGGTAGAGGCGTCGGAGCGATGCATCAGACGGGATGGACGGCCCTCATCGCGCAGCTCCTGGCGCCCTCGCCGCGCGCTGACCCGACTCGATGAGGTGAGCGTCGGCGGCGTCCCAGGCCGGATTCGTAGATTCCGCGGCCTTGGTCTGGGGCAGCCAACGGCAGGCGGGCCGTGGTTGTCGCGGAGAGGCTGTTCGGATCGCCGGTCGGCGTGATAAGTTTTGCGGGCACCGCCGGCCGGCCGCCAGGCCCGCCCCACAGGAGCCCCCACGACATGACCGAACAAGCGGAAGAACAAGGGAAATCTTTCGGCGAGATCCTCGCCGACTTCGAGACCACGCCGGAGGGCGGCCGCCGGCCGGATCCCGCTCCGGGTGAAAAGGTGAGCGGAACGATCCTCTCGATCACCGACGAATCGGTATTCGTCGACCTGGGCACCAAGTCCGAGGCGGTCATCGCCACCAGCGAGGTCAAGGATAAGGAAGGCAAGGTCACGGTGGCCGTAGGGGAGACCATCGAGGCCACGGTCGCCGGCTTGGACTCGGCCTCGGGCGCCATCCAACTGCGCAAGAAGCTTGGCGCCGGCGGCCGCAAACAGGCACGCGCTCAGGAAATCCCGGAAGAGCTCCGCCAGGCGTATGCGCTCAAGGTGCCGGTCGAAGGCCTGGTCACGGGCTTCAACAAGGGCGGCGCCGAAGTGAAGATCTTCGGCCTGCGCGCCTTCTGCCCGGTGTCGCAGCTCGATCTTGGATTCGTCAAGGAAGCCCTGCCCTACGTCGGCAACAAGTACACCTTCCGCATCATTCGTCTCGAAGAAGGCAAGGGCCGGCCGAACGTGGTGGTTTCGCGGCGCGCCCTGCTCGAGGAAGAGTCCGCCGCCAAGGCGGCGGTCATTCGAGCCACTCTCGCCCCCGGCCAGGTAGTGAAGGGCAAGGTGACGTCGCTCGCGGCCTACGGCGCCTTCGTCGACATCGGTGGCATCGAGGGCTTGCTGCACGTGAGCGAGATCGCGCACGCCCGGCTGGCGCATCCGAACGAGGTCCTCCAGGAAGGCCAGGAAGTCGAAGTCCAGATCACCAAGATCGAGCCCGGCAAGGACGGCCGCGAGCGCATCTCGCTGTCGCGCCGCGCCCTCGAGGCCGATCCTTGGAAGAGCGCCGCGGCGCGCTTCAAAGAGGGCATGGAGATCGACGGCATCGTGAAGCGCCTGGAGACCTTCGGCGCCTTCGTCGAGATCGCGCCGGGTGTCGAAGGGCTCCTGCACATCAGCGAGCTCGCCAAGATCGCGCAGGCCGCCGCCGCGGCGAAGAGTGGCAAGGGCGCCGGCAACCGCGGTAGCGCTTCTCGAGGCATGGGCGGCGATCAACGTCTGAAGCACGCCCGCGAGGGTGCGCAGCTCGGGCAGAACATCCACGTGAAAGTGCTTGGCGTCGACAGCGCCAAACGGCGCGTTTCGCTCGGCGCCGCGGTCGAGGACGACCACGCCGACTTCCGCGAGTTCAAGAAGGAGCGCGCCGCTGCCGCCAAGGCCGCCGCACCGTCTCGGGGTTCAGGGCAGAGCTCAGACGCCGTCGCCGCCGCCAAGCCCGAGGGCAACTTCGGTACTCTGGCGGACTTCTTCAAGAAGGCCGGGCTGAAGTAGGCAGGCTGCCGGGCGGTCAGGCGGACTCAGAGCCCGCCCGTCACATCGAGCAGCGCTCCGGTCGTGTACGACGCTTCATCGGAGAGCAGCCAGAGAATCGCCTGGGCGATTTCGCCCGGCTGGCCGCCCCGGCGCATCGGAATCACACCCTTCAAGCGGTCGACCCGGCCAGGCTCGCCGCCATCGGTGTGAATCTCGGTGTAGGTCATGCCGGGACGCACGGCATTCACGCGAATGCCCTGGTCGGCGACCTCGCGCGCGAGCCCAATCGTGAAGGTATCGAGCGCTGCCTTCGACGCGGCGTAGTCGACATACTCGCGCGGCGAGCCGGTGCGCGACGCCGCCGAGGAGACGTTCACGATCGATCCGCCGGCTCCGCCATGGCGGGTCGACATGCGACGTATGGCCTCGCGGGCGCAAAGGAACGGACCGAGCACGTTGACCGCCAGCGTTCTCGCGATGCGTTCCGCGGACATCGTCTCGACGTACATCTGAGGAGAGACCACGCCAGCGTTGTTGACCAGGCCGGAGAGCGTCCCCATCTCGCGGTCGATCGCCTCGAAGAGGCTTTCGACCTCCGCTTCGCTGGCCACATCGGCACGAAACGCTCGCGCCGTGCCTCCAGAGGACATGATGGATGCGACCACGCTCTCGGCCTCCGCCTCCCGTGCGCGGTAGTTGACCGCGACCGCGTAGCCGCGCTCCGCGGCCAGGCGCGCGGTCGCCGCGCCGATGCCGCGCGCGGCGCCGGTGACCAGGAGAACACGGCTCATCGGGGCGCGCACGCCGGGCTGTCCCTTGCGGTGTTGATCGGAACGAGAGCGACCCGAAGGCTGCCGAGTCGCGCGAGCCGTTTGGATGACGGGAACATCGGAAGCGATGGTAACAGCAGGCAGGTGCCCAGTCGCAGTCAGGTGCAGTCGCAGTCAGGTGCCCAGTCAGGTGCCTGGTGATTGTTCACAAGTAGCTGCCCCCAGTCAGGTGCCT
>JBDTNL010000102.1:0-10479 GCA_039933785.1 Acidobacteriota bacterium
GATCTCGATGTAGTAGCCGAACACCCGGTTGTAGCGGATCTTGAGCGACGAAATGCCGGTGCGCTCGCGCTCCCGTTGTTCGACCGCAAGAATGTGCCGCTTACTGTCCTGCGCCAAGGAGCGGCAGCGGTCGAGCTCGTTGTCTACACCGGCGGCGATCACCCCGCCGTCGCTGAGACTCGCTGAGGGCGAGTCTTGGAGCATCCGAGCGAGCTCCGCGTGCAGGCCGGGGAGGGCGTCGACACGTGCCAACTCGGCGAGTAATGGTGCCGCGCAGCCCGAGAGATCCGCGAGAATTTCCGGCGCCACGGCGAGCCCGTCGCGCAGCGCCGCAGCCTCTCGGGGCGTCAGCGTGCCGAGCACGGACCGGCCGAGCAGGCGCTCGGGATCGCCCACGCGAGCCAGCCGCTCGCGCAGGCGGCCGAGCAGCTCGTGATCCTGTACGAGCTCGCCCACCGCGCGATGCCGGCGCTCGATGCCCTCGGGATCGCGCAGCGGCCGGCGCAGCCAATCGCGCAGCATCCGGCCGCCCGGCGAGGTGACGGTTTGATCCAGCACGCCGAGCAGGCTGCCGCGCTTGGCGCCTTCGCGCTGCGTCTGCAGGACTTCCAGATTGGCCAGTGTGGTCGAGTCGAGCGCCAAGGTGTCGCGGGTTTCGCGCAGGGTCAGCCCGCGCACGTGCGAGAGCGGGTTGTGCTGCGTGTCGCGCGCGTACGAGAGCGCCTCCGCGGCCGCGTGCACGGCCGGTTCGCCGCTTTCGAGGCCGAAGCCGCGCAGCGTCGCGGCGCCGAAATGCCGCAGCAGGAGCTCCTCGCTCCGCCGCGCATCGAGCGCCTGGGTGGGATCGATCTCGGTGTGAGACAGGCAGTCCTTCTTGGCCCACGCGCGCACGGCACCGGGAATCTCCTCGCCCAGCAGCAGGGCTTCGCGCGGCCGCAGCATGCGCAAGTCCTCGAGCGCCTCGGACTCCCCGGCGAATCGCCGGACGAAGAACGCCCCGGTAGAGACATCGAGAAACGCCGCGCCGCCTCCGACTCTCGCATCCTTCGACCAGGCGACCGCGGCGAGGAGGTTCTCTTCCTTGCCATCGAGCAACGCGGGCTCGCTCACCGTGCCCGGCGTCACGATCCGCGTGATCTCCCGTCGCACCAAGCCCTTGGCTTGCGCCGGGTCTTCCACCTGGTCGCACACCGCCACCTTGAGGCCGGCGCGGAGCAGCTTGCCGATGTAGCCCTCGATCGCGTGGTGCGGCACCCCGCACATCGGGGTCTCGTTCTCGGTGCCCTTCTGCCGCGCGGTGAGCGTCACCTCGAGAATCGGCGCCACGCGAATCGCATCCTCGAAGAAGAGCTCGAAGAAATCGCCCATCCGATAGAGCAGAATGCAGTCGGGATGCGCCGCCTTGAGCTCCAGATAGTGCCGGAGCATGGGCGTGAGCTCTGCCGTGCGGGCCATGGGGGCGCAGTATAGCGGCGGCCTCCGTATACTCGCCGCCCGTGAACGAGTCTCCGCCGATCGCGCCCGCGAAACTGCTCGCCCTCGACACCGGATCACCCGTGGTGAGCGTGGCCCTCACCCTCGACGGCAAGACGGCGGCCGAGCGCTCGGTCGAGCAGGCGCGCTCGTCAGTGGCCTTGCTCGAGCTCATCGACGAGTGTCTCCGGGAAGCCGGCCTCTCGCCGCGCGATCTCAACGGTATCGCCGTGCTGCGCGGCCCGGGCAGCTTCACCGGCCTGCGCGTCGGGCTGGCGACAGTGCTGGGACTGCGGGCGGCGCTCGCCATCCCGGTGGCCGTGCTGCCCTCGCTCGAAGTCCTCGCTGCGCATGCCATCGAGCGCGCGGCCACCGGCACCATCGTCGGCGTCGTGGATGCGCTGCGCGGTGAGTGGTTCGCGAGCGCCTTCCGCGCGGCTCCGGGAACGCTTGGCGAGCCCACGGCGGAGGCCAAGATCCTTCCGGTTGCGTCGTTGGCGTCGTTCGCGCCCGCGACGGTGTGCGGCTTCGGTGTTCGGGGTCTCGCGGACCGCGGCGTCCTACCCGGCGGCCTCGAGGTTCTCGAGGCGAGTCCGCTGGCGGCGACCGCTGCACGACTTGCCTGCAATCGTCAGGAGTGGTGGGATGCCGCCCTCCTGACTCAGCCGCTGTACCTCCGCGAGCCCGCGGTGACGCTGCCCAACCCTCGATGAGGCCCGCGAGCCAGGACGAATCCTTGCGCGAGGCGACGGTCGCCGACCTCGATCTGCTCGCCGCTCTAGAGCAATCCGCCTTCGACGGACCGTGGAGCGCGGCGCAACTGGTCAGCCAGTTGGAGCAAGCGCAAAGCCTCACGCTGGTGGCGGCAGGGGCCGTCGGCGAGCTCGACGCTTATGCCACGTTCACACGGGTCGCCGGCGAGGCCGAGCTCCTGCGCATCGCGGTGCGTCCAAGCGCTCGCCAGAGAGGCCTCGCCAAGAGGCTTCTGCGTGCCGCCCTGTCTCGCCTCGCCGGAGACCAGATCGAGATTTGCCATCTGGAAGTACGCGAGGACAATGGTCCGGCCCTGGCGTTGTACCGGAGCTTGGGTTTCGAGGAGGTTGGCCGGCGGAAGGCGTACTACCCGGACCAGACGGCGGCCCTGCTCCTTCGGCGCAGTCTCCTCGCGGCCAAGCCCTAGGCACGCCTAGAAGATCTCGGCCAGGCGCGACGCGACGTGCGCGAGTGCCGGCTCATCCGCCTCGCCGACCCCGAGGTCGACCAGACCGGCGCTCACCCGTGCGAGCACCGCGCTCCGGGTGTCCGACGCCGCCGGGCGTGCCAAGGGCGGGACCGCGACGAACGGCCTCGGCCGGCGCTCGACAACTTCGCGGAGGACTCGCGCGTACCCCGCCGCTGAGGCCTCGATGGCGTGATGGGCCTCGGCGTAGCGCCGGGCGTTCTCGCCCATCTCCCGCCGCAAGGGTTGGTCGGCCGTCAACCGCTCGAGGATCGCGAAGAGCAACTCGCCCTCCAGGGCATCGGCATCGACCTTGGCGCAACAGCCGTCGGGGATCTCCGCGAAAGAGCCGACGTTCGTGAGCACGACGGCCTTCCCGAATCCGAGCAGGCGGATCAGGGCGGCCGAGGTCTCCCCGGCGGTGGGCCAGCGGAGATTGATCGCGACGTCGCAGGCGGCCATGTGGAGCAAGAACTCCTCGAGCTCGAGATGGCCGGTCACGGTCACGCCGGAGAAGAGCTCGGGCCGGACCCGCGAACGCAGATCGAAATGCGGCGAGATCTCGCCGACCAGGAAAAGTCGTGCCCGCGGGTGATCGCGGCGCAGGCGCGCGAAGGCTTCTAGAGTCGCGACCGGCCGCTTCGCTTCGGTGACGAAACCGAATGAAGCGAGGATCAACTCATCCGGCTGGATGCCGAGCCGACCCCGGGCCTCCGCCGCGAGCGGCACTCCCCCGAGGCTCAGGTGGAGCGGAACGACTTCGACCCGCGCCGTCGGCCGGCTTTCGAGAATGCGATCGCGGCTGAAGCGGTTGTGCACCAGAGTCGCCAGGCTGCGATCGACAACGCGCTCGAACAGCGGGTAGTTCCATGGATCGACGGGAACGCCCGCGGCCACGGCGCGCAGCCCTGCCGCTTCGCCCGTCGCGCCGCAGCAATAGCGCAACTCCTCGACGTAGGCGTCGGGGTCGCCTTTGCGAAGGGTGAGCTCGAGTACCAGATGGTGTAGAACCACGTCGTGCACCATGACGACGCCGGGCGACTCGAGCAGAGCGCGCCGAATACCGGCGTGGTAGTCGGGGTTGTTTCCGAGGTGGTAGAGAACGACATCCAACTCATTCGACGCCAGAAGTGACGGCAGAGCGCTCGCCGTGTGAATCGGGAATGCCTTGGCGAGATCCGCGCGAACGGCTCCGGCCTGACGGCTGTCGTCGACGATCAGCGCGAGCTCGGCGTGGCGAGCAAGCACCGGCAGCAGCTCCGCGGTGTAGTCCGCGATGCCTGAGCGCTGCGGCGGCAGCGGGCTGTAGACACCAACCCGCACCTCGTCAGGCCTCCGCCAGCAAGCCGTCGATCACCGAGTCCCAGCCGATCGCGGCGACGCTTTGGCGACCTGCTTCGCCGAGCCGCTCAGCCAAGGGCCGGTCGTCGAATAAACGATCGAGCGCTGTCGCCAGGGCGCGAGTCGACTCGGCCGGAGCGACGAACCCGTTGATTCCGTCGCGCACGAACTCCAGCACTCCGCCGGCGTCCGCCGTGGTCAGCACCGGCTTCGCCGCGAGGAACCCCTCGAGGGTTACATAGCCGTAGTCCTCGTCGAAGGGCGCGTAGTAGACCGCCAGCGCTCCCGCGTACTCCTCGACCAGACGCTCGTCGCTAACCCAGCCGAGCAGGTCGACTCGATCCGCGATGCCCAACCGCTTCGCCAACTCGAGCAAGGGCTCGCGCTCGGTGCCGACGCCGGCGATGCGGCAGCGCACCGGCCGAGCACATGCGGCGACCGCGCGCAGCAGCTGATCGAAGCGCTTGAGCGGATCCAGCCGGCCGGCGCTGAAGACGTAGTCGCCGAACGGACCCGCATGATGCGCCGCCGCGAGCCGCGGCGGCGGATACAGCACGCTCGCCGCCAGGTCGTTGAAGCGCACCAGGCGATCGGCGGTATTGCGCGAAATCGTGAACACCCGCCGCGCCTCGCCGAGGCCCTGGCGGTCCATGGCGCGCACGGCCTCGATCACCTTGGCGTCGCGCTCGCCGTCGCCGAAATCGCTGTGCCGCGTGCCCTTGAGGTCGTAGATCTGGCGCAGCTGATGCACCAGCCACACCACCTTGTTGGGATGCCGCACGAGGTAGGACGGGAACCGCGTGGCGATGACCAGATCGACGCGTTCACCGTCGACCCGTTCGAGATCGATCAACCGCCACGGCAAGGCCGCGGCGAGCAGCTGCTCGCGTGTCTTCCAGTTGTACGGCACCGTGACCACGTCGACCTGATGACCGCGGCGCTTGAGCTCCCCGTGCAGCGAGCGCACCAGAATCTCGGCACCACCGTGCGCAAAGGGCACCTGCGCATCGCAGATCAGGATGCGCATGCGGTCAGGACCGAGGTGGGACCGAAGCCGCGGGCGCTTCGTCCGACGGCAGCCGTCGTTCGAGCTGGGCCACGCGTGCATGCAGCTGCTGGACCTCGCGCCGCAAGTCGTCCTGCGCCGTCAAGAGGTCCTGCGCCAGCGCGGTGGAAGCCTGGTTGAACGAGTTCTGCTGCTCGATCACCGGCCGCGTGAACCACTTGAGGAACGCGTGGTACACCGCCTTGCGCGCGAACACGATGAGCCTGCCGAGCCCAGGCCGGTGAGAGAAGGCGGCCGGCTCGCGCACGAACTCCCGCGCCTTGAGCTCCGCCAGCTTGGCGCGCGCGGCGTCGCCGCCCGCGGGTAAGGTCGCGAGCTCGCCGAGCCGCTGCCTCACTCCCGAGCGCAGCTCCTGCATCACCAAGGCGACACGGGGTGACGCGGTCTCCTCGGACGGCGGGGGCGGTTGCGAAGGGGTGGTCATTGGAGGCTCTGGAGACGACTGCTGAAAGGACCGTAAGTCCAGTGAATGATAGGCTTTCCAGGCTATGAATGCCACCGGGTCGCGGCCCTTTGCGGGCCACGCACGGCCCGGCGACCCCCGCTCCAACGAGCCGAAACCGGCCCACGCGACCACCCCAGGGAGCCCCTTCCTGCGGGTTTGGCGAGCACTCCGGAGATTGACCTCGCCTGCGCGCTGTCGCGCGCTCTTGCGCTCCGCCGGCATCGGCTGGTACCTCCACCACCTCCTGCTCGAGCTCGCTCATCGAGATGACCTCCGGCTGAGGTTGTACGCGCACCGCTTGGTGGAATCCGGCGCTGGTCTCCAGACCGTGGTGCCGCTTCCCGCGGGACCAGCCATCGAGTGGGCTCGGTACCGCTTCACCGAGGACACCAACCTCCCGGCCGGGCTGCTGGCCAAGCTCGTGGCACGCGCTTCGCCATGGCTGATGGCCTTCGACCCCAACGACGTGCTCTTCGCGCCGAACTACGTCCCGCCACCGCTCTTTCGTCACTCGCGCGCACCGCTGGTGGCGACGATCCATGACCTCACGCTTTGGCGATTTCCGGAGGCGATGCGGCCTGACACCCGTATCGCACTCGAGCGTCAACTGAAAACAGTATTGCGAGAGGCTCGGCTGCTGCTCACCGACAGTCACGCCGTCCGCGAAGGGATCGAGCAACTGGGTGTCGCCAGCAGCCGCATCCGCACGGTCCGGCTCGGTCCCGGTCTCGCGCCAAGTCAGCCCTCGACCCAAGCGTCCGGCCTGCGGGGACCGTATGGTTTGTTTGTGGGTACGATCGAGCCGCGCAAGAACCTCCCCCTCCTACTCGCGGCATGGCGCCGAATGGTGATTTGCGGCCGCATGGGATGGGCCGACGACGAAACTCGTCAATCGCTTCGTGAAGCCACTGTCCAGGGTTGGGCTCAACCGCTCGAGAATGTCGAGTCGTCGCGCTTGCACGCCCTCTATCGCGACGCCACTGTGGTTGCAATACCCTCGCTCTACGAGGGCTTTGGCCTCCCAGCCGCCGAAGCGCTGACCGCCGGCACGCCGCTGGTTTGCTCCGACATTCCAGCTCTGCGAGAGATCGCGGAGGATTGTGCGGTCTACGTCGAGCCGCTGGATTTCGAGGCTTGGGACTCGGCGCTGAGCTCGCTTCTCGCGGACGACGCTCGGCGGGCCGAGCTCCCGCGACGTGGTCCCCTTCAGGTCGCGAAACTGTCTTGGGCGAAGACCGCAGACGACACGGCGGCAGCCTGGGGCGCGGTGCGCCGCCGGTGAGGTCGACGCGCAGGGGCGGCCGCAAGTCGTCGATCACTTGGCTAGTCGCCACAGTATTCGTCTTGGCCGCCACGGTCGGGACCTTCATACGCTCGGGCGGCTGGGACCAGAGCTACTACTTGGCGCAGGTTTCTTCGGTCATCGAGGATCGAGACCTCGATTTGCGCAACGATCTGCTGCATCTGAGGAACGATCCGCTCGAGACTCGGCGGCTGCTCAGCGCCACCCGCGGGGACGGCACGCTCCTGAACACTTTCACCGTCGGGCCGGTCCTCTTTTGGTCGCCGGTCTATGTCGCGGGCCTCGCGGTGCGCGGTTTGACCCACTCGGCGGACGGCCGCCTACCAGAGCGCTGGACCACGGTTCAGTTCGCAGCGCTGCACCTGCTGTCGCTCCTGCTGGTGCTCTACGTGCTCTGGTTCCTCGGGCGTTGGGTCCGGCGGGCAGGGGCAGCTCCCCATCTGGCTCCGCTCTGCGCGGTGGCTCTCCTCCTCGGCAGTCCCCTGCTGGTGTACGGATTCGTCTCCTACACCTTCACCCATTTGCTCAGCGCCGCAGCCGCCTGCTGGTTTCTCGCCGCCGTGCTCGATTTCGATCGTCGACCGACGCTCGGGCGCTCGCTGACTTGCGGAGTGGCTTTGGGCCTCGTGTTCCTGGCCCGCTGGCAGGGGATAGCTATTGCGCTAGTGCTGGTCATTCCGTTCGCGCGCCTGGTCCGGCACCCGGCTCGATTGACCGAATGGAGGCGTGCGCTCATTCTCGCCGCAGGGCTCGGTGGCGCCGCGCTGCTCATGGCCTCCTTGCAACTGCGTGCCTGGCACCTCGAGCTCGGCCAATGGATCATCCTGCCCCAGGGCGCCGGGTACATGCACTGGAGCCACCCCGAGTGGCGGCTCTTCCTACTCTCCGGCGTGAGCGGACTCCTCCCTTGGTCGCCGATCTTCGCGGTGGGAATTGTCGGTCTCATCCTGCCGTGGCGCCTGCGCTTGTCCCCGGCGTGGCGTTGGCTGGCTCTCGCGCTGCTGCTGTTTGACATGTACCTCAACGCGGCGGTGAGCGACTGGTGGGGTGGCGAGTCCTACGGCGCTCGCCGCATGACGGCCGACTTGCCTTGGATCGCGCTCGGACTAGCCAACCTCGCTCCGCTGGCGTCGAAGATGTCTCGAAGACGCTGGCTGGCGGCCGGCCTCGTGTTGCTTTGCGGATACGGCCTGTTCACCGCCAACTGCTTCCGCCGTGGCCTGCGAGACCTGGCGCTGATTTTCCCCGGCACCGCATCGTACGCTCCGGGAGCGGAGCGCGACGCCACAGAAGTACGCGATTCCAACGCGGCGCGCGAGATCGCCCGCAGCTCACCGATCAACATCACCCACAGCGACTACTTCTCGCCGATCCCGGACAAGGCAACCGACAGCGGGAGGCCGATCACGCTCGCCATCGTTCTCGCCGTGCTCATCAGCGGCGCGATGATTCTGCAGCGAGCCCGGCCGGACGCCGCCCTCGGCGCGGTTATGGCCGCGGCGGCCGGGGGAGTCGTGCTCCTGCACGTGTGGCTCTGCTTCGGCGAGCACCCCGATCGGGGGGAGCGCCGGGAGTGGCAAGCGCTCATCGAGCGCTCGCGCTCGGTGCAGCTCGACGTCGACGCGGTTCGCGACAGCCCGGCGACTCTCGAGGCGACTCTCCCGACCGAGCTCCGCGACCCGTACCGCTATCTCGCCGCGTTCGACGCCTACCGCGAAGGCCGCGGTCCGCAGGCCGACGCGGCGCTCGCCGGTCTGGCTGCGAAGGGCTATCCCCCGGCCCGGGAAATGCTGCTCCGGACTCGGCGGGACGATGGTGGTGCGCTCGCCCGCCTCGTGCCTGGGCCTTTCCTCGAGCCCCGGCGGGGACAGACCCAGCGCAGAGTCGCGCTGCCCACGACACCCCCGCACGTGCGCGTCGAGTTTGACCTGCTCCTCGGCGACCTCGCGCCGGGACGACGCTACCCGATGGCCTTGATCCTCGACCCGGAAGGCGCTGCCTTGTCGGTCGGGATCGACGGCGATGGGACCCTCTGGATCGAACCCCGGAACGGAGCTCCCGAGCGCACCTCGGGAATCCTTGCCCGCCAGAGGTACGCCTTCGCGCTGGAATGGGACTCGCCGTCCGGACTGGCGCGGCTCTCGGCCGAAACGCCAGCCAGGGAGCGCCTCGAACTGAGGGTTCAAGCGAGACCCGGCGGACTACCCGCGGATAGCGTCGTTCTTGGCCGGAGCCCTGGAAAGACGACCGGAGACCCCTTGTGGGGTGCGACATTCGCGGACCTGCGCGTGATCACATTTGCAACACCCAATTCGTAGTGCACGGGTCCCCGCGCCTTGATCGCCTCACCGGCCGGGTGCTATCTTGAACCCAGCCCAAGACCAAGAATGCCGCTGACCCAAACATCTTCTTCACGCCGCCACGCCGACCTTTCCGGGCCGGCGTCCGCTCCCCAAATTCCTCAACCCGCATCCGCTTAGGGAGGCCTCATCGATGCCGATCAATGATCCCCTCAAGGACGAGTTGCTGAGCTCCGACCCGACGTTCCGGATCCTCTGGGACGAGCATCAGGATTGCGAGCGCCGCTTGAACGAGATGTTGCACAAGTCCTTGCTTTCGCAGGAAGACGAGTTGCAGGAAAAGCAGATCAAGCTCCACAAGCTGGCTCTCAAGGATCGGATGGAAGAGATCCTGCGCCTCTTCAGAGAAGCCCGCGTCTCGGTTTGAAGGCCTCATGACGTTTGCCAAGGAGGCCTGGCCCTTCGTTTTGCCGTTCTGGGTCTTGGCGGCGGGCCTCGCGGCGTTTCATCACCCGATCTGGGCGCTGGCACTCGCGTTCGTCGGCTTCCTGGTTCTCCTGTTCTTCCGCGATCCCACGCGCCGGTTCGAGGGACCGTCCGGAACGGTTCTCGCTCCCGCCGACGGTGTGGTGACACGAGTCGACACCGTCGAGGACGCGGACCTCGGTCCGGGGACCTTTCATCGCGTCGTGACCTTCCTTTCCGCGCTCGATGTGCACGTGCAACGCGCGCCGGTCGACGGCGAGGTCGTGGCGGCGCGGTACAAACCCGGGCGCAAGGTGGCGGCGTTTCGCCCGGATGCCGATCTGGTGAACGAGCAGCACTTGACGGTGTTCCGCCGGCCCAACGGCGACGTGATCGGCGTCTGCCAGATCGCCGGGCTGATCGCGCGCCGGGTGGTCTGTTACCTCGGCCTCGGCAACCACATCGCGCGCGGACAGCTCATGGGCCTAATCAAGTTCGGATCGCGTGTCGATCTCATGGTTCCGGCGAGCTATCAAGTCCTGGTCACCAAGGGCCAGCGCCTGCGCAACGGCGAGACCCCGGTCGCCAATCCACCGAGCCAATGAATCGCGTCGGCCAGCGGCTGCGGCGGGGCGGCTATCTCTTGCCGAGCGCCTTCACCGTCGGCAACCTGCTGCTCGGCTTCTACGCCATCGTGCGCGGGTTTCGCGGAGACTTCCCGCAGGCGGCGCTGCTGATCTTCGGCGCCGGCGTGCTCGACAGCCTCGACGGCCGTATCGCACGGCTCACCGGAACCGAGAGCGACTTCGGCCGCGAGTACGACTCGCTCGCCGATGTCGTCACGTTCGGGGCCGCGCCGGCGCTGCT
>JBDTNL010000103.1:0-10280 GCA_039933785.1 Acidobacteriota bacterium
CCCAGATGGTCGGATACGATGCAGCCAATGGGGCTGGATCTGTATGAAGAGACGCTCGATCTGCTGGGCGATTTCGCCGCGGCAGGCGTCCCCTATGCACTGGTTGGTGGTATCGCGCTAGCCATCCACGGCGTGCCGCGCGCTACGGTGGACATCGACGTTCTGGTTCAGCCGGAGCGCGTGACTCAGGCTTTAGAGGTCGCTGCGCGCCGCGGGTTCACGGTCGCCGCGATGCCCATGCGGTTTTCGGACGGCATGGAGTTGCGCCGGGTGACACGCATCGAGGCCGACGAAGCCATGACCTTGGATCTCATCCTGGTCGATGCTCAGCTCGCTGGCGTCTGGGAGTCGCGCATTCAGGCCTCGACGGATCGCGGCTCGGTAAGCGTCGTTTCGCGAGCCGGGCTTATTCAGATGAAAGCCGCGGCCGGGAGGCCTCAGGACTTGGCCGATATCCGGCGGTTGCAGGAGCTCGATCGGTGACGAGAGTTTCCTACTCAGCGCAAGCCGTGACGGCTCGCCTCCGAGAGGTCGCGCTTCGCAGCGATCTGCGGCAGGGGATGGCGAGCAAGATCGACATGTCGCCCGCCGCCGTGAGTGAGCGCCTACGTCAACAAGCGGCGCTGCGATCGGCGTCACTGCGCTGGACGAAGTCGATACTCCGCGAGCGCTAGTCGTTTTGGTCTGGGCTCTGGCGCCAGACGGCGCGCAGCCCTTCGTCGTCGTCCTTCAGCCCTACGGTGCTCCAATCCGCCCGATAGCTCGGCTTGGGCGCGAGCTCGAGGACGAGCGCACGTTCGACCTCGCCGGCGGACGGCGCACCGGCCCGTCGCGGCACCGCCAGCACGGTACCTAGGTCGAGAGGGGTCCCCGGATCTTGTTGGTGCGCGATGTCGAGCAGCAGCGGGTCCGGCGCCAGCCATCGCCCGCGCAGGCGGCCGAGCGCTTCCCAAAGGCCGGCGCGCGGGATGCGCAGCACCCGCTTGGCCTTCTGGGCGCCGATGAAACCCTCGACCTCGACGGCGGGTGCCGGCAGGCGCACGGTGATCGCTGCGGGGAACGGGTCGTAGACCCGATGCGACAGCTCTTGCAGGGATTCAGCCTCGCCGTCGGGAACCAGGAGCACCTCGGCCACGCGACCCATGGCCTCGTGCACCGAGTCGAGCAGGCGATCCTCTTCGGGGTTCGTCGCAGGCAGCAAGGCCGCGCGGCCGTCGGCAAGATCCTCGCGCAGCAGCCGCCCGAGGCAGGCCTCGGCGCGCCCCGGTCGGCGTTCGAGGTAGCGGTAAAGCGCCTGAGTCGCTGCGGTGTAGGACGAGATCTCGCGCGACCAATTGGCCAGCGCGGTCTGCATCGTGGCGAGCTCCTTCGCCGAGGCGCGCGCGGGCGACGAGGGAAAGAACGTCAGCTCGCCGCGAGCCTCGTCCTCTGTCCAAGTAACGCCCACTCCCGTATCGGCGAGAAAGCGCTCGAGACTCTCCGGCCGATCCACCATTGCGGAGTGGACCGCGGTGTGCAGGTCGCCGAGCTGTTTCTCCCAGCCGAAGCGTTCGGCGACCGGTGCCGCGGCGGCAAAGCGCGGAGTCCAATCGTCGCCGCCTTCCAGCAACTGGCGGCGAACTTCATCGAGGCGTTTTACGAGCGGGCTCCCGGTCTGGCCGGCATCGTGAATCGCGACGCGCACGGTAATGATCGCGTGACGGCCGGGCAGCAGCTCCACGGTCAGCTGCTGCTCGACGGGATCCTCGAAACACGAGGACAGCAACGACAGCGAAAGAAGAACCGCGAGACGAGCGAAGCGGCGCATCAACTCTCGAGGTAGAGCTCGCCGGTGTCGTCGTCGTAGGCGAAGAGCTCGGCGTAGCGCCCCCAGTTGACGGCGATGTCGACCTGCTCCTCGGCGGGCTCGCCGAGCTCGGCGTGGAGCACGTCGAGAAACTGTTCACGGTCGACGCGCTTCTCGTCGCTGCTCTGCAGGGTCTCGTAGATCCAGCGGATCGTCGGCTGGCGGAGAATGCGCCCCGCGACCAGCTCCTTGCGGGTGAGGATGCTGGCGTCGGCGTAGGCCTGGCCGAGCGGGGTCAGGAAGAGATCGCCTTCTTGCACGGTGAGCAGGCCGAGCAACTCGCCGGCTTCGACGATCGGCAGCAAGTCGTCGAGCTCGAGCACCAGTTCGCCGCCGAGGCGGTAGATGTCGGCGCGTCCGCCCTCGCTCGAGAGCTTCTCGACGAAACCCGCCAGCGCATTGAGCCGCGCGCCGGGCAACCTTTGGCGATGCCCCTGGGCGGCGTGGCTCGCCATTTCGGCCTCGGTCTTGGTCTTCCCCGCGACGGCGGCGTACACGCGGTCGACCAGCGCTTGGAACGCCGGGTCCTTGCGCTGGCGCGGCTGGTGCAGGTTCACCGCGATCTCGGTCACGATGCGGCCCGGGTCCTTGGCCATCACCACGATGCGGTCGGCCATCAGGACCGCTTCCTCGATGTTGTGCGTCACCATCAAGATGGCCTTGGTCGGAATCGCCTTGGTCAGCCAGAGCTCCATCAGCTCGCCGCGCAGGCCCTCGGCGGACAGCACGTCGAGCGCCGAGAACGGCTCATCGAGACAGAAGAGCTCGGGCTCGACCGCCATGGCGCGGGCGAAGCCGACCTTCTGCCGCATGCCGCCCGAGAGCTCGCGGGGATAGGCGGATTCGAATCCGGCGAGGCCGACCGTGTCGATTAGCTTGACGGCACGGTCCTCGCGCTCCTTAGCGGGGACGCCCCGCGCCTTGAGCGCAATGGTCACGTTCTCCTCGACCGTCAGCCACGGATAGAGCGCGAAGGTCTGGAAGACGATGGTGGCGTGCGGGTTCACGCCCTCGAGCTGTTCGCCGCGATAGAGCACCGTGCCGCTGGTCGCCGTGTTGAGGCCGGTGATGATGCGCAGCAGCGTCGACTTGCCGCATCCCGACGGGCCGAGTAGGCAAACGAACTCACCTACCCCGATGTCGAGGTTGATGCCGCGGATGGCGGTGAAGCTCTTGGCGCCCTTGCCATAGGCCTTGACGACCTCGCGCACGCTGAGCAGCGTGGTGCTCGGAGTCACGGGACCCAGAGGCGCAAGGAGACCACCTGTCACAGCGACGGTCATGGCGATCACTCCATACGATACCGCTCCTCGGCGATGCGATAGAGACGCTGCCAGAAGGAGCGATTGATGAGCACGACGGTGAGCACCAAGGCCAGCGTGCCGGCGAGGAGCAGCGGGTAGTCGCCCTGGTCGGTGGCTTGCGCGATCACCGCGCCGACGCCGGTCGTCATGTACGTCCGGCCGCCGAATTCGACGTGCTCGGCCACGATGCTCGCGTTCCAGGCGCCGCCGCCGGCGGTGATCAGACCGGTCACGATGTAGGGAAAGAGCGCCGGCAAGATGAGCGTTCGCCAGCGATCGACGGTGCCCAGGCGCAGCAGCGCCGTGGTCGAGCGCAGGTCCTGAGGAATCGCCGAGGCGCCGGCGATCACGTTGAACAGCAGGTACCACTGCGTGCCGAGCAGCATGAGCAGAACGGCCGCGATGTTGAGGCCGCCCGGCAACCGCAGGAGCACGATCAGCATGACGGGGAAGAGCGCCGTTGCCGGTACCGAGGCCACGACTTGGACGAGCGGCTGGAGGACTTCGGCGAGCTTGCGGTTGGTGCCGATCAGAACGCCTAGCGGCACCGTCCAGAGCAACGCGACGAGGAGCGCCACCGCGACGCGCACTAGAGTGGCGCCGAGACCGGCGCCGAGCGCGCCCCAGGCGCTCGCCGGCAACTGCGCCAACAGGCCGATCGCGCGCAGGGTTCCGTAGATGGCTAAGAGCCCGAGCACGATCATTGCCGTCAGAATGACGGGCGAGAGCTTGCCCTCGGCGCTGCGCTCCAGAGGCTGCACGACTTCGTCACTGCGCGCCTCGCCGTCGATGCGCTCGAGCAGGGGCTGCGTGACGCGCAGCGAGAAGCGCTCGAGCAGCCAGGATCCCGCGAGCAGATCGAGAAACCAGGACGCCGGCGGGTCGTCGCCTTCGGTCATCTCGATCTTGAACTTGTCGGCCCAGGCGAGCAGCGGTCGCCAGGCCAACTGGTCGAGCAGCAGGATGACCAGGATCAGGGTACCGAGCCCCCAGGCAACCGCACGCAGATCGCCGCGGTTGGCCGCGGTCTGCAGGAAGGAACCGAGCCCGGGCAAGCGGAAGTCGCGCGTGCCGACGCGATAGCTTTCGGCAGCCATCAGGAAGAACCATCCGCCCGCCCAGCTCATCATCGAGTTCCAGAGCAACGGAATCGCCGCGAACGGCAGCTCCACAGTGCGGAAACGCAGGAATCGTCGGAAGCGAAACACCGCCGCGGCCTCGCGAAGCTCGGTCGGCAGCGTCGTGATCGACTGGTAGAAACTGAAGGTCATGTTCCACGCCTGCGAGGTGAAGATCAGGACCACGGCAGCCAGCTCCGCCGCCCACGACTGCGGCAGGATGGCGACCAGGCTGAGCAGCACCACGGGCAAGAACGAGAGGATCGGAACGCTTTGCAACACGTCGAGGAGCGGCATCAACACTCGCCGCGCCGCCCGGTTCCGCGCTGCCGCATAGGCGTAGGACAGACTGAAGACGAGCGACAGCACGTACGCCGCGGCCATGCGCCCAACGGAGAGGAAGGCGTACCAAGGAAGGGCCTTGACCGATAGCGAGATGTCCGGCCCCGCCACCACGGCCGGCGCGCGGAAGGCCAATCGCGCGCCGGCGTAGAGGAGCGCCGCGAGCGACAGCAAGATGAACGCGTCCGCCGGAGAGAGTCCTCCCGACTGCGGCGGCGCGGGGCGGAAGCTGAAGCGGAAGCGAGCCATGGTCGTGTTTCGCTCGCGATCCTATCCGGCGTAAGGTGACGAAAGGGTGACTTCGGCCGCGCCGCGGCTAGAATCTTGGCGTGAACGCGAAGCAAGCCAAATCCAGAGTCGAGGCGCTCCGCGCCGAGGTTCGGCGGCACGATCATCACTACTACGTCGAGGATCGCCCGAGTATTGCGGACGAGGCGTACGACACGCTCTACAAGGAGCTCGGCGAGCTCGAGGAACGCTTCCCCGCGTTACTGACCGCGGACTCTCCCACCCAGCGGGTGGCGGGCCGGGCACTCGAGAAGTTTCGCTCCATCGAGCACGCGGCGCCGATGCTGTCGCTCGACTCGGACCGCGAGCCCGAGGCGCTCCTTCGCTTCGACGAGCGCTTGCGGCGTTTGCTCGGCGAGGGAGCCAACGTCGCCTACGTACTCGAGCCCAAGCTCGACGGCGCCTCGGTCGAGCTGGTGTACGAAGACGGACTTCTCATTCGCGCGGCCACGCGCGGCGACGGCGTCCGCGGTGAGGACGTCACGGCCAACGTGCGCACGATTCCAACCGTGCCCCTGCGCCTGCGCGGGAGCAAGAAGGAGGTGCCGGGTTTCCTCAGCGTGCGAGGCGAGGTCGTGATGCGCACTGTTCCGTTCGAGGCGCTGAACGAGCGGCTTCTTGCGGAGGGCAGTGCTCCGTTCGCAAATCCACGCAACGCCGCGGCGGGCGCACTGCGTCAGCTCGATCCGCGCATCACCTCGCAACGGCCGCTCGAAATTTACTGCTACGACATTCTGGTCGAGCGCGGCCTCGCCGTGGCGACGCAATGGGAGGTCCTCGAGGCCTTGAAGCGCCTCGGCCTGCGGGTGAACGAACGCGTGCGGCGGGCGACGACAGTCGAGGACATTTTCGAGTACCACGCCGCGATCGAGCGCGATCGCGACGACCTCGGGTACGAGATCGACGGAATCGTGGTGAAGCTCGACGATCTCGCGGCCCGTGAGGGCCTGGGCCTCACCTCGCGGCATCCGCGTTGGGCCTACGCGCACAAGTTCCCGCCCCGCAAGGAGATCACCAAGGTGCTGTCGATCGTGCCCAGCGTCGGTCGCACCGGGGTGGTGACCCCGATTGCGTTCCTCCTGCCGGTCGAGATCGGCGGCGTCACCATTAGCCGCGCCAGCCTGCACAACCGCGAGGAAGTGAAGCGGAAAGACGTGCGCGAAGGCGACCGCGTGCGCGTGCAGCGCGCCGGTGACGTCATCCCGCAGGTCGTCGAGGTGATTCACGAAGACGGCGAGACGCGCGGTCCGAGTTGGGCGATGCCGTCGGCATGCCCCTCCTGCGGCACCGGCCTGATCGAGCGGGGCCCATTCACCGTCTGTCCGAATGCCTTCGGCTGCCGGGCGCAGCTCGTGGGGCACATCGTGCACTTCGCATCGCGCAACGCTCTCGACATCGAGGGCCTGGGCGACGAAACCGCGAAGCAGCTGGTGGACGTGGGGCTGGTTGCTAGCCTGCCCGACATCTTCGACATCGACGCGGAGCAACTGGTGGCGCTCGAGGGCTTTGCCGAGAAATCCGCCGAGAGCCTGGTTGCCGCGATCGCCCAGGCGGCGAATGCCGAGCTCGAACGCTTCCTCCTCGGTCTCGGGATCCCAGAGGTGGGTGAGGCGGTGGCGCGTGACCTGGCGGCGCACTTCGGGGCGATCGAGGCGCTGCGCGATGCCTCGGCCGAGGATCTTCAGACCGTTCCCGGGATCGGCCCCAAGATGGCGGAGCAAATCACCGCCTTTTTTGGCACGCCAGAAAACGCCGCCACGCTCGAACGCCTCTTGAAGAGGGTAAGGCTCCGGCCCCCCGAAAAGCGCCGCTCGAGCGGCCTCGCCGGCTTGAAATTCGTCTTTACGGGTACCCTCGAGGGTCTGGGCAGACGCGAGGCCAAGGAGCTCGTCGAGGCGAATGGAGCGAAGGTCTCCAGTGCGGTGAGCAAGGCGACCAGCTACGTGGTGGCGGGCAGCGACCCCGGATCGAAACTCGATGAGGCGCGATCGCTGGGCGTCGAGGTCCTCGACGAGGAGCGTTTTGTAGCTCTGTTACGCGAAAAGGGTATTCACGCTTGAAATTCATGCCGGACAGCCCCTTCCACCGGAGGCATGATTTCTGCAAAGCGATACGCCCATGAAGAAAAAATCTGCGGCACGCCAACAACACTCCAAGATCGAAGTCTCACGCGAGGAGCTCATCGAACTGCTGAACGAGGATCTGGCCCGCGAGTACCAGGCGATCATCGCCTACGTCGTGTACTCGCAAGTACTCAAGGGAGCCGCCTACATGGCCATCGCCCGCGAGCTCGAAGTGCACGCCGGTGAAGAGTTGCAGCACGCGATCGAAATCGCCAAGCAAGTCGACTACCTCGGCGGCACACCGGTGGTGACGGCGAAGACCGTGAAGCTCTCGAAGAAGCCCGAAGCCCTGTTGCGCTTTGACCTCGAGAACGAGAGCGAAACGATCAAGAACTATCGCACCCGCGTGCTCCAGGCCGAGGCGCTCGGCGAATACGCCATGGCCGAGAACATTCGCGAGATCCTGATGCAGGAGCAGGAGCACCTGATCGATCTGGCGACGGCGCTAGGCGAAGACGTCCCCGACCTTTCGCAGCGCCAGTGACGCACGGGCCGGTCCTCAGCCGGCACCCTCGTACGCGGCTCTGATCCACTCGACGAGTTGGCGATCCACCTCGTCGACGTGGGTCAGCTTGATTTTGTGTTGACACATGCCGCCCGCAGGCTGGGCCACCAGGCGGTCCGTGCCCGGCAGACCCTTGATATTGAGGCCGACCTCGACGCGAGTATTCGTAGCCGGGCCGAGCATGGCGAACTGCTTCTTTCGGCGCAGACTGAGGTAGCCCTTCTTCGGCGCGATTTCGAAGGCGCCGAAGGCCTGGATCGCCCGCATCACCTTGTCGTGAATGGGCTTGAGGTGCGCCTTGGGACCGGCATAGAGAGCAGCCTCCACGTCGTCCGTGCTGACTCCGGCGGCCTGGCTCTCGCCATCCGAGCCCTTCAGGAGATGGACCAGGACGTTGGCGTCTCCGTGGCCGAGTCCCAGCTCCTGCTTGAAGAAGTCCCGCAGCTCGCCGTGCTTGACCAACCCGCTCCGGTCGGCCAGCTTGCCCATTGCCACCAAGGTCTTGCCGGTTTTCGCTTCGATCGCTGCTCTTCGTTTCGCCAGGACGTCGCTCATGGAGTGCCCTTTCCGGATTCCCACTTCTGTCTTTAGCCCGAGCCGGCCCGGGGAGTAGGCTTGCGCCCGATGGAAAACACCGACATCGCACGCACGCTGGCAACGGTCGCCGATCTGCTCGAGATCCAGGGCGCGAACCCCTTCCGTATTCGCGCCTATCGCAATGCCGTTCACACCATTCAGGACGAGACCTCGGCGCTCGCGGCGCGAGTCGAGAAAGGCGAGAAGCTCACCGACCTTCCTGGGATCGGCAAGGACATCTCCGGTCAGATCGTCGAGATGGTGACGACCGGCAAGAGCTCCCTCTTGGCAGAGCTCGGCGCGGAGATTCCGCTGTCGATCATCGAGATCACGCGCATTCCCGGGCTGGGGCCGAAGAAGGCCAAGAAGCTCTGGCAGGAGCTCGGAGTGACCTCCGCCACCGAGCTGGAAGTGGCGGTACGGGCCGGCAGGCTCGAGACCGTGGAGGGGTTCGGTGAGAAGAGCGCGCAAAAGATCCTCGAGGCGCTCGAGAGCCGCGCGCGAGTGACGGCCCGGATGCCGCTCGGCCAGGTCGAGCGTGCAATCGAGCCCTTGCTCGAGTACCTCAAGGAGGCTCCGGGCATCGACCGTCTCGAGGTCGCGGGCAGCTATCGCCGGCGCAAGGAGACGATCGGCGACGTCGATCTGCTGGCGGTCGCGAAGGACGCCGCGGCGGTCGCCGTCATCGAGCACTTCGCACGCTACCGCGGTTTCGAGCGCATCGAGGCCAAGGGCGACACCAAGTGCACCGCGATCCTGGCGAGCGGCCTGCAAGTCGATCTGCGCGTCGTTCCGCGGAACAGCTTCGGGGCAGCGCTGGTGTACTTCACCGGTTCCAAGGAACACAACATCGCGCTGCGCAAGCTGGCGGTGGCCAAGGGTCTGCGCATGAACGAGTGGGGCGTCTTCAAGAGCCCGCGAAAGCGCGGTAAAGAGGTGTCAGAGGGTGCCGAGGCACCTGACGCGGCCGAGGCATCGGAGCCGAGGGACCCCTGGGAAGGCGAGTGGCTGGCCGGCCGCGAAGAAAAAGACGTGTACGCGACCGTTGGCCTGCGATCCGTGCCTCCAGAGCTACGCGAAGACCGCGGAGAGATCGAGGCCTTCGCCGGTACCGAACGCCTTCCCCGTCTGATCGAGATCGAGAACATGCGCGGCGATCTCCAGATGCATTCGACCTGGTCGGACGGCGCCACACCCCTCGAGACCATGCTCGAAGCCTGCGCCGCCCGCGGCTACGAATACTTCGCGATCACCGACCACAGCCAGGCCCTGGCGATGGTGCGCGGCCTTTCGCCCGAGCGCCTGAAACAGCAGTGGAAGGAGATCGCCAAGCTCGAACGCAAGCACTCCGAGATCCGTCTGCTCAAGAGCATGGAAGTGGACATCCTGGCCGACGGTACGCTCGACCTGCCGGACGAGCTGCTCTTCGAGCTCGACCTCGTGCTGGTCTCGATTCACTCACGCTTCGACCTGCCCGCGGCAGAGCAGACGGCGCGCATTCTTCGCGCCATCCGTCACCCGGCGGTGCATATCCTGGCCCATCCGACCGGCCGGCGCCTGGGCAAGCGTGAGTCCATGCGCTTCGATGTCGACGCGGTGCTCCGCGAGGCGGCGAGTCTGGGCGTCGCGGTCGAGCAGAATGCGAATCCCGGACGCCTCGACCTCAACGATGTCCACCTCATGCGGGCCCGCGAGCTGGGGTGCAAGATCGTCATCAGCACGGATGCCCATGCGCCGGCGGAGCTCGACTTCATGCACTACGGTATCGAGCAGGCGCGGCGAGCTTGGCTCGAGGCCGGAGACGTGCTCAACACCTATCCCTTGGCGAAGTTCCTGCGCGCACTGAGACCGAGGCCCCGCGGGTAGGTAGGGTGGGCCGCGCGGCCACAGACTCTTGGATGAGGCCACTCAGAGGAGCAGCATGAGCTTCGCTCGGGGCGCGGCAAAAGACGGGCCGAAGGCGATCGGATCGGCCGCGCGCCATTCACGCTGCTCGCTGTCGATCGAGAAGCTCTCGAGGAGGCTAGAGTTCGTACGGTGCCGTACTGCTACTAGCGAGCATCGACAGCAGTTGCAGCTGAACTTCGCTCGCAGTCGTCCGGCGCTGCGTCGATTCTCGCTCGCCGCCCTGGATTGCCCGTGCTCTACATCTCGGGCTACACCCAGGAGGAGATGCTC
>JBDTNL010000104.1:0-10246 GCA_039933785.1 Acidobacteriota bacterium
GATAGGCTGTTGACGATCCGACGGGGGAGAGACCGATGCGCGCCGTTTCCCGATCAACGACCTTCTTGAGTCTCCTCGCCCTACTCGCTCTCGCCCTTAGCGCCGAATCGAGGACCAGGCCATGGCCGCGGATGTCGGCCTTGGTTCTCCCATCGCCCTGCGCGCTGACGGACACGTAGGCGGGATCGAGCAGGGCCTCGAGATAGGCGGAATCGCCGGTCACGAAGGCCTTGCTCCAGCCGTCTTCCACTTCACGTAGGCCGAGGTCTCCTGGATCCGCTCCTGGGACCGCTGCCATCGCGACTCCAGCGAAACGGGTCGCCGTACAGATTGATCGCGCGGAGCACCACGAACGCGAGCGCGAGCGTCGCACCCACACCCGCGCGAGTCTGCGATGTAAGCATGAGCCTGCAATCGATTGTGTAAGCAGGGAGACTCACCGGTTAATTTCCTATTCAGAAAATCGTTTCTGTTGCAGCCGGTACGATCTACCCACGTTCAAACAATCGAGATCACTATGCTGAAATATTTGTCACTGCTTGCCTGCCTTCTCACATCTTCGCTAGCACACGCCGAAGTCGTATCCGTCGAAATCACCAGCCGGCAGCCCTGGGCTGGCGGCCAGTCTTTTGGCCAGATTGGCGCGTATGAGGTCCTGCGTGGCACCGTCCACTACGTCATCGACCCGCGCAGCGCTTCGGCGCGCGATGTTGTTGACATTCGCTTTGCGCCGGTCAATGCGCGCAGCCTGGTCGAATATTCCGGCCCGTTCGTGATCATTCGACCGGTCGATGCCGCGCTCGGAAATCACACGACCCTGGTAGAAGCGGCGAACCGTGGGCGGACAGAGATGGACGGCGCGTTCTTTGAAACCGAAGATGGGCTGGACCTGATGTCGCCCGAAAGGGTCGAGAAGCTGACGGATCCGACGTTTTTTAAGCTTGGCTATTCGCTGGCGTGGGTGGGCTGGCAGGCCCGACTGGAACCGGATCAGTTCGGCCTTCAAGTTCCTGTAGCGCGTGTGCACAGCGCTGTGCGCGCCACCTTCGCGGCCGATGAAATGGCCGCCGACCACAAAGCCTTCGACTTGGCAGACAACGGTTTCTATTGCGCGCACGATGCAGATCAGCGCAAGGCGGTACTTCGTTTGCAAGCCAGTTTCGACGATCCAGGCACCGTGGTGCCGCGCAGATCCTGGCATTTTGCCGCGGCGTCCGCCGACAAGGAAGCCGACGCTCGCTGCGGCATCCTCCTCAGCGAACCCGCCACAGCGAACGCGTATTTCAGCCTCGTCTACGAGGGCGAGGATGCGGCGGTGATGGGCCTGGGCGAGGCGGCTTTTCGTGATTTCGCGGCCCATTTGAAAACCCGGAACATTCCTTCTGACATCAACAAGCGCCCCGGTGATGCCGCGGCGGTTCTCGCGTACGGCTATTCGCAGGGCGGACGATTTCTGCGTGACTTCGTCTACCACGGGTTCAACACCGGTCCGGACGGCCAGCGCGTGTTCGACGGCATGCTGGTCACTACCGCCGGCGCAGGGCGCGGCTCTTTCAATCACCGCTACGCGCTACCTGGTGAGGCGGGCACCTCGGTGATGAGCAATTTGCGCGCGGTGGATCTATATCCATTCGCCGATGTTCCGACGCCGGATATCGATGGCAAAGGCCAGGCCGGCCTGCTGGACCGTGCGGTACATGACCACACCGTGCCAAAAATCATGTACATCATCAGCAGCTCCGAATACTGGGCGCGCAACGCATCGCTGCTGCAGACAACCACGGATGGCAAGCAGCCGGTCGCGCTGGGAACGGACAGCCGGCTCTATTACTTTTCAGGCGTGCCGCACGCGTTGAGGACTGCGGGCAGCTTCACCGAAGCCGGCAAAGAAGCGGCCTATCCCTACAATGCCAATGTCGATCTGGCCGACGGTATGAATGCCCAGCTCGATAACCTGCGCGGGTGGGCGGTCAACAACATCGCGCCGCCGCCGACAATTGCACCAGTGCTGGGCTCCACGCTCGTCGCTGCGGCCGAGATGAAATTTCCGGCGATTCCGGGCATACGCGTGCCGACGAGTCCACCGCCGTCGTGGCAGCTTGATCTGGGTCGCGCCTATGCGCGCGAAGGCATCATCACCGAACCGGTGCATGTCGGCCTGAAGTATCGGCTGCTGGTGCCTGCCGTCGATAGCGACGGCAACGAACTGGGCGGCTGGCGCGGCGCCATGTCCTCAGTGCCACTCGGCACCTTCACCGCCTGGGACTGGAAGTCGCCGGAACTCGCACGCTTTGGTTACATTTCCGGCCTCAACGGCGCGTTTATCCCCTTCGCCCGCACGCGTGCCGAACGCCTCGCCGCGAACGACCCGAGACTGTCGGTCGAAGAACGCTACGGTAGCCGCGACGGCTTCATGGCGGCCGCCGTTGTTTCAATTGACAACGCGATCGCAAAACGATTCTTGCTGTCGATGCAGCGCGAAGACATCCTCGCGAAAATGGGCAGGACCTGGGACGACGTGATGACTTTCGACTGGTATCTGGGCAAGCGGGGAAAGGCTACGAATTGAGAAGGTCGCCCAAGGAGACGCGAATTCGATTCATCGTCGTCCGAGTGGTCATCTAAGATCGCTCGGTTGTGGTCATTGCGGACAGCCGCATCCGCGACCAGAGTGAGCTCTGCAGCGTCCCTCTCGAGTCGCGAAGGACGCCTCGCGGAGGCCCCATGCCACAGCCCGCTTTCGTCTCTACTCGTTGCTGTCTGACTGTCCTGGTCGCGCTCGCCGGCCTCGGCGCGGCACCAGCGGCCACCGACCCGACCGGGAGGACCCCAAACATGAAAACCGTCCAGCACCTAACCGGCTTTCAGGTCATCGAGCTTCGCCGCTACACCATCAAACCCGGCGGCCGCGAGCACTTTGCGCGCTACTTCGAGTCCTACTTCCCCGAGGCCTTCGAGCAGCTGGGCGCGATCGCGTTCGGCGATTTCTTCGAGCGCACCAAGACCGATCATTTCCTGTGGCTGCGTGGTTTCAAGGACATGGATGCTCGCGTCATCGCCAACTCGGCCTTCTATTTCGGACCGCTGTGGAAGGAACATCGGCAGACATTGAACGACCTGATCCTCGACAGCGACGATGTCCTGCTGCTCCAGCCGCTCCATCCGGATCGCGGCGTGTTGGTCTTGCCCGCGGTCGACGTCGTGAAGGAGGAGCGCGGCGCCACCGGAATCGCGGTGGCGCAGATCTTCACCGTGAAGGCCGGCGAGATGGACCCGCTCTCGGCCGCCGCCGAACGCGCCTTCGAGGCCTATCGCGGTGAAGACATGAAGGAAGCTGGAGTGCTCGTCACGCTCGATGCGAAGAACACATTTCCGCAGCTTCCGGTGCGCACGGATGGGCCCTACCTCGTCTGGCTCGGCGTTTTCCAGGATGAGCAGGCGCTCGATCGGTTTCGGACGCTCGCGGATCGAGCCACCCAGACGCTCGCGGCGACTGGCCATCTGCGCGGCGAGACCGAGCTCGTCGTGCTCGATCCGGCGCCGCGCTCGCGGTTGCGCTGGCTTCCCTCGAACCCCTAGAGCGCCTAGAGATAGCTCAGCCAGCGGCTCTTGTGCCCTCGCTTGTACACCGCGTACCACCGGCAGAGCGGATACATCGTGAGCACCACCGCCGCCCAGGCGAGATACATCCACGGCAGATCGAACCCCCAGCCCGGCGGCTGGGTGAACGGGAACTGGCCGAGGTTCGGTGACTCGAACATCCAGTGTGCATCACCGAGTCGCGCGAAGCAGACCGCCACCGCCAGCAGATGAATTACCGGCAGATGAAGCAGGTAGTAGAAGAGCGGTACTTGTCCGAAGACATAGGCCGGTCGCAGTGCACGCGGCGCTCGGCCGTCGAGAGCCGCGAGCAGCATGAGCGCCGGGCCCAGGGTCATGAGCAGGAAAAGCAGAGACGGCGGGTATTTCGTGGTGTCGAGGAACGAGAGCAGCGTCCGGCTAAGCGAGTCTTGCGTGCTCCAGCGGAACGGGTCGCCGTACAGATTGATCGCACGGAGCACCACGCACGCGAGCGCGAGCGTCGCACCCACACCCGCGAGAACGCGTTGCCGGCGTTCGCGGGTCCAGTCGTAAACCGTGGCGAGGCCGTAGCCAACCATCGCAACCCCGATCCAGGGGATCAGTGGATAGGCGAGGAACACGGTGACCCGCTCGCTCGAATACGCCATGCCGGGCGAATGCAACACCGTCCCGAGCACAGACCAGAAGCCCGGGAAGCCGCCGCTGGGCGCCGCCATCGCCGCCGCCTTCTCCGGCAACGCGTCGAGGAGGTTGTGGCCGACGATCATCACCGACCCGAGGATAGCGACCGTTCGCGGCGACAGACGTACAACAGCGGCGAGCGCGATCATCGACCACCCAAGTGCCCAGAGCACGGTCACCACCGTGACCCGATAGTCGAAATTGAATTGCAGCCCCAGGCACCGCACCACCACGAGCTCGAGCACCAGCAGCCACGCCCCGCGCCTCAGGAGGTGCATCGCGAGGTGGCCGGTCGAGCGGTGGCGCCTCGACAGGCCCGCGCCGAGTCCGGTCAGCAGAAAGAAGGTCGGCGCGCACAGGTGCGTGATCCAGCGAGTAAAGAAGAGTCCGGTCGTCGTCGTCGCGAGATCCGTGGGATTCCCCGGATGCCCGAAGAAGTCTCGCGTGTGGTCGATCGCCATCAAGATCATGACGATGCCGCGCAGCACGTCGATCGACGCCAGACGGCCGGCGGCGGGCTTGGGTTCTACGGCTGCGGACGTGCCTCTCATGGATCGCTCTCCCAGAATGCCCACTGCCAAAGAGGCAAGCGCTGCTCGAACGTCGAGTGTTGCCGAACTCGAGCCCGCCACACATAGCCACCGTGCCATCGGCTGGCATGACCACTGTTGACCGAAGTCCCCCCGGCTCGATCTATAGTTGCCCACTCAACCTCTACCGCGCGATCGAATCGTGACCCTGTCTGACGCCCTCCTCGACGCCACCGTCTACGGTGTGGTGCGCAAGCCTCCGGCGCTGCCATTGCCGCCGCGGGAGCGCTCACACCTGCTGGCCGAGCTCGGGCCGGCGAGCCACGGGCTCTATCTACTCGTGCGGGATACGGTCGACGAGCTCGAGCGGGTGATCGGCTGGGGGCTGCTCTACTACCCGCCGGATGACCGGGAAATTCTGGCCGGGCGCTTCGATGCGCTGGCGGCCTGCATCCGGCGGCTGCCGGCGCGATTGCAGGAGCGGTTGGTTGCCTTCCCGGTCGAGGAATTGGGCGAGCGCGAGCCGCTTCGCGGCGAGGTCGAGTTCTACTTCGACTCGATCGCCCGCATGGTGACTCGGGATCTCGAGCGCCTCGAGAGCGCCACACTGCAGCTGGCGAGCGGCGCGCTGTCGAGCGCCGAGGACACCGAGCGGTTGTGCGAGCTCGCGGCGGATCTCAAGGGCAAGTTCGCGAGCGCGATCATGGGCGCGACCGCGGCGCTGGTCGCCGCCGGCCGCTGGCAGACCTTGGACGCTGAGGTCATCCTCTTTCCCGAACGAGCCGAGGACGCGCGGCTTTCGCGTGAGCTCGCAACGGCGTTACGCGCCATGGTCGACTGGCTGGCGGAGCTTTACGAGCGCGTGCCCCTGGCACGCATCGTGGCGCGCTGGCGCGAGGGGCAGCGCGCCGACCAGTACGCGTTCTCCGATCTCGTGGTGCTGCGCGGCCATCTCGGATCGCTGCTCCGCGAGGGCGCGCGCCGCGCGCTCTACTCCGGCGACTATCACCAGATCCGCTGGCGCGAGGTGCGCCTGGCCGAGCGGCTCGACGAGCTCGAGCGCCTGCATCGCGACACCTGGGCGGTCTCGCTGGGCGTCGCCGCCGATCGGATCGTCGAGCACCTCGCGCGCTTCGAGACCCTGGTGAGCGAGATCGCCGCATTGCTCGACGTCAACCAGCTGTCGCGGCTGATTGGCGCCGACGCCGTGCAGCGCTTGCGCACCCAGCCCAAGGGAGAGAGTTTGGAGCCCTCGGTCGGTCTCGCGCATTTCGTCGCGCACGACGATTTGCAGATCTTCTGCAGAATGCTCCTCGGGTCGGTCGAGCGCCGGGGAGCGCTCGTCGGCTCGGCGCCCCAAAGCGCACCGACCACTGCCGCTCGACCGGAACACGGCAATCGCTCCGGCTCGGCGCCCCGCGCTCCGGAGCGCGCTCCGGCCCCGCCGGCGTTGCCTCCACAAGAGCAGGCCGCGCTCGTCGCAGAGCTCCGAACGCGCCTCGCGGCGCAGCTCAACGCACAGAGCTCGAATTGGAACAGTTTCCGCATGGTGCGGCGGATGTTCGAAAGACACGGCCGCGTTCCCGACGAGATGTTCCGCGCCGCGCAACCGTTTGTCGAAGAGCTGCTCTCGACGATTCTTCCCGAGCTTCGCCAGCTCGCGCCCTATCGCGGCCTCACCGTCGAGCACGTCGAACGCCTCGAAGGAACCTGCCGCTCGCTGGTCATACCCGCCGACGGCGGGCCGCTCGAGAGCGCCGTGCAACAGCGCCTCGAGCGGCTGCAGAGATTCCTCGATGCGCTGCGGATGGTGCTCGAGATGGGCTGAGGGCGCTATGCTCGCCAGAGCCCGGGAGGACAGTTCGAGCCACCGATGCGCAGGATGACGACATCACCCTCGGCCTCCGCATCCACCTTCGGAAGGGCCTTTATCTTCCTCCGCAGAAGTCCTGGGCGAAGCTGGTGCGGATAAGTCACCTCCGACAAGTCGTAGTACATCCGCACGTGGTGATCGGTATCACCCTCGTACTCGTCACACTTTTTCGTCGGGAAAATGTCTTCTTTCATGGTGTTTCCGACGACCAGCTTGAAGCCGTTCGTGTCGTCCCTGTCTCGGTGAAGGATCACGTATCGGCCCTGGCCAAAGGACACGAGTAGCGAGGGCCTCGCCGGGTCGACGACGACGTCGAAGGTGTGCGTGACCTCCTGCGCGATGCGTCGCCACCTCGCGCCGGGAGCCTCCCAACGCCACTCCGACGTTGCGCAGGTGGTCGCGGACAGCTCGCCGCCGGCGATCAAAAACCGCGCGGAGACGAGTTCCGGGCAATCGGCCCTCAGGCACCTCGAGCGAATCTTGTCCGCACCTGGATAGGCTTGGTGGCAGCCGTCTGTGAGATCGAGCACGAGCTGATGAAAGCTCGGGTTGGTGTCCAGGCTTTTGGAAGTCACTTTGTTTTCGATCGTTGCGTCTCCCTGCAGGGGATAGGCAACGCGGCCGTCCTTGGAATCCAAGGGATCCATGGGTGGGTAGACTTCCGGCCTGTCGGCCATCGACAACAGTATCCAGGCGTAGTGCGGCTCGTCCGCGTGCTCGGCATTCTGGACTACGGCTCGGTACGCGTTCTTGGCTGGTTCGGGCACCATGCTGATGATGCCCGTGTACGTGATCTCGACGCGCCTGGTGTCTGACATTCGCCCCTCCCTGGGATTTACGAGCCGACCAGCACGCGCCAGCCTGCCCACTCTTCCAGTGGACGGCCGCGGCGAATGATTTCCCGTTGTGCCGTGCGAACTGCGGCGGGAGGAGCCGCACCGGCGGCCAGGGCGGCGTGGAGAAGGGTCGAGAATTCACGAGCTGCCTGGTCGTCGATCGGCCACACGTTGGCGATCACCGCACCCGCGCCGGCGTCGAGGAGGGTCTGCGCCAACCCATCTCGTCCGGCCGTGGCGCTGACGCGTCCCTCGGCCGCCGAGCATGAGCTGAGGACCACGGTCGCGCCGGAGAGCCGCCAGGTCGCGAGCTCTTCCCTGGCCACGGGGTGTACGTCTTGGCCTTGGCCGAAGAGGAGGAAACCCGAGCCGTCTCCGCCCACCACCGAATGGCCGGCGAAGTGGACCACCTCAAAGTGCGGGCCGAGGCGGCGGAGGACTTCGCTCGCAGCGCTCACGCGTTCGTGGCATGGGTACAGGCTGGCCGCGGCATCGAGCTCCGCGGGCATCTCGGTCAACGCGGGGAGTTCCGGGTAAAGAGCTCCGCCGGTTTCTGCCCCGGCGATCAGCAGAGCGCACGTGCTCGCGGTCGTCGTGGGCACGACGCTTCGCATCCATGAGGTGAGCGAGCGCGTCAGGGTGAGCTCGTGAGTCTCGACCAGTGGTCTTCCCTCGACCGGTAGCGCCGCGAAGGGCACGGCAAAGAGGATCGGGTCGGGCGCCACGACGACGCGCGCCCCAGGGCTCGGCGGCAGGTCCGCGAAGAGCAGGGCGCCGAGTTGGGCGGCCGCGGTCTCGCCGCCGCCCAGCAGCTCCTCGTTCACTTGTGCGACCGCTCGGAAGAGCGCCTCTTGCGTGACCGCCCGGCGGGCGAAGCGCGTCTCGTGACCTTGGCGACGCCAGATGAACAGGGAGTCGGGGAGCGAGAGGAACGAGTACGCCACCACTGGCGAGGTTTCTCGCTCTCGCGCGGCGACTCCGGCCCGCGATCCGGTTGACTCATTCGCCGTCCGCCACGACTCGACGATGCCGAGCGCGTCGTCAGCCTTGCCGCTGTCGGCGAGGAGTCGAACCAGAGCCCAGCGCAGCTCCTGGCGTTCGACCACGAGGTCGTCGCGTTGCTTCAAGGTGCGCAGCCGCTCTTCTTCCGCACGTGAGCTCTCGATCGCATGTCTGAGGCCGAGCTCGGCAGCGCGGAGCTTGCCCGCGCGTCGATCGAGATCGGCCCTCACGACGGCGAGACGCAGGCTCAGCTCGCCCTCGCTGTAGCCCTCGGCCGCGGCGAGCACCGCCCTCGCCGCGGCGGGATCGCGCTCTGCCAGGAGTCGAGCGAGGCGCACCGAGACATGCGCGAGACTCCGGCGTCGTGAATCGGCATCGGGGATCTCGCGCGCCAGCGTGAGCGCCGAGCGGTAGTCCGCGATCGCGCCTTCGCCGTCTCCGAGCCGCTCGCGCGCCTGGCCGAGGCGCATCCGCGCGTCCGCCATGTGCGTGCGGTCCGCGGTGGCGCTCGCTTCACTCTCCGCGCTCGCCGCGGCACGCAGCGCGACGTGCGGAGCGCCCTGCCGGACGGCGAGCGCGCTCAGGCTCGCCAGCATCTCGTAGCGCCGCACGCGATCCAGCTGCGCGAGCTGCAAGCCCTGGCTGAGGCTCAGCCACGCGGCATCGAAGCGTCCGAGGTACTCGTCGAGATCGGCCTGGAGCGCCAACACGCTCGCCTGGCGCTCCGGGTCGTGGGCGCTCGCGAAGGCCCGCAAGGCTGCTTCGTAGTGGAGCTCTGAATCGTCTGGACGATTCTCGGCATGCGCGATCAGACCCCGCAGCCACTCCGCCTGGCCGGCGACGGTGGGCCACGCCCGACGCTCGGCTTGGGATGACGCTTCGGCGGCCCAGCCGTCGGCTCGAACGAAATCGTGACGGAGGAAGGCACAGCTCGCGGCCACGAGCTCTCCCAGGCTCGAGAGCGGGCTGGCGCCCGCGGCCAAATCGCGAACCGCGGCGAGCGCCTTCGGAACGCAGGCGGCGAGACTGCCTGCAACATAGAGGCGACGAGCCTCGACGTACTCGAGCTCACCGTGGGCCAGACGGTCCCGCTGCGGCGTCTGGGCCGCGGCCGCGGCGATCGTATCGACGAGCAACGAGTTGCCGTGGCGCTCGGCGTAGGGTGCGGCCAGGCGGGTCGCCTCCTCGAGCGCCGCCTCGATCTCGGATTCCGGGGCTCGCGCGAGCACAGCGCCAGCCCAACGACCGAGGATCGTCTCGCTCACTTCGCGTTCGGTGAGCACGGCGCTGGTGGTGACGGCGCCGCGTTGCTTGGCATCGAGTGCGCGCGTGCGCGCCAAGGCTGCGCTGGACCGAATCGACCCGGGGTCCAAGGTGGCGCCCAGCGTCCATGCCCGAATCGCTTCCGATTCGAGACCGAGCGCCTCCAATGCCTCGGCCTCGGTGAACGCGGTGTCCGCGGTGTCCGCGGTGGCGGCGGTGGCGGCGGTGACGAACGTCGAGAGGAGCTCCAGAGCCTCGATCGCTCGCGAGGGCCCGCCGTCTCGCTCGTCGGAGTGCAACAACGCGCGGGCGAGGTCGGCGGCGATGGCCGGTTCGGCGCCCCGCGCCAAGGCGAGGCGCAACGTGGCGACGGCGTGAGGAAGATCGCCGAGCGCGAGTTGCGCGACTCCCAAGGCGTGGAGGCGCGCCGCTGAAGGATCGTTGTCCACGGCCTCGCGGGCTCGCGCCGCGGCGGAGAG
>JBDTNL010000105.1:0-10003 GCA_039933785.1 Acidobacteriota bacterium
CTGCACGAATTTCCGCAGGATGCTCGCATCGCCGGCATGGCGGCTGCTTGCGCGGAGCGTGACGGGAAGGCGGGCGCGGAGCTTAGGCGGTATGTCGAGGCCGCGATTCTGGCGGAGTACAGACACTTGTCGGGGATGTACGCGGCGAACGACTCTTACACTTTGAAGGCATACTTCGGGCTTCTGCGAGGCTTGGTGGAACCTGCCGCTAGGTAGGTCTTGGAAGGGGATTCAGTGAGCGATTCCGTGGCCGCCCGAACGCGTACCCTCTCGACCGCTTGTCTGCTCGTCTGCCTCGTCGCCTGTTCGAGCCCGGCTCCCGAGGCGCCGCCTCCGAAGGTCGCGCGGCAGGAGTCTCTTCTCAAAGTTGCCGCCAAGGATCTGCCAGCCGTCGTGCGGGCCCGCTACAGGGTACAGCCTGATCGGCGTCTGCTCGCAGCCGTCGGCGCGCTCTATCAGTTGTCGACGGGCAAGCCCGCCGCCACGGTGCAGGTGACGTTCGACCGAGATCATTGGATCGTGCTGCTGGGGACCGAAAGCGTAGGGACACTGCCCGAGTTACCGAGCTTCGACGACGCCACTCGGTTGCTCCGGGGATTGGATGCGTCACTCAACGGTCGCCGCGAATCTACGGGCGAGGTCGCTGCAGGAGCGTGGCACTCCGGTGAAGTGGAGCCGGAACGCATCCTGAGTACGCTTACTTCGCTCAACCAGGCGTTCGGCGCCAATCGGCACGACCGAGAGCTCATGCGCTCGGCCGCGGACGGATTTGTTTGGCTTGGCTTGGTAGCCGACGATTCCTTGGATCAGGCCACGGTGCTCTATGGCCGTGCCTGGGCGTTGGTCACGCTCGAATCGTCGATTGGATCGGTCGACTCCGCGGCGCACGAGGCGTTGCTCACTTCTGTGCTTGGCTACGAAACGGCGGCGTTATCCATTGCGGCGCGTTTGGACACCGACCATCCGGTGCGGCTCTACGTCAGCCGGGACAAGGCCGGCTTGGAGCGTGTCTGCTCGGCTCACGCCGACGACGGCCGGTGTGCCTTTCTGCGTTTGGCCTTGCTCGCGGATCGGGGTGATGCTGAGGTGTTTCGCCGCGAGCTTCACGCTTCGGTGTTCGGAAGAGACAGCTCGTTGACGGGGCTTGCCCTTGCGGCGCTGAAGGCTGACTTCAACGGCGGTCCGGGCGTGGGCCACAATCTTGCCAAGGGTGCCATGCAGCGCACGCGACCGGGGGGATTCCTGGCCCGGCTTCGCTCGCTAAGGCCGGTTCGTTCTGCAGTCGAGGCGCAGACGAAAGCCTTCGAACGCGACGTTCACGATTTCGCGCTTGGGCTTCAGGGCGAGCTGGTGGACTCGCCGAGTATCGAGGGCTTCTATCGGGCACTCTTCTACTCGGGTCTTTATGGCGAGGCGTACTTCTATACCGATCGGCTGAGCGCAGTTCCAGCGACCGAGCAGTTCTCGAAGGCCCTAGCCGATCCGGCTGCCGGAACGGCTACTGAGCTCAAACGATGGTGTGAGCTCCGCGCGCACGTCTTGTCGGGCTCGATGGATCTTGCACCACTGTCCGACGCGATCAAGACGATGGAGTCCGTGGGGGTTGGACCGCTGGAGCGGATGCGCTACACGGTGGCCAGCGTGTCGGCGTCGACGGATCCGCTGCGCAGAATCTCGATGCCGGCATTGTTTCGTCAACTGGACTCCCGTCCGTGGCATCTCATGGTCGCCGCTCGCGCCGCGGGACGGAACCTGACGAGCCGACCGCTTTTCGATCAGTTCGCTCGCGCGGCGGTGAGCGCCGCGCCGTATGACAGCGGTGACCTCTTGCCGACGGTGGCAGTACTCACGGAGGACTCGGCACGTTTGCGGACGATCGCCGAGGACTCTTCACTGCGCGACAACACGAGGTGGTGGGCTCTCGCGTGGCTGAAGACGCTTGGTGGCGTAGACGATGCTTTCCTGCGCGAGCGCTACCGTGCGATGGCCGCAGCCGCCCCCTCAGGGCCCGCGGTGGACGCGCTGATCGACAACCTGAAGCAAGCGGGTGATCTCGACGGCGCGCTGGAGGCGCTCGCTGAGATTCTCCGACTCGAGAAGCCAGACCACTTCCTCGATCTGTCATGGGCACACCTGGTAACAAGGAAAGCCGGGCTACTGGCCGCGCAAGGACATCTCGACGCTGCGCTGGAGGCGCTCAAGCCGGGGCTTCGAGCGGGCACGGAGGAAGCCTTGGAGACCGGAGCGTCACTCGAGCTTCGCCGCGGTCACTTGGACGAGGGCTTGAAGCTTGCGATGGAGTGTGCGGACCGTTATCCAGATGCCGAGGACGCATCTGCCCTGATCGTCCGGGCCCTATGGATGAAGCATGACGTAGCGGGCGCCACCAAAGAAGTTGCTGGGAACAAGCGTGGTCTGGTGCGCGACTGGACTGTTCTCCTTCCAAACACATTTGCCGAAGTGTTCGAGACGTCGCCCGAAGCCGCCGCTCGTGAAGCCTTCGAGGCCCTCGAACGGGCGGGCGTCGCGCCGCACATCCTCGCCGACTTGGCGCTGGCGCTGGGCAAGAAGGGCGATCTGGAAGCGGCCCTTCGGCTGCTCGCTCGGCTGCATGACCCGCAGCCGGAATGGGACAGTCAAATTCGAATCGAGACTTACGACCTGCTGAGGGAAAAGAAGGGTGAAGCCAAGGCGCTGGAGTGGATGCGTCAGGTAGTCCCGGTGCCGGACAACGCATTGTCGCTGACCCTCTACCAATCTCGCCACTACGAGCTGCTCTGGGGTCTGTACCCTCCAGGAGCTGAGGGCCCAAAACCAGAAGTGCTCCGCCTACTGAAGGCAGCCTCGTTGCTGCATCTGAAGGAGCGCTCGAGCGCTCGTCGCGCTCAACTTCTCGATGAGCTCGAGTCGGTTCCGGAACCCAAAGAATTCTACGTGCAAGCCGCTCTCTTCCTGCTCGGCAAACGAAGCGAGGAGGTCGTGCTCGGGCCCTACCCAGAGGGCGATGCCGACGCGGCGACAGTTGGTTGGCTGATGGGGTTGAAGGCCGCGGACGACGGCCACTTTCAAATTGCTGAACCGTGGTTTCAAGTGGCCCTCGAATCGCATCTGCAGATGCAGCCGCCGCATGCTTGGTCGTTCGTCATTCTCGCTGATTGGTACAGCAAGACTCGGTCTTTGGAGATTCTCGAGGGCAAGGGCGAATTCTGACCGCCCCAGCAGCAGCGCGCGCGCCGCTGCTATCAGAAACTTGCTCTTGGGCCCGCGACCAGATGGGTCTGGTCTAGGCGCGCGAGAAGCACTTAGGCCCAAACTCACCCGCTTCAATCCTTCGAGAAGTAATCCTCGTTCTGATACCGCCCCGTCGCTTCCTTCGCGAGCTGCATGAGCAGGTCGTTGGTGAGCGTCGAGGCGCCGATGCGGAAGAGATCGGGATCGAGCCAGGCGTCGCCGAGCGTTTCTTTGACCAGGACCAGCATGTGCATGGCCTGCTTGCTGGTGCGTACGCCGCCGGCGGGCTTCATGCCGATGCGGTGGCCGGTCTCTAGGAAATGGTCGCGGATCGCTTCGAGCATGACGAGTACGACCGCGGGGGTGGCGGCGGGCTGGATCTTGCCGGTTGAGGTTTTGATGAAATCGGCGCCGGCTTCGATTGCGAGGTGGGAGGCGCGGCGGACGTTGTCGTAGGTGACGAGCTCGCCGGTTTCGAGGATGACTTTGAGATGGGCCGCGCCGCAGGCCTGCTTGACCAGGGCGATCTCTTCGGCGACTTGCTCGTAGTGGCCGGAGAGGAAGGCGCCGCGGTCGATGACCATGTCGATTTCGTCGGCGCCGTCGGCGACGGCTCGGCGGGTCTCTTCGATCTTGACCGAGACCGGGACGAGGCCCGAGGGGAAGCCGGTGGCGACCGAGGCGACTTTGACTGGTGAGTTGCGCAGAGCGTCTTTGGCGATGGCGACGAAGTTCGGATAGACGCAAACCGCGGCGACCGGGCCGACGCTCGCATCGCCGGGTAGCGGATGGATCGCCTTCTGGCACATCTGCCTCACCTTGCCCTCGGAGTCTTTGCCCTCGAGCGTGGTGAGGTCGATCATCGAGATCGCGAGCTTGATGCCGGCGAGCTTGGCGGACTTTTTGAGCGAACGCTTGGCGAGTGCCGCGGCGCGTTCTTCGACGCCGACCGCGTCGACGCGCGGGACGCGCGTGAAGTCGACCGCTGCTGCGAGATTCGCCATGAGGCGATTTTAGCAGGACGAAAACTTCAGTGGGGCGGTGGCGCCTTGGTATCCGGCGGCGGTGGCGGTGCGGGCGGGTCGCCGAGGACGCGGAGCGGAACGGTGATCTGCGATCGTTCCCAGGCGATCGTCAGCGAGCCCTCTTTCTCTCTCTCGGCTTGGGGCGCGAGGTTCAAGGTGAGTGTGTCGATGGGGGTTTCCAGGGTTTCGATCGCCAGCTCCACGCGGCCCAAATCCTGGGCGGGATTCCAGTTCCAAGCGCCCCACAGGTGCGCGATGCGATTCACGATGACCGTCCAGGTGTGGCTGCGCGGAATCACGAACAGCGAGTAGCTGCCGCCGGGCACCTCGACGCCGCCGATCGAGAGACTGGCCGTGGTGGTCAAGCGGGTGGCCTCGTCCGCGCCCAGGCGCCAGACCCGGTCGAAGGGCAGTTCCTGGCCGAAGATGGCGCGCCCGCGAGTGCTTGGCCGGCCGTACTCGACCGTCACGTGGGCCCAGGCGATATCGAGGGCGATGGTGGCCCGTGGAGCGCTGCGCTCGACGTGCGGCGGGTTCTGGGCCGAGGCGAGTAGCGCTCCACCCAGGGCCAAAAGCAGGCCCAGGGCGAGGGTTCGAAGGGGCGCTTTACCGGGCGGCACGGCGCGAGTATGCCAGCAACGAGCGACTCCTTAATTGGCTGGTGGGGAGGGTTGACAATGGATAACGGGATACCGTAACTTAACGCCGTTACGGAAAGGACCATCGTTCCCATGGGACCCAGAGACCGCCGCAGCAGGGAAAAGGAAGAGCTCAAGGACAAGATTCTCGACGCCGCGCGTGAGTTGTTCGTCGCCGAGGGCTACGAGCGCGTGACCATGCGCAAGATCGCCGAGCGCATCGAGTACTCGCCAACCGCGATCTATCTGCACTTTCCCGACAAGTTGGCGGTGATTCGCGCGCTCTGCGATCTCGACTTCATGACGCTCGCCAAGCAGTTCCAGAAGATCGCCAAGATCGCCGACCCGATCGAGCGTTTGCGCCAGGTGGGCCGCGCCTACACCGCCTTCGCACTTTCGCACCCCAACCACTACCAGCTGATGTTCATGACTCCGCTCGCGGGAGTGGACAAGTCGGCCGGCAGCGGTGTCGAGCGCGGTAATCCCGAGGTCGACGCCTACGCCTTCCTCAAGTGGATCGTGACCGACGCGATCGCCTCCGGTCGCCTCCGCCCGGAATACAAAGACGTCGATGAGCTGGCGCAGATGTCGTGGGCAGCGGTGCACGGTGTCGTGTCGCTCTACATCGCGAAGTGCGACGACGACTGGGTCGAGTGGCGGCCGGCCAAGAAGACGGCGGCGGCGCTGATCGACGCCATGCTCCGCGGGCTGCTTCGCGAGTCCAAGACCTAGAGAAAGGCAAGCCCATGGTCGATCTCGCACGCAAGAATCTTCTCCACGACAAGCTGCGGTTCCTGATCACGGTTTCAGGGGTCGCATTCGCGGTCACCCTCGTGTTCGTCCAAGTGGGGCTGTTTATGGGCCTGCTCGACAACGCCTCGGTCACCATCGAGCACATTCCCGCCGACCTCTGGGTCACCTCGCGCAACACCCCCAACGTCGACTTCTCGCATCCGTTTTCGGAGAACGCGCTCCAGCGGGCGCGCTCGGTCCCCGGTGTCGCGCAGGCCGACAACCTGATCGTCTGGTTCATGAACATCGCGCTTCCGAGCGGGGCGCAGGAAGGCACGCTGGTCTACGCGCTCGAGGACTTCTCGCGCTGGAATCTGCCGTGGAAGGTGGACGGTGGCGATCTCTCAGACCTGCGGCGCGGGCCGTACATGTTCCTCGACGACTCGGCGACCAAGCGCTATGGGCCGTTCAAGATCGGCGACTATCGCGAGGTCCTGCACCGGCGGCTGAAGATCATCGGCCGCACGCGCGACGCCCGTTCATTTACTACCACGCCGATCGCCTTCATGGACTACCGCCTCGCCCAGGAGCTCAATCCGGACGAGCTCGGCGGGCAGACGACGTATGTCCTGGTGAAGCTCGCGCCGGGCGCCGATCTCGAGAGCGTGCGCGCGGAGCTTCGCCGCCGGCTGCCCTACAACGACGTCTTCACCAGTCACGAATGGTCGGAACGCTCGCGCGGCTATTGGGTCGAGTCGACCGGCATCGGTCTCAACATGATGCTGACCGTGTTTCTTGGCTGCCTGGTGGGCGTGGTGGTGGTGGCGCAGACGCTCTACACCTCGACCATGGAGCACTTGAAGGAATTCGGCACGGTGAAGGCGATCGGCGGCAGCAACGCCGACATCTATTGGATCCTCGGCAAACAGGCGTCGATCTCCGCCGTGCTGGGGTTCATCTTGGGGGCGATCTTTTCCTACGCTCTGCAGCCTGCCATCCGCAAGATCGATCTCAAGCTGATCATCACGCCGCAGATGATGGCGATCGTATTCGTCGGCACGGTGGTGCTCTGCCTGGTTTCGGCGATGGTTTCGTTCCGCAAGGTCGCGGCGATCGATCCCGCGCTCGTGTTTCGCGCCTGATTGACAGACGGGAGACTCATGCCAGTCCTCGAAGCTCACGACGTGACGAAGGAGTTCAGAGAAGGCCGCGAGAGCGTGCACGTGCTGCATGGCGTGTCGCTCGCGCTCGAGCCAGGCGAGGTGGTCGCGCTCGAGGGGCCGTCCGGCTCCGGCAAGACCACGTTGCTCTCGATTCTCGGCTGCATCCTGACGCCCACCGCCGGCGCCCTCCGCATCGAAGGCGAGGCCGTCGATCCGAAACACCCCGAGCGCCTGCCCGCCATTCGCAAGCGCTCGATCGGATTCGTCTTCCAGCAGTTCAACCTGTTCCCCGCGCTCACCGCGCGTGAGAACGTCGAATACGCGCTCAACATCAAGGGTGTCCGCGGCCAGGCGGCGCGTGACGAAGCCGAGCGCGTGCTGTCGGAAGTCGGGCTCGACGATCGCAAGGCGTTCCTGCCGCGCGATTTATCGGGCGGACAAAAGCAGCGCATCGCCGTCGCCCGCGCGCTCGCCGGGCGGCCGGCGATCCTGCTCGCCGACGAGCCCACCGCCAATCTCGACTCGCAAATCGGCACCCAGATCCTGTCGATGTTTCGCGATCTTGCGAAGCGCGAAGACCGCGCGCTGCTGATCGTTACCCATGACCCCAAGGTACGCACCATCGCCGACCGCGTGGTGCGCATTCGCGACGGGCGGATCGAGGCTTAGGCCTCGGTCGCCACGGAGTTCCACCATGAATATCACCCTGAAGCGCGCGCTTTTCCCCCTGGTTGGAATCGCTCTCACCGCCCTGGTTGTCGTTCAGTCCCGCGACCTCGGCGCGAGCAGCACCTCCTCGACACCGCGCACGCTGAACGCGCCGAACACGGCGCCCCACGTCACCGCGGAGGGCAGGCTCGTCACGTACCCGGGTGCCCAGGTCGTCGTCGGGACAGATATTCGCGGGACCCTGATCAACGTCGCGGTGGAGGAGAAGCAGCTGGTGAAGAAGGGCCAGCTTCTGGCCGAGCTCCGCGCCGACGACCTCCGCGCGAGCCGTGCCGAAGCCGCGGCGCGGGTCGGTGAGTCCGCTGCCGACATCAAGCTCTACGAAATCGAAGTCGCCCGCGCCGCGCGCCTGGTCGTGCAGAGGGTCGAAACCCAGGCAAACGCCGACCGCGCCGAGAGGAACCGCGATGCAGCGTACGCCCACAAACGCACCGCCGAGGCCGAGGTGCGGAGGATCGACGCCGAGCTTGCGAAGACGCGCATCCTCTCGCCGATCGACGGCGTGGTCCTCGTCAAGCACGTGCACACGGGAGAGACCATCGACGCCGGGGACCCTGTAATAGATGTCGCAGATCTGAGGCGCGTGCGGGTGGAGGCGGAGGTGGATGAGTTCGACGTTGGACGCGTCAGCCTCGGTGCGCCGGTCGTTGTGCGGGCGGAAGGCTTCGACGGTCAGAGTTGGGCGGGTCGGGTCGAAGAAATCCCCGACGCGGTCACCGGCCGGAGACTCAAGCCGCAAGATCCCGGGAAGCCGCAGGACACCCGCGTGCTGCTGGTCAAGGTGGCGCTCGATGAGGCCACGCCGCTGAAACTCGGGCAGCGTGTCGAAGTCGAGGTCGGAGCGCACTGAGGCGGAATGTTTCCTCGGGTCCTTCGGTTATCGCAACAGACTCACGCGAGGGGAGGACGACATGAAGATCGGCATTCTCGGATCAGGTGAGGTCGCAAAGGCTCTTGGCGCCGGCTTCCTCAAGTATGGACACCAGGTAACGCTCGGCACGCGCTCCCCGGAAAAGCTTTCGGACTGGGGCAAGCAGCACGCCGGCGGCAAGGTCGGAAGCTTCGCCGATGCCGGAGCCTTCGCTGAGATCGTGGTGGTCGCGGTCAAGGGCCACGCGGCTTCGGCGGCACTTCATGCGGCAGGAGTGCTCGACGGCAAGACGATCATCGACGCTTCGAACCCGATCGGGCCCGAGCCGCCGCAGAACGGCGTGCTTGGATTCTTTACCGGCCCGAACGACTCGTTGCTCGAGCGGCTGCAGAAGGAGTTTCCCGAGGCGCGTTTCGTCAAGGCCTTCAATTCAGTCGGTTCCGACAGCATGGTCGATCCCGATTTCGCGGGCGGCAAGCCTTCGATGTTCATCTGCGGCGACGACGCCAGCGCCAAGGCGACGGTGCGCGGGATTCTCGACCAGTTTGGCTGGGAGACCGAGGACATGGGCAGCGCCGTGGCGGCCCGCGCCATCGAGCCGCTGGCGATTCTCTGGTGCATCCCGGGCTTCCTGCAGAACGACTGGCGGCACGCCTTCAAGGTGCTGCGCTGACATACCGCCCCGAGACCGCGTCTCAGTTCCTGACGCGGTCGCCTTTGCGATAGAGCTCGGCGAAGCCGGTTTTCGACAGCTTGTCCGCGGTTTCGTCGAGCCAGTCAAAGAACTTGCTGTCGGTCGTCGACCAATCGGTGCCGCTCACCACGCGGTGGTGGAATCCCGCCACGACGTTGCCCGTGGCAACATCGACGAAACGCACGTCGATCGTGGTGTTGCCGGCGCCAGCGCCGAAGCCGACCAGGATCTTGGCGGCGTCGCTCCCCGTCGAACAATCCACGATCCGTCCCTCGACGCGCAGAGTCGGCTTGCCGTCGAGCTGGATGCGATCTCCAAACGCACGCCCGAACGCGTCCTTGAACGCCTCCGCCATGTCGGCGTTCATCTGGTCGGCGAGTCGCCGATCCCTGACGTCGCGCTCATGGGCCTTCTCGCCGATGAACTTCACCTGCGGCCAAGCGACGAATCCGAGCGTCTTCCCCGCGATGTCGAAGCCCGGGCTCACCCACAGGTAGTCGATATCGTCGTCCTCGCGAAATTCGCCATCGGTCGAGAACCACTGCTTGTCGAGCCGGCCGTCGTCCAGGATGGCTGGCTGCGGCTTGGGGGCCGCGAATGCCACGGCCGTCGAAGCGAGGAACAGCGTCACCAGAACCGCGCTCTTTGCGGAGTTGATTTGCATGCCATCTCCTTTTTGAATGTGCCTAGCTTAGCCCGTCTCGGGTCCGGGCTGCGGCAAGGTGTATGGTGCCGCGATTGGCCTCGATAAAGAAAACGCTCGCCGTCCTGGGGATGGGTGCGGCCTTCGCGGCTGGCTGGCTCGCCTCGGGGCGCCTCGGCGGCGGACAGCCTCTGGATGAAGCCGTGCGTGCGCCGCTCCGAGTGAAGCGCGGCGGCGATCTCGATCAGGAAACCACGCGGCTCCTCTCCGCCGCGGC
>JBDTNL010000106.1:0-9799 GCA_039933785.1 Acidobacteriota bacterium
CGTAGGCCTCCAGGCCCGAGGCGAGCGCTGCGAGATCGCTGGGCAGCTTGCCGGTTCGAAACCAGCCGTCTCGGAGGTCCGTCCAGTCGATGTGGATCGCACTTGGAACGTGGCCAAGCCGATAGTCGGCGGCGGAGCGGGCGTCCAGAATAGTCACCGTGCCCGCCGATCGCGCGGCCAGTTCGGCGGGCTGGGTCACGAAGGCGAGCGTTGCTCCGAGAATTGCCGCACCAATCATTGCGCCGCCTGATAGCGCCGGACAAAGCCGCGGTCGATGCGGTTTTTGAGCCACCAGGCAATACGTGAGTGTCCCGAGAGGCCGTGCCAGCGCCAGATCGCGCGACCATCGGCCGTGTTCAGCAGCGCGAGGAAGCTGCTCTGCGGCCGGTACGAGAGCAGCCGGCCGCCAAGGAGCGTCGCGCGCAAGTTGTGGTCGAGGATGGGCGCCTCGCGCACCGCGAAAACGCCTGCCTTGGGAAGATCGGGATGAGCGGCGAATCCGATGCAGTCGCCGGCACCGAAGAGCGCGGAGCCGTCTGCCGCACGCAGCGTGTCGTCGACGAGCAGATATCCGCGACCGTCCTTCGGAATCTGCGATCCAGCGAAGAGATCCGAGGCGGCCGCTCCAGCGACCCAGACGGTCAGGTCAGCCCGCTCTCGCTCGCCGTCGTCGAAGACGATGGCTTCCTTCTCGATGGCACTGACGGTGCGCCCCAACTCCAGGCGCACGCCCCGCTCGGCGAGGAGCCGAGTTGTCAGGCGGCGGATCGGGACCGAGAATCCGGGCAGCGCCTCCGCCGTGGCCTCGACGAGAGCTACAAGAGGTCGAGCGCCGCGCTCTCGCCCCAAGCGCTCGAGCGCCAGAGCCAGCTCCACTCCCGCCGCGCCGGCGCCGACCACGAAGACGGAAGGCCGCTCGGCGCCCGGGGTCGCGAAGAGATCCTCGGCCCGCCGCCGCAAGGCCACCGCTCGGCTCATCGGCCGCACGGTGAGGGCGTGCTCGCGGACGCCCGGGGTTTCGAGGCCCGCCGCCGCCGAGCCGACGTTGACCGAGAGCAGATCGAATGAGATTCGTTCACCGGCCGCGTCGAGAGTCCTGCCCGTCGCGTCGATGCGCTCGGCGGCGGCGATGACGAAACGGGCGCCAGCGCGGTGGGTGAGCGCTCGCAGGTCGAAGCAGAGATCTTCCTCGGCGTACGTTCCCTGCAAGTAACCGGGAACCATGCCGGAATAGTGATGGCGATCGCTGGGCGAGACCAGCACCAGCTCTACCTCGGCGAGCGGCTCTTGAATCGCGCGCCAGAGCACGTGCACGTGGGCGTGCCCGCCGCCGAGGAGGATCAGCCTGCGCTTCACCGAGTTGCCGTTCTGTCTGCCGAAGCGGCGGGCATGGTTACTGAATCAAGCCCCGGGCCGGCAGTTCGAGGACGAGGTTCTCTGGCCGCAGGCACTTTCGATCGTCGCAGGCCTGGATCGTCAAGCGGATGCGCGAGGCGATGGCCGAGACCTCCGGCGTCAGGGTGGTCCGAATCGCCACCCGACCCTGGTAGACCGCGAGAGGTTCATCCTGGAACCCGAGGCTCACCCGCTGGGCCTCTGGGTACTCGATGGGTCCCAGCCGGGCTCCCGTTTCGCCCTTCTCGAGCTCTAGGTGGGTAGCGATCAGGCTCTCCTGTAGCGGCCGACTGGCGTTGACGTGCCACCCGGGTGCGATCTCGAGCGCGACCTCGATCCGATGGAGATCGGTGCCGGCTCCAGTCCAGGATGCCTTCACACGCACTGCGCCGCGGGCACCGTACTCGAGCGCGCCGACCCCACCGTGGAGCAGCTCATCGGCGCCGAGGAGAAGGTAGGCGAACGCGGTGGGCTGGCTTCGGATCTGCCCAGAAAAGGCGGCGATGGTGGCCTGCGCGCGCTGCCGGTATCGCTCGTCTCCCGTGCGGTCTGCAAGCTGCGCGAGGGCGCGGACGGCGACCGAGTTTCCGGAGGGGGTAGCACTGTCTGTCGGGCTCTTCGGTCGAACCAGGAGGCGCCCGTCCTGGTCGTCGGCGCTCATGTAGAAGCCGCCGTTGGCTTGGTCCCAGAAAAGCGCGACCATCCGGTCGGCGACCACGCCCGCCCGCCCGAGCCAGAGGCGTTCGCCGGTTGCGTCGTAGAGCGCGATCAGGGCTTCGGTCAAGTAGGCATAGTCACTCTGGTTGGCGTCGATCGACGAGTTGCCAGCGAGACGAACCCGCCAGAGTCGGCCGTCGGCACGTCGGTTGTGTTCCCAGAGCAGATTCGCGGTCCGTCGGGCGGCATCCAGGTAACGCCCCTCCCCGAGGGCCCCGCCCGCACGGGCGAGCGCGGTGACCATCATCGCGTTCCATTCGGTGACGATCTTCTCGTCGCGCAGCGGGTGGATCCTGCGCTCCCGCGCGTCGTAGAGCCGCTGGCGGATACTGTCGACTCTCCGCAGCAGATCGGCGAGCGGCAGCTTCAGGCGGGTTGCCAACTCGGGCAGCCCCACCGGGAGGTGGAGGATGTTCCTGCCCTCGAAGTTGCCCTGTTCCGTGACTCCGAATAGTCGGATCGCGAGGTCAGCGTCCGGCGGCAGCAGCGCGGCGCGTATTTCCTTCGGTGTCCAGAGAAAGAAAGCTCCTTCGCGGCCTTCGCTGTCGGCGTCGGTCGCGGAATAGAAGCCGCCTTCTGGCGATGTCATGTCGCGGAGCACGTAGTCGAGCGTCTGCCGCGCGACGCGTTCCTCGGCGGCGTTGCCGGTGAGGAGTGAGGCCTCCAGGTAGGCACGGGCCAGATGGGCCTGGTTGTAGAGCATCTTCTCGAAGTGAGGCACGAGCCACTGCTCGTCTGTCGAGTAGCGATGGAAGCCACCGCCGACTTGGTCGAAGATGCCGCCCCGTGCCATGTGGTCGAGCGAGGTTTCGACCGCCGCGAGCGCCGGGCGATCCTCCCGGCGCAACGCGCGTTCGAGCAGGAATAGAAGGTCCGCCTCCTGGGGGAATTTCGGCGCACCGGAGAAGCCACCCAGGCGAGAGTCGTAGTGTGCGAGGCTGTCCTTGACTGCATTTGCCAGCACCTCGTCTCCGACTTCGGCTGAGGCACCGGCCGCGGTCGTCACGCGCGCGACCGCGGTCGCGATCTGGTCGGCCTGGGCGAGGAGCTGCGGGCGTTGGTCCCGCCACGACGTCCGGGCCTTTCCCAGCAAATCGAGGAAGGTCGCGCGCGGCAGGTATGTTCCGCCGAAGAACGGCTTGCCGTCCGAGGTCAAGAGACTCGACATCGGCCAACCGCCGCCACCGGTCAGCAGCTCGACCGCGGTCATGTAGACCTCGTCGACGTCGGGCCGCTGCTCGCGGTCGACCTTGATGCTGACGAAGCCCTCGTTCATCACGCGGGCGACTTCGACGTCGTCGAAGCTCTCCCTTTCCATCACGTGGCACCAGTGACAGGTCGAGTAGCCGATCGAGAGGAAGATCGGCTTGCCCTCCCGCCGTGCCGTCTCGAACGCCTCGGGGCCCCAGGGATACCAGTCGACGGGGTTGTGCGCGTGCTGGATCAGGTACGGCGAGTCCTCGAGGATCAGCCGGTTCACGAAGACGGGAGTGCCGTCGGCAAGCAGATGTTCGGTGCGTGGCACGTAGCTCGGGCCCTTGGCGGCATAGGCGGCGTGAAGCCGAAGAGAGAGCTCCGGCGAGCGCGGAGCCGCGCCGGGTGGATTCTGGGCTTGCTCGGCGCGAATCGCCCTTGCTGGCGCCTCCTGTGCGCTCGCGCCGGCCGCGATTCCGCTCGCGACGAGCGCCAGGGCGAAGGCCCAGCGCCCGGCCCTCCGTAGCCCGTCCGCGCCGGATGCCTCGCCAGCAGGCATGCAGGCTCTCATTTCGTCTATCACTTCTACCGCGTCCAACCCAACCATTTGCCCATGAGCTTCTTCACGAACGGGGTCAGCCGGGTGCGATTGTAGATGTCGCCGGTCTTGCGGATGGCTTCGGCCTGCGTGGGATAGGGATGAATCGTGCCGCCGATCGTCTTGAGGCCGACCTTGGCCTTCATCGCGAGGGTGAGTTCACTAATCAAATCTCCCGCGTCCGCCGCAACCACGGTCGCGCCGACAATTTCATCCGTGTTCTTTCGAACATGGACACGAACAAAGCCTTCCGTGGCGCCATCGAGAATCGCCCGGTCAACTTCGCTCAGCGCCTGCGTGAACGTGTCCACTTCGATGCCCTTGTCCTGTGCTTCCTTCTCGTAAAGGCCGACGTGGGCGATTTGGGGCGAAGTGTAAGTCGCCCACGGGATGATCAGGGAACTCGCCTTGGCGCGACCTTTGAACAGCGCGTTCTGAATGACGATGCGCGCCATGAAATCCGCCGCATGGGTGAATTGATACGGCGAGCAAATGTCGCCGCACGCGTAGATGCGCGAGTTGGCGGTTTGGAGGCGGTCATTGACCTTGACGCCCTTCGTGTCGAACTCGACCCCGACGGTTGCGAGCCCGAGGCCCTCGACGTTCGGCGCGCGGCCCACGGCGACGAGGAGTCGATCCACGAGCACGTCGTAGCGTTTGCCGTGCGAATCGACCTGCAGGCGCACGCCGCCCGGGTCGTTTGCAAGCTTGACGTCTTTGCCGCAGCAGAGCAGAGACACCCCGTCCTCGAGCATCGAATCGAGCACGATCCCGGATGCATCACGATCCTCACGAGGAAGAATGCCGTGCTCCGCTTCCACCAGAAATACTTCCGAGCCGAAGCGGGCGAAAGCTTGAGCCATCTCGCAACCGATCGGGCCAGCGCCGATCACGCCAAGGCGTTTGGGCAATTCGGTGAGGGAAAATAGTGTCTCATTGGTAAGGTAGGGGACGTTGTCGATGCCCGCAATCGGCGGAGCTTCCGCGCGCGCTCCTGTTGCGATCACCGCTTTGGCAAAGCGGAGTGTCTGGCCGCCAACCAGAACGCTGTCCGGCCCAGTAAACTTTCCGTCGCCGATGAAAACGTCAATCCCGAGCTCGCGAAAGCGAGCGGCGGAATCGTGCGGGCTAATGTCAGCGCGCAAGCGGCGCATGCGCTCCATCACCGCGCCAAAATCGACCGAGACTTCACCCGTGATCGTGACGCCGAATTCAGCGGACTGCCGGGCATCCGCCGCGGCGCGTGCGGCGCGAATAAGAGCCTTGGATGGAACACACCCCACATTGAGGCAATCGCCGCCCAACAGGTGCTTCTCGATGAGCGCCACCTTCGCGCCCAAGCCGGCGGCGCCCGCGGCGGTCACCAAACCCGCCGTGCCGCCGCCAATCACCACGAGGTTGTAGCGTGATCCGGGTTGGGGGTTCACCCAATCGGGCGGGTGAACGTTCGAAACGAGCTTTTGATTGTGTAGGTCCCACGGGAGGATGGGCGGTTCGATCGCTTGGCTCATACGTTGTCCGGGGTTGCCTTTACGGTGTGATCTTCTTGGCGAGCGCCTGCTTGGCGATGCGCGTAACGAAAATGGTGACGACCACAGTGGCAAGAAGGCCGACACCGTAGAGCACCCATTCGCCGGTGGTGCGCACGTGATCGCCGGTGGCGGCCTTGGCCAGCGAGCCGATATACACAAACATGACCGTGCCCGGCATCATGCCGATCCACGAGGCGAGGACAAAAGGGCCCAATTTTACGCGGGTCACTCCGAAGGCGTAGTTCAAGAGGGTGAACGGAAACACCGGCGAGAGCCGGGTCAACCCGACGATTTTCCAGCCCTCGTTTGCCACGGCTTTGTCGATCGCGGCGAAGCGCTCGTTGCCCTCGATCTTTCGGGCGATGGCGTCGCGGGCCACATACCGCCCCACGAGAAATGCAGCGGTCGCACCCAACGTCGAACCGATCGAGACGTAAACCGAACCCCACGCGACACCAAAGATCGCGCCCGCCCCGAGCGTCAGGGCCGAGCCCGGGATGAACAGCACGGTGGCCACAATGTAGAGGCCGATGAAAATGATCGGACCCCATGGCCCCAGTTGACCCACCCAGTCGAGGCCTTGCTTGAGCCGGTCCTGCAAATGCAGCTCTTTGGCGACCACAAATAGGACGATCGCGATGGCGGGATACACCAGCCATTTCCAATGGAAGCCGGACTTGGTCGCTGATTTTTTTGGTTGAGTCATGCGGGTTGTTCCTGGACCCTGAGTCTATGAAGTTGCCGCCAACCGTTCTTCGCCGCATCGGGTCGAAAGGTTACTTCGTGACCGACGGCCAGGGACGTACACTCGCGGAGTGTTAGGCTGCATTGACGAGCTTCTTGGACGCTCGGCACTCGCTTCAGCCTGACCACGAGACCCGTGACGCGCCTGGCACTTGCCGTACTCCTCGCACTCCTTCCGCTCTCCGCGGCTTGTTCTTCCTCGCTGCCTCGAACCGGCACACCCTCGCCGGGCACCTACACGCAGAAGATGGATATTCGGGTTGGCGGCTTTCGCCGCAGCTATCTTGTGCATGTTCCCGCGGGGTATAGAGCCGCCGCCCCCCTTCCGCTGGTCGTGCTCCTGCACGGGGCGTTCAGCACGGCGAAGCAGCTCGAGGCCCAATCCGGGTTCAGCCGGCTCGCAGATCGAGCTGGTTTCATCGCGGCGTACCCCAACGGAATCGGGCTCTTCGGAGCGCTGCGACACTGGAACTCCGGCCACTGTTGCGGCAAGGCGCGCAAGGACGGGATCGACGACGTCGGCTTCGTGGCGACCGTCATCGACCAGGTCGCCGCGCGCTTGGGTGTGGACCGCGATCGCATCTACGTCGTCGGCTACTCCAACGGCGGCATGCTCGCCCATCGCTTCGCGGCGGAGAGATCCCGTCTTGTCGCCGCGACCGCGGTAGTGTCGGGGACGATCGGCGGCACGGCCGCTCCCAACGAGCCCGAGTGGCGGATCGCGGACGCCCAGGCTCCGGTCCCGATGCTGATTCTGCACGGCCGCGCCGACCCGAACGTGCCGTATGACGGCGGCCGCGGAGAACGCAGTCGCGGCAAGGGGGAGACGATTTCCGTGGCGCGCTCCGCCGCGTACTGGGTTGCCAGCAATGCCTGTGCGGCCGCCCCCGTGACCGACTCGCTGTTCGCGGGTCGAGTCGCGCACCAAGTCTGGGGAGCCTGCGCGGGCGGCGCGGAAGTCGAGCTCTATACCCTGGCAGGCTGGGGGCACGACTGGCCAGGAGGGCCGTTCATGGAAAGACTACCCGCCGATGATCCGCTCCGGTCGTTCGACGCCGCTGGGCTGATCTGGCAGTTCCTGCGGCGCCATCACCGCAAGGTCGAGCCGTGAACCGGGTCGTTGCCAGAGTCGCGGTCACGATCGCCGCACTCCTTGCGCTCGGGGGCTGTAGCGCGTGGAAGCCGGGCTGGACCGACGCTGCGCCCCCCACGGCCGGGGCGCCGGGCGATCTCTCCGCCGTGCTGGCGAAAGCATCGGTACTCGCCGCCAACGCCGACGACCGGGGCAAGCTCGCCGAGGTCATCGCGCTCTACGAGTCCGCCCTCGCGCGGAGTCCCGGCGACTACGACGTTCTCACCGAACTGTGCCAGTGGAAGATACTCGACGCTGCGGCCTATGCGGCGACGCTCCGGGAGAAGAAGCAAGGCTTCGAGGCCGGCATTCGCGCCTGTGAGCGGGCGCTTTACACGAATGGGGACTTCCGCGATCTCGTCGATCGGGGCGTCCCCATCGAGCAAGCCGCTCGCGTTCTGACCCGCCGGGAAGAGAGCGCCATGGTGTTCTGGGTGACCGGCGTTTCCTACTACTTCAAAGAGTGTATGCGCGGCATCGCAACGCTGACCGGGATCCCCCTGATCCGCAAGACCGAGCCGATGCTGAAGCGGATGACGGAGATCGATCCGGACTACGGTCACGGGGCGGTGTATTTCTCGCGCGGGATCTTCTATCTCGGGCTCCCGAGGTTCGCTGGAGGAGATCGTGTGAAGTCCGCTGAATTGCTGGATCGCGCGCAAGAGCTCGGGCCAGATTCCCTGCTGGTGCGCTGGGGCCGAGCCAAGTACTTCCATTTCGAGATGAGGAACCGCGAGGCCTTCGAGCGCGATCTGCGCTGGGTGACGCAGCAGGACCCTCACCAGGCCTCTACCGCCTACGCTTGGAACGTCTACTTTCAACGTGACGCCGCCCGACTCCTCGCCGACGTCGACCGCCTTTTTCGACCCGGCCGCCGCTAGCGTGCGCCCCCTACCCGCGCCTGGAGTGATCGTCCGCCGCGATGCGCCTGCGTCGTGGTCTTGCCCGTACTGGCGATCACCAGCAGCGGACGCCGACAAATGGTGAGAAGCGAACCGTGATCGCCGACTTCGTCCGCACCTTCATGGAGACGTTCTCCACCTGCGATCCCGAGGAGACGCTCGCCTTGCTGGCCTTCAGGCATGGCGCCGAGGGAGTGACCTGCCCGTTCCCTGACAACGACGGCGTGGTCGTCCTGATTCTTGGCCAGGGCTACGTCCACGGATGGGACATTGAGGGCGACGCGGACGGCGGCTCGCTACTGCTGATCGATGCGAACTCGAGCGGCTCTCACAATCGCTGCACCATCCCGCTTGCGGCGATCCTCGAGCTGCGCGTCGTATCCAAGACGGCGCACCCGGGTCGGGCTCCAGCGGCGAAGGGGACGAAGCGGCCGCACGGGTTGCGTGCCGTCTAGGCTCGCACCAACCGCATGAGCAAAGGTATCGATCATCTTTGCCCGCACCTCGTTGGGATCGAATTCGCCCACCGTTGCGGCTTAGCGCTGAAATGCGGCCAGACTGTTTTCGATACCTTCCGCAAGCGTCGCCTTGAGGTTCTCGGATTGACGCGCTGCGTCCCCAGAGAGAGCCGCCATCGTACAGCCCGCGCCGCGGTCGTCACGGTGTTCCCGGGACACGTAGTGCGTGACGAACTCGCCAAAATCTCGTCCACCGCTGCTTGCCACGCGCCGTGAAATCCCGCTCGCTGCCGCTTCGGCCATCAGATCGGCTTTGGACCGAAAGTGTTTGTAGAACCCGCCGGGGGTGAAGCCGGCAGCCGCCATCAACTCGGCTACGCCGACGCCGTCGTAGCCGCGTTCCCGAAATAGGGCTGCGGCTGTCTCGACGATGCGCGCGCGGTTCTCCTGAGCCTGTGCTCTGGTGACCTTCATAGGGCACTCCTGCATGACGGAGTCAGCTGATGAAAGTCGATGACATGACAAAACCAAAGAATGGCGTTGCCCTAGAGACTGGCGCTTCCCCGGTATTGGACTCGTGACGGCTAAAGCACTGGTGAACGCTGGCTACCGTGTGTTCGGCACCAGCCGTAAGCGGGTGGCAAGCTCGCAGGGAATCACCATGCTGATCTGCGATGTTACGGACGAAGCCTCGGTGCAAGCACTGATTGAGGAGATCATGAGGCAGGCCGGCCGGATCGACCTCGTGGTCAACAATGCCGGGACGTCAACGTCTTTGGGGTGGCGCGTGTCGTCAATGCCGTGTTGCCGGTCATGCGCAAGCAGAAGAGCGGCCGCATCGTCAACATGAGCTCAATTCTTGGCCTTATTCCTTCTCCGTTCAACGCCTTTTACGCCTCTACCAAGCACGCTATCGAAGGCTTTTCAGAATCACTCGATCATGAGCTCCGTGCCTTCGGAATACGCGTGGCGTGCACGTGCAGCGTGCTGGATCTCGAGCAGGAGCGGGAACCCGTTGACGAGCACGACGTGCGACTGCGCGGTGTCGATGAGAGCGAGGTACGTCTCGAGCGCCACCTTCCGTGCGTCGACTGCCCACTCACGCGGCGTCTCGGCCCAGACGTACG
>JBDTNL010000107.1:0-9792 GCA_039933785.1 Acidobacteriota bacterium
CCGACATGGCAGTACTGGCAGCGCACGCCGAGGCCGGCGGTGAAGGTTTTCATGATCTCGATGACTTGCTTGCGGCTCCAGTCCTTGGGCAGGACCTTCAGGTTCTTGGGCGGCGGCTCCGTATGCACTCGCACGGTGGCTCCCGGGGACGCGGCGGCGGGGGGCGCCGCGGCGGGCGCCGATGCCGTTCCTGGATTCGCTTGAAGCGCCGCCGGCGCGGGAGCTTCCGATGCCGCCAGCGCACCCGCCAGCATTACGATGGAAATCAAAGTGGCGCCGAGTATTGGCGTTCGGTACATGGGGGTTTCCTCCGTTCGTCAGGCTGAGAGCTTATCGCTCCCCTTTTTCGCCATGCGCCACACCATGAACCCCAACCCGGCCACGCCCGCGAGTAGCACGGACCATAGCAGCCATGGGCGAAGCGCGGCTCGGCGCTGTTGCGCTTCAACCTGCTGCACGACTGCGGCGACTTCGGTCCACGCGCCGAGCGTCGCTTCGCCGAAACGCGAGCGCTCGGCTTCGAGCGCCGGCACCAGAGTCCCGATCGGCAGAGCCCCCGCCGGGGCGTCGAGCGAGCCGGTGATGAGGGTATACGGCACCTCGCCCTGCGCCGCGAAGACCACCCGCGCCAAGTCCGCCTGCACCAACAAGACGGTCTGCGCCGCGTCAAGCGCCGAGGAGCGCTCGTCGGGGATCACGCGGATGAAGCGCACGACCGCATCGAGCGCCAGCGGCGGCGCGGTGCTCACGACGCCGTCGCGCTCGAGGCGGTAGAACACGCTCTGTGCGAGATTGCGCCACGGATCGTCGACACGACGCCGGCCCTCGATGCATACCGGCGCCACCCGCGTGCCCGCCGCGAGTTGCAAGTTGATGTGCGATAGCGGCAGAGCGGCCCCGAGGTCGAAATGCAGGGCGCGCTTGGACGCTGCGTCGAGCGGCCTCTTACCTGCCGGCTCCGGACTGGCGGCGAAACGTAGCTCGCTCGGAGCGTCTTCGGTCGACTCAAGCTGGCGCGCCAGGTTGGCCCACCCACCGCTCAGCACTGGGGCACCTTCGACGTCACTCCACACCAGCCGCAGGAAACGACCGGGATTCGCCGGCAGAGCGATGTTCGGCTGCGTCAACGGTCCGCTCGTCGAGGCGAGCGCCATGAGTTGCCCGCGACCGCCGTAGCGCCAACTGCGTAGGTCGTCGCTCATGTCGTAGTCGAGCTCGACGCTGAATTGCGCCGGACCGGACCATTGCAGGGTCAGCGATTGCGGTAATGGGTCACTCGGATGGCGCTCACCGAGGTCGAGCAGCCATCCCGGCGAATGCACCGGATCGAGCGGCGTGGCGCGGCCGCTCGTTCGCTTGACCGTGATGCGATCGCCGTCGACCGTCATCTCCACGGGCGATACCCATTTCTCGCCAGATGGCTGCGCGGGCAACGGGAACAGCGTTACCGGACGTTGCTCGGCCTTCGACTCGAACCGGTGCGGCACGAATGCGAACGGCATGCGTTCGCCGTGCGCATCGACGACCCGCAAATCGTCGAGACCCGGCTGCAAGCTGTGGGCGTACGCGCTCGCTGGCAGCCTCATCCGCACGAAGGCGGCCGGGCGCTCGACGACGATCGCCGCGGTGTAGCGAAAGGTCGCCTCCTCCGCCTGGACTCGAGCCGCGAGACAGAAGAACGCAACCAAGCACCAGCTAGCTTTCGACATGAGTTCCCTTCGATTCGACCACTGCGCCGGATGGCAGCGGTGCAACATAGCCGATTACCAGCATCAACACGCCGACCCCAATGAACGACACGATTCGCGCCACCGTGCCCGAGCCCGACATGTCGATCAGCAGTAGCTTGAGCACCACCGCGCCGAGGAGCACGGCGCCGGCGATCCAGGGCGTGCGCACCGCGCGGCGGGCCGAGAGCCACATCAGCACCAACGCGGTGATCGACCACAGCAGCGTGAAGCCGGTCTGCACGGATCGGGACGCCTCCCAGGCGGCGGCACGGTACGGCACATCTTGATAGTGATGGAAACCGCGCACGAGCATCGCGTTGAGCCAGACGAAGGCCGCCCCTAAGAACAGGACCATCGGGAAGAAACCTCGTTCGGCGATGCCATCCCGCACCGGTTCGCTGCGGCTCCAGCGCCAGATCGCGAACAGCGCGGTCGCGATCCCGAGGTCGAGCGGATTCACCAGGGGCACGTGCGGCAACGGACTCGCCGACCCGTCCGATGCGACATTGGCAACCACCGTCCAGAGCAGCAATCCAGCGGCGAGCACGCCGGCCGCCGCCGACTGATAGGCGCGCGGCGCGGCGCTCACCGGCCAGAGCCGAGCAGCCGACGGGCTCGGCAACCAGAGCAAGAGCACCGCGGGCACGACTAACCAGCCGAGCCAAGGCCAGGCGCTGCTCGCGTCGCCCCAGTCCGTGGTGATGGCGCGGCCCTGCAGGGCGCCGAGCGCCGCGATCACCAGCAGGCCGAAGGCGTGCACCGGACTGCGCGCGCTCGACCAGCGCGGGGCCGCCACCCGCAGCACCACGGCGTGCACGGCAAGCGCGAAGGGCCACGCCAACGCGCCGCCCGATTCAAGGGGACCGGAAAGCGTTGACGCGCTGATCGCCACACCCACGGCCATCAACGGCGCATGAGCCGTCGCCGGCATCGAGACGTGGGTCCAATCGAAGAGCCGCGAAAGCGCGGCGTAGACAAGGACGATCGCGCTGACGACTGAAAGCCAGATCGCGAGAGCGAATCCTTCCGGCGCAAAGCGAGCGATCTGCTGTCCGGCGGTGACGAGCAGCCACAGCGTTGCCCACCCGATGAGCAGCGGCTCGGCCACCGCCTCTTCGCCGCCGCTCGCGAGCATCGTCCGGTAGGCCCGGTGCACGAAATAGGCCGCCGCGAGCGAAGCGGCAGCCGCCATCAAGCCATTGAAGAACGCGGCATTGAAGAGCGTCGTGGGCGGACCGTAACGGCTCCCTGCCGCCATCATCGAGACGCCGGCGAGAAGCAGCAGGAGATATCCAAAAGCGCGTGCCAAGCGCCGGGACTGCCGGAAGCCGAGCCACACGAGACCCGCGCCCTCGAGAGCCCAGGCGCCGGCGGTGCTCCGGGCGTCGAGCGCGAACGGAATCACCAGCGTCAGGAACACGGTGCCGATCGCAAGGCTCCCCTCGAAGACCAGGGCAAAGCGCGGTGTCCGCCGCAGCCAGGTCGCAAAGAGCACGTAAAGCGCCGCCAGCACCAGCGCCGAGAGCGCGACTCCGTATTGGGTGTCGTGCACTAGCCCGTATTGCAAACCGAAGGTCACGGTGGGCAGGCCGAAAAGCAGGCTCCCGTTGACCCACTGCGCGCCGCCTTCGCTCGCCACACCGGCGCTCTTGCGCCGCACCGGCATGAGCAGGATCGCAACGAACAGGAGGAAATACAGGATCAGGAAGCTCTGGCTGACGGCGTAGTTTTCACTCTGGTACTTGAGAACGCCCCAACTCGTGCCGATCAGAAAGGTGGAGAAGAAGCCGATCAGATTGAGCGCGCGCCAAGCCTTGTGCCACGCGACGGCAGCAATGCCCAGATCGAGCACTAGGTAGTAGGCGAACAGAGCCACATAGTTGCCGCTACCGGTCGAGACCAGGATCGGCGCCGCGAAGCCCCCGAGGGCACCGATGACGGCGAGCGACTTCGCGTCCTGCAACACCGCGAGTGCCGCCGAGAGGCCGGCCACGGCCGCCATCAGTGCGAACACGGGTCCTACCGCGATCACGCCATAGAACTTGAAGGCGACGAAGAGCGTGAGGTACAGCACTGCCACGGCGCCACCTTGCATGACCTGTGCATAGCCCGGCCGGCGCAGGCGCAGCCGCCACCCGATCACGAGCAGCATCACGGCGACGGCGCCGATCCCAGCCAGGCGAAACTCGATCGGCACGTGCACGTGCTGCGTCGCGTACTTGGCGAGGAAGGCGAGGCCGACGAAGAGAATCGCGACACCGGCCTTGACGATCGTGTTGCCGCCAAAGAGCCACTCCTTGATCGGCGCCCACGGATCGTCGGACGGAGACGGCGACACGATCTCGCGCGGAGGCGGCAGCGACGGTGGTTGCGGCGACGCCGGCATCGGCGCCGGCACAGGACCCGCGTACGCGGAGCGCCCGGCCCCGGGTTGCCCGAGCGCCGGCGTCTGGCTCCCCGCCGCCGGTCGTACCGGCAGCGGCGGCGCCTGCGTCGCGGTCACGGGGGCAGCGGGTGGCGGGGCGGCGGACGCGGGCTCCGCCGCACGCAACGGCGCCGCAAGCGCGGCCTGCGCTCGCCGTATGAAACGTACTTCGCTCCGCAGCTCCTCCACCGACGCCTCGAGCTTCAAAGCGCGCCGATCGGCACGCCTTGATACCCTCCAAGCCCACACCGCCAGCGCGCCGGCAATCAAGGCGAGCAACTCCATGAGTCTGTCCTCCCAGATTTGAAGACGACTTTACCAGCGGCGATCTTGCCGTCCCCTCGGTTCACCCGGCTGCTCGCAGACGCCAACCTCAACTGGATTGCCGGCGGTGAGTGGACTTCCTGCTGCTCGAGAGGTGCTGCCTCGAGGGGTGCCAGCGGTTTCGGATCGCCCCCCAGGCCGTTACGACACGTTCGCGGGCAACACGAAATCGATTCCGTCGAGGACCGTGCCGCTCGAGGCAATCGTGACCGCGAGCGAAGGCGCCGAGACCCGCAAGCGAACGACGCTTGCGGCGGTGACACTCAGCGTGTACTTGCCCGGGACGATGGCCGCGATGTCGTAGAAGCCATCGTAGCCGCTTCTCGCCTTCTGCCTTACCACGCCGTGCTGGTCGACGAGCTCGAGCTCAACTCCGCTCGCCTGTTGATCCTTGCCGATGCCGCGGAGATAGACCGTGCCCGAGATCTCGCCCGAAACGACCACCGGGAAGTCGACTCTGGCGACTTTGCCGGGGCGCGGCGAGACACGCACGCCCGCCACTGCGGGTATCCAGAACGGGTCCTCGAGGGTCGACGGCGCCACGGCCAGATCGAAGTCCTGATACGGCGAGAGATTGGGAAGGAGCGCTTCGCCGCGAGCGCTCGTTCGGATCAAGCTGCCGGCGCCGTTGACTAGGAAGCCGGCGCCGGCGATTGCTTGTTCACCCGTATCCATGAGGCCGTTGCCGTTTGCGTCGAGGAACGCGCGGCCGGAGACGGCTCCCGACCCGGCGAGAGGGCGAGCCTGCGTGAACCAACCTCCGCCGCGCCCGTCGCGACCGACGCTCAGCGACAGCAGCGCGCTCGCGCCGAGCCCTTTCAGGCTGGAGTACTCGGCGGTGACGGTGTAGCCGATCGGACCGTCGGTCCGGCTGACCCCGGCGAGGAATCGCGTGTCGCCGGAGCTGTTGATCCGGTTCACCCCCGCGGAGAGCAGCAAGCCCTCGCCGACGCGCTTCTCCCCGGTCAACGCGACGCTGGTGATGGCAGCGCCGGGTTTGACCGCGTAGGCGATCTCTCCTCGCACGGCGAATCGTTGGAGGAACTTGCTGACCAGTAGTTGTCCCGATCCGGTCGAGGCCGCCAACGGACCGAATCCGGACGTGTAATTCCAATTCATTTGATTGGCGATCGCGAGGCCACGCCGGAAGGCCGAGACTCGGCCCGAGATCGAGGTCACGCGCTGGCCCCCGGCGAACCGATCCTGCCGAAGCTCGAAGAGGATCGGGATCGTCGGCAGGAGGGTCTCTGGAATCGCGGCGTCGAGGCGGATCGCCGTGCGGCTCAAGAGTAGCTCCCCCGACGGGTAAAGCTCGCTCACGAAGCGGTCGAACTCCGCGTGCTGGACCTGCAGGCCGAACGCTCCCAGGCGCGAGAGTGCTGTCCCCTGCCACGCCGAGCCGCCGCCGCGATCGATCACGAAATCGACGTTAGCGAAGAGGAAGCCCCAGTAGGCCCGCAAGGCGGCCTTGCCGTACGTGTGCTGTCGATCCTGCAACCCGAGCGAGGCGACGCCCATCGAGAGCGAGAGGTTCTTCGCCAGGCCGGCGCTCACCTCGACGGAGGAGCGGGCTTCGGCGCCCGGGAGACCCGTTCCGAGCAGCCGCGAACCGGGATCGTCCCCGGCCAGGCGGTAGTAGAGGCGGCCTTTGGGCGTCAGCGTGTCGAGGACGTTGAAGCGCCGCGTTTCGCTCCGGTGTTGCCCCTGCGGTCCGTAGAGCTCGACGTGGAAGACATTGAGCCCAAAGAGCAGCGGGACGTCGAGAAACTCGTAGAGGCCGTCGGGCCGCGCCTGAGCGAAGGCCAGGAGCTCTGCGCCCCGGTAAAGCTCCGCCTCCCACCCCGGCGGCAAGTCGCCACGGAAGCTCTGGCGATCGAACTGCGACTGCAAGTCGAGCGGAAAGTTACTGATGACGAGGCCGGGGCCCGAGGTCGGGGCCGCGATCAGGTCCATGCCAGGGTGGAAGACGTCTCCGACGGAGACTTCGCGGGCGCCGAGCGGGCCGAGAAGACGGCCATCCGGATCCTTTCGGCCGAGGCTGAAGCGCGAATCGGCCACTCCCTGCTGCGTTCCGGAGACGAAAGCGCTTCCTTCCATAAAGAGGACATCGCCGGTGGCATAGGTCGAGTATTCGAGAGCATTCCGTTGTCCGCCCCCGGGAGCGGCCACTCGGGAAAGCCGCAGTGCCTGGTCTATGAACGGACCGTCGAGGAGCCGATAGGGCAGCTTGAAACGGGGATAGACCGCACGATCGACGCCGCCGACCAAGCTCGTGAGCTTCTGCTCACGCTCCAGGCGCAGCTGAAGGGGAAGCTTCTCCTCCGGTCGGGCGGTGATTGCCGAAGCGAGCAAGTCCACGTCGAGATGCAGCGGCAGCCACTCGGAGAGCAGCGTGGCGTCGACGTAGATGTCGTCGCGGTGAAGCTCGATGCGCGTCAGGTCAAAACGCTTCGCCTTGCCGTCGACGAGTACCGTCCGCGCGACGAGGTCCAGGGCGAAGCGCCGCCGTTCCTGAATGAAAAACCCCGAGGCGAAACCGCGGGCGAGCTCGACGGAAATCCCCAGGCCCAAGAGGCGGCAGATTTCGCCGAGCGGAACGAGCACGCTGCCTCGATTCTCGTACGTCGGGAGCGTGTCGGCCAGCGTTGCTTGATCGAGACGCAGCCGAAGCAGGACAACGTCGCTCTCCGGGCGTTCCACGACGGTGGGGCCCGAAGGCACATCGCCAGCGCTCGCGAAGGACGGACAGCAGGCGAGTAGCGCGGCGACCATCGCGCTACCCAGGAGCCGGGTCATTGCACGGGAAGATCGGCCTCGGCGATCGTCGCGTTGTCCTTTTCCACTTCAGTGTAGGCGAGATGCAGACGCCCATGTTGAGGGATGGCTCCCGATGGTAGGCGCAGAGCCATCGCCGCGCGGCGTGCCGTGTTGGGAGAATACACAGCGACCCCGTTGGCGAAGGCGACGACCTGGGGAGCGCCGGTCGCCGGCACGAACGTCACGGTGAGATTCCCGAAGACCGACTGATTGCCCACTCGGCGCATCCAGAACTGGAGACTCTGCATGGGGTCGGCCGCAGTCGCCGGCGAGAGCGTGAGACCGTCGAGCGTCACCTTGGCCGAGGTCTCGCCGTGGCGCACGATGATCGGGATGGAGATGCCGTAGATCGCAGTCAACTGAACGCTGAAGCCGGTTGGCTGCGCGGCCGGTGCCGCCGGCGTCGCCGCCGGAATGGCACGAAAGAGAAGGTGAGAGCGATACTCGCCGGGCGCAAGATCGGCCGGAAGGCGCAGTTGCATGCGAACCGTCTGGACGACCTTGGGCTCGAGCGTCACCTGCCGAGGGGAGAAGCGAATCAGCGCCTCCGAGAACTGCTCACCCGGCACGGCGTCGGCGGCAGCGATCTCGGCCGTGCCCCCTTGATCGTTCATGCGCAGATTGACGAAGCCGATCCGGTAGGTGGCGGCGGCCGAGCCGGTGTTGACGAGCGTGATCTCGGCCGTCCTCTGGCGCCCCTCGAAGACGAGCCGCGTGGGCGTGATGAGTAGGTCACCGGGGCCACCTTGCGCCCGGGTGCTCGTTCCCGACACCAAGCTCAAGATGATGGCGGCGAGCACGGACGCGCACCGTGGTACTGCGCCTGCGGTAGCGCGCGTGTGCGGGCGGACGGCGTCGGGACTCGATGTCGGCATAGGATTCTTCACCCCGTCGTGTTCAGTTGTACGCCACCGTGACGTTGTAGGACCCGGAGTACGCTGCCGCGGCCTGCGCCGCGCCGACGTGCAGGGTGGCCCCGAGGGTTACCGACTGGGAGCCCGCCGGACCAAGATTGCCCGAGCCGTTGGGATGGCTGGTAAAGCTGTCGAGCGTCATCGAGCTTCCACCGCTCGAGAGCGTGCACGGGGTCGGCAACGTGATGCTGAAGCTCGCGTTGGGCTCGCCAATGACCGCGAACGTCGCGGCGCTCACCCCGAGGCCATTGCCGAGCAGGACGCCCCCCGAGCTCGTGCGACTCCCGACCGGCGAAACGGTAACCGTGCCCGCAACGGTCGTGGCGACGATCTGGCCGAAGCCAAGGTTGCCTTGGGTGGTCGCTCCGATCGGAACTACAGAGGTCCCCGGCGAGGGAAAGCCAAGGGCCCCCAGGCTGACCGCCACGAGAAGTTGCGGAAGTTGCCATGAGGCTTTCGTCATTTCGATCAGTTGTCGACCAAGAGGCATCGATTGAGGGCCTTGGCCCGTTGGAGCGATCTGTCGCCGATGACTGCCGCAAGGATCGTGCCCGGAACGAGGGGATGAGCCCGGGACCGCTTACCGTGCGGCCGGGGGCTCGAAAGACCGCGACGGCGAGGGAGCTAGTTGTAGGCGACGGTGACGTCGAAGGCACCCGAATAGAGTCCGGAATTCGGGCTGGCGATAATGTCGAGCTGACCGCCGACGAGGAGCGTCTGCTGCCCTGATCCGTTCAGCAGGCCGCCGTTGGCCACCGTGGGAAAGCTCGTAATGTTCGAAAGGCCCATGAGGCTGGGGCCCGTCAGCGCGACGCTTCCGGTGGGCAGCGTGATCGTGTAGGTCGAGCCGACGCCGCCGGTGACCGGGAAGCTGGCCCCCGTGACGACTCCCCCCGCGAGGACCGCGGTACCGGAAGTGAGCGTGCGAACGCCCTGGGGGGTCACGGTCACGACGCTCGCCCCGGAACCGCCGATCACCTGTCCGAAACTGAGCCCGACCGTGTTGGAGATCGAGATGGCGTTCACAATTTGAACGGAAGCAGTGCCCGTGGCCGCGTCGAGGGTGGCGGCTGAGAAAAGGACGACAGCGGCGACGGCGACGGCGGTGACTGCGACGGAGATCTTCATCTTGGCTTCTCTCTTGCCCGGGTTGTGGGCTGAACTGCGGTTGCCCAAGTTGGGCGTTGGCCTACCTGACCTCTGGGGAGCGGACCAGCTCCCTTCCTGCTTTGCACGTCCACACAGTACCGGGCGACTTTGGGAGCTACAAGGGCGGATTTGCTGCTTCGCGAGGGCAGTCCGTCCTACAAGGACGAACGGACCCTCGCGGAGAGGTGCCCCGCGGAGAGGTGCCAGCCGTTTCGGACGCCGGCTTAGAATCAGCGAGATAGCCGCCACACGGCTCCTCGACGAGCGCACGGATCGTTACCGCCTCAGCCGCGGCGCGCCGCCTCGATCGCAGCCACGTCGATCTTCCCCATCGTCATCATTGCGTCGAACGCTCGCTTGGCGGCAGCAGGGTCGTGGTCGGTGATCGCCTTGGTCAGAGCGATCGGCGTGATCTGCCAAGACAGTCCCCACT
>JBDTNL010000108.1:0-9556 GCA_039933785.1 Acidobacteriota bacterium
GCGGCATCGCTCACCTCGAGGAGGACGGCGTTCAGGTCGTCGCTCGAGAGATGCTGCCCGGCGTCCTGTGCCAGGCGAGAGAGCGTGGACTTGCCCGCTCCAGAGGCGCCGTAACAGACCACCGCCGCTGCTGTCCCTTCGCTGGACGACGATGGAACGATGCCGGTGCTGTGCAGAAGGACTCCGCCGAGCTCGACGACGCGGTAGGCCACCAGGACGCGAAAGAGGTTCTCGAGCGCGCCATGAAAATAGGCGGGGTCCTCGTTCGAGGTCCACAGACCGGCGCCGAGAGAGCCGCCATTGCGCCACTCCAGTCGGGCCATGAGGTCGACGCCAGCGAGGCGCACGGCGTCCTCGGTGCAATCGCGGTCGAGCGTGAGCTCGAAGCCACGCAGGTCGAATTCGAGCCATTCTCCGGGCGACAGTCGGAAGACCCGGCAGCGCACCGCGATCGGGCCGCCGGTTCCGCCCGACGGACGGGCGAAGCCCTGATAGCGCTCGCGCAGAAACCTCGCCTGGTCGGCGGACAGTCCGGAAAAGCCGTACGGGCCCCCGGCGAGATCGACCACCAGCTCGTCGCCGCCGAAGGACTCGCCCGCCATGCGGGCAGGAAACAGGTCGGGATGGGTGAGGAAGCGCTCGCCGAAGCTCATGCCGGACGGTGCTTTTCCAACAACTCGAGATCCAGGAGGTCGCGCAGTCGGCCAGCGGCCTGCTTGTTCTTGATCAGCGCCGAGCGTGAGATCACGAGAACCGCAACGTCGCCCAACTGCAACGGTTGGGCGCCCCTTGCCGCCTCTTCGAAATCGACTCCGCTTAGCTGATTCAGGACATCGATCCGATAGGGCGCCACGCCCATCTGGAAGACCACTCCAGGGGCGCAGAGATCCTCGACGGTGAGGTCGTCGAGCGGTGCGCCGAACTCGGCCAAGGCGGCGTGGACTCGCGCGGCGTTTCCGGCGGCGGGATCGACGAACAGATCGAGGTCACCGGTTGCGCGTGGCTCGGCGTAGAAGCTGACGGCGTGCGCGCCGACCAGGAGAAAACGGACGTCAAGGGCGCAGAACGTGCGCAATAAATCGAGGGCGTCCCGATTCACCAGGTAGCCTTCCCGAAAGCTCGAAACACTCGACCGAGATGTCCCAGACCAGCGCCACCCGACGCTCGGCGCCGACCTTGGACCAGAACTCCCGATCGAAGGATGGATCGGGCTCGGTGAGTGTGGTGCGACGCGCGGTGACTGTTCGTTTCACTGACTCGAGGATAGCAAACGGAGGGCTCGCTCGAAGCATCAAAGCCGCCCCCAAGCGCCGTCCGAGATGGGCCACAAAGCGCCCCCAGGAGCGTACCCTGCGGAGCCTGTCGTCGTCGGTGAGCTCGACGCGCCCGAGGACCCTCGACTTGGGTACCGGGCGGTCGGGCAGTGAAGCGCCGTCGGCCTGAGTCCAGAGTCCCCAGGCACTGATGGGGCGAGCGAGACGGAGCGGCCCCCATCCGATGACGCGGTGCATCGTGAGCGGCGCATCGCCGGAGGTGGCGTCCTCCGGCTCGGCGGCCAGGAAGGCGACCACGTCCCCCGGCCAGTAGCGCCGCATCGGACGCACGGTGACCAGATCGCCGTCCCGGAGCACAGGCGTCATACAAGAACCGGCCACGCGCACGCGCAGGGGGTCCGTCGCGCCGAGCGCCCGGAGAGCTCGGATCATTTCGGGCCGTGTGCCCGGCGCGCGATCGGGCGAGGTCTGCACCTCTCCATTCTAGAGGAGCCGCGCCCGGTGCGGCTGCTAGGATCGCTGGCCTCCGTGGTGTACCTGCTCGTTCGATCCGGCCAGCTCGCGCTGTTGTGCGCGGCCTTCTGGGGCACCGGTCGGTTCGCCGCCGTGCTCCTCCGTCCCTTCTGGCCGTCGGGATGCGGTCTCGCGGACCGTGTGGCCCTGGGCATGGGCGTCTGGATGGCCTACGTCTTCGTCCTCGCCGCGAGTTCGGCGGTGGGCGTGGTTTCACTGCTCGCGCCGCTGGCGGGAGCTCTCGGGTGGCTGGCACTGTGGGGCGTTCGGCGGCTGCGGATCAGGCTTCCCTCCCTCCCAATCGCCGAGACCCTCTGCGCCGCTGGGTTCGCGCTGGTGCTCGGCGGACTGCTCATCCGCGCCGCCTACCCATCGGTGGCGTGGGACGCCGCGGTTTACCACCTGACGCTGCCGAAGCTAATGCTGCAACAGGGCGGATTCGCCCACATCGGACGAAACTTCCAATCGTTCTGGCCGGTCAATACGGAGCTGCTCTACGCGGTGGCGCTCGCCTGGGGTGGCCCCGGGCTCGCGTCGATGATGCATTGGGCGTGCGGCGCGTTGCTGATGGGCGCCTTCGTGCGCACGGCGCGTCGCTATGGATCGAGCCCGGCGGCGACCGCGGTCGGAGCTGCGCTGTTGCTGGGCAATCAGATCGTGCTCAACGAGATGGGTATGGCGTATGTCGACCTGACGTTCGCCCTGATGTTCTTTCTGGCGTTTGCAGCGGTTCTCCGTGCTCTGGACGGCGAGGAAGCGGGGAGGAATCTCCTCTGGGCGGGAGTGCTCTGCGGCCTCTTGTGCGGCGTCAAGCTGACCGGCGTGCTGGCATGCGTGGCGATCGGCGGGCTCTGGGTGCTCGGAGGCTGGGGGGCAGGCCGACCGGCTCGCGAAGTGGCTGGCGGTGTGCTCAGGCTTGCTCTGCCGGCGATGCTTCTACTGGCGCCTTGGCTGGTGCGGCTCTGGCACGAGACCGGAAATCCAATCTATCCGTTCGCGTTTCCGCGGCTGGGCGGCGTCGAGTGGAGCTCGACTCTGGCCGGGGAGCTCCGTGCGTATCGCGATGCCACCGGCATGGGACGGAGCGGACTCGACTTCCTCTTGCTGCCGCTGCGGGTCTTGCTGTCTTCGTTCACCGGCTTGGGCGGCTTTGACGGGGCGATCAGTCCGCTCTGGCTGGCAGCGCTTCCAGCGGGGCTCTGGGCGTCGCGCGCGAGCCCGTTGGCCCGGCGCTCGTTGGGTGCGGCGGCGCTCTACTTTGCCGGGTGGGCGGTGATCACGCAGCACATGCGCTTCCTGATTACGATTCTGCCGCTCCTGGCGCTCGCTTCGACGGTGGCGCTCGATCGCGGCCTCGCGAACCTCGCGGAGCACCGGCGGCGGATGGCGCAGAGGGTCGCGTGCTTGGCGGCGGCGACCATCGTGCTGGTCGCTGGCTGGGACGACCTGCGAGTCGCCGGACGCGATGCGGCGCTCATCGCGCGCCACGGCTTCGAGCTCGAGCGGCTTTTGGTGCCGCCGGTCTACCGTTTCCTCGACCAGTCGACGCCTCGCGAGTCGAAGGTGCTCTTCTTGAACACCAACAAGGGTTTCTACTGCAATCGTGAGTTCGTCGCCGACGCGGTCTTCCAATCGTCGCAGATTGCCGACTGGCTGCGTCCGTTGGCCGACAAGAGCGCGGTCCTGGGCGAGCTTCATGCGGCGGGCATCACGCACATCCTGTTCGAAGACGTCGATTGGGGCATTCGTTATCCACCGGCGCTGATCGAGCTCTTGGCGGACCCCGCCCTGGCCCAGCCGGTCTACCGCTCAGACGATCGGCGGTTCACCGTCCTGGAGGTGCGATGAGCTTCATCGAGGCGGTGTACGAACTGCGCGCCCGGACGCCGGTCGAGGCACGGCGGCTGGCCCTTGCGGTCGCTCGTGAGCAGACTCTCGAGGCAGTTCCCGGACTGGCGCCGGCGGCTCTCGAGGCGGCGTTGCTCGGACGGGTCGAGAGCCTCGAACGCAAGGCGGCGGGGAGGTACACGGCGACCCTGCTCTACTCCGAGGCGCTGATCGGAGGGGTCGGAGGAGTCGGTTCGCTGGTGAACCTTTTGTTTGGCAACGTTTCACTCTTCGGCGGCGTTCGCCTGGCCGACGTGCGTTGGCCACGGTCACTGCTCGATCGCTTTCCGGGTCCGGCCTTCGGACTCGAGGGTCTGCGTGCTGAAACGGGAGTGCGGGGTCGCGCGCTCCTTTGCGCGATCCTCAAGCCCGTCGGTCTCACTGCGCGCGCGCTGGCGCGGCAGGCGCGTGCGCTGGCTCTTGCCGGCATCGACGTGATCAAGGACGATCACAACCTCGCGGATCAGGCGTCCGCGCCGTTTGCGGACCGCGTGCGATGGGTGCAGGATGCCATCGCCGCCGCCAACGCCAGGACTGGCCGGAGCTGTCTTTACCTGCCGCATCTGTCTGGGGGCGGATCGGTGCTCGTCGAACGCGTGGAGCTCCTGCACGAGTCGGGTATTCGCGGCGTGCTGATCGCGCCGTTGCTGCTCGGTTGGGAGACGACGGCGGCCCTGGCCGCGGAATCGGGCCTGTTGTTGCTGGCGCACCCGACGACCAGCGGCGTGTTCTTTGGACGCCAGCACGGTGTCGCGCGCGAGGTTCTCTTCGGCGAGCTTCTGCGCATCGCCGGCGCCGATGGAGTGATCTTTCCCAATGCTGGCGGACGCTTTCCGGTGCCGATCGCTTCCTGCCGAGAAGTAACCACTCGACTGCGCGCGCCGCGCGGCGATCTGCGGCCGTCGTTCCCCGCGCCCGGCGGCGGCATGGACGTAAAGCGGGTGGCCCGCTGGCGGAGAGTCTATGGCGACGACACGCTCTTCCTGCTCGGGAGTGCGTTGCTGAAGGAGCCCGACCTCGGCGGCGCGGTCGCCGCCTTGCTCCAGGTGGTCGAGGCGTAACGAGTGGAAGTGAAGAAGCCCGCGGGCGACTCGCGCCGCGCGATGCTCGAAGTCGTGGCGGTGGCGCTCGGGTTCCTGGCGCTCACGCTGTTCGATCTCCGGCCGATCGGCCGGTTGTTCGCGACCCATCTCGCCCCCGACGACGGCGATCCGCTGCTCGTGGTCTACATCCTCGAGTGGGTGAAGCGGCAGATCGTGCTGGGCTTGCCCGATCTGTGGAACGCGAACTTCTTCTTTCCTTCCCATGGCGTGCTGGCGCTCTCGGATCACCTGCTGGCTCCCGCGGCGCAAGCTCTTCTGCTGTCGCCTTTTCTGTCCACTCCGGTCGCGGGCTACAACGCGCTGCTAATTTTCGCCTTCGTGGGCTCGGGGACGGCGACGTTCTGGGTGGCCCGGCAGTGCGGCTGCGGGCGATGGGCGGCGCTGATCGCGGCGGCGATCTTCACCTTCTCGCCGTTTCGCTGGCATCACCTGAACCATCTGCAGGTACTGACCGCGCAGTGGGTGCCGCTGACGCTGTGGCTGGGCCACCGTCTGCTCGCGGCGCCGACCGTTCGCCACGCCACGCCGTTTCTGGCGGCGTACCTGCTCAATCTCTCGAGCGGTTGCTATATCGCCTACATGATTCACCTGCCGCTTGGGGTGCTGCTCGTGGCGCATGCGATGCGCGATGGGCGGGCACTGCTCTCTTGGCGAGCGCTACGGACCTTGCTGCCCGTGGCGGCGATCGCCGGAATTTCCGGCGCGGCCCTGTTCATGCCGTACGCGCGGGCGGCCAGGGCGATGGAGCTCGAGCGGCAGCCCACGGAAATCGTGGAATTCGGTGCCTCCCTCTCGAGCTACCTGAGCCCTGCCGCCGGTGCGGGTTGGCTGCCCTTCCCGGTGCGGGACGGCAACGGTGGGCATCCAACTCCCTTCACGCGCATGGAGAATCGGCTGTACGCCGGTGCCGTGGCCACCCTCCTCTTGCTCGTCGGAGCCTGCGCTTGGAGCTGGCGACAGCGAATCGGCAGTCGTTGGCAGGTGCTTCGAGAGGCTGATCTGTGGTGGCTAGCGCTCATCGTGTGGACTTTGCTGTCGGTAGTTCTTTCGTTCCCCGCCGGCTACCTCGCGGTGATGCGCTGGATTCCCGGGCTGAGCGCAATGCGCGTGCCCACCCGGTTCTATGTCTTCACCTCACTGGGCATCGCGCTGCTCGCGGGGCGTGCCGCGCAGAGCTTGATCGTCCTGCTCCACCGAGTTGCTGCCCAGCGGCTGCTCTTCGCGCTGGTGCTGGTGCTGACGACATGGGAGCTGACCCCCGACAGGTTTCACTTCGCACCGGTGCCGCCACCCGCGGCGTTGCCTCCGGTCTACACGTGGATTGCCCAGGCGCCCGAGGTGGGCGCCCTGCTCGAGCTCCCGGTCCGCGCGGATGTCCGCGAGGCGCGCGCCATGTATGCCTCGACGGTGCACTGGAAGCCGATCGCCAACGGCTACAGCGGGTTTCTTCCGGCGCCGTTCCGCGAGCTTGTCGAGGGGATCCCCGGACTTCCTGATGGAAAGGGCTTCGAGCTTCTGCGGCACATGGGCGTTTCGCACCTGCTGGTGCACGCGTGGGATCGGCGTCTGCGGGTCGCGCGTGATGGCCAGACCGTCGTGGCCTGGCGGCTGGAGCACGAAGGGCTCGACATGGTCCTGGCGCACGAGGATGGAGCGGATCTGGTCTTCCAGGTCTTGCCGGGTCTCAGGCGAGTGCCTGCAGCAGATCGGCGATCAGATCGTCGGGGTGCTCGAGGCCGATCGACAACCGGATGAGATCCTCCGGCGCCCGCGCGTTTGCACCCTCGCTCGTACGGCGATGCTCGATCAGGCTTTCGACGCCACCGAGCGATGTCGCCCGGTAGAAGAGACGGGCGCGGCCCACCACTCGCTTCGCCGCGGCGCCGCCCGCCCGCGCGTGAAACGAAATCATCGCGCCGAACGCGCTCATCTGCCGCCTGGCGATCGCGTGCCCGGGATCGGATGCGAGCCCCGGATAGTGGACTGAAGAGATTGCCGGATGACCCTCGAGCGCTCGTGCCACCACCAGAGCGCTGCGGCATTGCACTTCCATCCGGCACGACAGCGTGCGCAGGCCGCGCAGCACCAGCCAGGAGTTGAACGGCGCCGCGACGGCGCCGAGGACGTGGCGGGCGTGTTCCGCGTGCTCGTAGTGTGCGCCGCGCTCGCGAAAGACGAGCGCTCCGCCCTGAACGTCGGTGTGCCCGCCGATGTATTTCGTCGTCGAATGGAGGACCACGTCGGCGCCGAGCTCGATCGGCCGTTGCAGGACCGGAGTCGGAAAGGTGTTGTCGACCACCGTGAGCACGCCGGCCGCGCGCGCGAGCTCGATCGCCGGCGCCAGGTCGGTCATCCTGAGCAGCGGGTTGGACGGGCTCTCGAGCCACACCATGCGCGTGTTCGGGCGGATGGCCGCCGCGAGCGCGCTGAGATCCTGCATGTCCACGACGCTGTGCTCGATACCCCAGCGGGTGAGGAAATCCACCGCCGCCACCAGGTAGCCGTAGTACACGTCGCTCGGAAAGAGGATGTGCGAGCCCGGCTCTAGGATCTGGAACATCGTGCTGCCGGCGGCCGCGCCCGAGCCGAAGACCAGAGCCGCCGCGCCGCCCTCGATGGCGGCGAGGGCGCTCTCGAGTTGCGCCTGGGTCGGGTTCGACTCGCGGACGTAGCCGTACGCCGCGGGCAACCTCAGGTCCTCGTCGCGGGCGAAGGTGGTCGAAAGATGAAGCGGCGCTGCGACCGCTCCGGTAGCGGCGTCGACCTCGTGTCCGGCGTGAACGGCCAGCGTCTCGAATTGCATCCGGCAAGTGTATCGAGCCCGGCGCCACGCCGGCCCCTGTTTGACCGGCGAGCGGTGAGGGACTAGGGTTGAGCCGCATGCAGCACTACTTGTACGCCGTGTGGTTCCGCAACCTCGACGCCGCCGAGGACGACGAGGACCGTGAGTGGATGGCGTGCATGTTCGTGACCGGCGAGTCCGCCGGCGAGGCCCAGGTCTGGGGCGACCACCTGGCGCTCGCCTACGCGGTACGGCGGCCCGAGCAGCAGTTCCTGGGCTCGTCACTCGAAAGTGAGACTGGCGGGGACGTGCCGCCGGAGCATCTCGCCAGCGTGCCGGTGATCGCGGTGGGTCATGAGGCGACGGACGAAGAGATCGGCTGGTGAGGCTGAAGTCCGGGTTGTTGGCGACCTAGTTCGAGGTCCGAATCCGGCGGGTCCTGGTGGCGCCAAGCCTGTAGATTGCTCCTCGACGATGCTGCTCACCGCCGACCAGTGCCACCGCGCAGCGCAGAGCCACGATCCGCGGTTCGACGGCGTCTTCTTCATCGGCATCGCTACGACCCGGATCTACTGCCGCCCGATCTGTCCGGCGCGGATCTCCAAGTCCTCCCATCGACGTTTCTTCGCCTCGGCCGCCGCGGCCGAGCGCTTTGGCTACCGCCCCTGCCTGCGCTGCCGCCCTGAGCTCGCGCCGGGGAAGGCATCGGTCGACGCGGTTTCGCATCTCGCGGTCGCCGCCGCGCTGCGCATCGCGGCCGGTGCGCTCAACGGCCGATCGGTGTCTGCCCTGGCGCGCGAGCTCGGGGTCAGCGAGCGTCACCTGCGCCGAGCCCTCGAGCGCGAGATCGGGGTATCGCCCGTCGAGCTCGCGCAGACTCATCGCCTGTTGCTCGCCAAGCGCCTACTCGCCGATACGGCGCTGTCGGTGACTCGGGTGGCGTTCGCCAGTGGCTTTCAGAGCCTTCGCCGGTTCAACACCACCTTCCGCGAGCGCTACCGTTTGAGCCCGAGCGAGGTGCGTCGTACGGCCCGGACCTCCAGCGCTCACTCGCGAAGTACTGAACGAGCGGTCACGCCGTCGGATCCGGTGCGCGAGCTCTTCCCTCTGACCCTCGCCTATCGGGCGCCGTTCGCTTGGAATGAAATCTTGAAGTCGATCGAGCGCAGTGCCCTACCCGGCATGGAGGTCGTGCAGGGAAAGCGCTACGCGCGCACGGTTCGCCTCGGTGACCACAGTGGCGTGATCGTCGCAAGGAACGCAGGTTCGCCCGCCTCGACGGCGCCACTCGCTGCGCGGACCCACCTCGAGATCGAGATCTCGCTGTCGCTGCTGCCGGTTCTCATGGCCCTGCTCTCCCGCCTGCGCCGATTCTTCGATCTCGATGCCGAGCCCGCCGTGGTCGATGCGCACCTCGCTCAGGGAGGGCTGGGCGCGCTGGTGGAGACCCACCGCGGTATTCGCGTGCCCGGTGCCTTCGATGCCTTCGAGGCAGTCCTAACAGCACTTCTCGAGGGCGCCAGGCCCGGGTTTATCCGCCACCACCAACTCGCCGAGCGCGTCGTGCAGGCGCTGGGCGACCCTATCGACAGCGGGATCCCCGGCCTCGACCGCTTGACGCCAACCGCGTCTCGAGTTGCCGCGGCGGGAGCCGAGGTTTTGAGCGCGCTCGGAGTGCCTCCGACCCGCGCGCGAACGCTGGTCGCGGTTGCCCGAGCGCTGGCGAACGGCGACCTCACACTCGAACCCGGTGGCGAGGTCGGCGCCGCCCAGCGCGCATTGCTCGACATCGAAGGGGTCAGCGAACGGCTGGCGGCCCGCATCGCCATGCGCACCTTGTATTGGCCGGACGCATTTGCCTTCGACGATGCGGCGCTCCAGCGCGCCGCCGGGGTGACCGGACGAGGTGCGCTCCGGGCGCAGGCGGAGCGTTGGCGACCCTGGCGCGCGTACGCGGCTCAGCACCTCTGGCTGCGCGACGCCGACGCCAGCCCCGC
>JBDTNL010000109.1:0-9513 GCA_039933785.1 Acidobacteriota bacterium
TCGCCGTGATCATGATGACCCCAAGGGCTGCCCATCGGGTTGGCCATGGCGCCGCCCACGGCGCTCGGCGCCTGAGCGCCGGCGAGCACCGCGCCGAGGAGCGCCGCGGCGATGAAGGTGGTGGCAATGAAAGCTTTCATGATGAGTCTCCTTTTTCAAAAGCCTCGGCAGGCAATTTGCTCTGCCGACGACAGAACCTTACGCGGGGACGCGCGGCCAGTCCGCAGCGGGTCGCAATGTTTCTGTAAGCGATGTAAAGCGGTCACCGCGGCTTCAGCCGACGAATCGATAGCCCCGGCGGTGGACCGTCAGGAGGTAGATCGGCCGCGACGGGTGGGGCTCCAGGCGCTGGCGCAACGCGGCCACGTGCACATCGACGGTGCGGGTGGTCGGAGTCGCCTCGTAACCCCACACTTTGTCGAGCAGGAGATCGCGCGTCAGCAGGGCGCCTCGGTTCTGAACTAGGAACGCGAGCAGCTTGAACTCGAGCGCCGAGAGCGGCACCGGCTCGCCATTGCGGAACACCTCGGCGCGCCGGAAGTCGACGCGCACGTCGCCGAAGACGTACGTGCCGCCAGGCTGAGCCGCTTGCGCCCGGCTGCGGCGAAACAGCGCCTCGAGGCGCGCCAGGAGCTCGGCGACCTCGAACGGCTTGGTCACATAGTCGTCGGCGCCGAGCTTTAGGCCCACCACGCGATCGACCAGCTGGCCACGGGCGGTGAGCATGACGATCGGGATCTCGACGCCGCGCGCGCGCAGCTCCCGGCAGACCTCGAACCCGTCGCGGCGCGGCAGCATGACGTCGAGCAAGATGAGATCGAACGAACCTTCGAGCGCCATCGCGATCGCCCGGTCGCCGTCGCCGGCCTGCTCGACCGCGTAGCCTTCGCTGACCAGCCGGTCGGTGAGCGTGAGCGCGAGGCTCTCTTCGTCCTCCACCAGCAGGATACGGCGGGCGTTGCCGCCGGCTCCCGGCGTCATGGCGCCACCGCGGGAAGCGTGATGCGGAAGATGCTGCCGGAGCTCGGGCCGTCACTCTCCACCATCACCTTGCCGCCGTGGCCCTCGACCACGTGGCGTACCAAACTGAGGCCGAGGCCGCTGCCAGCGACGCCGGCGGCGAGCGCACCTCGGCCGCGGAAGAAGGGCTCGAAAATCCGCCCCTTGTCCTCGCGCCGAACTCCCGGGCCGCGATCGGCGATGGCGATGTCCACTTCTCCAGGGCTTCGCGCGCTAGCGCTCACGCCCAGCCATCCGCCCTGGCCGCCGTGCTTGACCGCGTTCTCGATCAAGTTCTGCAGCGCGCCCTGCATGGCTGTCGCGTCGGCCATCACCGGCGGCAGGTCGGCCGCGACCTGCTGCTCCACCGCGAGGCCGGCCTGTTCCAGCAGCAGGCGGCTGTCGCGCAGCGCGCCCTCGATGAGCTGCCGCACGGGCACCGACTGCAACCGGTACGAACGCCGTCGAGATTGCATGCCGGCGAAGTCGAGCACCTGACCCACCATGCTCGAAAGGCGCCGGCCCTCGGTCGAGATCAGGGCGCCGTAGCGGCGCACCTGGGCGGCGTCGGCCACTACGCCATCGGCGAGGTTTTCGCCCGCGGTGCGAATCGCGGTCAGCGGCGTGTTGAGCTCGTGGCTCACCCCGGCGACGAACTCGATTTGCTGGCGGGCGAGCGATTGCGCCCGCGCCGTAGTGACCGCGAGGACTCCGGCGGTCACCGCCAGCAAGCCCAGCACCCCGAGGCTCACGCCCAGGTTTCGCCGTCGCACTCGTTGGACTGCACCCTCGAGAGTTCCGTCCCGCCGACGGGCGAGCAGAGTCCAGGCGCCAGGCTGCGAGCTCGAGCCTGGCGCGCCGGCGCTCTCTCCGTGCGGTCGCCCGCTCAGGAAGGAATGCGGAACGCGACGCGGCGCGGAATTGAAATCCCCTTCGCCGGACATCCGCCCGTTCCACAGCGAGCGCAGATCTTCGAAGGGCCGGACGCCGAACATCGAGAGCTGCAGATCGGCGCGCGCGGCATCGAGCAACGGGCCTTGGGAATCGGATCGGAAGATCGCACGGCCCGGATCTTGAGCCGACACCACCTGGACGAAGTAGTCGTTGTCTTCGGGATCGCCGAAGTAGCGCTGCACGAGGAGCGGCATCAGCTCTCCCGTGGCGACAGCGGGATCCAGACGGACGAGCAGGACCGCTCGCGGCGGCCCCTCGTCGCGCTCGGGAGAGCGCACATCGCGCGGCGTCCGCAAGCCGCGCCCGCCGCGCCCGTTGGACAGGGGGACCATCAGCGCCCAGAGATCGGCAGCGACCTCGACGGCGCCGCCACGGCCGAAGGCGTTGCTCGACAGGCGCTCACGTAGCGGCAGCAGCTCGTCGGGCCAGGCCGCGGGCGCCCACTTCGAGCTTCCCGGCCGCAAGACGCGCAGCTCGTCCGCCCCGGCGACTCCGCGCGCGTCCGCGCTCACGACGTACAGATCCCGCAACAGATGAGGGTACGGCGCCTCGGCGACCCAGCGATCACGCTGGCGTACCAGGCGCTCGAGCTGGCCGTCGAGATCCGCTCCTTCCGAGGCCTCCGGCCGGCCTCGCCGTTCCGGATGAAAGTAGAGGAACGCTCGGGTCAATTCGCGATCGAAATCCTCAGCGAAGTGCGACCCGGAGCGCAGCAGGCTCGCCTGCATGCGCTGGCGCTCGAGCCCGTTGAGCTCGCCGATCCAGCGCCATTGCAACGTCGCGAGCACGGCGAGCAGGACCAGCAGCACGCCAGTGATTGCAAAAGGCAGCAACCGCGCTCGTCGAGTGGAGTCCATCGTCAAACACAGCGTACCCCGCCCCGGCGCCCCGGGCCCCGGCGACCGGCCGAGGATTTACATTCCTTACAGGTTCCTTGCCGCCTCCTGCTGACACATAGACGCCGCCGATCTAGCCTGCATCCATGAGACCCATCACCCATGCCGCTCGATCCCTGCTGAAGGGCTACCGCATTCTTCATTGCATCGCCGTCCTGCTGACCTTGCCGCCCGCGCTCCGGGCGGACGAGCCCCTTGCTCCGGGCGCCCCGAGCGTTCAGACCGGGGCTACAGCGGCGCCACTCGCCGCGGTCGCCGCGACGCCGACGCCGCGACTGCTCGGATCATGGAGGCTCAACCAGCAACTCACCCAATCGGTCATGCGGAGCGAAGGCGGCGAGTCTAGCCGTGGACGCCACTCCGGCGGTTGGGGTGGACACCACGGCGGTGGCGGTCGCGGTGGCCCCGCCGCCGAAGGCTCCGAGCGCCCCGAGGACGGGGAGTCGCCGCAAGGCGGCGAGAACCGCCATTCTGGGGGTGGCTACTCGGGCGGCGGACAGGTCGCGGACCAGGTTACCTTCACCCCCAAGGATGGCGCGATCGTGGCCTCGGACCCTTCAGGCAGATCGCGCACATTTCGCCCTGACGGCAAGGCCGTGCACGACGACACGGGAGCGCATGGTCCAGTCGACGTCACCGCGGCTTGGGACAAGGACGGCGATCTCGTGGTCACGACGGTCTCCGACAAAGGACCGAAACGCATCGAGACCTATATCGTCGATCACGAGAGGAAGCACCTCTACATCACGGCCGAGATGTCGGGCTGGGGATCGGGCACGCACAAGATGACCCGGGCATACGACCCCGCGGACGAGACTCCACCAGCGACGCCCTGACGCGCCGCCGACGCCACCTCCTCGCCGGGCAGTGGCGTCTAGCCTGGACTCCCCGAGCCTAATCCCCGCTGCGCAGGGAGTCCAGGCTAGACGCCACTGCCCGGCGAACGGTCCTGCGCTGATTCGAGCCCACTTTACTGATCGGCGGGCGGCATCTAAGCTCCTGGTCACCATGACGAGCTCCGAGCCGCCGGCCTCCGACGGCGATCCGGGGGCGGTAACGGCCCTCCTGCTGCGCTGGCAGGAAGGTGACCAAGCCGCGCTCGAACAGCTCCTGCCGTTGGTGTACGAGGAGCTCCGCCGCATGGCGTCCCGGCAGCTGCGCGGCGAGCGGCCCGGGCATACCCTGCAACCCACGGCGGTGGTCCACGAGGCTTACTTGCGGCTAGTCGATCAACGCCGCATCCAGTGGCAGAATCGAGCCCAGTTTTTCGGCATCGCGGCGCAACTGATGCGACGAGTGCTGGTCGACCATGCGCGCGCCCGCCAGGCGCTCAAGCGCGGCGGCCTGATGCCGCCGGTCTCGCTCGACGGCTTCGACCCCGGGGCGCCATCGCCGGGTCTCGGTTTCGCCGATCTCGTCGATCTCGATAGCGCCCTCACCCGGCTCGCGGCGCTCGATGCCGACCAGGCCCGCATCGTCGAGCTGCGGTTTTTCGGCGGCCTCACCGTGGAGGAGACCGCCACCCTGGTCGGCTCCTCTCCGGCCACCGTGAAGCGCGACTGGAGCTCGGCCAAGGCCTGGCTCTTCCGCGAGCTCGGCGGCCGGCACGACTCGCCGACGGTGACGGGGGCGTCCTGAGCGAGCCGCCCGACAGCGCGGCCAAGGCCGGGGGGCGCCCTACCTGGGATCGAGTGCGAGCCCTCTTCGACCAGGTGGCTCACTTGCCCGCGGATTCGCGAGCTCCTGCCCTAGATCGGATCTGCGGTGGCGACAACACCCTGCGTTCGGAGCTCGACTCCCTGTTGCGCGCCGCCGACGCCGCCGGGGGCTTCCTCGAAACCCCAGCCGTCGAGCAGGCCGGGACCTTGCCCCAGAATCCGATCCCCCAGCGCCTCGGCGCCTACGAGGTCGAGCGCGAGATCGGCGAAGGCGGCATGGGCACCGTGCTCCTCGCGCATCGGGCCGACGGGGGCTTTCGCCAGCAGGTCGCCATCAAGCTCATCCGTAGCGGCATGGATCACGAGCTTCTGCGCCGTCGATTCATCAACGAGCGCCAAATCCTTGCCGAGCTCGAGCATCCCTTCATCGCGCGCCTGTACGACGGCGGCGCGACCGAGGACGGACGACCGTACTTCGTCATGGAGTACGTCCAAGGCGAAACCCTGCTCGCCTTCTGCGATGCGCGCAAACTCTCGGTCGCCGAGCGCCTGCAACTGTTTCAGCGGGTTTGCGAGGCGGTCCAATACGCCCACCAACGCTTGGTGGTCCACCGCGACCTCAAGCCCTCGAACGTCCTGGTCACCGCCGACGGCATGCCGAAGCTGCTCGATTTCGGCCTCGCCAAGTTGCTGCTCAAGGATGAAGGCGCGGGGGCCGATGCCACGATCCTCGGCGCCACGGCACTGACCCCCGAGTACGCCAGCCCCGAGCAGGTGCGCGGCCAGACCATCACCGCGGCGAGCGACGTCTACTCGCTCGGCGTCATGCTCTACGAGCTGCTCACCGGCAGGCGACCCTACGAGATCCGCTCGCACCTCCAGAGCGACATCGAGCGCGCCGTGTGTACCACCGTGCCGCCGCGACCGAGCACGGTCGTCGGCCGAGCCGAAGTCGCTGCCGCGAGTGTTGGCAGCGGTTCGCCAGACGTGCTCTCGGCACGGCGCGACGCCTCGCCCTCGAGACTGCGCCGTTACCTGGCCGGCGATCTCGACAACATCGTGCTCAAGGCTCTGCGCAAGGAGCCCGAGCGGCGCTATGCCTCGGTCGAGCAACTGGCCCAGGACATTCGCCGTCATCTCGCCGGCCGGCCGGTGGAAGCCCGCCCCGACACGGTGACCTATCGGACGCGGAAGTTCGTGCGCCGGCACGCCGTCGGTGTCAGCTTCGCGGCGATTCTGACGCTGTCGATCGCGACCCTGGTCGCCTTCTACACGTCTCGCCTGGCCCATGAGCGCGACCGGGCCCGCCTCGAGGCTGAGAAGGCCCGCCAGGTGTCGTCCTTCCTCACTAGTCTCTTCGAGCTTTCCGATCTCGATCGCACGCGGGGGGTGAAGCTCGGTGCCCGCGAGCTGGTCGATCGCGGCGTCGAGCGCGTCGAGAAGGAGCTCTCTGCCCAGCCCGAGGTCGAGGCCAGCATGCTCACGCTCATGGGCCGCGTGTATGCCCAACTCGATCTCCATCAGCAGGCTCGCCCGGTGTTCGAGAAGGCCCTCGCGATCCGCCGCCGTCTGCTCGGCGAGCACAACCCCGAGGTGGCGATCGGCGAACGCGACCTGGCCCTCCTCCTCCACTCGCTAGGCGACGAAGCCGAGGCGGAAAAACTGTTGAACAGCGCGCTCGCCACCCAGAGTTCGGCCGCGGGAGGTGGCGACTTGGAGGTCGCGCGCACCCTGAGCCTGCTCGGCAACGTGCGCAAGAACACTGGCAACTACCCGGCCGCAAATGCCGCCTTCGAACGCGCGCTCGGAATCGAAGAGCGCGCCGGGGCCGACGCGGAGCCCGATCTTGCGAAGACCCTCAACAACTTCGGGCTCGAGCTACTGGCCTCGGGAGAGTCCGCGAAGTCAGTTCCCTTGTTCAAACGCGCGCTCGAAATCCAGCAGCGCCGCCTGGGCCCGGAGAGTCCGTCGGCTTTTGCCGCGATGCTCAATCTCGGCGCGGCGCTGCGCGAGACCGGAGACGTCGATACCGCGATCACTTACGAGCAGCGCGCCCTCGTCCTCGCCGAAAAGAACTACGGACGCCAACATGGCGACTACGCTTCGGCCCTGACCGAGCTCGCCAGCTCGGCGCTGGCCAAAGGGGACATGGCCAAGGCGCGCGATCTCTACACCCAAGCGATCGCGCTGTTCGAGACGCTATACGGCCCCGACCATCAGTCGACCCTTTCGCAGCACCGCAGCCTGGCGATCGTGATGATCCAGACCCACGACGCCGCCGGCGCGCTCGCCGAATTCTCGCGCGTGTTGGCCGGACGGCAACGCGCCTACGGCCCGGATCATCCTCGTGTCGCGGAGAGCCTGCTCGACGTGGCGCGAGCGCGGGTCGAGCTCGGTGACGATCGAGAGGCCGAGTCCTCGATGCGCAGGGTGCTCGAAATCTATCGTCGCAAGCTCCCCGCGGACAGCCTGCAACTCGCCGAGGGACTCGATACCTTGGGTCAGTTCCTCTGCGGTCACCAGAAAGCGAGCGAGGGACAATCCATCCTCCGCGAGGCGATCCAGGTCGAACGCGCCTCGCTGCCGGAGAACGATCCCAACCTCCAGGCCTCGGTCGCTGCCCTTGGCCACTGCGGCGCAGCGGCGGTCAAGGCCGGCGCCGCACATTGATCGACGCCGGCCGACCCTCAGGGTTCAGATGCCAGAGCAATGCACGGCAACTCAAAGGGTGGTTGGATCGTCGTTCTCGCGACCAGCCCGAACCGACCGGGAGGAATTCGGGTGAGAGGAAGTGCCTCTAACCCAGAATTTGTGGATTGAGCTGCCAAACAGCGTAGTTGAGCGCCGCCGCGAAACTCACCCACAGCAGATAAGGGATGAGGAGCGCACCGGCCAAAGGGCGCGTGCGCCAAAACGAGACTAGAGTGCCAAGAATAAGAGCCCAGAGCACCACGATATCGGCGAATGCCCATGCGCCGCGATGCCAGGCAAAGAAGAGCCAGCTCCAGAGCGCGTTCAGTGCGAGTTGCACGACAAACAGCGAGAGCGCGGTTCGATTGGCGCGGAAACCACCGGAGCGCCAGACCAGCCATACGGCGATAGCCATCAGAGCGTACAGAACGGTCCAGACGGGTCCGAACACAGAGGAAGGTGGCGCCCATGACGGCTGCACAAGCTGACTGTAAAAGGACTTGGCCTGTATTGACGCAACGGCCCCAACAGCAGACGCAGCGAAGCTCACGACGAACCAGCCGACAAAGCCAAGGACTTCTCTTTGTTTTTCCTGTGCCGTCATACCGATCTCCCCCACGCCCGCAGGGCCGCACTCGCGATTCCCCGCAGCATGCCGCCAAACACTAGCTGGTGCAGCGGGAACAGGGCGTACCAGTAGAGGCGACCAAACCATCCTAGCGGGTCGAACATCGCGGTCTGCCGGATCGTGGTCGAGGGGCCTCCCGGCACGACTTCGAATTCCAACCATGCCCGTCCGGGCAGTTTCATTTCCGCGGCGAGGCGTAGGCGGCGATTGGGTTCGAGCGCCTCGACACGCCAGAAATCAACGGTGTCACCCACACGGAGCACGGCGGGATGCGGTCGTCCTCGTCGCATGCCCACTCCCCCGACCAGCAGGTCGAGGAATCCCCGCAATTGCCACAGCCAATCCCATCGGTACCACCCGGTGTCTCCGCCGATGGCCAGAATCGGCGCGAAGGCGGACGCGGCAGGCACCGCGACCTGCACGGTCCGCGAATCCACCAGGCGCGGACCGAAGCGCACCCCACCCCATGATCGCGGCTCGCCGGCTGAGGACAGGGCATCGGACCAACGGGTTTCCGCGAACTCCCGCTCTTCGTAGGCAAGGGCTCGATGGATCGCCTCCTCAATTCCCATCGGGCGAATGGCAAACGTCCTCGCAGCGGCGTCGTCGCGAACCACCGTCGGATGAATGATGCTTTCGATGAGTTTGCGCCCGATCCGTGCATACAACGGCGTGACCAACCCGAGCCACAGACTGGACAGATAGGGGGTGAGCGCGGGCACCGGAAGCATCCGGATCCGCAAGCCGCGCTGCCGCGCGTACTCCCGCATGATGTCCGCGTAGCAGACCCGGTCCGCCCCACCAATCTCGTACACAGCGTACTGGGAAACCGGCAGGCGAAGCGCGGCCAGTAGGTATTCCAGCAGGTCGTCGATCGCGATGGGTTGCGCCATAATGCCGACCCATTTGGGTGTGATCATGATCGGCAGGCGCTCCACCAGCGTACGGATCATCTCGAACGACAAGCTGCCCGACCCGATCACGATGGACGCGCGTAGCTCGAGCACCGGCACGCCAGACTCCCGCAGAACGTGTCCGACCTCTTGCCGGCTGCGCAGATGGGGCGAAAGCGTCTCGTCGTCGCTGCCCAGCGCTCCCACGTAGATGATGCGCTTCACTCCGCAGGCTTTCGCCGCCTGACCGAAGTTCTGGGCGGCCAGCCGGTCCGCTTCCACGAAGGAGCCGCTCGAGCCCATCGAGTGCACCAAGTAGTAGGCCGCCTCCACTCCGCGCAGCGCGTCGTCGAGGCTCGGGCGGTCGAGCACGTCGCCCGCAACGACTTCCGTCGCTGCGCTGGGTGTCCGCCTGACGGCTTCCGGTCGTCTGGCCAGGCAGCGCACGCGGCACTCCTGCTGCTCCAACAAGCGCAGTAAGCGTCCGCCGATGTACCCGGTCGCCCCCGTCAGCAGGATCGTCGACGGCTCTGGAGATGTCGCGCCGTTCACTGTCAACTCGTTCGCTCCTTGGCTATTCGCTTCACTCGTTTTGGGCTCCCTAGCGTGCCGCGATGTCGCGCGCGGCGCAATCCAAGTAGTGTTGTACCACCTTCGAGGCACGACCACGCCAGACGAACCCATGGAGATCTCCCAATGAACATCCCCACCATGTTCAGGGCATTCGCCGCTACCGGTATCACGATGTTCGCATTGGACATGGTCTGGCTCGGCGTCGTGGCGAAGGGCCTCTA
>JBDTNL010000110.1:0-9439 GCA_039933785.1 Acidobacteriota bacterium
ACGGTGCTGGGCGAGACCTTCAAGGAAACCCTGTGGTGCGAAGTCGCGCAGCATTTGGGAGGCGGCCGCGTTCGCGCCGTGTCGTTGGGTTCGACCGACGGCCTGCGCCGCGGCGCCGAGATCCTCGACACCGGTTCGCCGGTGCAGGTGCCGGTGGGTGAAGAGACCCTGGGCCGGGTATTCAACCTGGTGGGCGAGCCCATCGACGACCGCGGCCCGGTGAAGACCGGCGAGCGTCGCCCGATTCACCGCCTGCCTCCCGAGATGCACGAGCTGTCCTCGAAGACCGAGATGTTCGAGACCGGCATCAAGGTCATCGACCTCCTCTGTCCTCTGGTCCGCGGCGGCAAGGCTGGCCTCTTCGGCGGCGCCGGCGTCGGCAAGACGGTGATCATTCAGGAGCTCATTGCTCGGCTCGCCCGCTTCCACTCCGGCTACTCGTGCTTCGCCGGCGTCGGCGAGCGCACCCGCGAGGGCAACGACCTTTGGCTCGAAATGCAGGAAGCGAAGATCGGCGACACCGGCAAGTCGGTCATCGACCAGACCGTGATGGTCTTCGGTCAGATGAACGAGCCGCCCGGCGCGCGCCTGCGCGTGGCGCTCTCGGCGCTCACCATGGCCGAGTACTTCCGCGACCAGACCGGCGCCGACACCCTGCTCTTCATCGATAACATTTTCCGCTTCACGCAGGCAGGCTCCGAAGTGTCGGCGCTCCTTGGCCGTATGCCGAGCGCCGTCGGTTACCAGCCGACGCTCGCGACCGAGATGGGCGAGCTCCAGGAGCGCATCACCTCGACCACGCGAGGGGCTGTCACCTCGATTCAGGCGATTTACGTGCCGGCCGACGACTACACCGACCCCGCACCGGCGAACGCCTTCACCCACCTCGATTCGACGGTGAACCTCGAGCGTTCGATTGCCGAGAAGGGCATCTACCCGGCCGTCGATCCGCTCGCCTCCTCGAGCCGCATCGTCTCGCCCGAGATCGTCGGCGAGCGCCACTACAAGGTGGCGCGGCGGGTGCAGCAGATCTTGCAGCGCTACAAGGACCTGCAGGACATCATCGCGATTCTCGGCATCGACGAACTGTCGGAAGACGACAAGATCATCGTCCGCCGGGCGCGCAAGATCGAGCGCTTCTTGTCGCAGCCGTTCTTCGTCGCCGAGCAGTTCACCGGCTTCCCCGGCATTTACGTCAAGCGCGACGACATGATCCGTTCGTTCGAAGAGCTCTGCGACGGCAAGTGGGACCACCTGCCTGACCAGGCGTTCATGTATGTCGGCTCGGTCGAGGACGCGGCGGCCGCCGCCGAGCGTCTGGCCAAGTCCTGAGGCTCGGAGCATGGCGAAGAGCGATACGTTCCATTGCTCGGTGGTGACACCGGAACGCGCGGTGCTCGAGGCGACGGCAAGCTTCGTGGCCTTGCCGGCGTTCGACGGTGAGCTCGGCGTGCTCGCCCATCGCGCGCCGCTCCTTGCCAAGCTCGGCGCCGGGAAGCTCCGCGTCGAAGGACCGGAGGGCAAGCGGGAGTTCTTCATCGCCGGCGGCTTCGCGCAGATCGTGGGAGACAAGTTGACGGTACTGACCGAGGAATGCCGTCAGTTGGCAGATCTCGATCACGCGGCGGCGAAGCGCGATCTGCAAGCCGCTCTCGCCTTGTCGGCCCGTGGTGAAGTCGGGGGCGCGCTCCGCGAGCGCGCGCTGGTGCGGGCGCGAGCGCAGCTTCGTCTAGCCTCGTAACCGACGCCGACTCAGTGGTGCCCGCGCCGCTTTGGCCGGAGCACCCGCCCGGACTCGGTTGCCCAGTGCTCGACGCGTCGGGATTGTCGCGCAGAAACCTCCTGACTGGCACCTTCCTCTGGCATGTCCGATGCAACTCCTCTAGTAGTCGAGCGGAATGACTCCGCCCGACGATGAGGAGCCCTTGCCATGCGTACCACTGCTTCGATCCTGGCCCTAGCCCTGCTTTCCACTGGCGCCGTCTTCGCTGCCGATGCCGCTGCCCCGGCCGCCAAGCCCGCCGCCACTCCAGCCCCCGCCAAGACGTCCACCATGACGGCTGCCGCGCCCGCCGCTGCGAAGCCGGCGCACACCATGGAGACCGCTTCGGGTGAAGTGACGGCGATCGACGCCGCCAAGAAGACCCTGACCATCAAGGAAGCCTCGGGCGACGCGACCTTCTCCTGGACGACCGCCACGCACGTGATGACCGCCGATGGCAAGGCAGGCCACGAGGCCGACATCAAGGTGGGCGAGCACGTCTCGATCAGCTACGGCAAGCATGGCGCCTCCATGGTTGCCAAGAGCGTCAAGATCTCCAAGTAACACTGCAGGCTTCTCTGCGGTTCCGGCGTGAGGGAGTTCTCCCTCCGCCGGGACACCGCGACTCGGATGCAGACCGCGGCCCTCGCGATAGGCTCGGCTTGGAGCTACCGAGTGTCCGAATACGATCCCGTCCTGTCGACCCCTCCCGCGCGCTTCGCTCGTGATCGCGAACAGGTCGAGACGCTATTCGAGCGCGCCGCCGGACCGTACTTGCGTTCCCCCTGGGGATGGTTCGCTTGGAGCCTGGCGCTGCCCGCGGCTTCGTTGTCGACAGGAGCGATGTACTCGCGTCGCGGCGCATCGGGTGTCTTGTTGCTCTGGTCGTTAACCATCCTGCTCGCGGGTCTGGTCGAAGCCGCGCCGCACCTGCGACTGCGCAAAGAGGGAGTGTCGCCGCTCGCCACCTGGGCCCTGCGCGGCCAGGCCAACCTCTCGGCGGTCGGTGTCGCGCTCTCGGCGCTGCTGCTCTGGCTCGGAGAACCTGGGGCGCTTCCAGGCCTGTGGCTCCTGCTGCTCGGCCACTCCTTCTTCCTGCTCGGCGGCCTCGCCTTCCGGCCGCTTCGCGCCTGTGGCCTGCTCTATCAGGCCGCCGGCCTGCTGGCCCTGTGGCCGCGGATGGATTCCATGTGGGTGCTCGCCGGCGCGACCTTCCTGGGGAACTTCGGGATCGGCTGGCGGGTCCTGCGGGGGTCTCAGACCGACTGAGTGGCGAAGGTGCTGGCGCCGCTCAGGCGATCGCAGAGCGAGCGGCCACCGGGGGCCAAAAGCGTCGGCAGGCCGGCCAGTAGCAGTGTGAGCAGGCTTCCGATCCACTGCCGAGTACTCTGACCGAAGCTCAAAGGCTCACCGTCGGTGCTGCGCGAGACGATGCCGGCCCACGACATGCCCGGAGTCTGACCCCAGAAGGCGAGCGGAATCACGGTGTAGAGCAGAGAAAACAAGAGCAGCGCGATACCCGTTGCGCCGAGCGCAGCCGGCCGCAACTCGACGCCGAGGTATCGAGCGCCAGCCAGCATCAAGACATAGACCGCGGCGTGGAGAGCGAGATCGCCGAGACCCGCCAGTAGACGGCGTCCGAGGCCCGCTGAATGATCCGCCCGGGCACCGGGTGCGACCGCCGGGACGGCGCGGAGGTGTCGAGACTGCGGGATCGGCGACCCGTCTGCCGGTGCATCGGGCGCCGTGGAAGCGCGCGCCCCGGCGAGCTTCGGCAGCGCCTGATGTTCGGTCTTAATCGGACGCCCGCGACGCGATGCTGCAGTGTTTGTCTCGAGCGGCAGGTCGAACAGTCCGGGCTCGTCGGCGCCGTGATCCTGTCGGCTCATCGGCATTCGCCTCAGCGTGCGGCCAAGTACTTGACGAAGATGCGGTACTGAAGGTCCTGCGCCCGATTCTGGTAACCGTTCGAGAATCGCGCCAACCGCATCAACCCCGGGTCGCTCGGGTCGAGCCCCAAGCCTTCCTTGAACTTCCCTACGGCGTCGGCCGGTGCCTCGCGCTGCAGGTCCTTGATGCCCAGGTTGTAGTACGAGTCCACCATCAGCCGCACGACGTCGCGGTTGTTCTTGTCGAGCTCATGCAGCCGCCACAAATCGCGCAGTGCAATCTCATACTCGCCTTGCGACATGAAGGTAATCTCTTTTTCCAGCGCCTCGGTCTGCTTGTGTGCGTCCTCGCGCAGCTCGGACTCCGTACCATCCAGCGGCGCGATCGCCCCGGCCTCGTCGAAGAGAGGCAGGGCCCGGAGGTACAGCCGCTCAGCATAGGCGGCGCGCGCTTGCGTAAGTAGACCTTCTCGCTTGGCCTGGACCTCTGCATTCACTGGCGGCTTGGCGGGCTGCTCTGCCGCCTGCCACTGCGTGATCAGCGCCTGCGCCTTCTCGTACAAAAGGTCGTCGGGCTGGAGTCGGCGCAACTGCGCCACCGCAACCGCGGTCTTCCCCTGGTCGTGGAGGACCGTGGCACGCGCGATCGGATCCTGCTGCGCAGTCGTCGGGGTCGCCGGGGGCTTGGAGTTCGGGAAGAACCGGTCGCGGTGCGAGAACAGGTACCAACCAGCGGCCAGGGCGACCAGCAGCACCGCGCCGCCCACCATTGCGAAGGGCCGGCGGGTCGGCGCCTTGCTCGCCCCGGGCTCAGGAGCCGCGGATTTCTTCGGGGCCGACTTGGGAGCCGCGCCGGGCTCCGGCGGCACCAGGATCTCTTCCTTGAGTACCGCGGGTTCCACCGCCGCGGCCTTGATCGGAGGCTTAACGGCTCCGCTCGGGCGCACCGCGCCCCGCACCCTACCGGCCTCGATCTGCTCGAGATACTCGCGCGCCGCCAAGTGATTGGGTTGCTGAGCCAGGACGCGCTCGAAGATCGCCTTGGCCCCTTCCGCGTCGGCCGCCTCGTACTTGGAGGCGCCTTCGTGGAACAGCTCCTCGAGCTGGCGCTCGGACTCGGCCTTGAGCTTGCGAGCCTGCTCGATGCGGCGCGCTGCCTCGCCGTGGTCGATATCGATGAGGAAGATGCGCGACCAGGCGTCGATCGCGAGCTGGTACTCGCCGCGATCCAGGGCAGTCTGTCCTTCGTCGAGCAGCTCGGCGATGCGACTGTCGCCCTCGTTGACGCGTGCCGGCGGCGCGCCGCCTAGCGCCGGCATGGGCTCGGCCTCTTCGAGCGAAAAGCCCGCATGGCTGGCCGCGGCCGGCTCGGAGAACTCGGCGAAGCTCATCTCGTCCGGGAGAGCCTCCAGCCCGAGGTCCGTCGGCAGCTCGCCGAGCGGCGAAAGCTCTGCGGGGATATCCGCGGTGTCGTCCTCGAGCGTGGCGGCCGGGGCCTGCATTTCAGCGATCTCGGGGTGTTCCGGATCGAGCGAAGAAGCTTTTTGCAACAACTTGTCGGCCTCGGCTCGGTCTCCCTTGGCGATCGCCTGACGGGCGCCGTCCAGGAACCTCCGGATGTAGGGCTCAGCCTCGGCGTGCGCCTGTGCGGCTTCGGCGAGCTCGCGCAGAGCCGGGTCACCGGCAATGAGCGTGCTTTGCTGCGTGGCCAGAGCCACCACGCCGGCGAAGTCTCGCTTGTCGAAGGCGCGCTGCAGGGCGTCGCGCACCGCTGCGGGATCAACGACCGGCTGAACTGGAGCGGGTGCCGCGGGCGGCGCCGGGGGAGGCATTCGAATGGCCGGCATCTGCACCGTGCCGAAGCCCGTCGGCTGCGCAGGCGGCGCGGCGGAGGCCGCTGGCAGGCGCAAATCCTCGACCTCGACGCTGCCGCTGCTGACGCTCAGGCGCTCGTGCAACAACCGCGCAGGTTGAAACAGCGGGTCCATGCGAAGGATGAAATCGCATCCGAGCAGGGCCTCTTGGATGCCTCCGCGGGCCGCCAAATCGATGGTCTGCGTGAAGGTTCGGAGGAGACGCTCCTTGGTCTCCTCGCCGAGCGCCTCGTTGCCGGGATAGTTCATCGTGCGTGCGCAGGATCGTACCAGACGCCGCGCGGACCGAACAAGGACGAGGGCTCGCGAACCGGCCGTCCCCGCTCGGCCAGCTCGCGATGGAGGGCTTCCACGGCGCCCCGTGCGGCCGCGACCGGGAGCAGGGCGACCAACGCCGAACGACGGGCCCCGGCCACCACCACGAGTGGCCCCAGACGGGGGTCGCTGAGGATCTCGATGAGGAGGTGAGAGCGTTCCCGGGCCCGTGGACCGATGGCCGCGACGATCGCCATGCCGGTGCACTCGGCGGTGCCCTCGAACGCGGTGTCGAAGGGCATCTCTCGGGTCACGCGGGCTCGCGCGGTTGCCGGAATCGCGACCCAGCTCTCGCCCATGGCGCGATCCTGCTCGAGTAGCACCGGCACCCGGGCTCGCGCGGCGGCTGCCGACAGCGATTCGAGCGCCCGAGCCCCGGGCCGGCGGCTGATCAAAGAGACATCGGCGGTGAGCGCTACGGTAAAGGCCTCCTCGGGCGAGGGGCCCTCGTCGATCCGGGTGCCCGGGCCGCCAGCGAAGGAATTGCGCACCGTGACCGGCACGCGCGCCGCCGCGGCGGGTCCGAGGGCGCGTGGATGCAGGACCTTGGCGCCGAAGAAAGCGGCCTCCGCCGCGTCGGCGTAGCTCAGTGCGGAGAGCGAGCGTGCCGTCGGAACGTGGCGCGGATCCGCCGTCAGCACGCCATCGACGTCGGTCCAGATCTCGACCCGGTCGGCGCTGAGCGCCGCGCCGAGCACGGTGGCGGTGGTGTCGGAGCCGCCGCGGCCGAGCAAGACGGTTCGGCCGCGGCGATCGGCGCCGAAAAAGCCCGGGACGATCGTGGCGCCGTTTCCTCGCACGAGGCTTCGCGCCGCCTTGGAGGTGAGGTCGAAATCGATTTCGGCCTCGCCGAAAGTCGAATCGGTGCGCACGATCTCGCCCGCGTCGATGCGTTCGACGGGGACGTCCAAAGTGGCTACGCCGGCCGCGACCACCGATGCGCAAAGGCGCTCGCCGAGGCTCATCGCTTCGTCGTGGAGCTCCTCCGGGCAACGCCTGAGGAGTGCGACGGCGTCGAGGAGCTCCTTCAACCGCTGCAAGTGCTCCGCGCAGTGCGCCTCGGCTTGCCGCGCGTGAGACCCGCTCGCGATGCTGGAGAGGAGAAGAGCCGTGCGCTGCCGCAGGGTGAAGACGACGTTGCGATACCTGGCGTCTCTTTGCGCGGCTTGGAGCACGGCAGCGGCGAGGTCATCGGTCACGCCCGAAAAGGCGGAGACCACGACCACGACCGGCCCCGGCGACGCCGCGGACGCGATGCGTTCGACGGTCGAGCGCATGGCGGCCACCGTGCCGACCGAGGTGCCGCCGAACTTGAGCACGCAGAGAGTCATCGCCTGGCCTCGCCTCCCCGGAGCTTCATCGTGCGGTGCCGGCTACGCGCCGGGCCCGGGCGCGAGGGTCCACTTCGTCGCGGAATTCAACCAGCAGCCGATCGAGCGCCTCGGCATCCAGCAGGAACGCGTCGTGGCCGTGAGGCGACGAGAGCACTGCCAGGCGGCCGTCAGGGAGGCCGCGCGCGACTTCGCGTTGGTCTTCTAGCGGGTAGAGCACGTCGCTGTCGATGCCGACCACCAGCGCGGGTTGGGTGATCGAGCGCAACGCAGCCTCGAGCGAGCCGCGGCCACGCGCGATGTCATGGCGATCCATGGCGCGAGTGAGCGCGACGTAGCTGTTGGCGTCGAAGCGGTCGGTGAGCGCCTGGCCGTGATGATGCAACCAGTGCTCGACCGCGAACAGACTGGCCGCGGCCTCACGGCGCCCGAAACGGTGCTCGAAGCTGTCGCGGCTGCGGTAGCTCACCATGGCCATCATTCGCGCCGCGGCCAGACCCGCGCGCGGTGGCTTGTCCGCTGGGTACCAGCCCGAGCCCCAATCGGGGTCGGCGAAAATCGCCTGGCGCTGAGCCTCGCTCCAGGCGATGCACCAAGCCGAGTGGCGAGCCGAGGCGGCGATCGGTGCGATCGCCTCGACCCATTCTGGAAACGTCGCCGCCCATTCGAGAACCTGCAAGCCGCCGAGCGATCCGCCCAGTACCAGGCGAATTCTCTGCACGCCGAGCGCGCGGAGCAGCGCGCCCTGAAGCTCGACCATGTCGCGCACGTCGACGGTCGGAAAGCCCGGCCCGTAAGGCTCGTCACAGCTCGGACGGAGCGAGGCGGGGCCGGTCGTGCCGTAGCAGCTGCCGAGCACGTTGACGCAGACGATGAAGTCGCGCGCGGGATCGAGCGTGCGTCCGGAGCCGAACAACGGCGCCCACCATTGATCGGCGTCCGCCGAGCCGGTGAGCGCGTGACAGACGACGACCGCGTTGCCGCCCTCCCGGTCGAGCGTTCCCCAGGTGCGATACGCCACCTTGAGCTCACGCAGGGTCGCGCCGCCCCCGAGCTTCCACTCGGGGACGGCGAGAAATCTCGTTGCACTCGAAGTCGCAGCTGCCATTGCCGAGCTCAGCCGGCGACCACGGCTTCGACGGTGGCGCTGGCGAAGGCGCGTTCGAAGTCCGCCTGGATGTCCGCGATGTGCTCGATGCCCACCGAGACGCGCACTAGATCCGCAGAGACGCCGGCGCTCTTCTGCTCAGCCTCGCCGAGTTGCTGGTGCGTAGTCGACGCCGGATGAATGACCAGGGTCTTGGCGTCGCCGACATTCGCCAGATGGCTCGCCAGTTTGACGCTGTCAATGAAGCGGCGCCCGGCCTCGAGGCCGCCGCGAATGCCGAACGAGAGCACGCCTCCGAAGCCGTTGCGCAAGTAGCGCTTGGCGGCGGCGTGGTACGGATGATTGGGCAGGCCGGGATAGCTCACCCAGGTCACCTCGGGCCGCTGCTCCAGCCACTGGGCGAGCGCCAGCGTGTTGTCGACGTGACGCTGGACCCGGAGCGACAGCGTCTCCAGGCCGAGCAGGAAGAGGAACGAATTGAACGGGCTGAGCGCCGGACCGAGATCGCGCAGGCCTTCGACGCGGGCGCGGATGATGAACGCGATGTTGCCGAACGGGCTCTGGTCGCCGAACGCCTCCCAGAAGCTGAGACCGTGGTAGCCCGGCGCCGGTTTGGTGAAGGTGGGGAAGCGGCCGTTGCCCCAGTTGAAGCGGCCGGCGTCGATGATCACGCCGCCGATCGAGGTGCCATGCCCGCCGATCCATTTGGTCGCCGAGGCGACGACGATGTCGGCGCCGTGCTCGATCGGCCGCGCCAGATATCCGCCGGCGCCGAATGTGTTGTCGACCACCAACGGGACGCCGGCGTCGTGTGCAACCTTGGCCAGGGCCTCGAAGTCCGGAATGTTGAAGCGCGGATTGCCGATGGTCTCGACGTAGATCGCGCGGGTCTTGGCGTCGATGGCGCGGCGGAAGTCCTCGGGATCGTCGCCGTCGACGAACTTTACTTCGATGCCGAGCCGCGGCAGGGCGACCTTGAACTGATTGTAGGTGCCGCCATAGAGATAGCTGGTGGAGACGATGTTGTCGCCGGCCTCGGCAAGGGTCGAGAGGGCGATGAATTGCGCCGCCTGGCCGCTTGCCACGGCGAGCGCCGCCGCTCCGCCTTCGAGCGCCGCGATGCGCTTCTCGAAGACGTCGGTGGTCGGATTCATGATCCG
>JBDTNL010000111.1:0-9355 GCA_039933785.1 Acidobacteriota bacterium
GGTTCGGAGGCGCCGCAGGTTCGTCGCCTTCCCCTTCCCGAGGGCACGCTGTTCGGGGACGCTCGGGCCGCGGGGTTTGCCACCGCGCGCGCGCCGGTGATTGCCTTTCTCGAAGAGCACACGTACGTCCTGCCAGGGTGGGCGACGGCTGTGCTCGAAGCCCATCGCGGACCGTGGGTGGGCGTCGGCACGCGGATCGTCGCGGGGAATCCCACATACGGGCGTAGTCGCTTGATCGGGCTGCTGAACTACGGCCACTACGCCGCGCCGCTGCGGCGGGGCGAGAGCGCCCGCGTCCCCGGACACAACGCCACGTACAAGACCGACGCTCTGCGCAGCCTGGGCGATGACCTTACGGGTTTGCTCGGGAACGATCTCGTGCTGCAGCAGCGCCTGCTCGCCCGCGGCGGGCGTTTCTTTCTCGAGCCCGCCGCGGTCCTTGCACATCGCAATGAGGGCAGCTTGGCGAGCATCGGGAGGGGCATCTTCCTCTGGTATCGATCCTACGGGCCGCTGCGGGCGCGCGAAGGGCGTTGGTCTTGGGGCCGCCGCATGCTTTACGTCGTTGCGGCCCCGGCCATCCCGTTCTATTTCGTGGCGCATTTCGTGCCCTACCTGGTGCGCGAGCGCAAGGAGGGATGGGCGCGTGTGGCCTGCAACCTGCCGTTCGTGTGGGCGATGCAGCTCTGCGGGGCGTTGGGGCAGGCGGTCGGTCTGGCCTTCGGGGTCGGCAGGGCGGCTGAGAAGTTCTCGCGCTATGAGCTCACCGAACCACGGGGGCCGCTGTGACCTCGGATTCTGGCGCCGACGCGGTCGCGATCGAGCGCCTCCTGAGCGCACGGGCGTAGCCGACGCTCTCTCCAGCGAGCGAGGCCGCGTGACCCACGGCGATCACCGGCAGGCCGCGAACGAACTCCATCGTCGCGCCTGCCCGAGCGGCGTGCCGAGCGACGTGAAACAAGTTCGTCGCCAAGCGGATCGGCAGCGCGCTCACGACCAGGTATCCGAAGCTGGTGGGCCGACGCGCACCCAGCCAGGCGAGTCGGAGCGCCGCGAAGTCCTGCCCGCGGCGGAAGCGTTCCGTGAGGAACGACTTCCAGGTGTCCAGATGATGATGCTCGACCACCGCATCGGGAGCGAAGACGAGCGTGGCGCCGGCGGCGCGCAGGCGCCAGCTGAAGAGCGCGTCGCCGACCATTGGATCCCCTTGGAATCCGCCGAGGGTCTCGAACGAGGCGCGAGAGCAAATCAGGTTGGCGGTCGGCCCCATATCCACTTCGCGCGCCTTGCCAGCCGGCAGCCATTTGCTGAACTTGCACAAATGCACAGCGCGGTCGAACGGCCGCCTGCCGTGACAGGCGAGGCCCCCGACTACCGGCTGGCGCGTGTCTTCGTGCGCGGCGACGAGACGCTCCAGCCAGTCGGGGCGCGCATAACAATCAGGATCCGAGAAAACCAGATAGTCGCCCCGGGCGCGCGCCGCGCCGAGGTTTCGCGCCGGTTGAGGCAGCAGTCGTTGGGCACTGCGCAAATAGACCAACTGAGGCAGCTCGGCCTGAGCGGCCTGGACGATCACTTCGCATGCGAGGTCCGGGGAGCTGTCGACGAGCAGGACCTCGAAGTCCCGGCGAGTCTGTTGCGCCAAGGCGCGCAAGCACCGAGCCAGGGTCGAGCCCGAGCGGTAGAGGGGCACGATGACGGAGATCTTGAGGGCGCTCGCGCCCTCGCTGGATCTCTGGGCTTCCATGCCGAGCGTTATATCCCACCCCCGCCGCGCCAGGTAGAGTCCCGCGCTTGCCGAGAAGGGCAATGAGCGAGCGACCGGAAGCGACCCAGGGGGCGGCTACTCTCGCCGTTCTTATGGGCTCCGCGGCGGCGGTGCTCGCCGCCTTCGCGATGCGAGTCGTGCTCGCCCGCCGGCTGGGGCCTGGCGACTTCGGGCTCTTCACGGAGGCGGTGGCCATCGCCACCGCGGCCGGCGGTTGCGCGGCGCTCGGATTGGGTTCCGCCGCCGCACGTAGGGTCAGCCTTTTGCGCGTTGGCGCGGATCCTCGAGCGCCCCGACAAGCAGCGGGCACCGCCATCGCGACGGGTGCCCTGTCGGGAATCGCCGGCGCTCTGTTAGTCGTCGCGCTGGCGCCCTGGGTCGCCCGAATCGCCGAGAAGCCCGATCTCACCGCGCCGCTTTGGGCCCTGGCGCCGGTCGTCGCAGCGCTCGCCGTCGGCCAAGCGACGCTCGGCGTGGCGCGCGCCTTTGGGAACACTCTGGGAAGGGCACTTTGGCGCGACGCGCTCGGCGGGCTCTGGCGTGCGCTCGGTGTATTCGCCGCGCTGGCGCTCGGGGCGGGCCTCACGGGCGCGGCTCTCGGGTTCGCCGCAGGATCGCTGGTCGGGGAGCTCGGTTTCGTCGGCTATGCCGCGGCGCGCGGCTGGTGGAGAGTTCCCCTCGGCGGCCCGCGTTGGGATCGCGAGTTGCTGCGCTCGTTGCCACCCTACGCCGGGATGGCGGTGGTCTATCAGGGAGCGCAGTGGTTCGACATCCTGTTGCTCGGTGTCTTGGCCCCGGCCGCTGCGGTGGGGATTTACGGTGTGGCACGCGGCCTCGAACGGGTGCTCGAGCTCGGGGGCGAGGCTGGCGCGCATCGCTTTCTACCGGCGGCGACCGAGGCTCTGCACCGAGAGGGTGTCGCGGCGCTCGCAGGCCTCTACCTCGAGGCGCGCGCGATCAACTTGGCGCTGCTCTTGCCACCGCTTCTCCTCTGCCTCCTGGCGCCGGGCCCGCTGCTGGTCGCGGTCTTCGGCGCGGCGTATGCGCCGGCCGCCGCCGCGCTCCGTCTGTTGGCGGCCGGCCTCTTGTTCTCGGCGGTCTTCGGGTACAACGATCGGGCCTTGCTGGCGGCCGGCGACGAGGTCGCGGTGGCGCGGATCACGTTGGGCGCCTTGGTTGTCGGCGCGCTGATCGCGGTGGGCTTGGTCCACAGCCACGGCATTCTAGGCGGCGCCGCCGGCTGGAGCGCGATGGTCGCGCTGCAGAACCTGCTCTGGGCTCGACGATTGGCGCGCCGAGTGGGGGTGGGATTCGGCGGCCGCGAGTTGCTCGAGCTCGCCGCGCGGGTCGCTGGCCCGGCGCTCGCGCTCTTTGTCGCGCTGCGGGCCGGTGGCTTCGACTCGCTCGCCGCCGCGCTCACCGCCGCAGCCGCGGCGGGGATCCTCGGCCTGCTGCGCTTGCGACGACGATGGCGGCGGGCGCGCTCTGCGGACTCGGACCCGGACCCGGACTACTGACCGGGCCGATGGAAGATGTTCAAGTTCGTCAACTCGGTCTCGCTGCCGTTGGTGCGCGCGTAGTCTTTCTTGGCGAAGAGATCGTCCTGTAGGCGAATATCCCATCGCGTTTCGATGAACTCGTTGATTCCGTACGGCCCCAGGTTGTAGCCATCGGTATTGAGCTTGTCGAGAACGTGGAGCGTGACGTAGCCCAATCGAAAGTACTGGACCCAGCCGGGCTCTCCGGGTACGGTCTCCGGGGGACAGGGGGGAGCGCCCACGTTGAGCTCTTCCATCGGGTTCCCGATGTCGTAGACCAGTGCCATCCGCGTCAGCGGCCCCTCGTCGTTGTAGTAGTTGGCGTTGAGGTAGAGGTACCTCACCGAAAGGTTCTCCAGTTGATACCGCCCGGTGAAGCGGGTGGTGCAGTCCGTGAGACTGCTACCCGTCCAGACGGCCTCCTCGTGGTAGTCGTTCGGCAGGCCGCTGGTGCCGAAGTGGAAGGGTCGCTTGAAGCGCACCATGGTCTTGGCGACCACGGTTTGGCGCGATTTAACGGGGGGCAGGTCGAGGTCGATAGTGCTGTTGAGCACCAGCTGGAACACCAGGCAAGCCTCACCCTTGCTCGCGTCGACGAGATCGGTGGCGCCGGCTGCGGTGAGTTGGAACCAGGCGCGCAGGAGAGGTACCGCTTGGCTCGAGTCTGGCCCGCCGACGCAGGCCTCTGCAGCGTCGTCGTAGCACTTGGCGTTGCCCTGATTGAGCGCAGCTTGTAGCGCCTTGAAATCGTTGACGTCAGAAAAACCGTCGGCTTGTCCTTGGGCAATGAACTCCTGGGCCAACGGACCGCCCTTTTTGCGCCCGGCGCAGCTCGCCGCGATCTGCGTCAGCATGGCCTTCAGGCTCTTCTGATACGCGTCCCTGAAGAAGGCATCGACCGCAGCGCTGCTAAGAGGCTGTGCTGCAACCTCCGCCTCCGCCGCAAGACTCTTGCCCTGCCGAAGCCGCGAGTGGACCGCCCAGAGCCGTTGCTCGAATTGGTCGTCGGGCTGCGGTGGCAGACGCTTGAGCTGTGCCTGCTGCTCGGAAGCTGTGCCACGGGCAAGCCCGTAGCCGCCGGTGTGAGTGAGTGTCAGGACCACTCCCGGCACGGCAAGCTTGGCGGGGTAGAGAAAGAATTGGGCGCCGGCTTTGCGGTAGCCGAAGGTTGTCTCCTGCGCCTTTGTGACTGCCGTCGGCGGCGCAATCGCCAGGCGGGCCACGCCGGAGAAGTGCAGGCCGGGAGGATCGATCTGAACGCCCGCAACCACCCCCCCCGCGAACGGCAGGCGTTGCATGCTCTTGAGCGGGGTGAGCGTGATGGTCTCCTTCGAGAACAAGGCCTTTGCCGGGATCGTGAGCGTGAAGACGACACCGTTGGCGCTTTTCGCGTGCACTGTGCCGCCCTGGTCGGTGATGGCGGCGTGTGCCGCTCGCGTCGGATCCAGCACGACGCCGACGCCGACGCCGGTCGCCGTCGCTAGGTGCGCGAGCGCGGTCTCGGTCCCCTGGAGTGTGATTCGCTCTTTGAGATTGGTGTCGAGATCGGTGACCTCGATCGTGGCCGCGGCTCCGCTGGGCGCCGAAGAGAGCACCCACCACGAGCCGTCGCGCTCGCGGGCATCGATCACGCTGACCACGAAGTCGGGATCGCCGTGACCGAGACGGAACACAGCGGTGTCGTCGCCCGCTGCCTCGCCGGGCAGCTCGAGACCGCCGCTGCGCGCGGCAATGCGCAGGCGCCGCCCCGCCAGACAGACGCCGCCGTCGCAGCGCTCGGATTCGCTCTCGGGGGCGTCCATGAGGGCGGTCGACGGCGTCTCCGGCAGCAATCTCTCCGGCAGAGCGTAGAGATCCGCCTCCTGGGGTTCATTGGCCGCGTGCTCATACGTGCGCGTCTCGCCGGTTTGGAGATCGACCAGCGTCAAGCGGTACGCGAGCTTCGCCGGAGCATGCCGCTGGACCCAGAAAAACCCATTGTCCGCGCGCCCGTCCACCAACCGCACGTCCAGGCCGGCGCCCCCTTGAGCACCGAAGTGGGCGGCGTCGTGGCTCAACGCCCTGGCCTCGGCGCCAGCGGCCCCGGTGAGCCACTCGACCTGGGCGCTGAAACGCCCGTCGCCCAGGCACACGATTCCCCGGCCCTCCACGCACTTGGCAGTCCGCGGCTCCGCCGTAGGAGGCTGAGGGCGTCCGGGCGACGCGAGGAACGAACCGAGGAGAAGGAGAGAAAGGGCAGCGCGCGATTTGGGTATGAACATGACGGCCTCCGTGCCGGGGGCGAGCTCATTGCGAGGCTCACTCACCTGAAGAACGCGCATTCCATCGCCGATTCTTCGCAGTGGCTCCTCGGCGTCCCGAATAGCCGAGCTCGCCGCAGAGCCGGGCATATGATGATTTCGTGGAGTCCGAAGAGCCGCCGACCACCGCCGACGAGGTCACGGCGCTTCTTGGCGCCTGGAGCGCCGGGGATCCCGGGGCTCTCGATCGCTTACTGCCCTTGGTGTACCGCGAGCTGCACCAGATCGCCTCCCGCGCGCGACGGCGGGAGCCTCCGGGGGCGACCCTCCAGACCACCGCGCTGGTGCACGAGGCATACCTCAAGCTCGTGCGTCAGGACCACGCGAACTGGCAGAACCGGACACAGTTCTTCTCGGTCGCCGCGCAAGCGATGCGGCGGATCCTGGTCGATCAGGCCCGCCGCCGATCGGCTGAGAAGCGCGGTGGAGAGCGCCCGGTGCAGTGGCCGGAGGGCTTCGATCTTCCCGCGAGCACCGACGCCGAGGTGCTCGCCGTCGACGAAGCGCTGCGGACGATGGAAACTGTGGACCCGGAGCTCGCTCGCCTGGTGAACCTCCGTTTCTTCGGCGGCCTGACCGCCGAAGAGGCCGCAGCGGCGCTGGGGATCTCCGAAGCGATGGTCCACCGCGAGTGGGCATCAGCCAAGTCTTGGCTGCAACGCGAGCTCGGTCCGCAATAGTCATCATGGACGCGGCGCGCTGGATGGCGGCGAAGCGCTTGCTCCAGGCAGCCCTCGAGCTCCCGGTTGGCGAGCGAGCGGCGCTTCTCGAGGCCTCGTGCGCTGGGGATGCCGAGCTCAAGGCCGAGGTCGCGGCGCTTCTCCAAGCCCACGATGTGGCGCAAGACCGGTTCGATAGATCACCGGTCGGCGCGGGCATCGCCGTCGAAGCGGCCGGCGTTCGTGCCCCACCGCCCGAACGAATCGACGCCTACCGCGTCGTGCGGGAGTTGGGCCATGGTGGGATGGGTACGGTGTATCTGGCGGAACGCGAGGGCGCCGACTTCCACCAGCAAGTGGCGATCAAGCTCATTGATTCTCGCCTGGGCGGCATGGCCTCCGAGGCGATCGTGCATCGCTTCCACAACGAACGGCGCATCCTCGCCTCGCTCAATCACCCCAACATCGCCCGGCTGTACGACGGCGGCACGGCGGCAAGCGGACAGCCGTACTTCGTCATGGAATACGTGGACGGCCAGCCGCTCGATCGCTGGTGCAGCGGCGCCGGTTCGATCGAAGCCCGCCTCGAGCTCTTTCGCAAGGTCTGCGCGGCGGTGCACTACGCCCACCAGAACCTGGTGGTCCACCGCGACCTCAAGCCCGGCAATATTCTCGTCACCGCGGACGGCACGCCGAAGCTGCTCGATTTCGGAATCGCCAAGCTGCTCGACGCGGAGGGCGGCCCGGTCGAGGAGCTCACCGTCTTCTCCCGTCCGATGACTCCCGAGTACGCGAGCCCAGAGCAGGCGCGCGGCGAGGCGATCACCACCGCGAGCGATGTCTATTCGCTCGGCGTGTTGCTCTACCAGTTGCTCACCGGCCAGCTCCCCTACCGAATCGCCCGCGGCTCGAGCGCCGCCGAGGTCATGCGGATCGTGGGCGAAGAGGAGCCGCCGCCACCGAGCACGATCGCGCGCACCCAGGCCGCGCCCTCGACGATTCAGGCGGCCCGTGGCGGTCGGTCACCGCATTTGTCGGCCGATCTCGACGCCATCACCCTTCAGGCCATGCGCAAGGACCCTCGACGTCGCTACGCGTCCGCCGATCAGCTCTCCGAGGACCTGCGGCGTTACCTCACGGGTTTGCCGGTCCTGGCGCGGCGCGACTCGCTGGGTTACCGCATGCGAAAATTCGTCGGCCGCCATCGAGCCGGCGTCGTTGCCGCGGCGCTCGCCGCCGTAGCGCTGCTCGCTTCGACCGGAGTCGCAGTGGAGCAAGCCCGAGTGGCTCGGCGCCATTTCGCGGAAGTGCGTCGGCTGGCCAATTCCTTCCTGTTCGAGTTCCACGACGCAATCCAAGACTTGCCCGGAGCGACCGCGGCTCGCGAGTTGGTGGTGCGCAAGGCGCTCGAGTACCTCGATGGTCTGGCGAGCGAGGCGGGTGGCGATCAAGACCTACTCGGCGAATTGGCCGAGGCCTATCAGCGTGTCGGCGACGTGCAGGGGATGCCGTATCGCTCGAGTCTTGGTCATACCGAAGACGCGCTTCGAAGCTACGAGAAGGCGCTCGCGCTACGCGGGAGCATGCTGCAGAGGCAGCCGAGCGATCCCGATCTGCGCTTGGCGAAAGCGCGAGTCGAGAGCCGCATCGGCGCGGTCCTCGCGGCTCGCGGCGACACGCGCGCCGCCCTCGCACGGCACAACGCCGCACTGGTCGAAGTGAGCGCCCTGGCGGCGTTACCGTATCCGCCGGCGGCAGCCGAGCTCGCGACCACGGCGGTTTCGGTGGGCGACGACCAGTGGGAGTTGGGCGACCTGGACTCGGCGATCGCCGGCTACCGCGTCGCTCTCGAGGCGGCGCAAGCGAACCGTCGCGATCACCCCGAAGATCGCGAAGCGCGGCGCTATGTCGGTGTTGTGGAGCAGCGGCTGGGAGACGGATTGGGGCAGCAGAAGCATTGGGCCGAGGCGCTCGAGCATCAGAAGAGCTCGCTCGCGGTCGACCAAGAGCTCGCCGCAGCGAATTCGGCAAGCGCCGAAACCCAACGCGATCTTTCGACCGACTACACACGGCTCGCCGTGGCCTACCGCGCGCTGGGCGACCGCGCTGCGAGCCTGGTGCAGGATCGGCAGGCACTCGCGATCCGCGAGCGCTTGCGTGCACAAGATCCGAAAGACTCCCGCGCCCTGACCGACCTCGCGGAGAGCCTGGTGCAAATTGCCGGCGGCGAGATGGAGGGTGGCGACTACGCCACCGCCCTGACCGATCTGCGCCGAGCCCTCCCTCTCCGGCGCGAACAGTCCGCGATCGATCCGACGAATCTGCGCTGGAAGGACGACCTCGCAGCCGCGCTGACCCACTACGGCACGGCTCTGGCCTCGTCTGGAGATCGCACGGCGGCGTTGACCGCATTCCACGAGGCACTGTCGCTGCGCGAGTCGATCGCAGCCACAAACCCGGAGTGGAGCGCCACGAGCGCCGCGCTCGCGAATCTGTACGTCTCTCTCGGTCAAGTACAGACCCGGACCGCCGAGGCGCCGGGGAGCGAGGCCTGCGGTTGGCTGATGAAGGCGAAGGATGCCTTCGCGCAAGTCCGGGCGCATTCCGGCCTTACGGGCGACGCGGTCGATTGGGCCGCGGCGGCCGATCGTGCTGCGGCGCGTTGCGGGACGAACTCATCTCGATGAAAGGAAATGACACTGTGAACCCAGCAAAGAACACGATTTGTCTCTGGTTCGACCGCGAGGCCGAGGAGGCGGCGCGTTTCTACGCGCAAACCTTTCCAGATTCGTCCGTCGACGCCGTACATCGCGCACCCGGAGACTACCCGTCGGGCAAGAAGGGGGATGTCTTGACCGTCGAGTTCACCGTCCTGGGAATTCCGTGCCTCGGCCTGAACGGTGGGCCGGTGATGAAGCACAGTGAGGCGTTTTCGTTCCAGATCGCAACCGCAGACCAGGCCGAGACGGATCGCTACTGGAACGCGATTGTCGAGAACGGCGGAAAGGAAAGCGAGTGCGGCTGGTGCAAGGACAAGTGGGGACTGTCTTGGCAGATCACGCCGATCGCTCTGACCAAGGCGATCACCGA
>JBDTNL010000112.1:0-8815 GCA_039933785.1 Acidobacteriota bacterium
AACTACTATTAGACACCCTAACGCCCCGCGTCAAACACCCCCAACCTGACGCATAAGATCCATTTGCTCTCATCGAAAAGCTCAGACACGACAGAGGATCCGGCGACCGAGTCGCTCTTATGCGACACATTCGGGGACGAGTGGTGTGGTTCGCTGCGTGCGGTGCGGGCTCGACTGCGGTCGAGAGTGAACTCGAGCCCGGGCCCGTTGGAGTATGGCCGCGGACCGCGTGTTAACCTCGATTGCATGCTCGCCGAACCCCTCTCGCCACAGAGCGCCGACCTCGTCGCGAAGCTCGCTGCGGCTCTCGGAGGGCTGCACGAGCCGTCCTTGGTTTCGGCCTATCTGTTCGGGAGCCAGGCCGAGGACCGGGCGCATCGCGAGAGCGATATCGATGTCGCCGTCCTGGTCGATCGCGGACTGTCTGTCGAGGAGCGATTTGCCTTGCGCTTGCGGCTTGCGACCGAGCTTCCCGGCCATTTTGGAGGGCGTGAGGTCGATGTCGTCGTGCTCAACGATGCGCCGCCCCATCTCGGCCGGCGGGCGGCCCTCGACGGGATTCGCGTCCTCTGCGGCGACTCGCAGCTCGATCATGATTTCCGACGCGACGTTCAGCTTCGGGCGGCCGATCTCGAGCCGTTTCTGCGTTGGACGCGAGCGCTGAAGCTCGAGGCTTTGAAGCGATGACCTTCCTGGTCGAGCGGCTGGTCGAGTTGCGCCGGCATCTCGATCACCTGAGCAATCTACGCCAGCGGGTCCCGAACGGCGCGGCCCTGCAGAGCGACCTGTCGCTGCACAACGACGTCTTGTTCTCGCTCTTCACCGTTTGCCAACTCGTCATCGACATCGCCAGTGAGCTCGCGACGCGTCGCGGGGAACGGTTCGAGGACTACAAGGACGCGATCCCCAGCTTGGGAGGCGACCCGCGATTCTCCGCCGAGCTGGTCAAGAATCTGGAGCCGCTGGCCGGGTTTCGCAACGTTGTCGCGCACGACTACGTAGCGCTCGACCTCGACCGCGTCGTCGAAGCGCTGGATCGTCTGCAGCCGGTGGGGGAATTTCTGGACCTCGTCGGACAGAGCGAGTCGGCCGACCGCCCGAAACCCTAGAAGCCGCGCTTCTTGGCGCGGATGTTCCTGCGGCTGCCCTTGGGCTTGCCGCCGCCGAAGCCGCCGCGCGGAGGTGCGTCGGGGCCGTAGCCGCCTCCACCACCAGTGCCGCCGCCACCGCCGCCAAAGGACGGACGGCCGCCGCCGCCGAATGAGCTGCCGCCGCGCGGACGCTCTTCCGCGGCGTTGACCCGGATCGGGCGGCCGCCGAGCTCGTGGCCGTTGAACTTTTCGATTGCCTTGGCGGCGTCGTCCTCGTTCTCGAATTCCACGAATGCGAACCCGCGCGGACGCCGGGTCTCTCGGTCGAGCGGCAGGAAGACTTCACGAATCGGCCCGACTTCGGCGAACAGGGTCGAAACCTCTTCGCTGGTGGTGTGAAAGTCGAGATTGCCTACGAAAATCTTGGAAGCCATCGGCTTCTCCTCTCTAGTGCGACGACTGCCCAACGGGTGGGGCCTCTGCCTGCCATTCACTCTCGGTCGGGGTCCGCGTGGTCAATTGTATCGCGTAAACTCGTCAGGTGCCCCTACGGGTAGACAAGTGGCTGCAAGTTGCGCGGGCCTTCAAGACCCGCACGCAGGCGACCCATGCCTGCGATCTCGGCCGGGTGCGGGTGAACGGCACCGCGGTCAAGCCCCACCGTATCCTGGCGGTAGGCGATCGGATCGAAATCGAAGTCGGAGACTGGACGCGAATTCTGATCGTGCGCGAGTTACAGGACAAGCCGCTTCCCAAAGCTGACGCGGCGCGCGTCTTCGAGGACTTGAGCCCGCCGCGCCCGGCACCCGATTCCATGGCTCATCTGCTGCGCCGGCCGCCGGTTTCTCGTGAGATGGGTGCGGGGCGCCCCACCAAGCGCGACCGGCGGGAGATGGAACGCTTCTCCGGCGAGGCGCGTGCCGACATCGATCCCTGGGACGATCCCCTGGGCAGCCAGTAGAGGCGCGGCGTGAGCGACTCCTCCGACGAGCGCGAGAAACCGCCGGCCCCAACGGTCAGCGATGGCGAGCCCACGGCCGAGCTCGCGGAGGCGGAGACCCCGCAGAGCACTTGGGCGAGCTCGGCCTGGGACCCGATTTTCACCGGCGGCACGCTGGTCGCCGGGCGGTATCTCATCATCCGGTTCCTGGCCGGCGGGGGCGCCGGCGAGGTCTTCGAGGCCGAGGACCAGGAGCTCGGCGGGCGCGTGGCGCTCAAGGCCATCCGCCACGCGTTGAGCGACGACCCCCGGCGTTTCGAGCGCTTCCGCCGCGAGATCCATTTGGCGCGGAAAGTCACCCATCCCAATGTCTGCCGGATCTACGACGCCGGACACCACGTGCGGGCCGTGCCCGGCGCGGCGCCCGAATCGGCGCCGGCGGACATCTTCTTCATCACCATGGAGCTCCTCGACGGCGAGTCGTTGGCGACGCGCCTGGCGATGGACGGGCGTCTGGCGCCGGCGGTCGCCTTGCCGATCCTGCGCCAGATCGCCGAGGGGCTCGACGCCGCGCATGCCGCGGGCGTCATCCACCGCGACCTGAAATGCGCCAACGTGATGCTGGTGCCGGCGGCGGACGACCGGCCGGGAAGTGCCGCCGGGGTGCGGGCCGTGGTCACCGACTTCGGCCTCGCCCGGCTGCGCGAGAACGACGAGGACTCGAGCTCGACCGGCGTCACCCTCTCGGGCGTGATCCTCGGCACGCCCTCGTACATGGCGCCCGAGCAGGTCGAGGGCGGCGAGATCACGGCCGCGACAGATGTGTACTCCTTCGGCGTGATGATGTTCGAGATGGCGACCGGCGAGCTGCCCTTCGAGGGCGGCACGGCGCTTTCGGTGGCCCTCAAGCGATTGCAGGAGGAGCCGCCGTCGCCGCGCGAGGTATGGCCCAGCCTCGACGCGCGCTGGGATCGCGTCATTCGGCGCTGCATGGGGCGTCGGCCCGCGGACCGTTTCCCATCGCCGGGAATTGCGGTGCGCGCGCTGACCGACGAAGCCACCGACTTCATGCCCGGGCTGGGGAGCGCACCGCGGCGACGACTCACGGCATGGCTCGCGGCCGCGTTGGTCGTCGTCGCTGGGCTGGCTTCGTGGTCGTGGTACGCGAGTCATCGCGGCAGGATGGCGGAGATTGCCGGCGGCGCTCCCGACACGCCGCCGGTCGCGGGCGCCGCCGTGGCTCGACCGGCGCCGGCGCGCAAAGCGGTCGCCGTCCTCGGCTTTCGCAATACTTCCGGCCGGCCCGCCGACGCCTGGCTATCGACCGCCTTCGCCGAGATGTTGAGCACCGAGCTCGCCGCCGGCGAACGCGTGCGCGCGGTACCCGGAGAGACCGTGGCGCGGGTCAAGCTCGAGCTGGCACTACCCGACGTCGACAGCCTGGCCCTGGATACGCTGCACAAGATCCGCGCCAGCCTGGGCAGCGACTACGTCCTGCTCGGCAGCTACGTGAGCTCGCCGCGCAGCGCCGGCTCGGTCCTCCGTCTCGACTACCGGCTCCAGGACACGAGCACCGGCGAATCGGTGCTCCTCCAAAAGGAGGCGCCCCAGGAAGAGCTCTTCAATCTGGTCGCTCAGGCGGGGGCCGCGCTTCGCGAAAGGTTGGGCGTCGGCGCGCTCGACAAGACCACGGTCGATGCCGTGCAGGCGTCGCGGCCGGCGAACGGCGAGGCGGCGCGGTTCTACGCGCAGGGCCTTTCCCGCCTGCGGCTCTACGACGCGCTCGGCGCACGCGAGGCTTTGGAGCAGGCGATCGCGGCGGATCCGGCGTTCCCACTCGCGCACGCCGCCCTCGCCGAGGCCTGGACTCGTTTGGGTTACGAGAAGAACGCCGCCGAGGAGGCCCAGCTTGCGGCCCGCACGTCCGCCAACCTACCGCGCGAGGAGCGCTTGTGGATCGAGGCCCGAGCTCGCGAAGCCGCGAAGGACGCGGCCGGCGCCGTCGAGCTCTATCGCGAGCTGGTCCGGCTCTTTCCCGACGACCCCGAGTACAGCCTTCGCCTGGCGGGATCGTTGATCGAATCCGGCAACCCGAGCGGGGCGCTCGTGGTGTTGGCCCGAGCTGCAAACCCGGGCGGCGAGGGTTTCGACGCGGGCGACGCGCGCCTGCCGATCACCGAGGCGTTGGCCCTTAACCGGCTCTCGGACTACAAGCGCCAGCTCGAGGCGGCTCGCCGGGGCCTCGCCATCGCGCACGCGGCCAATGCCAATCTGCTCGCCGCCAAGGCCCGGCACTTCGAAGCCACCGCCCTCGCCAGTCTCGGCCAACCGGCCGACGCCAAGGCCGCGCACGAGGAGGCACTGGCCACGTATCTCGCCGCCGGAGATCAGTACTCCGCCGCCCAGGAGCAGCGCGCACTCGCGGCGCTCCTCCGGGCGCAGGGCGATCTCCCCGGCGCCGAACGCATCGCCACGGAAGCGCTCAAGGTCTGCCGCGCCATCGGCGCCCAAGCCGAGGCGGCGCGCGTTCTCAACACGCTCTCCAACGTCTACTACCAGCAGGGCCGGATCGCCGAGGCGGCGAAGGGCTACGAAGTCAACCTCGCGACCTTCCGCGAGATCGGTGATCGCAACGGCGAGGGCGCCATGCTGGGGAACATCGGGAACGCGCGCTTCAGCTTGGGCGACCCCGCGGGGGCGATCGCGGCCCACGAGCAGGCGCTCGTCGTCAAACGCCAGGAGGGCTCGAAGACCGGCATCGCGACCTCGCTCATCGGTCTCGCGACCGCGCAGATGGCGCGCGGCGAGCTGCCGGCGGCGACCGAGCATCTCACCGAGGCGCTCGCCCTGACCCGCGAGAGCGCCAACAAGTCGCTGACCGCGTGGGCGCTCTTCATGCTCGGCGACGGGGCACTCAATCGCGGAGATCTCGCCGAGGCACGTCGGCGCCACGCCGAGGCGTTCCAAATTCGAACGCAGCTCGGCGAGAACGGCGCTATCGCCGAGAGTCGCGCCGCCCTCGCCGTGCTCGACCTCGAGGCGGGGAAGCTCGTGGAGGCTCAAGCCGCGCTGACCGCGGCCGCAGCCACACTCGAGGAAGAAGGCGACCTCGACGCCGAGTCCCTGGCGCGCACGAGCTTGGCGCGTTGTCTGCGCCTTGCCGGCGAGCCTGCCGCGGCGCGGACCGAGCTGGCGCGTGCCGCCGAGCTCGCCCAGCGGGCCAAGAATCGTGCCTACCGTTTGGATGCCGACATCGAGCGCGCACGCCTCGACGCCACCAGCGGACAGAAACCGGCGGCCCTCGAACGCTTGCGCTCCGTCGAGACGGAGGCGAAGCGCTGGCAGTTCATGGGCATCGAGCTCGAGTCGCGGCTGGCCCGCGCGGAGCTCGGCGGCGCGTCCGAGCTGGCTGCCGTAGCCACCGAGGCCGAGGCCAAGGGCTACGGCCTCATCGCAGCCAAAGCGCGCGCCGCCGCGCATCCGGTCGTGGCGACTTCGAGCCGACCTCGATCCGACGCTCGGGGCGCGGCGATATTCTTCCGTTCGAGATGACCAAGCGCCAGACTCCGCAACGGGACGCAATCCGCCGAGCCCTGGCCGACGCCGACCGGCCGCTCAGCCCGCAGGAAGTCTTGAGCGAAGCCCAACGCTCGACTCCGGGCCTGGGCATCGCCACGGTCTATCGCACCTTGAAGTCGCTCGCCACCGACGGTGCCCTCGACAGTGTCGAGTTGCCGGGCGAGACCACGCGCTACGAGATCGCGGGCAAGCAACACCACCACCACTTCCAATGCCGGGACTGTGGGCGCGCGTACGACCTGATCGGCTGCCCTCCCAAGCTCGATCGCCTGGCGCCCAAGGGATTCCGCGTCGACGACCACGAGGTCGTGCTGTACGGCGTCTGCGCGCGCTGCGCCTAGCCTCGGTTGGCCTCGGTTGGCCGCTGCTACCCGCCGAACTGCCGCAGGTGGTGGTCGAGGTGCTTGTACATCAGGCAATCCCACTCCGCTCCGCTCATGCGGCCCAGGAACGAATGGACCACTTCCCCGGCGTGGTCCGGGCCGAGCTCGGCGAAGCGCTCGATGAGCCCGCGGAGGCGCACCCGCTCGACGGCGAAGTCCTGGGCGTCCTTCACCACGAAGGTCGGATCGGTCGGCGAGCTGTGGGAGAGCGGCTGGTCGCCGAGGAACTTCTTGCGCACCATAGGTCCGAGCAGCCTGCCGATAAGAGCCTGCCGGCGCGGCTTGTCACCGGTTGCGACCTCCATCGAGCGCGCACAGTGGGTGAGCATCTGCGCCACGTCCATCTTGCCCCACTGCCTAGGGCTGTCGGGGCGGAGGGCTTCGAGGCGATCGAGAATCGCCTGGCGGTCGCGAGAGACGAAGAGGCTTCCCATGGCCGCGGAGCCTAGCGCGGACGTCCGTTTTGAGCCCTTGGCGAGCAAATGATAATCGATTATCATTAAACCGTGCCCGCCCTTGCGCCCACCACAATCGCCCTCGCCCTGAGCGTCGTCTTGCCGCTCGTGGCGCAGGAGCACCCCGCGGCGTCCGGCGGGCACTATTCGGTGGTCGCTACCGTCCCGCCGCTCGCCGATCTGGCGCGCCGGCTCGCGGGAGGGGACGCCGAAGTCACGGCGCTGATCCCTCCAGGCGTCGATGACGAGACCTACGAGCCGACCGCTCGGGACCTCACCGAGCTCGAGCGTGCCGCTCTAATCCTGCGCGTCGGGCACCCGGCGATCGGCATCGAGGCGCGCGTGCTCGAACCGTTTCGTCAAAGTCATCCGCGGGCCCGGATCCTCTCGCTCGCGTCGGTCATCGAGGTCTCGACCGCGACGGACCCGCATCTTTGGATGTCGCCGCGCTCGATGCGCGCCTTCGCGGAAAGCGTCCGCGACGCTCTCGACGCCATCGATCCCGAACGTCGCGAGGCGCACGCCGCGCGGCTGGCAGCTCTGTCGCGCGATATCGCCGAGGTCGACGCGAGGTTGGTCGACGCGGGAGCGGCGAGCGCCGCTTTTATCGTGGTTCACCCCGCCTTCGGGGCGCTCGCACGCTACGGGCTGAAGGAAGAAGCGATCGAACGCGACGGCAAGGAACCGGGCATGGCGAGCTTGGTCGCCTTGGTCGATCGCGGCCGCACCGAACACGTGCGACTAGTCGTCACTCAACCCGGCTTTCCACGCCGCGCCGCGGAAGTGGTCGCGGGCGAGCTCGGAGCGCGGGTCCTTTCGATCGATCCGCTGGCCGCCGACTGGCTCGGGAGCCTTAGGCGACTGGCCGACGCACTCGGTGACCTTAGAGTGGCGGCGGCTGCCGCCACTCCTCCCTCCGGCGGTGGCCGATGACCGCCTCGCCGATCGTGGGATCGGGGGCGCTGCTCGAAGTCGTCGACGTGACCTTCGGCTACGACCACGAAACCGTGCTCGATCATGTGAGCTTGTCGGTCGGCGGCACCGAGTTTCTCGCCCTCGTCGGCCCGAACGGCGGCGGCAAGACCACCTTGCTCAAGCTGATGCTCGGCTTGGTGAAACCCTGGCGCGGCGAGGTGCGACGCCATTTCCTGGCGGATCGGGGTGCCGTCGGCTACGTGCCGCAGTTCTCCACCTTCGACCGGAGCTTTCCGCTGCGAGTGTTCGACGCCGTGCTCATGGGCCGCCTGTCCCGACGCGGTCTCTGGCGCGCCTACGACGCCGAAGACCGCCGGGCGGCGAGCGCGGCGCTCGAGCATCTCCAAGTCGCGGGCCTGGCTCGCGCCCCGGTGGCGGAGCTTTCGGGCGGCGAGCTCCAGCGCGTGCTCATCGCGCGCGCGCTCACCGCCGAGCCACGGATCCTGCTGCTCGACGAGCCCACGGCTGCGATCGACGCGAACTCCGAGAAGCTGCTCGACAGCATCCTTGCCGAGGTCAATCGGCGCATTCCCGTGGTGGTCGTCACGCACGATCCTTCGGGGTTGGCCGAACGAGTGACCCGCGTGGCGCACATCGATCGCACGCTGACCTGGCTCTCACCTGCCGATCTCGACCATCTGCGCTGCCATCACCATTTGCCGGCGCGTGCGGCGGTCGACCCGCGAGCCGCCCGATGAGCGACGCCGTCCACTCTCTGCTCCACGCGCTGGAGTTCGAGTTCGTCCGCCGCGCGCTCCTCGCCGGCCTCGCCGCGAGCATCCTCTGTGGCACGCTCGGCGTGTTCGTGGTCAGCAAGCGGATTTCGTTTCTCGGCGACGGCATCGCGCACGCGGCGTTCGGCGGACTCGGTCTCTGCTACTTCCTTGGAATCGATCCCCGGATCGGTGCGATCGCAGTCGCCGTCGCCTGCGCGTTGGTGCTCGGATTGGTCGGCAACGAACGCCTGCGCGGCCACGACGCGTTGATCGGCGTGCTGTACGCCGGAGGCATGGCGGCGGGGATCCTCTTCCTGCACAAGGCGCCGGGCTATGCGCCCAACCTCTCGGCGTATCTGTTCGGCAACCTGCTGTTGGTTACTCGCACGGATCTTTGGCTGACGCTCGCCATGACCGCGTTCACCCTGCTCGTCCTTGGCGTCTTGCGGCGCCCCATCGTGGCGGCGGCGTTCGACGAGGTCTTCGCGTTCGTGCAAGGCGTCCCGGTACGCGGCCTGTTCACGCTGCTCCTGGTGTTGATCGCGCTCGCGGTGGTGGTGCTGATTCAGGTGGCAGGTGTGGTGCTGGTGGTCGCTCTGCTGACCATCCCACCGCTCACCGGCCGCGGACTCTCGAAGTCGCTTTCCGGAACGATCGCGATTTCGGTGGTCGCGGC
>JBDTNL010000113.1:0-8517 GCA_039933785.1 Acidobacteriota bacterium
GGCAAGACGCAGTTCATCAAGCCCTGGATGATCGACCGCGCCGCCGATCACTACGCGATCGATCTGACGCGAGCGCGCACGTTGCTCGATTGGGAGCCGACGCGCTCGCTACGGGCGACGCTCCCGAAGATGGTCGCCGCACTGAAGGTCGACCCGCTCGGCTGGTACAAAGAGAACAAGCTCGAGCCATCGTCGAAGGCGAACGGTCGCGCAGCTCCATCACCTACGAAGGCAGGCGCATGAATCACGAGCATGGCGGACACGGCGCCGAGCACGCCGGTCACTCTCCGACGGCGACCGAGCCCGCCGCCGCGGACGGAATGATGGCGCACGACGGCATGGCGCCGGCGCCGATGAGCCATGGGCAGGGCATCGCGTGGCCGCACTTCGCCAACATGTTTCTCGGACTGTGGCTCATCACCGGGGTCTTCGCGCTCGACTATCGCAGCTCCGCGCTCGTGGTGAGCGACGTAGTGAGTGGGGCGGCTGTCGTCGCCCTCGCCATGCTCTCGTTTTCGCAGCGGCCGCTCGTGCGATTCTGGGCGCCCTGGGCAAACTCGTTCGTCGGTCTCTGGCTGCTGTTCGCACCTCTCGTCTTCTGGGCGCCGACAGCCGCTGCCTATTCGAATGACACTCTGGTCGGCGCGTTGGTGGTCGCCTTCGCCATCCTCGCCCCCGGCATGCCCATGGCCCGTGGAATGTCCATGGTCGAGGGCCCGGATCTGCCGCCGGGCTGGTCCTACAACCCATCGAGCTGGACGCAGCGGGCACCGATCATCGCGCTCGCGCTCGTCGGGTTCTTCCTGTCCCGGCAGATGGCCGCATTCGAGCTGCAGCACATCGCTTCGCTCAACGACCCATTCTTCGGCCTCGGGACGCAGCGTGTGTTGACCTCGGACGTCTCGCGCGCCTTCCCGATCCCGGATGCCGGCTTGGGAGCGTTCGCCTACATGATCGAGTTCCTCATGGGCTTCATGGGCGACAAGGCTCGCTGGCGGACGATGCCGTGGATGGTCACCTTCTTCGGCATCCTCGTCGTGCCGCTCGGTGTCGTCAGCATCGCGCTCATCATCCTCCAGCCACTCGCCGTCGGTGCGTGGTGCACCTATTGCCTGATCGCCGCCGTGGCGATGGTGGCGATGATCGCGCTCACGCTCGACGAGGTCGTCGCCATGTGCCAGTTCCTGGCCCAGGCACGGAGCGAGGGGCAACCGTTCTGGCGCACGTTCTGGCTGGGCGGGACGCTGCGCGACCTGCCGGTGGTCACTCCCGTCCATCCTGACGTGGTCCGTCCGATCGCCATGGTCTGGGGGGTGGGTCTGCCCTGGAACCTTCTGGTGAGTGTCGGGCTCGGGATCTGGCTCATGTTTGCACCGGCTTCGTTGGGCATCGCCGGCACGGCCGCGCACAGTGACCATCTGCTAGGCGCCCTCATCGTCACTTTCGCCGTGATGGCGCTGGCCGATGTCGGACGTTCTCTGCGCCTGGTCAACGTGCTCTTTGGCGCCCTGGTGATCGCCGGCCCGTGGCTGCTGACGGGCGCGACTACCAGTTCGCACTCGAGCGACGCGATCGCTGGGGCGTTAGTCATCCTGCTCAGCCTGCGCCGGGGCCCGATCGGCGAGCGTTACGGCAGTTGGGAGCGATTCATCCGATGAGCGCCGACACGCTGGCCACGGCGGACACCCTGCGCGGAAAGCCCAGTGTCCCGATGGTCGGCCTCCTCCTCGTGGAGATCATCCTCGGGTATGAGTGGCTGATGTCCGGCCTGGTCAAGATCGCGCGCGGCGATTTCGCGTCCGGTCTCGGCGCTGCGGTACTCGAGAAATTACCCCAGACTGCTGGCTGGTACGGCCGGTTTCTCCAGAGTGCCGTCGTTCCCAATGCGACGGCGTTCGGCTATGCCATCGAGATCGCGGAGTTTCTCGCCGGCGCGGTGCTGATCGTCGGGCCCCTCATCGGGCTTTTCACGTGGCACCGCGTTTCGGATCGGCTGCGTCGCGCCGTGCTGTTCTTTACGGTCGTCGCGGCGATCGGTGCCGCCTTTCTGGCCATCAATCTCCATCTGTTCAACGCCGCCAGTCACCCGTGGTTGATGCCGGAGGGCAGCTTCGACGAAGGCGTCGATCTCGACAGCGTCCTTCCGGCGATTCAGCTCGTGATTGCATCGATCAGCATCATTCTCTTCCGGCGCCTCGGCCGTGAAAGACGCGGAAGTCCCCACGCTGGCTTGGAAACTTCAAGATGACCTGTGTAAATGCCGAGGCTCATCGCCACCAGGAGGCGCCGCACAGGGGCGCTCTCCAATCGCACCGCAGCCTATAAAAGGAGATCACCATGCGCGATCATGCCGGCCACACTCCAGGAATGCCCGAGAAGCCCGCCACGGCCAGCGAGAAGAAGCCCACGAAGCCTCCCGCGACGCCCGACCCGCACGCGGGCCACGACATGGGGAAGCCGGGCATACCACCGAAGGGTGCCGAGAAGAAATAGCCGAATTCGCAGACGCCTTTGCCGCGCGAAGCATGAGGCCGAGACGGTTGATTGTGCGGGTCGGTGAAGGCGTACGGCGACACATGGAAGGACGGCAACCATGCAATGGCTCGTGACGAATTGGTTCTGGGTCTTGATCGGCGTCGTGTTCATGGCTATGCACCTGTTCGGCCACGGGGGTCACGGTGGCCATGGCGGTCACTCTGGCGCTAGCGACTCTGATCGGCAGCGACCGGGGGAGGGTTCTGCGGGCGACCCACCGGTCCGCGTCTCGGACCGAAATGCGGCAGGGCGCCACCACCATTGACTCTCAGGCTGTCAGGAGGCAAACACGCGATGCTGAACCTCAAAGTGATGAGTTGGTCCTTGGGCATCTTCGCCGCGATCAGCTTCGTGCTCTGCGTGGTCTACGGACTAATCGTGCCACCCAGTCTGCACATGGCCCAGACGCTGGAAGCGGTCTTACCCGCCTTCAAGTGGCTGACGTTGCCTGGATTCTTCCTCGGTTTGCTCGAGAGCTTTCTTTATGGGGCGTATGCAGGACTCGTCTTCGTACCGATTCACAACGCGCTCCTGCGCCGCTGGGGCCCGGCCCCCACGCGATAGCTAACCGTAAAAGTCAGAAGGAGAAATTCCTATGCATCATCCCCGGACGGCGAATTCCCGACTCGTTCTCATCGCAACGAGCGGCCTCGCTACACTGGTGCTGCTCGGCCTCGTCTTGGTGCCGCGGGAAGCATCCGCGCAGGCCTCTATGCCGCCTGCTGCAGCGGACGATGGCGCGATGGAAATCCCCCATCCTTTCTTCACGCACGAAGGCCTCCCGGAAGACTTCGGGACCTACAGCCTCCGCGTCGCCGGGCTCGCCGCGCGCGCCGACGGCAAGACCGAGGGCGACTTCGCCTTTCACCTCGAGATGAGCCTCACGAAGCGCATCGGCCTGCACATCCGCAACGACAGCGTTCGCAATTCGCCAAAAACAGAGGCGATGTTCCAATTCGCCGCGATTACGAACAAGGAAGGAACGAGCGGCTTCGCACCCATCATCGAATTCGAGGTGCCCACCAAGGCGGGCGCCAGCCGGGTCAGCACGCTGGTCGGCTTCACCACAAAGTTCACAGCCTCACGACTGGCATTCAATCAGGTCGTCCACTACGATCCCCGCGAAGACGCGGTGGATGCTAGCGCGGCCCTCGTTGTCAGGGCCACGGATCGCGTCTTCCCCGTGGTCGAGATCCTCGCAGCGGGCGCGCGCGGCGCCCCAACCATCGTCAACATGCTCGTCGGCTTGAAGCTGCGCGTACGTCCATGGGTCGCGCTCGGCTTCGCCTTCGAGCTACCGCTCAGCAACGCCAAGGACTTCTCCTCACGTGGAGTCTTCGAACCAGAGCTCATGTGGGGGCAGCCGAGGTAGCAATGTTCGAAGGGCAGACCGAATTCTTCAGGCGGAGATCAAGGAGCGTTGCGGATGGTAAGCACACCGACCGTAGAACCGCGTTGCTGCACGCGTTCGACCCGGCGACCGGGGCGCTCGTCGGCGACAGCGGGCTCGTCCAAGTGCACCCCCTGCCGAATGCCAGACATCACCAGCATATTCATGCCGCGGAGCGCGGCGTGTCACCAAGGTGACCCAGCTCGGCTAAGGCGACAGTGGAAGCTATCAAGGACTTCTTCGGGGCGTCGGTGGTTTTAGTCTGAAAGGAGATCGTTATGGGTTGGCAAACGGCGGACTGGTTCTTCCTATTGATCTTCGCTCTCCTCATCGCGGCGGTCGGTTTCGGCTACTACCGACGGCGGGGGCGTGTTGGTCTTCTTGGCGCTGGCGGTCAACGACCCAAGAGCGCCGACAAGAACGGTCGATCTGGGCCGAAGATCAATATTTGATCTACCTGTTCGGCCGAGGCGCGGGGAGCGACCCAACCATGCGCGAGATGCAGGCCGTTGGATGACGCACAAAACCACCGGACCGCGAGTGAACAGCTCGTTGCGCAGCCTGTTGCGGCTGATCAGCATCTCGTGGGTGCTGTTGCTGGAGTATCGAATACTGCGCCGATTTGCTCGCGGTAAGGCAAGCGACGGAGCGCCGGAGAGATTCGCGGAGCGATTGGTTGGCCTTGGGCCGGCATTCGTCAAGCTGGGGCAAATCCTGAGTACCCGACCCGACGTGCTTCCGGACGCCTATGTCGATGCTCTCTCCGCCCTCCAGGAGCATGGGGCAGAGGTCTCTGTCGAGCAGATACGTCTCACCATCGAGGGCGAACTGGGCGAGCCTGTCGAGGCGCTATTTGCTACCTTCGACCCGGTCCCAGTCGCCGCGGCCTCTCTCGCGCAGGTTCATGCCGCAACACTGTCGGACGGGACCGCAGTCGCCGTCAAGGTTCAGCGGCCCGACGTCGAGCGCCTGTTGCATCGCGATCTGGACACGATGGAATCAGGCCTACGATGGCTGTACCGCCTGATCCCGCGACGTATGCACCGCACCAACCTGCTCGACTTCTTCGCGGAGTTCCGACGGTACACGCTGCAGGAGCTGGACTTCTCGCAGGAAGGGCGCATCATTGACCGCTTTCGCGAGAACTTCGCGCGCCGCGCTGACGTCAAGTTCCCCTCAGTCCACTGGGGCGAAACGAGCCGGCGTGTGCTCACCATGGATTGGGTGGAGGGCATGCGCCTCCGCGATGCCGCCAGTTCGCTCGGTGAGGACGAACGGCAGCGGCTGGTCGTGCTTCTGGTCGACGTCATGCTGCAGATGTTTGTCTCGGATGGACTTTTTCATGCCGATCTGCATCCGGGAAACATCTTCTTTCACCGCGACGGCACGTTTACGCTGCTCGATTTCGGTATGTGGGGTGAACTCACAGCACCGCAACGTGACCGATTCATCCTCTACTGGTTCGCGGTGGTTCAACGCCAGACCCGCCGGGCGTTCCACCACTTCAAGGCCCAGACGCGCATGTTGCCGGGGGCAAACGAGGCGGCATTCTATGCATGCTTCGCGGCGCTCGCGGAGAAGTTCTATGCCTCTCGGCTGAGCGAGATGAGTTTCACGAAGGTCTACCTCGAGATGATGACGGCAGGGTACAAGTTTGGGTTCGTGTTTCCCAACGAGCTGATGTTGCATGCCAAAGCTCTCACGACGGCCGAAGCATTGATCTTCGCGCTCGCCCCCGAGGCCCGCTTCGAGGAACTCTCTCGGCCGTTCATTGCCCGCGAATACGCGGCACGCACGGCGTCGCTCGGGCTTCTCAAACGGCGCATATCGCAACTTGCCCCCGAGCTCCTTCTCCTCGGCGAGTTTTTGCCGCCCGCCGCCGTGGACGAGACCTGGAACTGGGATGCCACCGGTGAGGTTTTCAAGGAGTTGCGCGAACGGTTCGAAGGGGTGCTCCAGAACTCCCTGGAACGAGGCGGACTATGGAAGACGCTCCTCGAACCGCACGCGCACGCGGTCTTGAAGGGAGCCCAGCTCGGCGTGCCAGTCGGCGATGTCTTAAAGCAGGTGTGGAACCGCTACTACGAGCTGGAGCCGTCAATCGCGATCCAGCCGAATCTGGGCGCTGTCTTCACCACCCATCTGGCCGGCGCCACGCTCGCCATGCATGAGGTTCTGCTCCGGCACGGAATCCCGGCGGCCGACTCGTACCGGTTGATTTACGACATCGGCTGGAGGATCTATGTTCAGATGGGGGAAGTACCGCTGACTGTCGCGAGCGCGTTTACGCGCGATCCAGGAAAGCGTCTCAAGCTGGCCACGGACATCTTTCGCGCCTTTCCATTCAGCGCGCCGAGCTATGGGTGGCGCGATGTCCCCTGCGCCGACGGCGCGATAGCCTTCGATTGCACAAAGTGCCCGGTCGCCGAGTTCTTTGGCGAGCACGACGCCTCTGAGGTTTGCGTCCAGACGTTTTGCCGGCTCGATTTTCCGCTAGCCGAGAAGTGGGGTGGACAGTTGAGGCGCAGCGGAACGATCGCTTCGGGAGCGCCAATGTGTGACTTTCACTGGACGCCGCGAGACCCGACCGAGCGGGCCGAATGAACGCGCGCCCCTACTCGGCAACGCTGCTGGCGCTCGGCGGCGTGGTTCTCATGGCCCTCGGGCTGTAGTACTTCGTGTTCGGCGACCACCCCTGCTGCCAGAGGATCTGCTCTCCATGGGAACCTCGCTGGCATCGCTTCAGGCGACCGCGCCCGATCTTTCGATCTGGCTTCGCCGAGTGGGGCCAGCGCACGAGAAGTGATTTAACGCAACATAAGCCGCTAACGCCCGCGGCTGCGCAGCCGCAAGCCCTACTACCATGCGCCCCGGACCGAAGTTTTCAACCCGGAGGAACGCATGGCAAGACGAAGCCTGCTCACAGGAGCGCAGCGAAGCCAGCTCTGGCAGCCGCCGACCGAGGAACGCGCCCTCGTCCAGCACTACACGCTCACCAGCGATGACTTGGTCCGTCTCAACAACCGGCGAGGCGACCACAACCGGCTTGGATGGGCTCATGCTCTGCTACCTCCGCTATCCTGGCCGGCCTCTTCAGCAGGGCGAGCGACCGCCGGAGTCCGTGCTCGAGTTCGTTGCGGGCCAGCTCGGCCGCATTGACGTTGAGTCCCTTGGGTCGTACGCCGAGCACGACCAGGTTCGTCGACGCCACTTGTCCGAGATCAGCGAGCTGCTCGGCCTCGTCCCCTTCACCGCGGCTCTCTATCGAGAATTGGCAACCTGGCTCCTCCCAGTGGCGACCGACACGGGCAGAGGCCCGGTGCTTGTCGCGTCGCTTCTCGAGGAGCTCCGCAGGCGGCGCATCGTTGTGCCTGCGATTCCCGTCGGTGAACGCCTCTGCTCCGAGACCCGCTTGCGCGCCGAGCGCAAGACGTTTCGGACCCTGACCCACAACCTGAGCGACGACGACATTGAAGGTCTCGAGAACCTCCTGATACTGCGCCCGGGCGCAGCGAACCTCAGCTGGCTGGCCTGGCTGCGGCAGCCCGTTGCGGCAGTCAAACCGAGAAGCTTTCTGAGGCTTGTCGAGCGACTTCGCCACGTTCGACAGCTGCAGATCGACCCCGGCCGCAGCCGTACCATCCACGCCAATCGCCTCACACAGATTATTCAAGAAGGCGGGCGCAGCACGACGCAGCATCTCGCCGATTTCGAGCCGCTGCGGCGCAGGGCTACCCTCGTCGCGCACGCGATCGACCTCGAGGCGACCCTCACCGACGACGCCATCACAATGTTCGATCGCCTACTCGGGCTCATCTTCCGCCGCAGCGAGCGCCGGCACGCAGAGCAGTTCCAGGCGCAAGCTCCTGCTTTTCAGAACCAAGTAGAGCTCCTAGTCCGGTTGGGCCGTGCGTTGATACTGATCCGAGATCAAGGCGGGGACCCTCTAGCCGCCGTCGACGAAGCAGTCGGCTGGGACCGCTTGGCTGCGGCAGTTGCCGAGGCCGAGAGGCTGTCCCAGCCCGAGATATTCGAGCATCTCGCATTGCTCGAGAAGCACCACTCAACACTCCGCCGTCTCGGCCGCGTGCTGATCTCGACGTTCGAGTTTCGTGCCGACTCCACTGCAGATGCCCTCCTGCGCGCGGTCCATCAGCTGGGCGCGCACTACACGACGGGCTTCCAATTGGAAGCCGAGCGGCTACCCCTCTCCTTTGTCCCGCGTCGCTGGCGACCGCTCGTGGCTCCCGGCGGTCGGATCAATCTCAAGTTCTACGAGATCTGCGTGTTCCTGCAGCTACGAGATCGCCTTCGGGCCGGCGACATGTGGGTCGTGGGAAGCCGCCGATATCGCGACTTCGAGGAGTACCTGCTGCCGAGGGAGACCTTCGAAGCGAAGCAGCGCGACAGAGATCTGGGGCTTGCAATCGACGTTGACGCAAGAAGCTTCCTCGCGAAGCGGCGCGAGCACCTCGAGGAGCAACTGCGCACCGTCGAGCGCAAGGCGGAGTCGGGTGACCTTCCGGATGTGCAGTTGCGGAACGGTGTTCTCAAGATCACGCCCTTGCGCCGAGTCGAGTCAGCGGGAGCAG
>JBDTNL010000114.1:0-8498 GCA_039933785.1 Acidobacteriota bacterium
CGGGCTGAAGCGTTTCGATGGCGATGATCTGAGTGGGAAACGGTGGGGAGCGTAGCACGCTGGATCATCGCGCCGAGGGCCGGCGAGCGCCATCGGATAGACTCAGGATGGCATGAAACTCGGCCGGTTCGACCTCGACATCGTCAGCGACGGGACCTTCCGTCTGGATGGCGGAGCGATGTTCGGTGTGGTCCCGAAGACGCTCTGGGAGCGCTCGAAGCGGCCGGACGAGAAGAATCGCATCCTCATGGGGACGAACTGTGCGCTGGTGCGCGCGGGCGCCGAGCTGGTGCTCATCGACACGGGTCTGGGCGACAAGCAGGACGCCAAGTTCCAGGCGATCTACGACTTCGAGCCCGGCGCCGTGCGGCTGCCGGAATCGATCGCCCGCCTGGGTTTCGCTCTCGGCGACGTCACCCACGTGATCCTTTCGCATCTGCATTTCGATCACGCAGGGTGGAACGCCAGTCGGGCTGCCGACGGCCGCCTGCTTCCGACCTTCCCAAAGGCCCGCTACTGGCTGAATCGCGGCGAGGTCGAGCACGCGCGTCGGCCCAACGAGCGCGACCGGGCGAGCTACGACCCGCGCAATTGGGAACCTCTGTTCGAGGCCGGAGTGGTCGAGCTCTTCGACGCGACCACCGAACCGGTACCGGGCATTCGCGCCGTGAAAGCCTCCGGACACAATGCGGACATGTGCGTCGTGACGATCGATGGCGGCGGAGCAGAAGGTGGAGGGCAGGCAGTGTTCTGGGCCGATCTAGTGCCCACTTCCGCGCACGTGCCGTTGCCCTGGATCATGGGCTACGACCTATTTCCGATGCAGACGCTGCAGAACAAGAAGGACTGGCTGCCGCGCGCGGCGGCTGAGAATTGGCTGAGCATCTTCGAGCACGATGCCGAGGTGGCGCTCGGGCGCATCGTCGAAGAGGCTCCCGGTCGCTACCGCGCCGAGGCCATGGTGGCGACCACCGCTTGACCGAGAACCGAACATTTCACCGACGCCCCGGGCAGCTGCCCGTGGCCTGAAGATCACGCGCGCTCGAATCGGGGCGCTTCTGGGGGAATCATGGCGACGGAAGTCGTAATGCCGCAAATGGGCGAGTCGATCGCCGAAGGCACGATCACCAAGTGGATGAAGCAGGTGGGCGACCGCGTGGAACGCGATCAGCCGCTGCTCGAAGTTTCGACCGACAAGGTGGACGCCGAGATCCCGAGCCCGGCTTCGGGTGTCCTGCTCGAGATTCGTTCCGTGGCCGGTACGACCGTGCCGGTCAATAGCGTCATCGGCATGATCGGCGAGGCGAGCGAGAAGCCGGCGGCGTCGGCGCCTGTCATCTCGCCGCAACCGGCGATTCCACGCGCGGCAGCCGTAGCCGCTTCAGCACCACCGACTCCCGCGCTCGTCGCAGCCGCTAAGCCCGCTGCGGCCCCGAAGCCTTCTCCTCTGGCTGCGCCGACGGGCTCGTTCGACTACGACCTGGTGGTCCTCGGCAGCGGTCCTGGCGGCTACGTCGCCGGGATTCGCGCCGGTCAGCTCGGCATGAAGGTGGCGGTGATCGAGAAGGATCCCAAGTTCGGCGGCACCTGCCTGCATCGCGGATGCATCCCGACCAAGGCACTCCTCCACACCGCCGAACTGCTCGACGGCGCGCGGCACTCCGCCGACTTCGGCGTCGAGATCGCCGATCCGCGCCTCGACATGATCAAGACCCAGATTTACAAGCGCAAGGTGGTGGACAAGAACGCCAAGGGCATCGAGTTTCTGTTCAAGAAGAACAAGGTCGAGGGCATTCGCGGCTTCGGCCGGATGATTTCGGCCCACGAGATCGAGATCGAGACCGACGGCCAGAAGCGTCGGGTGAGCGCGCGCTTCGTGATCGTCGGTACGGGCTCAGTGCCGCGTGACATCCCGGTAGCGCGCGCCGATGGCAAGAAGATCCTGAACTCGGATCACATCCTCGAGCTCGAGCGCGTCCCGCAATCGCTGGTCGTGTTGGGCGCCGGTGCGGTGGGCGCCGAGTTCGCCTCGATCTTCACCAGCTTCGGCACCCAGGTCACGCTGGTCGAGATGCTGCCGCGCATCTTGCCGATCGAAGACGAAGAGGTCTCCGCCGAGCTCGAGCGCGCGTTCAAGAAGCGCGGCATGAAGGTGATGACCGGCACCCAGCTCACTGGCGTCGACAAGGTGGGCAATGGTCTGCGCGTTCGAGTCAGCAAAGACGGCAAGGACACGGCCCTCGAAGCCGACATGCTGCTCGTCGCGGTCGGCCGCAAGCCGATGACCGAGGGCATCGGGCTCGAAGCTCTGGGCATCAAGATGGATCGCGGCTACGTCGAAGTCGACGGCCTGATGCGCACCGCGGTGCCGCACATCTACGCCATCGGCGACGTGGTGAAGACTCCTTGGCTGGCGCACGTGGCCTCGGCCGAGGGCATCCTGGCGGTCGAGCACATGGCGGGCAAGGACGTGCGGCCGATCAACTACGACCGCACGCCGTCCTGCACGTACTGCGAACCCGAAGTGAGCTCGGTCGGCCTCACCGAGGCCAAGGCCAAAGAGCGCGGCTACGACGTGGTGGTCGGCAAGTTCCCGTTCTCGGCCCTCGCCAAGGCATCGATCCTGGGCAAGACCAGCGGCTTCGTCAAGATCGTGCGCGACAAGAAGTACGACGAGCTGCTCGGAGTGCACATCATCGGCGCGCACGCCACCGACTTGATCGCCGAGGCCGGAGTCGCGCTGCGGCTCGAATCCACGGTCGAGGAATTGTTCCGCACCATGCACGCGCATCCGACCCTCTCGGAAGCCGTCGCCGAGGCCGCCCACGCAGCCTGGGGACACGCGATCCACGCCTGACCTCGAAGGGACCCGGGTTGCAGGTGCGGTAAACTTTGACCGACTGGCTTTGGCCTGCCGCAAAATACCCTACGGAGAAGCAGATGGCTACCGATGTCGTGATGCCGCAAATGGGCGAGTCGATCGCCGAAGGAACGATTACCAAGTGGCTGGTGAAGCCCGGCGAGACCGTCGAGCGCGACCAGCCTTTGTTCGAAATCTCGACCGACAAGGTCGACGCCGAGATCCCCAGCCCGGCCGCTGGAGTGCTGCTCGAGGTGCTCTTTCCAGAAGGTGCCGTAGTACCGGTCAACCAGCTCGTGGCGAGGATCGGCGAAGCGGGCGCCAAGCCCGTCGCGGCGGCTACTCCCTCGGCTGCACCCGCGCCGGTCGCGGCGGCGCCAGCGGTGGCTACGGCAAAGGCTGCTGCGGCGGTGACGCCGGTCGCCCCCGCGGCTCTGGTCGCGGCGGCCCCGGTCTCGGAGCTCGAGCAGCGTTTGCGGAGCAAGTCGAGCCCGCTGGTGCGCACGATTGCGGCCGCCGAGAGTGTCGACATCACCCAATTGTCCGGCAGCGGCCTCCATGGCCGGGTTACCAAGGACGACATCCTTGGGTTCGTCGCGCAGCGAGGACTGACCCCGGCCGCACCGGCAGTTGCTGTCGCCGTGACTCAAGCCGTGCCGGCAGTTGCCGTCACGGCCCCCGCTGTTGGAGCGCCTGCGGCTCCCCGGCAGGCGCCGGTCTCTGCACCCTCTCCGGCGGGCGGCAAGGTCGAGTCCGGCTTCCGCGTCGCGGCCTACACCCCGAGCGAGAACGTGGTCATCGAGCCGATGTCGCGGATGCGCCAGATCACCGCCGCGCACATGCGGTACTCGAAGGACACCTCGGCCCACGTCACCACCGTGTTTCACATGGACATGTCCAAGGTGCACGCGGCGCGCGAGCGGTCGAAGGTTGGATTCCTCAAGGCCAACTCCACCAAGCTGAGCTACATGCCGTTCATCTTCAAGGCGGTCGCCGAAGGCCTGAAGACCAACCCGAAGCTGAACGCCGCGATCGACGGCACCAACGTGGTGTTCAAGAAGGACATCAACCTGGGCATGGCGGTGGCGCTCGACTGGGGCCTGCTGGTGCCGGTGATCCGGAACGCGGACACCCTCAATCTCGTCGGTCTCGCGAAGGCCGCCAACGATCTTGCCGATCGCGCCCGAACGAAGAAGCTCAAGCCCGAAGAGGCGCAGGGTGGCACCTTTACGATCACCAATCCCGGCGTCTTCGGTTCGTTGTTCGGCACGCCGATCATCAACCAGCCGCAAGTCGCGATTCTGGGTATCGGGGCGGTTGAAAAGCGCCCCGTGGTGGTCACCGACGAGGACGGCAACGACTCGTTGACGATCAAGACGATGGCCTACTTCGGGATCAGCTACGACCATCGGCTGGTCGATGGCGCGGACGCGGACCACTTCATGATCGCGGTCAAGAAAAGCCTGCTCGGCCCCTGGCCTGAGCTCGAGCCGTACATTTAGGAATCACCGGCTGGCGGCGGATCCCGTCGCGGGTCTGCCGGCCAGCCGCAGGAGCTCCCCCTTCCGACCCGGTTCAGGGTAGATCGATTCGCAGTCCCGGTGAATCTGCAGGGCACTCTTCGAACGCGCGGCGATGGGCCGCGAGTCGTGCCAGCTCGCGGCACGCGGATGCTCGGAGGTCTAGAAATCGGAGCAGGTGCAATGCTCATAGAATTGGCCCATGGATGGGGCACCGGAACGCGAGCTGCATTGGTCCTATCTCGGCGAGGTCCCTTATCGTCAGGCGGTCGGCTTGCAGCTTGCCGCGCGCGATGCCCTGCGCCTCGGCAGCGGCCCGGAGCGCTTCCTGGCGCTCGAGCATCCGCACGTCTACACGCTGGGGCGAAACGCCAGCGACGCCGATGTCACCGCGACTGGCGAGTGGCTCGAATCGCGCCGGGTCTCGGTCGAGGTGTGCGATCGTGGTGGACAGGTGACGTATCACGGCCCCGGTCAGTTAGTGGGCTATCCCGTGCTGAGTCTGAGCCCCGATCGGCGTGACATCCGGCGTTATGTCCGAGATCTGCAGGAGGTCGTGATCCGGACCTTGGCTGAGTTCGGCCTGCCTGGAGAGCGTCGCGACGGGCCTGAGTTCATCGGCGTGTGGTCGCGCGGCAAGAAAGTCGCGTCAATCGGCGTGCACCTCAGCCGGTGGATCACGACCCATGGCTTTGCCCTCAACGTGAGCACCGACTTGTCGTACTTCTCGGGCATCGTGCCGTGTGGACTGCGCGAAGTCGAAATGGCCTCGATCGAGAGTCTCACGGGTGAGCGGCCTCAGGTCGCCGCCGTCGCCGCCGTCGCCGCTCGCCACCTGGCAGAAGTCTTCGCTCGGTCTTTGGTGCTCATCGCGTGACGCGAAAGTCCATCCCACGGGCGGCCGGCTCCGCGGCTACAACCGGGGCAACGGATTCGGCGGAGCTGGCGATCGGGCTGAGCGCGGCCATCCTGGCAGTCACCGCGGAGGTTCCGCTGGTCCTCATCGTGCACCCGTTCGACGGCGATCGCGCGGTGGCGGCGAGTGACCGGGCGAGTTCGCGTAATCCGGTGCTCGACACGCTTCCGTTCGGTCCGCTCGATCCTTCCGGCGACCGCACGCTCGAGAGGGCGCTTCGCGGTTGGGTGCGCGCACAAACCGGTTTCGAGCTCGGCTACGCGGAGCAGCTCTACACCTTCGCCGATCGCGATCGCTTCCTGGGCGAACAGGACGGGGTGCGCGTGGTCTCGGTCGCTTACGTCGCTCTGGTTCGCGAGGCGCGGCCGGCGGGCGAAGCCGAGTGGCGCGGATGCTACGAGTACCTTCCTTGGGAGGATTGGCGCGGCGGCCGGCCGCAGATGCTCGATCGTGAGATCGAGCCGGCGCTGCGGCGCTGGGCGAGCGCCGGCGCCGAGTCGGAGCGGCGCGATCGCGCCGAGATTGCCTTCGGCCTGGGCGGCGCGCCGTGGGATCCCGACCGGGTGCTCGATCGCTACGAGCTGCTCTACGAAGCGGGCCTGGTGGCCGAAGCTTCGCGCGACCGGCGGGATGCCCGCGCCTCGCCGTCGGTCTCGGTGCGCGCCCTCGGGCGGCCGATGGCCTTCGACCACCGCCGCATCCTCGCCACCGCGCTCGGCCGGCTGCGCGGCAAGCTGCGCTACCGCCCGGTGGTGTTCGAGCTGCTGGCGCCGACCTTCACGCTGCTGCAACTCCAACAAGTGGTCGAAGCGCTCGCCGGCGCACGCCTGCACAAGCAGAACTTTCGCCGCTTGGTGGAGAAGGGCGGCCTCGTCGAAGGCACTGGACGGGTCGAATCCAACACCGGCGGCAGGCCGGCGGAGCTCTTCCGCTTCCGTCGGGAAGTGCTGCGTGAACGGCCCGCGCCGGGCGTCGTGCTGCGCGCGGGCCGCTAGATCGTTCCCGTCCCCCAGCCAAAAGCGGTGCTTGACAGGCTTTCGAAGCCGACACCATAATCGCCACCGATGTCTCGCCACCACGCCGTCACGCTTGCGCAACCGCTCGACGCAGTCGCGGCCATCAGCGCGTCCACCGCCTTGCGTAGCTTCGCCCTGCGTTTCGGATGGTCCTTTCTCAGCCTCCTCCTTCTGGGCCTTTATCTCATTCTTCGGTCCTCGGGGGCGGTGGTGACCTAAAGCGCGAGCGGCGCAAGACGGTTTACACCAGCCCCCGAGGGAGACCTCGGGGGCTTTTTTCGTTTCTGGGGAGACGCCAAGCATGGACCGACGCATCTCGATCTTCGACACCACTCTGCGCGACGGCGAGCAGTCGCCGGGCTGCAGCATGAACACCGCCGAAAAGGTGCGCCTCGCGCTCCGACTCGAGGGTCTCGGCGTGGACGTGATCGAGGCCGGATTCCCCATCGCCTCGATCGGCGAGCTCGAGGCGGTGTCAGCAGTGGCGGAATCGGTACGCGGCTGCGCCGTTGCGGCGCTGGCCCGGGCCAAGGAGGAAGACATCGTGGCCGCGGCCAAGTCTTTGCGCGCGGCTTTACGCCCCCGCCTGCACGTCTTCCTCGCGACCTCCGACATCCATCTCCAGCACAAGCTCAGAATCTCGCGCGCCGACGCCGTCCGCCAGGTCGAGTCCGCGGTCGCCTTCGCGCGTTCGCTCTGCGCGGAGGTCGAGTTCTCGGCGGAGGACGCTTCGCGGTCGGACCCGAGCTTCCTGTGCGAGGTGTTGCAAGTTGCCTTCAGCGCCGGCGCGGGGGTGCTCAACGTCCCGGATACCGTCGGCTACGCGCTCCCATCGGAGTACGGCGACCTGATCGCGCGAGTCTGCGCCGCGGTCCCCGCTGCCATCGTCTCTGCGCATTGCCACGACGACCTCGGCCTCGCGGTCGCCAACTCGCTCGCCGCGATCGAAGGTGGTGCTCGGCAAGTGGAGGTGACGATCAACGGTATCGGCGAGCGCGCCGGCAATACCTCGCTCGAGGAGCTGGTGATGGCGCTGCACGTGCGTCGCGAGCGCCTGCGCGCGGTGACCGGTATCCGGACGACGGACCTCGCCGCCGCCAGCCGCGACCTTTCGCTGACGACCGGCATCTGGCCGCAACCCAACAAGGCGATCGTGGGCCGCAACGCCTTTGCGCACGAGGCCGGCATTCACCAGCACGGCATGCTGGCGAACCCGTTGACGTACGAAATCATGACGCCGGAAAGCGTTGGCGCCGGCGCCTCGAATCTTGTGCTCGGCAAGCACTCCGGCCGCCACGCGGTGGCGTCGCGCCTGCGCAACCTCGGCGTCGGGACGACGGCCATGGAACTCGAGGCGATCACCATCCGGGTCAAGGAACTCGCGGAGAAGAAGAAATTCGTCTACGACGAGGACCTCCTGGCGCTGATTGCGAGCGCACCGGAGCGCCGCTCGCGTCTGCTGCGCTACCACGCCACGGTCGGCAACAGCGTGCTGCCCACGGCCACGGTCGAAGTCGAGGTCGACGGCATCCGGCGCTCGGCCTGCGCGGTGGGCAACGGCCCGCTCGACGCCGCTTTGCGAGCTGCCGCCGACGCACTCGGCGGCGGCATCGAGCTGCTCGAGTTCCACACCCGCGCTGTCACCGGCGGCACCGATGCCCTCGCCGAGGTGACGGTACGGGTGCGTTGTGGCGTGATCGAGACCTCGGGCCAGGCGGCGAGCACGGACACCATCGAAGCGGCTCTGAAGTCCTTCGTCTCGGCGGTCGAGGCGGCGCAACGCGCGGAGGTCGCAGCATGAACCCTCAACCAGGAAGATCGCGGACGATGTTCGACAAGGTCTGGGACGCCCATCAGGTGGCGCCCGAAACCGCCGACACGCCGGCGGTGCTCTATGCGGATCTGCACCTAGTGCACGAAGTCACCTCACCCCAGGCTTTTGACCAGCTACGCCAGCGAGGCCTCGATGTGCGACGCCCCGAGTGCACGGTGGCCACCATGGATCATTCGATACCCACCAAACCGGAACCCAGCGGTCGCCTCGTGGTGCGCGACCGGGCGGCCGCCGAGCAGGTCGAGGCGTTGCGCCGCAACTGTCACGATTTCGGCATCCGGCTGTTCGAGCTCGGCAGTCCAGGGCGCGGCATCGTGCACGTGATCGGACCCGAGCGCGGTCTCACGCAGCC
>JBDTNL010000115.1:0-8426 GCA_039933785.1 Acidobacteriota bacterium
CGAGCAGCGTTCCCGGCGGAGCTCTGCGCTCCCGGGAGGTTCACCTGTCGGGGCGTAGCAGATCGAGCGCTCGACTCCGATTGAGAGACGTGACGAGGACCCGCTCGCACCATTTTCTGGCCGTCGACAGATCTACTCACGCTGCTCCTGACGAGAGCCCACCCGAATCGGATGGCACCTCTCGCGCGCACCTCTCGCGCAGCAGCACCTCTCTCGCGCACCTCTCTCGCCCGCCCGCCCGATCTGTTCGCGCAGGCCGGCTTCGACTCCGCCGGCTTCGACTCCGCTCAGCTAGCGGGGCCGGTTTCCCAGGGTCCCTTGCGAGGTCCCATCTTCCCCAATTGAACCGCCATCCCCACGCTGAGCGTACCTTCGTGCAGGACTTCCGCGTTCAACGCCAGCCTGCCTCCGAATCGCCGACCGATGTCGCGCAGAACCTGGGGATCGACTTCGAGGGTGTCGGGATCGACCGTGGTCATCGGGCAGCGTCCCCGCAGCGAATCGAGCCGGATGACGACTTCACCGATGCGTAGCGCGTCGCCTTCCCATTGGCGCTCGGCCATGCCTTCGACGCCGCCGATGAGGAGGTTCGGGCGCAGGCGGCGGACGTCGCGGCCGAATGAGGTCACGGCCCCGTCCGTGGCGACCAGAAGCGGGAGGACGTCGAAGCGCTCCGGCCCGTCATAGGCCTCGAGCCACGCATCGTCACCGGCGGCCTCGCGAACGAGCTCGAGAGCTTCGGGGCTGTCCCAACGATGTCCGTCAATGAGCGGCCAGCCGTCGGTCCCCAGCGTGCCGTGCAGCCCGAGCATTCGATGTTGACGACGGGACGTGCGCACGCCCTCCGGACCGCGCACGTGGACGCGGCGATCGCCGACGATGCCGTTCTTGGTCACCTCGGCCACGGTCAGGGCCTCGCCGGCGAGGCTCTTCACCGGATAGCGCCAGAGGCCGGCGACCGTGGGGGGGGTGAGGGTCATCGTTGCGGTTCGAGGATGCGGCGCTCGTGCTCCGCGATCGGGGCGTCGTTGATGCTGGCGAAGCGACGGGCCATGAGGCCCTCGTCGTTGAACTCCCAGAGCTCGTTGCCGTACGAGCGGTACCACTGGCCCGCGGCATCGTGCCACTCGTACTCGAAGCGCACGGCCATGCGGTTGTCGCGGAAGCCCCAGAGCTCCTTCTTCAGTCGGTAGTCGAGCTCCTTGGTCCACTTGCGCACCAGGAAGGCGCGGATCTCTTCGCGGCCGCGGAGAAACTCGATGCGATTTCTCCACTCGGAGTCCTCGGTGTAGGCGAGCACGACGCGGTTGGGGTCGCGCGTGTTCCAAGCGTCTTCCGCGGCCTGGACCTTGGCACGGGCGGTTTCCAGGGTGAATGGCGGACAGATCGGGGCGCTCATCGAGCGCGAGTGTAGCAACCGGAGGTGGCGGCAGCTCGCCCAGAAATACGAGCCTTCGCTCTCCTTGACAAACTAGGAGAGCTCGATCACACTCCTAGCTGGACTAGGAGAACGCCTTGACTCGAATCCTCTCCACCTTTCGCGCGCTGCGCCACCGGCATCCCTTCGAAGATGCGCTGGCCGAGGAGATGCGCCAGCACCTCGAGCTCCGCGCCGAGGACCTGGTGCGTTCGGGGCTGTCGGCGGAAGCCGCGGCGCGGCAAGCCAAGTTGGAATTCGGCAGCGCCCTGAACGCCGCGACCGACTGTCGTGAGGCCCGGGGCCTTCGCCTTTTCGACAATCTTCTCCAGGACTTCCGTCAGGCGATTCGTGGCCCGAAGAAGGCGCCCGCGTTCACGGTGACCGCGCTGGCGACTCTCGCGATTTGCCTGGGAGCGAACCTGACGCTCTTCGCGGTCGTCGACGCGGTGCTGCTGCGGCCCCTGCCGTTTCCCGACTCCGGCCGGCTGGTGAGTGTTTACAACGCTTACCCCAAGGCCGGCGTGCCGAACGACGGCTGCTCGTTGACCAACTACTACGAACGACGCGGCAAGATCTCGGCCCTGTCCTCCCTCGCCGCATACCGCGATGCCACCGCCATCGTGGGCGAAACGGGAGCGGCGGAGCGCGAAGAGATCACTCGCGTCTCGCCGGACTTCTTCGCGACGCTCGGCATCGCGCTACCGCTCGGCCGCGCCTTCCAGGAAGCCGAGACCACGTACCAGACCGACAAGGTGGCGATTCTCACCGATGCCTACTGGCGCCGGCGCTTTGCCGCCGACCCGGCTGTGCTCGGCAGACAACTGCGCGTGAACGGCGTCGCGACGACCGTGATCGGCATCCTGCCGCCGACCTTCAGCTTTCTCTCGTCGACGGCGCGGCTGTACTTCCCGCTCTCCTCCGACCCTGCGGAGCGGGTGCCGCGGCAGCGGCATTCGGGAAGCTCGTGGCACATGATCGCGCGGCTCGCGCCCGGGGCCTCGCTGGCGCAGGCTCAAACTCAGATCGACGCGCACAACGCCTCTATGGAGCGCGACGATCCGCAGGCGAAAAGCATGGCCGACGCGGGGTTTCGCTCCATCGTCACGCCGCTGAGGGCCGAGCACGTTGCTGCAATTCGACCGATCCTGCTCTCGACGCAGGCCGGCGCGCTACTGCTGCTCTTGATCGGCGCGGTGAATCTGGTGAACCTCCTGCTCATCCGCGCCAGCGGGCGCGTGAAGGAGATCGCCGTGCGGCAAGCGCTCGGCGCCGGGCGCTGGCACGTCGTCCGGTCGTCCTTGGTGCAGACACTCCTGCTCACGACGGTCGGAGGCGCATTGGGCCTCGCGCTCGGCGCGGCCGGTATTCGCCTGCTCTCCGTGCTTGGCGTTCAACAGTTGCCGCTCGGAGCTCACGTCGTCCTCGATACCCGGCTGGTCGTCGTCGCCGCGCTGGGGTCACTCGGGCTGGGTCTCGCGCTCGCCGTCCCCATCGCCTGGTATGCGCTCCGCGGCTCGACGGGCTCAGTGGGCTCAAGGGGCTCATCAAACCGTTCCGCCGCCGATGCGCTGCGTTCCGAGTCTCGTGGCGGCACCGCGGGGCGCGCGGCGCAACAGCTGCGCCACGGGTTTCTGGTCGCGCAGATGGCCCTCGCCTTCGTGCTGCTCGCCGGCGCGAGTCTCCTGGGGTTGAGCCTCGAGCGCGCCATGGCGGTGTCGCCGGGATTCCAACCCGAGAATGTCTTGAGCGGCCGAATCTCGCTACCGAGGAATGGCTATCCGAGAGTTCCGGATCTGCTGAGCTTCACCGAGCGCCTGGTCGCCGAGCTCCGGCGGGAGCCCGGGGTGCTCACCGCCGGAGTGGCGACCAACGTCCCGCTCAGCGGACGAAGCAACAAGAGCGCCGCCACGGTCGAAGGATGGACGCCTGGCCCAGGCGAAGGACCCCATGGCCACTACTCCTATGGCGTCACCGGCGACGCGCTCGGCGCCCTCGGGTTCACGCTGCGCGGGGGCCGCTTTCTCACCGCCGACGACTCGCGGCGGGCCCAGCGCGTCTGCGTAGTCGACGAGGACTTCGCGCGCCGCTACTTTCCCTCCGGCGGCGCACTCGGCCGGCGCCTGTTTCAGGGCGGCGCGGTCGGACCGAGCACCGACGCCTTCACCATCGTGGGCGTGGTCGGCGCCGCGAAACAAGCCGAGGTCACCGAAGACGCAGCGCAGGGCGCGGTCTTCTATCCCTTCGGCACCATGTTCGATCGCGACGTATTCGTCGTCGTGCGCACCAGCCTGGCGCCCGCGGCGCTCAGCGCGACGCTGCGCGACGTCGTGCGAAAACTCGACCCAGAATTGCCGGTGAGCGACGTCCGCACGATGCAGGCTCGCATCGCCGACAGCCTGGTCGCGCGGCGCTCACCCGCGCTGCTCGCGGGTGTGTTCTCGGCGATCGCGATTCTGCTCACCGCGATCGGGACGTATGGTGTGCTGAGCTTCGCGGTTGCCCAACGCCGGCGCGAGATCGGCCTCCGCATGGCCCTCGGGGCGCGCCCGCAGCAAGTCCGCCGGCAGTTCGTCGGGCTCGCCTGGCGACTCGTGGTCGTCGGTACGCTGGTGGGGGGAATCGGCGCCTGGCTCGCAGGCCTGGCGATGCAAGGCGTGCTCTTTCATGTGCCCGCCGTTCACTGGATATCGCTCGCCGGCACCGCGGCCATCCTTGGATTCGTTTGCCTGTTCGCCTGCTTGCTGCCTGCGAATCGCGCCGCGAGGCTGTCACCGATGGCAGCGATCGCCGACGAGTAAGCCCGCAGACGACGCGGGGACTCAGCGGCGCAGCCAGCGCTCGAGATCCTTGCCGTGGATCCCGCGCTCGAGGTAGCCGAAGGTGCCGGTCGTTCGCACTTCCTGTGCCGCCTCGAGAAGACCACTCATGGCCGCTCGGTACAGCGAAGTCGCCAGGCTGATGCGACGTACGCCGGCCGCTTCCAGCTCGGCAACCGAGAACGAGCGTCCGCGAATTCCAACCATGAAGTTCACCGGCTTCTCCACCGCGGCGACCACATCGCGCACCGCGGCGAGATCCGGCAGGCCGGGCGCGAAAAGCACGTCGGCGCCGGCGGCCGCGAAGGCTCGCAGGCGCCGCAGGGTGTCCGGCAGGTCCGCATTGCCGCGCACGAAATTTTCGACGCGGGCGGTGAGCACGAACGGCACCGGCAGGGCGCGGGCGGCGCGCACGGCGGCTTCGATACGAGCCACGGCATGCTCGAGGGGGTATGGCGCCGAGCCGTCGCGGGGCGCATCCTCGATCGAGGCCCCGGCGAGGCCTGCTTCCGCGGCGAGGCGAATGGTCTCGGCGGCCTCCTCCGGTGAGTCCCCGAAGCCGTTCTCGAGATCCGCTGATACCGGCAAGCTGGTCGCCTCGACGATCGCGCGCGCCCCTGCGATGGCCTCCTCGCGCGTCACTTCGCCATCGAGCTTGCCGAGCGTGTAGGCCGAAGCGGCGCTCGAGGTCGCGAGGGCGGAGAAGCCGAGATTCGCCAGCAACCGCGCCGAGCCCGCATCCCAGGCGTTTGCGATGACGAAGGCCCGCCCGCCGCCATGCAGGTCGGCGAAACGGCGAGTGCGTTCATCCTGACCAGCGGTCATGCCGGAATTCTCCTTCGAAATGCCGCCTCGTAGATCGCCGGCGCTCCGTGCCGGACGCTCCCCGGCGCGGGCCGGTTGTACTCCCGCAACGGGACCTCGGGAGTCGGCTCGAATCCGACGCGTCCCAACTCGGCGAGAAGCTGGGAGGCGGTCAGGAAGCACTGCGGCACGCCCGAGAATTCGGTGAAGACGAAGGACTCGCCGGCGACCGGCTCGCTCTGCACCGGCAGCGTGCTACGGGAAAAGGTGAAGACGAAGAGTCCGGCGCCCGGCTTCGAAATCCGCGCTGCTTCGTCGATCGCGCGCCGGAGCTCGGCCGCCGAGCGCGCGAGATTCCAGATGCCATGGGCCACCACGAGGTCGCAAGCGCGATCCCGTACGCCGAGACCGTCCATCGCCGACAGCGACAACAGGAGCCGATCCGCTAGGCGCTCCCGAGCGGCGCGCTCGGCGGCGGCGCGGAGCATCGGCCAGGAGGAATCGATCCCGACGATCTTCCACCCCTGGCTGACCAGCGGCACGGCGTTTCGCCCGGCGCCGCAGCCGATATCGACAGCGCATCCGCGGCCTACGCGTGCGAGCTCCGCCGCCGCGAATTGCACGAGCATCGCATTCGGTGGCGAGCGCACGAAGCCCGAGACGGTCTCGGGAGTGCTCCACGGGGAGCGTGAGTCGAGCGGCATCGCCGTCTACAGCCGCTCGCGCAGTAGCTGCTGCACCAGCTCCGGCTTCGCCTTTCCGCCGGTGCTCTTCATCGCTTGACCGATGAACCAGCCGAGCAGGGTCACCTTGCCCGACCGGTACGCCGCCACATTCTCGGGATGCTCCGCCAGCAGACGCTCGATCACCGGCACGATGGCGCTCTCGTCCTCCACCTGCTCGAGGCCCAGCTCCGTCATCAGAGCGCGCGGCTGGCCGCCGCGTGCCACCAGCTGGGCCAGGATCTCCTTGCCCGCGGTCCACGAGATGGCGCCGTCCTCGACCAGCGTTGCGAGCTCCGCGATCTCGCCGCCACCGAAGGGAAGGCTCGCGATCGAGCGCTCCTTCGCCTCGCGCGGGAGCTCGTTGACGATCCACTTGCCCACCGCTGCGGGGCTGCCTCCAGCGGCGAGTGCGCTCTCGAACAGAGACGCCACCTCGGGAGCGGCCAATAGACGGGCCTGCTCGAGCGGCAGGTGGTGCGCGTCGCGATATCGCCCGGCCCGCGCCCGTGTGGCGTCATCGAGCCCGCTCAGCGGGTCGCTCACGACGGCCTCCGCAGCCACCCCGGCTTTCGGTGCCGGCTTCGCGGCCCGCCGCGGCGCGGCCTCGACCGTGCTCTCCTTCACCCACGAATCACGAAGCGTCACCGTGCGATTGAAGGCGCGGCGGCCGCTGCCGCTGTCGATGGGGTCGAGGAAGAAAAAGCCCTGCCGCTCGAACTGGTAGCGGTCGGCGCCGGTGCTCGCGGGCTCGATCCAGCCGTTCAGAGTGACTAACGAATCGGGGTTGAGCTGGGTGAGGAGCACCTCGTCCGATGTCTCCGGGCGCTCGACTGCAAAGAGGCGATCGTAGAGCCGCACCTCGACCGGCAAGGCGTGCTTCGCCGAAACCCAGTGCAGCGTGCTCTTCACACGGCGGCCGTCGGGCGCCGAGCCGCCACGGGTGTCCGGGTCGTACGTGCAACGCACTTCGGTGATCTCACCCGTCAACTCGTCTTTGAGTACTCCCGTGCAGCGAATCAGGTACGCGTAGCGCAGGCGCACCTCGTTGCCCAGCGACAGGCGATGGAAACCCTTGGGTGGAACCTCAGAGAAGTCGTCGCGCTCGATCCAAATCTCGCGCGAAAATGGCAACGGCCGCGATCCGGGCAAGCCGACATCGTCGGGAAAGTACGGCGCGTCGAACTCTTCCGCCTTGCCTTCGGGGTAGTTCTCGATCACCACCTTGAGCGGACGCAGCACGCAGAGCACGCGCGGCGCCGTCCGGTTCAGATCGTCGCGAATCGCATGCTCGAGTTGCGCCACGTCGACCGTGCTGTTGGCCTTGGCGACACCGATCTCCTCGCAGAAACGCCGGATCGCCGTCGGCGTATAGCCCCGGCGGCGCAGACCCGAAAGCGTCGGCAACCGTGGATCGTCCCAACCGGCGACGTGACCGCCGGAAACCAACTTCAGCAGCACGCGCTTCGAAAGCACCGTGTAGGTGAGATTGAGCCGCGCGAACTCGATCTGCCGCGGCCGCGGCTCCTGCCACAACCGATCGAGAATCCAGTCGTAGAGCTCGCGGTTGTTTTCGAATTCGAGTGTGCAGAGCGAATGCGTGATGTTCTCGATCGCATCCGAAATGCAGTGCGTGAAGTCATACAGCGGATAGATCACCCAGGCATCGCCGGTGCGATGGTGCGCCGCGTGGCGGATCCGGTAGAGCAGCGGATCGCGCATCTTCATGTTCGCCGCCGCCATGTCGATCTTGGCGCGCAGCACGTGGGCGCCGTCCGCAAACTCGCCAGCTCGCATGCGGGCGAAAAGATTGAGATTTTCCGCCACCGAACGCGTGCGGTGCGGGCTCGCGCGCCCGGCCTCGGTCACCGTGCCACGGAACTCACGAATCTCCTCGTCGGAGAGGCTGTCGACGTACGCAAGATCGCGCTCGATGAGCTCGACGGCGCACTGGTACAGGCGTTCGAAGTAGTCCGAGGCGAAGTACTTTCGCTCCTGCCAATCGAACCCCAACCAGCGCACATCGTCCTCGATCGACTGCACGTACTCGGGATCCTCGGTCAGCGGATTGGTGTCGTCAAAACGGAGATTGCAGGTGCCCTTCCACTCCGCGGCGACGCCGAAATTCAGGCAAATCGACTTGGCGTGACCGATGTGGAGATACCCGTTGGGCTCCGGCGGAAAGCGGGTGGCGACCCGCCCTCCGGCCTTGCCGGCGGCGACATCGGCGCTCACCCGCTCACGAATAAAATCGCTGCTGGTAGTCGTGACCGCGGTGGCCTCGGGAAGCGGTGCTGCGTGGGTGCGATCATTCGAATCGGACATGGCGTCAGGCCGAGGAGACTACTAGATGTGAGGTCCGAGCCGGGAGCGACGAGGCCTGGTACGCCCCGGCGCTCGGGACATGGACGGGACGCTACTCGCTCAGCGCCGTCGCTGGATCGATCTTCCGGGCTCGCCGGGCGGGCAACAGGGCCGCGATCAGTGCGGTGGTCAGCAACGCGAGTGTGACTCCGCCCAGCACGCGCAGATCCGTAGGCTGCACCTCGTAGAGCAGGCTCTGCATGAAGCGGCCGACCGCGAGCGCGGCGGCGATTCCGAGGCCGAGGCCGACAGCCATCATCTGCAAGCTCTCGCCCAGCACGAGGCGGGAGATATTGCGCG
>JBDTNL010000116.1:0-8340 GCA_039933785.1 Acidobacteriota bacterium
CCAGCGCCCAGACCGCAAGCCAGCCCCGTGGCGTCGTCTGGAGATGCGCCAACCATGAACCGCCGAGACCAATCGCTCCCATCGCTACGCCGCCCCAACCAGGCACGGCGCTGAACTCCGCGGAGCGGGCCATGGTCTCGCGCACGAAGCGTAGGTCGGCGCGGGCGTGGTCTTCGAGAGGCTTGGGGGCGGCTACGGGCACGAGGGGAGTATGAGGGTGGCTGTGCTTGGTGTCAAGTACTTTGCCAGAGAAAGTTCTGCAACCCGGGTCAGTGCGGAGGCTCGGTGCTCGAGCACCCGGCTACACGTTGGGCGGCGAAAACCGCGGCGACTCCGCGGGCCGAGCCCCGGCATCTACCGGAAGATCCTGCAGGTTGCGCACTTTGCGATAGGCGTCGAGGGCCGCCGCGAAAACGCGCACCGCCTGCTCGAGGTCCGAGCGCTTGAGCACGTAGGCGATGCGGACCTCGTTGTAGCCGAGGCCTTTCGTCGCGTAGAAGCCGGCTGCCGGTGCGACCATCACGGTCTTGCCTTCGAACGAGAACTCCGACAGCAGCCAGCGCGCGAAATCCTCGGCGTCGAGGACCGGCAGGCGGGCGACGAAGTAGAAAGCGCCCTCGGGCTCGCGGAGGAACACGCCGGGGATAGCCGAGAGCCCGGCGAAGAGGAGATCGCGGCGTGATTGGTACTCCTCGACGACCGTCGTCGTGTAATCGGGCGGTACCTCGTTCATTCCGGTCGCGAGCAGCTGTGCCAGGCCCGGCGGCGAGAGCCGTCCCTGGGCCATGCGCAGGCAGGCCTGATGGAGATCGCGATTCCGGGTGGCGATGCAGCCCAGGCGAATGCCGCAGGCGCTGTAGCGTTTCGACAGGCTGTCGACCACGATCACGATGTCCTCGAAGCCGCGCAGCGTGAGCGTGCTGGTCACGGTCCGGCCGTCGTACACGAATTCCCGGTAGACCTCATCGGCGATCAGAAAGAGGCCATGGTCGCGGCAGAACTCCGCCGCCATGACCACTTCGTCGCGGGTGTATACAGTGCCGGTGGGGTTGTTCGGATTGCAGAGGATCACGGCCTTGGTGCGCGGCGTGAGCGCGCGCTCCCATTCGGTGCGCGGCGGCAGGTGGAAGCCGTCCTCACCTTTGGCCGTGAGCGCCACGATGCGCGCTCCGGCGAGCGTCGCGAAGGAGTTGTAGTTGGTGTAGTACGGCTCGACGGTGAGGATGTCGTCGCCGTCGTTGGTGGCGGCGAAGATCGCGAACAGGATCGCTTCGCTGCCGCCGGTGGTAGCGATGAGCTCGTTGGGCGTCAGCTCGACGCCGATCTGGCGGCGGTAGTAGGTCTGCAACGCCGCGAGATATTCGCTGGTGCCACCGGATGGCGTGTAGGCGAGGACCTTGTCGATGTGCTCGAGCTTGGCGCGCATGACCGCGGGGGTCTCGATGTCGGGCTGCCCGATGTTCAGGTGGTAGACGTGCACGCCGCGCCGCTTGGCGTCGTCGGCGAAGGGCATGAGCTTGCGGATCGGCGAGGCCGGCATCTGGCGGGCGCGGTTGGAGATTTGAGGCGTCATGAGGGCTCCGAAAACGTTCAGGGTGTTGCGCCGGAAAGCTATTATGTCAGTACAGTGAGGTCCTCCGGCCGCGACCGGAGAGTCCACGTTTCAACTCGAAGGAGAGACTCCGATGAGCCTGCAGATCGGCGATCGCATACCCGACGCCACGCTGTTTCGCCGCAATGACGAAGGCATCCGGGCGATCCCGGCGCGCGACGTGTTCGCCGGCCGCCGGGTGGTCGTCTTCGCGCTGCCGGGAGCGTTCACGCCGACCTGTTCCGATACTCATCTCCCAGGCTTCGTCATGCACGGGGCCGAGATCAAGGCTAAGGCGAAGGCCGCCGCCATCGTCTGCCTGGCGGTGAACGACGCGCACGTGATGAATGCCTGGAGCCGCGTCAACCACGCCGAGGCGATCGAAATGGTCTCGGACGGGAACGGTGAGTTCACCCGCGCCGCGGGGCTCACGCTCGACCTCTCGGGCACCGGTCTGGGCATCCGCTCGCAGCGCTATGCGGCGGTGATCGATGATGGGGTGGTCGAGAGGCTCTGGGTCGAGCCGGCGCGCGGTGTCACCGTGAGCGGTGCCGAAGCCGTTCTCGCGGCGCTCTGAGCGTGGCGTTGCTGAGCGCGCTCACGACGCGGCCGGCGACTCGCCGTTGGCACCGTCGACTCGGACTGGCGCTGCTGCTGCCGTTCTTCGGCTGGGGGGCGACCGGCCTGGTGTTCTTTATCAAGCCGGGCTACTCCGGAGCGTATGCGCGGCTGGCGCCCCGTCAATTGCCGCTCTCGAGCGCCGTTGCACCGCCTGCCCCGGCCGCCGTCTGGCTGGAGACCCGGCGGCTCCGCACCGTGTTGGGCGAACACTTGTTGGTGCGCGACGCCTCGGGCTGGAAGCACTTGCACGCCGAGAGCGCGGCCCCCTGGGTCGCTCCGGGGCGCGTCGAGCTCGCGGCGCTGATAGCGGACGCGATCGCGAGCGACGCCAAGCGCTACGGTACCGTCTCGTCGGCCGGCGCGGAGGGCGAGCCCTTCGTAACCAGCACCGGTGTGCGCATCACGGTCGACTGGCCGACCCTCGCGTTCGGGCAGTCGGGTCACGACACGGAGCTCATCGACGCGCTCTACCGCGTGCACTACCTGCAGTGGACTGGCCTCAAAACGCTCGACCGGGTGGTGGGGTTCTGCGGCTTGATCGGGGTTGCCGTGCTGGCGCTTTTCGGGCTGCGGCTCGCGCTCAAATAGCCGCGAGCCGCGCCCGCTGCCGCGCTACTCCTGGTTCTTCTTGGCCAATGCCGCTTGGGCCTTGGCGAGGGTGTCGAACAGCACAACCCGCACCTTCTTGATCGAGCCGTCCGCATTGTGCTTGACCTTGATCACGGCGGACGATCCCGTGGGGAGCGCCGCGAGGTTGGGCACCGGCCGTGCCGCCGCGTTGTGGTGACCGTGGCGGCGATCGACGATCTCGACCGTGCCGAGCGGAACCACCGTGCTGCTGCCGTCGGAGAGCTTCAATGTCGCCATGGCGCCGCTGACCTTCACTTGGGTCACCGATCCGGCGTGCAGGTCCTTTGCTCCGTGACCGCCGTGACCGTCGTGGGCCGCGGACATGGCGCTCGCGCCGCCGATCGCGAGAGTGAGCGCGATCACCGGGGCAGCCAGTTTGCGGCGCCGGCGTACTAGGAGCACGCCGCCAGCGCCGAGCAGGCCCACGAGCAGGAGCTCGCCGTACTCGCCGAGCGTCGGGACCTGGGCGATGGACACGACATCATCATTGAGGATATTCACGGTTTCGGTTCCGATCGCTCCAACCGTCGCGCCGCCCGTGGGGCCTGACAGGGTGACGGTGAAGGCTTCGTCCGGCTCGACCACGGTGTCGTTCACGATGGTGAGGGTGATGGTCTTGTTGGCCGCGTCCTGATCCGCCCAGTTGAGTGTGCCGGTCGCGGTGGCGTAGTCACTGGGCTGCGTCGCGGAGCCGTTGGCCGAGTTGAACTGCACCGAGATCGCGCCGCTGGCCCCGCCGGTGCGGCTGACGTCGAGCACCACGGTGGTGACGCTCTCGAGATTGGACACGCTGGCGACCGTGAACTGCACCGTGCCCGGCACCCCGACGACCACTTCGACCGCGCCGATGTCGATCCCGGGACCCTGGGGGCGAGTGATTCCGCGCTGATCGACCGCGGGCGCGCCGGTGGCGGTGGCGACGTCGAGCGCCGGGCTGCCGGCGCCGGGGAGGTGGGTCTGGGTCGTGCCGCCGTTGTTCGCCAGGGGACCGAGCAAGGGATCCATCCCGAACACGTTGCCGCCGAGGTCGTTGGTGCTCGCGCCGGTAGTGTCCTGGATCAGCGAGTGGTCGAGGTCGAACGCGCCATCGCCCGCGAGGTCGTTGCCTGCGGAAGCCGTGTTGCCTGCGACGATCGTGTTCTTCAGCGAGATATTGGAGGCGGAGCCGTAGTAGAAGTAGATCCCACCGCCCTCGCCGTTTGGCGAGTCGTTGTTGGTGATCGTCGAGTTGCGGATCTCCGTGCCGGTACGCGCGACGTAGAAGAACAGTCCGCCGCCGTCGTAGTAGCCGGTGTTGCCGGAGATCGTGCTGTTCTCGATGACCACGGGATCGTCGATGGCGTAGAAGTACGCTCCGCCGCCGACTGCCGCGGAGTTCCCGGACAGCGTTGACTGGCGAATGGTGACCGTTCCGCCGTCGGTGTCGTAAAAGTAGATCCCGCCGCCCTTGGTCGCGGTGTTGTTCGCGATGGTCGTGCGCTCGATGGTGACATCGTAGCTCGGGCCGTAGAAATACATCCCACCGCCTCGCCCCGGGCCGGAGTCGCCGCCGGGCGCGTCGTTGCCGGTGAACACGCTGTCCTGGATGAGTGTCGGCGCCCCGGAGTCGTAGAAGTAGAGCCCGCCGCCCCGGGTGTAGGCCGAGTTGCCGGTGAATGTCGAGTGGGTGATCGTGAGTTGGCTGGTCGCTCCGCCGCTCGCGAGACCGCCGCCGCCGTCGCCGGCGCTATTGGTGTCCAGGGTCACGTGGTCGAGGGCGAGGTTCTCGCCGAAGTTGACGATGCCGCCGCCGAAGTTCGGGTCGTAGCCGTGCGCGACCGTGAGGCCCGAAATCGTGACACTGATGGCCGGTGCGGCGGTGCTGTAGATGTAGAACACGCGCGAGGCGTTGTTGCCGTCGACCGTGACCACGGCTTCACCCGGGCCTTGGATATCCACGGCGTCTGTGATGTCGATTTGTCCGTCGAGCAGGATGGTGCCGGTGACGCCAGACTGAAAGACCACGACATCGGGCCCCACGGCGCCGTTGGCATCGGAAACCGCCTGGCGCAGGCTCCCCAGGCCCGTGTCGTTGGTGTTGGTGACCGTGAAGGTAAGCGCCGAAGCCGGCTGCCCTAGCGCCATCGCGCCGAGCGCGAACGCCGCTCCGGCCGCCGCGGTGCCGGCGCCCGAGGGGCGCCGCTCGGTCTTGCGCTGGCTGCGGGCCAGGGCTCGGCGCTGCTGGCGCGACTTTGGCTCTTGCGGGGTGCGGATCGGGCTCATTGGCTCTCTCTCCCAAGAAGGTGCGGCCAAGGCAGAACTACACGACGGCTTTTTGACTCGATGCTGAGGATTGCTCCCTATATTGTACTCGAACCTGGTGCCATTCGAGACTCATCAGGGACGATAAACGTGGTCTCGAGGAGCTCGCCCCGCGCCTCCTCGAGGTGGGGAAGTCGGAGACCGGGAAGCAGCTGGACGTCGAAGATTTCCTGAACCGCGTCCTCGAAACGCAGGAAGCCGACGCTCTGACCCGAGCGCAGATCCACCACCCAGATACCGCAGACGCGATCCGTCACCCGCGCGGCGAGCGGAATCCCCCCGAAGACGCTCTCGCGCACTTGGGACAGGCCGACGAAAGCGAACGGGCCCGCGAAGGCGAGTCCGCGAGTGAAGCCCGGCAGCTGGGCGACCGTGGTCACCTCCCCGGTCGCCGGGTCGATGGTGTTGATTTCGCCCTTGCCCGACTCCAGTACCCAGAGCTTGCCGCCGTAGAGCCTCGGTGAATGCGGCATAGAAAGCCCACGAGCCACGACCTCGCCCGACTCGATATCGAGCAGCACCCCGCCATCGGCCTTGGCGGCGCGCCATCCGCCGGCGACATCGGTCGTGCCGAGCGCGGTGGCATAGCGCGGCCGCCCGCCGGCCATGGCCAGGCCGTTCAGATGACAGCGATCCTCCGGCACCAGTGCCGAGATGAAACGCGGTTGCCAGCGCGGCACGAAGCTGTGCTCGTGATCGAGCGTGCAGAGGCAGGAAAATCGCGTGTTGACCAGCCACAGCTCCTCGCCGGCGAACGCCATCTCGTGGACGCGGATATCGCCGGTGAGGTGCCTGCGGCGGGGAAGGAAACAGGCGTCCGGCTTGATCCCTGCGACCGACGGCAACCGCGCACCCAACGCGGGAACGTTGCGAAACTCCCACAGATCGTCCTTGGCGCCGAGCGCCAGGTAGCGCGGTCCCAACGCGACACCCATCGGGCTCGGGAAGGCGCTGAACTGCGTATCGATCCGTTCGCCGGCCGCGCGCACCAAGACCACCCGGCCGCTCTGGTAGGTAGTGACGATGAGCGAGCTGCGGAGCTGAGTCAGGATCTCGACCAGCGACTTGGTGTGCACGCTGCCAAGCGGTGAGGCGGCGGCTCGCGCCGGGACGGCCGGCGGAGGTGGCGGAGCCGGCGCCGGCGCTGTGAGCAGCGCGGCCGAGTGCGGACCCGACGGCTGAGGCTCGGCCGGGTTCACCGTCGGGCCATCCACCGGCAAGTGCCCCGGTCGTCGCGCGAAGAAGGCGAGTGCCCGCTCGGCGGTCGCCGCGACCAACGGCAGGACGGGCTCGAGAAGCTCGGCATTCTTCCGCCACTTGCCGGCCTCCGGTGGGGTGAGCGTGTGGCGGGACTCTGGCAAGGGAACGGTGAGCGTGCGATCCCAACCTAGGTCGAGGAAACGGCAGAGACGCTCGACCTCCGACTGTGGCTCGCTCACCAGCGCGCCGTAGTTGATCAAGCACCAGCGCTCGGCGGGAAGCGCCTCGAGGTCGGAAACCAGCGTCTCGGTGATGGACTGCCACTGCCGCGCGGCGATCTCGGGCGTGCTCTTGCCGTTGAGCTCCCGCCACCCTTCGACCAGAGCCAGGGACCAGGGGGGGCCGGACCAGCGGGGCAGCTTCGGATAGGTGACGAAACGTCCCGACTCCCAGGCCTCGTACATGCTGTTGATCGTTTCGCGGGGATTGCGGTACAGATAGACGAAGCGCGCATCCGGAAACGCGGCGGCAAGAAACGGCACGCGCAGCGCGTTCTTCGGTGTCTTCTCGAGCAGGCGGAGCGCCTCGGCGCCCGCGACCGGCCGCTTCCCATCGCGATCGCGCAGATTGAGGAACAGCGCGTCGACCAGCCGTTCGAAAAGCTCGGGGCGGAGATCCGTCGCCGTGAGCCGGTTGGAGGTCCACCCTCGGCGGCCGGGTTGGAACGCCGGAATCGCCTCGAACGCGGCGTGGCTCTCGCCGCCGATCGTCCAGGCGTCGGGTGACTGGAGAAGCGTCTCGAAGAGCAAGGAACTGCCCGAGCGCGGCGGGCTCACCAGGAAGATCGGGCGCTCGAAACGGCGCGGTGCTGCGAGTTCGGCCTTCGCCGTCCGCGGTGCGCTGGGCGCCTCGGGCAACGGCTGAGCCTTCGTCGTCGCGGGTTCGTCGGTGGCGAGCTCAGGGTGAAGCGCCGGCCGCAACACCCACTGGCGATAGATGTCGACCGCATCGAGCCCATTCACCAGTCGTATGCGATGCTCGAGCCGGCCGAGTTTCCGGTCGGTCTCGTTGAGCACGGCGCGATAGGCGGCGAAGCCGTCGCCGCTCTCCCCGTAGCGTGCCCAGAGCGCTCGCCAGCGCAGTTCGAAGTCCTTGATCTCGGCTTCGAAACGCTCGCGGTCTCCCGCCGTTCGAGAGTCCGAGTCGGCGATTCCGGCGAGTAGCGCGCGGCGGTGCTGGGCTTGCTCCCAAGGCGTCATCACCACCGGCTGGTTGCGCCGTTCGGTGACCAGCTCGTTCGCGGCCTCCGCCCGGAAGGGGACGAAGCGCGCCGGTCCACCCGGCCGCGGCGATTCCGCGAACGGCCAGGCTCCATCGGCGACCAGGCCCCAGAATTCCGCCGACCCGACGCTGTCGCTCACCAGGTGGATGCGCCGCGTGGGCTCGGGATTGAGCACGTTGTGGATCTGCCAAGTGTCAAAGATCCAGGCCTCACCCGGTGCCATGTTCACTTTCCGGGAGCCGCACAGGAAGTCGACCCGCGGCGTGGTCACCACCGGCACGTGGATGCGGACGCGCTCGAGCCAGTAGTAGTTGCTGTCGGCGTGAGCGGTCGCTTCAGCGTTGCCGTCCAGGCGCATGAGCCGGGTGCGTCCGATCGGAGTGTTGAACGCCGCCAGCACTTGGCGAACGTAAGGACAGTGTTCGAGGTGCCGCGTCGGGAGCATCGGCCCGCTGGTGGCGTCATTGTTGGGGTCGCCGAGCGCTGAGACCAAGGAAAGGGCGGAGTTCCCGGGATAGCCCTGAGGGTGCGGCCGCCACTCGGATTCGGGAAGAGCGAGGACTTCGGCGGCGAGGCGCTCGGCGTCGAAATGGATCGGCAAACGAACGAATTCGGTGGCGAGCTTCAGACGGCCTCCTTGCGAAGGGGCGATCTTATCGTCGCGAGCACCGAAAAAGTGGCAGGCTAACGGCATGCGAAAGCCGACTCCCGCCCC
>JBDTNL010000117.1:0-8320 GCA_039933785.1 Acidobacteriota bacterium
CCGCGAAGCTCGGCGAGTCGAAGCTCTTCGCCGCCGCCGCGCGTTCGACGATTCCGCGAGCCTCGTCGTCACGCGCCAGTTGCAGGTAGGCGTACTCGAGATAGTCCATCGCGTGCAGGCCGTCAAAGGCGGTCGCTCCGGGATGGCTCTGCTCGACCAGGCGAGCCGCGGTCTCCGCCGATGCGAGGTTCGAAGTGATCGAGTCCTGCCACAGACCAAGCCGGGTGAAGATGTGCGACGGCATGTGCAGGGCGTGCGGCGAGGCGGGGGCGATCTTGGCGTACGCGCGGGCGGCGTCCAAGGCGAGTGGCGCGAGAGCGGGATAGTCGAACGAGTGGATCATGTAGTGCGCGATGCCCGGGTGCTCGGGCTGCTGGGCGAGAAGGGTCTGCAGTCGAGCGGCGGCTTTTTTCTGCCGTGCGTACGTCTTGTCGGGCGGAGAGTTGTACGCCACGGCGAGCATAGCGAGCGCGTCGAAGATCTGGGCCTCGGAGTCGGCTGGAAACTGGGCTGCGAGGCTCGCCATCGAGCGCGCATAGGCCTGTACGCGCTCCGGATGGGTGCGGGGCGAGGTCTCGATGTAGAACGATCCAATCGCGGCGATCCACGCCCGTTCTCGCGCGTCGGGCGAAGAGAGCGCCGCCGCTTTCTCGGCCGCGGCCCGGCCGCGGTCGAGCTCGGCGGGCGAAGGCGGTCCCCAGACCTCGTGGAAATTGGTCATCGCCACGCCCCAGTACGCCATGCCGCAGGTCGGCTCGGCCTGGACGATCGCGTTGAACGCAGCCTCGGCGCGCTCGTAGCCGAAAGAGTGCAACAGCGCGACCGCGCGATCGAACGCCGGTTGTTGAGCCGCAGCGCACGAGACCGGGAAATGGACTTTGCCGAGCGGCTCGGCGGTCATGGAGGAGTGGTCGTGTTCGTCGGCGGCGGCCGGCGCCGCGAGGGCGAGTAGGCAAAGGAAGACACGGACAAGAGGGGTCGCGCTCATCGCACCTCCGGCGGTTGAAGTGAATCCTGGTTCCGGCCTCGTCCCTCACGGGTGCCCCACTGTTTGACGGTCAACGAAACCACGGCCGTCGAGGCTTGGCCCAGGGGATCGGCTGCCGTGTAGACGAACGTCAACACGCCGACATAGCTGTCGGGCGGGGTGATCTTGAGCAACCACGAGCCCCCGCTACTGAGCACCTGGTAGGCGGCTCCCGGGTAGCGGACGAGGATGTCGGTGCCCGAGATCGATAGCGCGTCGCCGTCGGGGTCGGTGTCGTTGGCCAGGACGTCGATCGTGATCGGCACGTCGCGGTACGTGGTCGCGGCATCGTCGACCGCCATGGGTGGAGCGTCCGCGACGACGTCCACGGCGTTCGAGTCCGTTTGTCCCGCGGTATCGACGACCGTGTGGACGATCGTGAATCGCCCCGAGTGTGCATACGTGTGCGTCTGGGAGTCAGACGAGGTGGCCTCGACCGGCGGCGTGCCATCGCCCCAGTCCCACCGATAGCTCGTGATTCCCACGTCGTCCGTTGAATTCGTCTGCGCTCTGCAGTGCAAGTCCTCACAAGTCGCGCTGAGCGCGGCGTGGGGAGGGAGATCTCCGGCAGCCGGGCAATCGGAAAACGCGCTGGTGTCCTGGATGGGTTGGAACTTGGTGTGCGCCGGATTGGTGTACGTCCTGGTGCTCCCGGTGGTCGTGTCGGCGATCGTCAGGTCGACGCTGACGTCAGTCAGGCCGCCGGCGAAGATCCAATAGTGGCCGTTGTTGCCGCAGCCATTCAGAACCTTGACTACGGTTTCCACGCTGGAGCTGCTGAAGAACCACATATAGCCGGTGTCCGCCGTGAGCTGCACCACGCGCGCAGCGCCGCTGCTTCCCGCGCCGTCGTCGAAGTGTGCGGTTACCCGGAAGCGCCCGCTGTTGAGGCAGAGCGCCATCGGTCCCGAGACGCAATTGGCCGCCGCACTCTCCTCTGCGGGCGCGCCGGACACTCTGGAGCTTTCGCCGAGCAGCTGGTCGACCTCTAGGGATGCCGTTCCCACGGCTTCTGAGTAGGCCAGGGTCGGCGCATCAGGCGACTCGGGACAGGTGGCGAAGGCGCTGGTGTCCTGAATGGGCTGGAATTTCGTGCTCGCGGGGTTGGTGTAGACCATCTCTGCGTGGGTCTTCGCGTCGGTGACGGTCAGCACTACGTTCACGTCCGTCAGACCCCCCGCGAAAACCCAGTAGCGCTGGTTCAAGCCGCAACCATCGAGCACCTTGACGACGGCTTCGACGGCCGAGCTGTCAAAGAACCAGAAGTAGCCGGTGTCGGCCGTCAGGCCGTGGGCGAAGGCTTTTCCAGAAGCGCTGCTCGTTCGCCAGCTACCGGTCACGGCGAAGCGGTCGCCAAGGCAAAGTACGTCCGGCAGGTTGGCACAGGTGGTGGAGGGACGGACGACCACGTTGTCGAAGAGCACCGCCAACGACCCGCCCGACGAGACCTTGACCACCGACAGGTCGACGAGCGCGGAATGGGCGCCCGCCGGCGCGAGGGCCGAGCCTCCCGCGGTCCGCTGCCACGCGCCCACCGAGGATGAGGTTGTGATGAGATTCGCCTCGGCCAGAAGGCTCGAAGAACCGCAGTCCGCGGCGCCGTACCAGCGGATGTCGACGCGGGCGAACCCGATCCCCGTTTGACCGGACCCGATCAGCGTGTCGAGGGAGCTCTCGTAGGCGACTCCAGCGGTGGCCGGCACACACGTCGAAGACAAGGCTCGGACCACCGCGGACGCCGCGGCCGCGGAGCTGGTGCCCCTCGCCGAACCCGATCCCGCCAGCCCGAGCGCGTCGGCTGAGTTCCATGACGCGGCGGGACTCGACCAGCCCAACAGACTCTGGTCGAAGCCCGGCGCGCTCAGCAGATTCGACGCGTCGACGCGTGCGACCGCGAGCAGGGAGGCGAAGAGCGCGACTACCGGTGCCACGTGCGGCTTCATGGGGTTCGAGCTCATTCTATGGTGTGGTCCTCAGGATCGAACAGCGCGCTCACCTGAGCGTAACCCACCGCCTGCTCCGCGAAGGTGAAGGTGCCGTGCTCGCGCATCTCCCGGCCCGCGCGCAGGAAGGCACCGAGCGCGGCGCGGGCGAGGGCGCTGCCGACGCTCACTCGCTTCACGCCCAGGGTGTCGAGGTCGCCCAGACTCAGCTGCACGCCCTGTAGGCCCATGACCACGTTCACCGGCCGATCGACCGAGCGGACGACGGCGGCGATCTCGTCGCGGCGGGTGAGGCCCGGCGCGTAGAGCACGTCCGCACCCGCTTCCTGGTAGGCCTCGAGGCGCGCGATCGTATCGGCGAGGTCCGGACGCCCGAGCAGGTAGTTTTCCGCCCGCGCTGTGAGCATGAAGGGGAAGGGGAGCGCCCGAGCCGCCTCGGCCGCGGCACGCACCCGATCGGCGGCGTGCGCGAGCTCGTACACCGGCGCCGGGTGCCCGGGGGAGCGCCCGGTTGCGTCTTCGATCGAGCCGCCCACGATGCCGGTCGCGGCGGCGAGGCGAACAGTCTCAGCCACGGTCTCAGGGGAGTCGCCGAAGCCGTTCTCGAGATCGGCGCTCACCGGCAAATCGGTCGCCGCTACCAGCAGAGCCGCGTGCGCGAGGGTCTCCTCGCGGTTGACCGTATTGTCCCGGCGACCCATCGAGAACGCGTGACCGGCGCTGGTCGTGGCCAGAGCCTCGAACCCGAGACCCGCGAGCAGGCGAGCCGTGCCTGCATCCCACGGGTTGGGGATGATGAACGCGCCCTTCCTCTCGTGGAGTGCGCGGAAGGTTGCGGCCCGTTCCGACTGCCGAGTCACGATGGGGCTCCGGTCAACGCCGCGGGAATACCCAACGTCCCGTCGACCGCTTCCACGAAGTTTCTCTCCTCGCGCAGGATCAACCGCTTGCTCTCTGCCAGATGGAAGTTCGCGAGCGATTCGGGATCCTTCTTCAGACGCGCGCGATAGGCCTCGTAGGACGCCAGGCTGTCGAACGCGATCAGGCCCCAGGCCACGTTGTTGGTGCCTTCGTGGGGCAGGAAGTAGCCCACCAAGTGGCCACCGCAGCGGGGGATGATCCTGCCCCAGTTGGCCGCGTACTCCTTGAAAGCTTCGCGCTGGAAGGGGTCGATCTCGTACCGAATGACGCAGGTGATGGTCATGAAGCCTCCTCGTAGTTGGGATCGGTCGCTACCAGACCCACTCTTTCAGTTGCCCAACTATGGCGCTTCGTTTACGATCGAAGTATGAATGTAGAGACCGCCGATGCCGCCGTGTCCCGGATCGCCTCGGCCATCGGTGAGCCGGCGAGAGCGCGCATGCTGTTTTGCTTGATGGACGGTCACGCGCGCACCAGCACCGAGCTCGCCACGGCGGCCGAGGTCAGCCCATCGACCGCCAGTGCGCACCTCAATCGATTGCGCGAAGAGCATCTCGTGCAAGTGGTGGTGCAGGGGAAGCATCGCTACTACAGCCTCGAGGGTCCTCAAGTAGCCCTCGCGCTCGAAGCCCTGGGCGTGATCGCCGGCGGATCGCCCAAGAAGTTCGTGCCCAACACGCCCACCCGTTTGCGCGCCGCCCGCACCTGCTACGACCACATGGCGGGCACCATCGCGGTCGGGTTGCACGATCGCTTCAAGGCTCTCGGGTGGCTGTCCGCCGCGCCAGCGGCGGGGGATGCGTACGACCTCACGCGCGATGGCACGCGCGCCTTGGAGGCGCTCGGTATGGACATCGAGGCGACTCGCCAGTTGCGCCGACGGTTCGCCTTTGCCTGCCTGGACTGGAGCGAGCGGCGGCCGCACCTCGGTGGCGCGCTCGGCGCTTCCGTGCTGAAGGTCGCATTGAAGCGGAAATGGGTCGTACAGGACCTCGACAGCCGGGCGCTGAGCGTCACCGCGCTCGGGCGGCGCGAGATGCTCGACCGCTTCGGCCTCCGCTGAGCTCGAGCAGCCTTGCGGCGTGCGCCGCCAGCGCATCGCGGAGCGCGCTCGGTTGCAGGATCTCGAATCCAAACGGCAGACGCGCCAGCTCCAGGGCGAACCACCGCAGATCGTCGGCCTGGCTGCGCAAGCGCACGCCTTTGCCGGACCACTCGAGAACTCCGGCGGTTGGAAAAAGCTCCCGGCGAGCGGTCTCGAGATCGGTCTCGAGAAGAACCTCGATGGTGAACGCGCGGGGTAGCGTCGCGACACCGGTGACGAGATGCGCGAGCGCGTCGAAGCCCTCGGCGCGGGGAAAGTGGCAAGCGAGCGGGCGGATGGCCTGCACACGGTCGAGGCGAAATGAGCGCAGGCCGCCGCGCAGGTGGCACATGCCGACGACGTACCAGTAGCCACGCCGGTAGGCGAGGCCGTAGGGATCGAAGTCGCGCTCGGTGTCCGCTTGGCGCGCGGTCCGGTACGTCATGTGCACTCGCTGCTGGTTCTGCGCCGCGGCACTCAGTTCGGCGAGAGCTGCGTTGTCTTTCGGCGCCGTCGGGCGCGCCAGGTCGAGGATCACGGTCTCGTCCACGGCGCGGATGCGGCGCTTCAAGTTGCTCGGCATGACGCGCTCGAGCTTCGCCTGCGCGCTGGCGACGGCCGGGGCGCCTGCCGCGAGACCCAAACCGCGAGCCGCCAACAAGCCCACGGAAAGCGCCAAGGCTTCATCGTCGTTGAAGATCATCGGTGGCAGCTTGAACCCGGCCACCAGCATGTAGCCGCCGTCCCGGCCGCGCTCCGCGGTGACCGGGATGCCCATCTCTTCGAGCACCGAGATGTAGCGCCGCACGGTGCGGCCATCCACCTCGAGCCGGCGGGCGATCTCGCTGCCGGTCATCCGCCCGCGCGTCTGCAGCAGCTCCAACAGGGCAAGCACTCGAGTCGTCGGGCGCGGCATGGAGACGAGTCTAAATCGATTTAGGGCTAAAAACGCCCTATATCGACTCTAGAGTACCGACACAAGGAGCCTTCGCCATGACCGAACCCGCAGCGACCCACGACTTCGATTTCCTCCACGGCAGCTACAAGGTGCACAACCGCCGCCTACGCGAGCGGCTCAAGGGCGCCACCGAATGGGTCGAGTTCGAAGCCACGAACCATTGCCGCCCCACCCTCGGCGGCCTCGGCAACGAGGACGAGTACCGTACGGACTTCTGGCCGGACTTCACCGGTATGGCGTTCCGATTCTTCAACCCGAAGACCAGGCTCTGGGCCATCTATTGGGCCGACAGCCTGCGCGGCACCCTCGAGTCGCCGGTCTACGGTTCGTTCGCGAATGGCCGCGGAGAGTTCGAGGGCGACGACACCTTCGAGGGCAAGCCGATTCGCGTGCGGTTCCTGTGGACGGGTATCGACACACCGACGCCGCGCTGGGAGCAGGCTTTCTCGGCCGACGGCGGGGAGACTTGGGAGACGAATTGGGTGATGGACTTCGAGCGCTAGAGCCCGCCGCATGGCCGAGACAGCATTCGATCCTGCGACCACGTGCCCGACCAGGTGCTGCCCGACCTGCCCGACCAGGTGCAGCGCCCGACCAGGCTGGCTTCATTTGTCGAGCTCTCTCGGATTCGAAGCTCCGGACGATACGGCGGGTTGTTCGATACGGCTACGGGTCGTTGCTAGGGCAAGCCTAGCCCACAAGAGGGTCAACTCGCAGGTTTCCGTGAAACTCTACTGGTTAAACGACCGTGTGAAGCCCTCTCGTCTACCAGGAGAATTCCATGAAGAAGACCCTTCTCGTTCTCGCCCTCTGCAGTACCGCCGCGTGGTCGCAAGCGCCGCAGCACACCGGCTTCGATCTCACGCAGCTCGACCGCACCGCCGATCCGTGCGTGGACTTCTACCAGTTCGCTTGCGGCGGGTGGCGCGCGAGCCACCCGCTGCCCGCCGACAAATCGCGGTTCGGCCGCTACGACGAGATGAGCCAGAACAACCAGAAGAGGCTGGCCTCGATCCTCGAGGAAGCCGCGAAGCCGGGCGTCGCGCCCAGCCCGGACACCGCGATCGAGAAGCAGGTCGGCGACTACTACGCCGCCTGCATGGACGAGACCTCGATCGAGTCGAAAGGCACGACGCCGATCGCGCCGTACCTGAAGCGGGTCGATGCGGTGAAGGACAAGGCGGGCCTGCTCGATGCCGTCGCTGAGCTGAACGGCCACGGTATTCCAGCCCTCTTCAACTTCGGCTCGACTCCCGATCCGCACGACGCGAGCCGGATGATCGCCGAGGTCGACCAGGGGGGCCTGAGCCTGCCAGACCGCGACTACTATCTGAAGACCGATGCGAAATCCCTCGAGCGGCGGCAAAAGTTCGTCGAGTATTCAGCCGGACTGTTTCAACTCCTCGGCGATTCCGCCGCGAACGCGAAGGCCAATGCAGAGAACATCCTGAAGCTCGAGACCGAGCTCGCGACCGCATCGATGGACCGCACGGCGCGCCGGGACCCGGCGAATCTCGACCACCGGACGGCGGTCAAGGACTTCGACAAGCTGGCACCGAACTTCCGTCTCGCCGCGTTCGCCAAGGCGACCGGCGCCCCGAAATTCGATTCGTTGAACGTCACCACACCCGAATTCTTCCGGCAGACGAGCTCGGCGCTCGATTCGATCCCGCTCGATCGCTGGAAGAACTACCTGCGTTGGAGGATCGTGGCGCGCACCGCCGCGATGCTGCCGGCGGCGTTCGTCGACGCCGACTATCGCTTCAACAGTGAATACATGCGCGGGACCAAGGCCATCGAGCCGCGCTGGCAGCGCTGCGTGCGGTCGGTCGACGCGCGGCTCGGCGAGGCCTCGGGGAAACTCTTCGTCGAGAAGTACTTCGGCCCCGAAGGTAAGCAAAAGATCCGCGAGATCGTGAACAACGTGATGGCCGAGCTGCGGCAGGCGATCGAGACCGCCGACTGGATGTCCCCTGAAACGAAACAGAAGGCAATAGTCAAGCTGGGCAAGATCAGCACCGCCAAGCTCGGCTTCCCCGAGACCTATCGCGACTATTCGACGGTGGTGGTGAAGCGCGACGACTTCGTCGGCAACGCGATGCGCGCGAGCGAGTTCGAGTCGCACCGCGAGGTCGCGAAGATCGGCAAGCCCGTCGACAAGAGCGAATGGGGCATGACGCCACCGACGGTGAACGCGTACTACGATCCGCAGCTCGGCGAGATCGTCTTCCCGGCCGGCATTCTCCAGCCGCCGATGTTCGATCTCCAGGCGGACGACGCCTACAGCTACGGCGCGATCGGTCGCGTCGCCGGCCACGAGCTGACCCACGGCTTCGACGACGAGGGCCGCAAGTTCGACGCCGATGGCAACCTGACCGATTGGTGGA
>JBDTNL010000118.1:0-7740 GCA_039933785.1 Acidobacteriota bacterium
TCGCCAACCGGCCCGCCATGCTGTTCGTCGAGTCGACGGAGCGCAGAAACGACACGTTCGTCGTCGTACCGTGGTACGCCGAGAAGAACCCGCTGCGGTAGTCGCTGACCGTGACCGTCACGTGGGCGAATTCTAACCCGTCACTCGCCGGCGCCGGCCGCAAGGCGAGAGTAGCGTTCGCGCAGCTCGGCCAGCCGTGCTCGGTTGCCTTCGACTACCCGGGCCGGAGCCTTGGATACGAAGCTCTCGTCTGCCAGGCGGGCCTCGGCGCGGGCGATCTCGTCCCTCAATTGGACCAGTTGGCCATCCAGCACGGCCACAACCGGGGCCGGCGCCTCTTTCGCGCCGGCTTCTGGGACCAGTGCGAACTCGACTCCAGCCAGGGAATCGAGGACCGCTCCCGCGGGCGGCGATCCGAGCTCGATCGCCTCCAGGCGGCAGAGCGCCTTGACCAGAGGAGCCTGCGCACGCAGAGTCTCGAGCAGAGGGCCGGCCCCGGCGAGGTACAACCGGGTCTTGGTCTTGGCTGAGATCTTGCGCTCAGTCCGCAGCGCGCGCACGCGGGTCACCAGCTCCATCACGCTGGCCATCCGGGCTTCGTGCTCGTCGCTCTCCCATTCGGCGACCGGAGTCGGGAACGGAGCGAGGCAAATGGTCTCGGGGTGAATCGCCTCGTGCCCGGGCAAACGCTGCCAGATCTCCTCGGTCAGGAACGGCATGACCGGGTGCAAGAGGCGCAAGGCACGATCCAACACGGTCAGCAGGACCTCGCCCACTCGCGGACGTTCCGCCTCGGCCACCGTTCCGGCAAACACCGGCTTACAGAATTCGATGTACCAGTCGCAGAGCTCGCCCCAGAAGAAGTGGTAGAGCTGGTTGCAGGCCTCGTCGAAACGAAAGTCGGTGAACTTCTGCTCGACCTCCGCGGCGGTACGCGACAGTCGCGACAGGATCCAGCGCTCGGGAAGCCCGAGGGTGGCGACGTCGAGCGTCGATTGGACTCGCGCGTTGCCGACCTTTGCCGGCGCCTCGGCCGTGGGCTCGAGCACGAAGCGCGCCGCGTTCCAGATCTTGTTGCCGAAGGCGCGATATCCCGCCATGCGCTCGGGATCGAGCGGAATGTCGCGGCCCGGAGCGTCGAGTAGGGCGAGCGTGAAACGCAAGGCATCGGCGCCGTGTTCCTCGATCAGCGATTCCGGATCGACCACGTTGCCCTTGGTCTTCGACATCTTTTGACCGTCCGCATCTCGCACCAGGCCGGTCAAATGCACGGTCGAAAACGGGACTCGATCGGTGAAGTGGAGGCCGGTCATCACCATACGCGCCACCCAGAAGAACAGGATGTCGAAGCCGGTGACCAGAACGTTGGTCGGATAGAACGTCGCGAGGTCGGCCGTCTGCTCGGGCCAGCCCAGAGTCGAGAACGGCCAGAGCGCCGAGGAGAACCAGGTGTCGAGAACGTCGGGATCCTGCTCGAGCTCGTCCGTGCCGGCGAGCTCGACCGCCTCTTCGCGCGAACGCGCCACCACGAACGTCCCGTCACGCCGGAACCAGGCCGGGATCTGATGACCCCACCAGAGCTGACGGGAGATGCACCACGGCTTGATGTTGGCCAGCCAGTGCTCCCAGGTCTTACCCCAGCTTTCGGGAATCAAACGAAGCGTGCCGTCTTTCTCCGCTTCGAGCGCGCGAGCCGCCATTCCCGAGACGTCGCAGAACCACTGCGTCGAGATCAACGGCTCGATGGGCTCGCCGCTGCGCTGGCTGTGGCCGACATTGTGCTCGTGCTCCTCGACCTTGACGAGTCGCCCTTCGGCGCGCAGCGTCTCCACCACCAGCGCGCGGGCAGCCTCGCGATCGAGTCCGGCGAACTGCGCGCCCGCGGCTACGGTCATCTTGCCATCCCGCCCGATGACTCCCAGGATCGGCAGGCCATGGCGCCGGCCAAGCTCGAAGTCGAAGGCGTCGTGCGCCGGCGTCACCTTGACCAGGCCGGTGCCGAAGTCCTTCTCCACCTTCGCATCCGCGACGAACGGAAGCCGCCGGCCGACGAGCGGCAGAATCGCGAACTTGCCAATCAGATGCCGATACCGCTCGTCGTCCGGATGAAACGCTACGGCCGTGTCGCCCAGCATGGTCTCCGGTCGAGTCGTCGCAACGACGATGCGTTCTCCGCTGCCGTCGACGTCATAGGCGATGTGGTACAGCTTGCCCCGCACCGGCTTCATCTCGACCTCGAGATCCGAGACCGCGGTGCCCAGCGCCGGCGACCAGTTCACGATGTATTCGCCGCGCGTGATCAGACCCTCGGCGTGCAGACGCACGAAGGCTTCGCGCACCGCCATCGAGAGACCCTCGTCGAGAGTAAAGCGCTCGCGCGTCCAATCGCAGCTCGCACCCATGAGGTCGAGCTGGCGGCGGATGTTGCCGTGGTATTGCTTCTTCCACGCCCAGGTCCGCTCGAGGAAGGCCTCGCGGCCGAGCGCGGCACGACTCGTGCCCTCGCGGACCAGCTGGCGCTCCACCATGAGCTGAGTGGCGATGCCGGCGTGATCCGTGCCGGGTAGCCAAAGAGCGTTGTACCCCTGCATGCGCTTCCAACGCACCAGAAGATCCTGCAGCGTCGATTGCAACGCGTGCCCCATGTGGAGCTTGCCCGTCACATTGGGCGGCGGGATCATGATGCAGAAGCTCGGGCGCGAGGAAGGCGCCTCGCAGACGAAGATTCCCATCTCCGCCCAGCGCTGCTGCCAGTGGCCTTCGTAGCTCTTGGGATCGAATCGCTTGTCCATGCTCATGGTCGAGTGGCGCTTGCGCCGACTAGCTTGCGGTTGGGATGGGAACCACGACGGTCCGGCAGCGGCGCCGGACTCGGCCGCAGTGACTTCGGGCGCGGCGAGCTCGGTGGCTCGCCGGCTCGCTACTCGACCTGGCTCTCCAACTCGCGGAGGCGGTCCTTGATGACCACCTCGGCCAGGTCTGGAATGACTTCCCACGAGACCTCGCGCACGATGCGATCGCCGATCAGCTCGACGACGCGGCGGGCGATGCGGTCGATGTCGCCGTCGGAAATTGGCTCGCCATTCGCGGCCGGCGCGGCGGCGGGTGCGAGAGCACTGACCGCCATCGGAGCTGCGGGTGCCGGGGGCGGTGCGGTAGCCGGAGCCGGCATAGCGAATACGGATGGAGCCAAAGGTGCCGCGAGCGCAATCGGGGTAGCCGCCGAGGACAAGCCCCCGGTCGCATCGAGCTCTTCCGAATCGTCAAGCTGCCAGCCCGAGGCGGTGTCGTCGAGCGGTGGAAGCTCGGCCAACGCCGAGGCGTCGTCCGCCTCCGCAACGACCGTCGCGCCTTCGCCTGACATCGCCAGCATCGCCGTCACTTCGCGCAACAACTCCTGAGAATCGAAAGGCTTCTTCATGCTGGCGTTGGCGCCGCAGGCCGCGAACTCTTCCTTGCTGAAGGGCTCGAACGTTCCGACCAGCAGGAGCACCGGCACCGAGGGACGCCAGGCCTTCGCTTTGCTCGCCACCTCGTAGCCGCTCGCTCCCGGCATGTGGACATCGGCGATGACCACGTCGGGGTTCACTTCGGCGAGCCGAGCGATGGCATCCGAACCATTGCCGACTGCGACGACGGTGACACCCTCGTCCATGAAGGTGAGCTCGACCACCTTCTGAATGGTGACGCTGTCATCGGCCAGCAGGATCTTCTTGCTCATCGCGCTCCTCGTAGGTGGCGTTCAGGGCGCTAGGCCGCGCGCCCTGGGACTCTGCCACGCAGATATTCGACAATGGAATGGGTCGTCGTGCCGGGGAGAAAGATGGCGTCCACGCCGGCCGCCTTCAGACCCTCGATATCGCGCTCGGGAATGATTCCGCCGGCGAACACCAAGATGTCCCCGCCGTCCTGCTCGCGCAGCAACCGGGCCACCTCGGGCAGAAGACTGTTGTGCGCCCCGGAAAGAATGGACAGGCCCACCGCGTCGACGTCTTCTTGAATCGCCGCCGCCGCCACTTGTTCCGGAGTTTGTCTCAGGCCGCTGTAGATCACCTCGAAGCCCGCATCTCGAAGAGCGCGAGCAACGACCTTGGCACCCCGGTCGTGCCCATCGAGGCCCGGTTTGGCGATCAGGACCCTGATCTTGCGTTCGGCCATAACCCGTTGATTATAGCAGGCTTGGCCGCGCGCTAGCTAGGCCACCCCCGGTGCGAGCGGGCCCCACTCGCGCTTGAAATCAACTCGGATGGAGGGCGTAGTAGGCGGTCAGATCGCTGGCCGGCGGCTGGTAGCCCAGCTGGCGAAGCAACGTCACCACCTGTCCGCGGTGATACGTCGAGTGGTTGACCATGTGCAGAAGCGTCTGCCAGAGCTTCTGCTGGCGGCTTTCGCCGGTCCGGCCGGTCCAGCTCACCTCGAGATCGAGCTGGTCTTCGGTCAGTGACGCCAGGTAGAACTCGAGCTCGGCGGCGTGCTCGTCGAAGGCCGCCCAGAGCGCCGGCAGGTCGGGGTAGGTCTCGGGTCCGGGCGCTGGGTCGAGCGGGTTGCCCAGAAACCGCGACAGCCAGGTGCGCTCCGTGCCCACCACGTGGCCCATCGTCCAGAGCAAGGAGCCAAAGCTCGCGCCAGTGTCGCGCACCAAGTCCTCTGGCGCGATCTGAGTCAGCGCCGCGAGCTGCGATCGGTTGGACCAGACGGTGTACCCCAAGAGGCTCCGGCTGGCCTTGAGAAGAGAAGCCATGGTCGCCTAGAAAACCGCCGGCTCCTCGTAGGTGCTGTAGACCTCGCGCAGAGCGTCGCTGATCTCTCCGACAGTGCAGTAAGCCTTCACGCAGTCGAGGATCAGCGGCATGGTGTTGTCGCTCTTGGCCGCCCCCACCTTGAGACCCGACAGCGTCCGCTCGACCGCACCGCGATCGCGGCGGTCTTTCACCTGATTCAACAGCCCGATCTGTTGATCCGCCAGGTCATCGGAGATGTAGAGGATGTCGACCGGCTCTTCCTTCTCGAGCTGGAAGGCATTCACGCCAACGATCACCTTCTCGCTCTTCTCCACCGCGCGCTGGTAGGCGTAGGCGGCCTCCATGATCTCGCGCTGCGGGAAGCCGGCCTCGATCGCCTCGACCATGCCACCGAGCTCGTCGATCTGGCGGAAATACTCGAACGAGCCGTCGACCATCCGGCGGGTCATCTCCTCCATGAAATAGGAGCCGCCGAACGGGTCGACCGTGTTGATGACGCCGGATTCGTGGCAGAGGATCTGCTGCGTGCGCAGGGCGGTGCGAGCGCTCGCCTCGGTCGGCAGCGCGAGCGTTTCGTCGAGCGCGTTGGTGTGCAGCGATTGCGTGCCGCCGAGAACCGCGGCCAGGGCCTGGACCGTGGTACGCACGACGTTGTTGATCGGTTGTTGCGCGGTCAATGAACAACCCGCCGTCTGGGTGTGGAAGCGCAGCATCCACGAGCGCGGGTTCTTGGCGCCGTAGCGCTCCCGCATGACCCTCGCCCAGATCTGGCGCGCGGCGCGGAACTTGGCGATCTCCTCGAAGAAATCGTTGTGGCTGTTGAAGAAGAACGACAGGCGCGGCGCGAACTCGTCGACGTCGAGGCCAGCGTCCATCCCGTACTTCACGTATTCCATGCCGTCGCGAAGCGTGAACGCGAGCTCCTGCAGCGCCGTCGAGCCGGCCTCGCGGATGTGGTACCCGGAGATCGAGATCGTGTTCCACCGCGGAACGTGTTTCGCGGCGAACGAGAACTGATCGGTGATCAGGCGCATCGACGGTCGCGGCGGGAAGATGTACTCCTTTTGCGCGATGTATTCCTTGAGGATGTCGTTCTGAAGCGTCCCCGAGACGTCACGCGCGATGTTCACGCCCTGCTTCTCCGCCACCGCGAGATACATCGCGAAGAGGATCGGTGCCGTCGAGTTGATGGTCATCGAGGTGCTGACCTTGTCGAGCGGGATGCCGTCGAACAGAGTCTCCATGTCGGCCAGGGTGTCGACCGTGACACCGCACTTCCCGACTTCGCCCTTGGACATGTGATGGTCGGAGTCGTAGCCGTAGAGTGTCGGCAGGTGGAACGCAACGGATAGGCCGGTCTGGCCGTGCTCGAGCAGGTACTTGAACCGGGCATTGGTGTCGGCGGCGGTGCCGAACCCGGCGAATTGGCGCATCGTCCAGGGCTTGCCGCGGTAGCCCGTGGGATGGATGCCTCGGGTGTACGGGAACTCTCCCGGTACGCCAATCGTAGCCAATGGATCAATGTCGGCGGTCTCGTCCGGGGTCACCAACTGGGGGATCTCCATCCCGGACACGGTAGTGAAGTCCTGGCGCCAATTGGGCTGCTTGGACGCGGCTTTCCGGGCGGCGTCTTCCCAACGCCGACGGGCCTCCACCGCACCCTTGGCGACCTCTTCGTTGAGGGCTGATTTCGCCGCGGGAGCGGCCGGGGTTTCGGACTTCACGGGCATGGGAACCTCCGAGAGACTCGCAGTCTCGAGTATACCGAAGCGCCGCTGGCTACGCCGACAGCAGCCGCCGAGCGATCACCAGCCGCTGCATCTCGCTGGTGCCCTCGTAGATCGTCGTGACGCGGACGTCGCGATACAACCGGGCGATGTCGTAGTCCTCGCAGAATCCGTTGCCGCCGTGGATCTGCAGGGACTCGTAGCAAGCGCGGTTGGCGGCCTCGGTGGCGAACAGCTTGGCTTGCGCCGCGAGGCGGCCGGCGTCCGGGCGGCCTTCGTTGAGCGCCGCGTAGCGCAGCTGCAAACGGGCTGCCGCGAGCTCGGTCGCGATGGTCGCGATCTTGAATTGGATCGCCTGATGCTCGGCGATCGGCCGGCCGAACTGCATGCGGTCCTTGGCGTACGCGACGCCGAGCTCGAGCGCGCGCTGATGGATGCCGACGGCCTGCGCGGCGATGCCCAGTCGAGAATGGTCGAGGGTCTGCAGGGCGATCTTGAATCCCTGCCCCTCGACGCCGAGCAAATTTTCCCGCGGCACGCGGCAGCCCGAGAAGCTGAGTGCGGCGGTGTGCGACGCGCGCAGGCCCATCTTGTCTTCGCTGACTCCAACAGAGAATCCGGGGGAATCGGCAGGCACCACGAAAGCGCTGATGCCACGACTGCCAGCACCTGGATCGGTCTTCGCCATGACGACGAAATAGCGGCCCTCGCCGGCGTTGGTGATCCAGGCCTTCTCGCCGTCGAGGACGTAGAAGTCGCCGTCGCGGCGGGCCGTGGAGCGCATCGACGCCGCATCGCTGCCCGAACCGGGCTCGGTGAGGCCGAAGCCGCCGATGCACTCGCCGGAAGCCAACTCCCGAAGCGGGCCAAGCTTGACCGTTTCGGTGCCGAATTTCGAGATCGGCCAGCAACAAACCGAGTTGGTCACGCTCATCACCCCCGCGGTGGCGGGGCATACACGCGCGACCTCCTCGACGGCGACCGCATACGACAGCGTGTCGAGACCGGCGCCACCGTAGGCCTCGGGCACCAGCATCCCGAGCAGGCCGAGCTCGCCCATCTCCTTCACGATCTCGTGCGGAAACTCCCGCGCGCGGTCGCGCTGGCGCACGCCGGGCGCGATGCGTTCCTCGGCGAAACGCCGAACCTCGCTGCGCAGCAGCTCCTGTTCTTCAGAAAGAGAGAAATCCATGCGGCCGGGTTCGGCAGACGAGGAGCTCAGGCGCTCTTCAACACCCAGTCGGCAATGACCATCTTCTGGATCTCGCTGG
>JBDTNL010000119.1:0-7256 GCA_039933785.1 Acidobacteriota bacterium
GCGGCCAGCGCGCGATCGTTCTTGCCCGCGCCGAGCAGGCCCGAGGCGTAGAGATGCACGGTGAGGAGCGGTGTGGCGGGGATGTGCATCGCCTTGTCCATGATCGCGGCCGCCTCGCCGTCACGGCCCATGGCTTCGAGCACGGCGGCCTTCGTCGCCAGGGTCGAGAAGTCTTCGCGACCGAAGGAGCCGCCCCGAAACGGTTCGCTGATCGCCTTGTCCGCCCAGACCAGTGCCTCGTCGAGGTTGATCTTGGAGTCGGCGCAAAACTGCGCCGCGGTCTGCCAGTTCTGATAGTTGAACCCCGGCCAGCCGAGGAGCTCTTTGCGCATGGCGTCGACGTAGAGGTCGTTCACGTTCGACACTTCGATCTTCATCGGGATGCGTTTGGTCTCCCATTGCAGGAAGGCGAGGGTCGAGTCCTCTTTGCGGGTATCGAAGCCGTACATCAGGTATTCGGTGTACGGCGCCGTCTCGGGCGTCGCGGTCACGCGCAGGGCGTCGTATTTGGAGTCGTACTGGAAGCTACCCCACCCCGTGGTCTGGTTAGAAAAGATCCACGTCCACGGACCGTCCTTGTCGAGCTCGACGAAGAGCGCGTAGGTGCCGGCCTTCAACTCCTTGCCTTCGACCTTCACGTCGTTGGAAATGGTGAAGGTCGTACTCTCGTTGGCGCCCGCCCGCCATGGCGTCGCGCGCGACGGGCCGAAGCCCTCGTCGAAGAAGCCGTACTTCACGAGCTCGCCCCAGATGTGGCCCTTGCGGTCGGCGCCGCCCGAGCCGTGCACGCTGGGGCTGTGGTAGTCGATCGAGATCTTGACCGGCCCCACCCATTGCGAGACCTCGGCCCGTTGGCTCCGGCCGTTGCCGCCCGGGGGGAGTGACAATTCGGACAACTGCTGCCCCCAGGCGATCGCCTCCGAGAACAGAACGGCGAACAGGGAAAGAACGGCCATTTTGTTTTTCATCCGAAGACATACGGCGAGGCGTGGCCGATTGTTCGGCGGACTGGTGCGAACGGTTGGCTGGGGCGATCGAACGGCGGCGATCGAACGGCGGGCTAGGCGCGGACTTCGGGCAGGATGCAACTCCAGATGCCGCTGCTGTCGTCGCGGTCGATGTCGACGAAAGCCATGCCGGCGAAGAACCTCATGACCGGACGGTCCGTTTCGCGTTCGACTAGACGAGCCGCGCTCCACTTGACCTCGGCCTCGACCATGGCGACGCAGCGTCCATGGCGGAGCTCCAAGAAGCAGTGCTCGCCGGTCGTCACCTCGCCGGCGACCTCCGCGGAGAGTCCAGTCAGACTGAGGTCGAGGACCTTCACATCGCCGGGCGAGCGCAGGGTTCCGCGAATGCCGGGAATCGTCCGTCGCGGGTAGCGGCGCCGATCCGAAGGTCCCGGCTGGGGCCTGGTCGAGGCGATTCGAGGTGTCTCCACTGCGGTTCCGAACTAGTCCTGAAACCGTACTCCAGCCGGTGTCATGAAGCAACTCCGCGTAGTCCCTCTATCGGCAGGAGTAGTATCGAACTAGTTTGGCCCGACTGAGGGCCCGCTCCGGGTCTCCAACTCGGTTGAGTTTAGAGAGGCCTCGAAATGCTTTCGCCGTTGCTGTGGACCGCATTCATCGTTCTATTCGGACTTTCCAGGCTGAGACTGGGGCAAACCGGCGGAACGCGCGACCGTGGCGTGCTCCTCTTGTTCGCCCTCGGCGCCACCACGATTCTCGCCACGGGGTTGCTGGTCGGCTGGCTCGGCGCAGGGTTGATGCTCGTGGGATGGTTGGCGCTGCCGTACGTGGTTCAGCCTCTGGTCGAACGCCTGGCGGGCGGGGGGAAGTCCAAGAAGAAGGGCGCCGAACCGAACACGCAAGGACTGCGCATGGGGCGGCTCGATCGCGGAGAGCTGTCGCTCGCCGACTACTTCAACGAAGGCCGTCAGGACGACAACGACGTGCGCAAGCGGCTAGAGACCCTGGCGGCGCGCCGCGACATCTCGGAGGTCCTCAGCAAGAACCGGATTTCCATGCCGCAGTTCTTCGCCCTGCACGAGCAGTTGATCAAGGTCCGCGAGCTCGAATGGGCCATCCTCGGCACGCCGAGCGAGCTCGAGCACCTGATCCTCCTCACCGCGGGCGCCAAGACCACGACCGAGATCGGCAACGCCTTCCGCAAGCGCCAGCGTTGAGTCGCTGCCTTAGTAGTCAGGAAACTGACAGCGAGCTGACTTGCTTGGCGGACGCTCCTGGGGCGCGGTAGGATGCAGCGCAGCATGTCAATGCGCGCATAGATGAGCGCAAGGAGACCTTCGATGCCCCGCTATATGGTGGAAAGAACGTTCCCCGCCGGACTCCAGATCCCCCTCACCGCCGACGGTGCGGCCGCGTGTCAGACCGTCGTGGCGCACAACGCCGAGGACGGCGTGACCTGGGTGCACTCCTACGTCACCGCGGACAAGAGCAAGACCTTCTGCGTTTACGACGGTCCCAGCCCGGAAGCGATCCGCCGCGTCGCCGAGAAGAACAAGCTGCCGGTGGACAAGATCTCGCTGGTGAGCGTGCTGGACCCGTACTTCTATCGCTAATCCCTTGCACCCTCGGGAAACCCGGGCAGGCAGCGACCTGCCCGGGTCCGTCCACCTCGGACCGTTGAACAATCACCTGGCACCTGACCAACAGCACCTGACCAACAGGCATCCTTGTCAACGAGTCGCGGGCAAGGCTAATATGCGCGCATTGCTATTCATTCGGCGCGCGAGTGACCGCCCGCCCAGTCGCTCGAGAGAGGCCCATGCGCCCTATTCGCACTCTTTTGCTCGCCCTGACCGCCTCGCTCGCGTTCGCTGGCGGTGCCTCCGCGGCTCGTCCCTATCCGATCCTGTTCGTGACCCAGCCTCCGTTCCCTGGCGATTTCACCAGCATGAACGCGGTCTTCGGCAACCAGCATCCGGATCTTCAGTCTTCGAACCGCGGCGGCGACTTGTGGGTTCTCTATCCTAACGATCACCTGAAGAACCTGACGGCGACCGCTGGGCGGGGTGTCTCCGGCTTCCAGGGCGCCACTTCGATCGCGGTGCGGGAGCCCTCGGTTTCGTGGGACGGCACCAAGGCGCTCTTCAGCATGGTGGTGGGCGCACCGAGCCAGCAGTTTCAAGTGCAGACCTACTACTGGCAGATCTACGAAGTGATCGGCCTGGGAGAGGGCGACCCGGTGACCATCAACCGCGTGCCGCACCAGCCGGTGAACTACAACAACGTCAGTCCGCTCTACGGCACCGACGGACGCATCCTCTTCACCTCGGACCGGCCGCGCGATGGCATGTCGCACCTCTATCCGCAGCTCGACGAGTACGAATCGGCGCCCACGGTCACCGGTGTCTGGAGCCTCGATCCCACGACCGGGGACCTCCACTTGCTCAACCACACCGTGTCGGGAGTCTTCTCGCCATCGATCGATAGCTCGGGCCGGCTGGTGTTCATCCGCTGGGATCATCTCCAACGCGACCAGCAGGCCGACGCGGACCACACGCAGCCGGTCGGCGCGGGCCAGAACGGGACCTTTAACTACGTCGACGAGACAGCGGCCTCGGCCTTCGCCAACACCCGCAACGAGGTCTTCCCCGAGCCCCGTACGCCGCGCACCGACCTGCTCGCCACCATGCCCGGCGTCGAGGGCCAGGAGTTCAACCAGTTCTTCCCCTGGGCGATGAACGAGGACGGCACCAACGAGGAGACGGTCAACCACCTCGGAAGGCACGACTTCGCGGGCTATTTCGATCGCGCCTTCACCAACGATGCGAACATCGTGGAGTTCATTCCTCCCGGCGTCATCGGCCGGCAGAACGCCAATCCGCTGGTGAACTTCATCCAGATGCGTGAGAGCCCGACGGCGGCGGGCCGCTTCTTCGGCGTCGACGCGCCGGAGTTCGGGACACACGCGGCGGGGCAGATCGTCTCCTTCGATGCCGCCCTCGGGGCGCGCGCCGATCAGGTGCTGGTGACGTACTGGACGCATCGCGACACCTCGTTCGCCACCCCGCCCGCGGGCCAACCCACCCCCAACCAGAGCGGCATGTATCGCAATCCGCTGCCACTCTCGGACGGTACAGTCGTCGTGTCGCACAGCCCGTACACCTTTGGCGACAGCAACTCCGGCTCAACCGCAAACCCCGTTTCGCACTACGACTTCCGCCTGAAGGCGCTCAATCTCGTCGCCGGCGGGGGCTCACTCGCCGGGGCGCGGCTCATTCCCGCCGGCATCTCGAAGACCCTCTCCTACTTCGACCCCGACGCCCTGGTGAGTTACTCGGGTCCGCTCTGGGAGCTCGATCCGGTCGAGATCAAGGCACGCACCAAACCGACCACCACCGCCTTCGCGCTCGACCCGGTCGAGCAAGGCGTCTTCACCGCCGCCGGGGTGAGCCTGCCCGCGTTTCGCACCTGGCTCAAGGCCCGCGACCTGGCCTTGATCGTGACCCGCAACGTGACCACACGGGATGCCTTCGATTTCCAGCAACCCTTCAACTTGCGAGTGCTCAACACCACCACGCAGACGGTGCACGGCCCCGGAACGATCTACGACGTCGCGCACCTGCAGATCGTGCAGGCCGACCAGATCCGCGGCATGGGCGGCATGGTCAATCCGCGCCCCGGCCGGCGGCCGATCGCCCAATTCCTGCACGAGCCCTCGGTGCAGAACCCTCCCGATGCGAGTGGCCCCCCGGGCAGCGTCGCCGTCGCGTCGGACGGCTCGATCGCGGCATTCGTCCCGGCGCACCGAGCGGTCTCCTGGCAGCTGACCGACGGCAACGGCAAGCCGGTCGTCCACGAACGCTACTGGCTCACCATGCAACCCGGCGAGATCCGCACCTGCACCTCGTGCCACGGCATGAGCCACTTCGATCAAGCGGGCAATCTGCCGCCGACCAACCCGCCGCAGGCCTTGGCCAATCTCCTGCAGTATTGGCAAGCGAACCTGGTGACGACCCCGCCGGCCGGGGAGGGCTTCTTCGCCGTCGCTCCCTGCCGCTTGCTCGACACGCGCAAACCCGACGGCGCCGCGGGCGGACCGTTCCTCGACGGCCTCGGCACCCGCACGCTGCTCGCGGGAACGCGCTGTGGCATCCCCGGCAACGCCAAGGCGCTGTCGTTCAACGTCACGGTGACCGGCGCCTCCACGGCCGGCAACCTGGTGATGTATGCCGGTGACGACGCCGTCCAACCCAATACTTCGACCATCAGCTTTGGCGCCGGCACCACGCGGGCCAACAACTCGGTGCTCAAGCTGTCGGCCGACGGCGCGGCGACGCTCAAGATCCACAACAACGGAGCGAGCGCGCTCCACGTGATCGTCGACGTCAACGGCTACTTCCAGTAGTCGATCGAAACACCTCCTCACCGGATCGAATCGTCCCGGTGAGGAGCGCATGGTCGGGGCCTTTGTTTGATTTTCGAGGTCCGAGCACATAGCCTGCCTCGTCGTGTCCAAGCGTCGCAAAAAACCCTCGCCGGAGCGCGCGCGCGCGAGAACCGCCGATTCAGCCCGGCCAACACGCGCCTCCGTGGGCTCGAGCTCCTGGGTGTGGCTCCCTGCGGCTCTCGGCACCCTCGCCGTCTACTGGAGCACGACCGGATTCCGTTTCCTGCTCGACGACGTGTTCCTGTTTCAGAACAGTGCCTCGCTCCACAATCTCAGCAGCATCGGGCAGGGCTTCGTGGCCGACATCGGCGCCGTGCGCCAGGGCGCGGCGATGACCCAGGGCGGCTTCTATCGCCCGATCTTCCTGGCGCTCTCGACGCTCTACTTCCAGGTCGTGGGGCCGAGCCCACTCGCCTGGCACCTGGCGGCGGTGGTGCTGGCTGCCGCGGTCGCGGCACTCGCAGCCGCTTTCCTTCGCCGCCTCGGTTTCCTGCCGCTGCCCGCGCTCCTCGGCGCGCTCGTCTTCGCCTTGCACCCGTCGCACGTGGGCTCGGTCGCCTGGGTCTCGGGCATCCAAGAGCAACTGGCGGCTCTGTTCGCGTTCGTCGCGCTCCTCGCGCTGCTCTCACCGGGCGCCAAGGAGCACCCGCGAAGGGCGCTCACGGTCGCTACCCTCGCGTTCGCGCTCGCACTCCTTTCAAAAGAGGTCGCGATCGCCCTCGCCCCACTGGTCGCGGTGTGGGCCTGGAGCGAGCGCCGCGGCGACCCCGCCGAGGCGCGCCGTTGGCGTCACGCGAGCGCGCTCTTCGGCGCGGTGGCGATCGTGTACCTCGCCGTCCGCTGGGCGGTCTTCGGCGCCCTGGTCAAGCCCTGGACCGAAGCTCCGGGATTCGCCCGCGCCGCGCCCTCCGTCCCCCTCGCCTTCGTCACCTACGTCCGCATGTTGCTCTGGCCGGCAGAGTTTTCGTTCGTCCGGCCCGAACGCCCGGTCTGGGGCTGGCTCGACCGGCCGGCGCTGCTCTCCGCGGCGGCGCTCGCGGTGCTCGGCGTTTTGGCCTACCTTGCGGTCCGGCGACGCCGAGAGCTCCTGCTGCCCGTCGCCTGGTTCGTCGTCTGGCTGCTGCCGGTGATGAGTCTCTGGGCCATGTTCCCTGAGTGGATGGTCACCGACCGGTATCTCTATCTGCCGGCGCTCGCTCTGCCATGGGCGTTGCTCATCGTCTTGCCGCGCCAGGCTCTGACGCCCGCGCTCGCAGCCATCGCGATCCTGTTCGCGCTCCTGACCCTGCGCTACGCGGCGGTCTTCGCGACCCCGAAGACCTTCTCCACCGCAATGCTGAGCGCCGAGCCCACGAGCACCTGGATGCTCGACGAGCGCGCCCGCGTCTACATGGTCGAGGGCAATCCGCGGGCCGCGGAGGATCTGTTCCGCCGCGCCATCGCGCTCGATCCGCTCGACGCCTACGCGCTCTGGAAAATCGGCAGCTTCGAAACAACGCGCGGCGAATTCGACGCCGCCAAGGAGCACTATCGCCAGGCGGTCGTCCAAGAGCCCCGCAACAGCGAGCCGTTCACCACGCTCGCCTACGCGATGGCGAAGGCCGGCCAGCGGGAGAATGCGCTCGCCCTGCTCGAAGAGACGGTCGGACGCTGGCCAGATCAGTATGAGCCGGCGCTGCTGCAAGCGGTTCTCCTCACCCAGGCCGGCGACCGCGCTCGAGCTGAAACCGCCTTCGCCGCAGCGCGCCGCGCCCGGCCGAACGACCCGGTCTTGAGCCAGGGCTTGGAGCGCGCAATTCCGACGTTGATCGAGGAGTTGGGTCTGGGCGTCCACTAGA
>JBDTNL010000120.1:0-7200 GCA_039933785.1 Acidobacteriota bacterium
AGAACAATCGCGAGTTCTCTTGGAATCATCACAAGCCTTTCTCTGTCGCCTAACTCTTATTAGAAACCCTAACGCCCCCGCCCGATCCCGTCAATCTGCCGCCTAGCATCCTAAGAGGATGTCAGATTCGTGCCGTGTTTTCCGTCTCTTAGGACATATGAGCGATCTTAGGGCGTCAAATTCGGGCGGTCTTGGGGTGAGGCTGTTGGATCAAGTGCGGGCGGCGGTTCGGCTGCGGCATTTCAGTCTTCGGACTGAGGAGGCCTATGTCGGTTGGGTGCGGAGGTTCGTCCTCTTTCATGGGAAGAGGCATCCGCGAGATCTCGGGAGCGCCGAGGTGGTGGCTTTTCTCTCGGACTTGGCGACTGCGCGGCAGGTCTCGGCGTCGACGCAGAATCAGGCTCGGGCGGCGATTCTCTTTCTCTATCGGGAGGTGCTCGCGTTGGCGCTTGCGCCTCTGGTGGGCTTGTCGCCGGCGCGGCGGCCGCGGCGGTTGCCGGTGGTGCTCACTCCGGACGAGGTCTCGGGTTGCCTCGACCTGCTGGCACGCTTGAATGAGCGGGCTTGGTTGATGACGAGCCTGCTCTATGGGTCTGGGTTGCGGTTGCTCGAATGTGTGCGGCTGCGGGTCAAGGATGTCGACCTCGCGCGGCGAGAGATCCGCGTGCGGGATGCTAAGGGTGGGCGGGAGCGGGTCACCATGCTGCCGGCTCGGCTGGTGGTTCCGCTGCGGTCTCAGCTCTTGCGGGTGGACGCAATGCATCAAAGCGATTTGGCCCAGGGCTTCGGCGCGGTCTTTCTGCCCGATGCCCTGGCGACGAAGAAGCCTGGGGCCGCATTCGAGGCCGGGTGGCAGTATCTCTTTCCCGCGGCTCAGCGTTCGCGCGACCCGCGGTCGGGGGCGGTGCGCCGACACCACGCGGACGAGCGGGCGCTGCAACGAGCGGTGCGGCAAGCCGTGCTCGGGAGCGGGCTGCGCAAGCCGGCGACGTGCCATTCGTTTCGGCACAGCTTCGCGACGCACCTTCTCGAGTCGGGCTACGACATCCGCACGGTGCAAGAACTGCTCGGGCACCGGGACGTGAAGACCACGATGATCTACACCCACGTCCTCAATCGCGGCGGGCTGGGCGTCGGGAGTCCGCTGGACAGGCTCTGAAAGAAGAGGGTCGAAAAAAGTTCTTGCACCTCACGTAGCGTGAGGTTCTACGATTCTCCCCGTGGCCATGAACGCGCACCCCAAGCCTGCGGTATACCCGCCGTCGCAGCCGTCGCCGAAGCGCAAGACGATTTCCGACACTCCCCTTCCCTGGAAGGTGGGTGAGCTGGCGCGCCGCACCGGATTGTCGGTGCGGGCGCTTCACCACTACGACGCGATCGGATTGGTGTCGCCGTCGTTGCGGTCGGCGGCCGGGCACCGGTTGTATGACGGCGGCGATGTCGCCCGGCTGCAGCAGGTGCAGTCGCTGCGGGCGATGGGGATCTCCCTAGACGAGATCAAGCGGTTTCTCGAGGATCGCGAGGTTTCGCCGCTCCGCGTCATCTATCTGCACCTTGCCCGGCTGCGCGAGCACATGACTCTGCAGCGGCGGCTCGCGGCGAGGTTGCAAGGGGTGGCGCAACACTTGGAGTCCGCCGGGTCGGTCTCGGCGGACGAACTGTGTCAACTGATCGAGGGCATGACGATGATGGAACAATATTTCACCACCGAGCAATTGGAAGAGATCCGCCAGCGCGGCGAGCAGGTCGGAGCGCAGCGGATGCGCGATGTCGGCGCCGAATGGGCGGAGATCATCCCGGCCGTGCGTACCGAGATGGAGCGCGGTACGGATCCGGCGAGCCCCGTGGTTCAGGCGCTCGCCAAGCGCTGGAAAGAGCTGGTGCACGAGTTCACCGGCGGCAACCCGGGGATCTCGAAGTCGCTCACCAACATGTACAAGGCCGAGGGGCCGGCGCTCCAGGAGAAATTGGGGCACGTGCCGGACGCCGCGATGTTCGAGTACATCTCGCGCGCCTTCGCGGCCGGCAAGTAGTCGGCGTCGAGTGAGACGGCAACCAATTGCGCGAACCGAGCGCAAAGCAAGGTACGCACCGAAGAAAGTAGGCGCGGACCACCGTCGCCAAAGCGCGAGGGACCATGGATCGATACAATCGCGGTATGCCGACCGATCGTTTGCATGCCGCGCTTTCTACCGAGCTCGACGAAATCGCCGCCCGCGGGTCTTCGAAACGCCGCGAGACTGTCATCGTCCGCGTCCTGGCGCCGGAGGGCGCTCGGGGCCCGCGCTTCCTGATTCTGGGCGAAGGTGAGAAGCCCTTCATCAAGATGAATGGCAACAGCTACCTCGGCATCTCGCGCCGGCCGGAGCTGTTGCATGCCGAGGAAGGCGCGGCGCGCGCGTTTGGCGCCGGGCCGGGCGCGGTGCGCTTCATCAGCGGCACGTACGCGCCGCACGTGGTGCTCGAGAAGCGCCTGGCCGAGTTCCATGGCCGCGAGGCGGCGATGATCTTCTCCGCCGCGTACGCGAGCGTGGTCTCGACCCTGGTACCACTGGTCACATCTGACACCGCGTTGATCAGCGACGAGCTCAACCACAACTGCATCATCAACGCCATGCGCCTGGCGCGGCCGAAGGAGAAGTACGTCTACAAGCACCTCGACCTCGCGGAGCTCGAGCAGCAGCTCGAGGCCGCGGCGGCGGCGGGCTGCAAGCGCGCGGTGGTGGTCACCGACGGCATCTTCAGCATGCGTGGCGACCACGCGCCGCTCGACAAGATCGCCGAGATCGTGCGGCGCTTCGATGGGCGCTTCGCGGAGAACGCGATCCTGGTGGTCGACGACTCGCATGGAGTGGGCGCGTTCGGCAAGACGGGCCGGGGCACCGAGGAGTACACCGAGTCAGGCCCGGCCGATGTATTGATCGCAACCCTCGGCAAGGCGCTGGGGGTGAACGGCGGCTATGTGGTGGGTTCACGGATCCTGCTCGACTACCTGCGCGAGACCGCGCCGATGTACATCTATTCGAACCCGATCACACCCAGCGAGGCCGCGGCGGCGACGGCGGCGCTCGACATCCTGGACAGCGCGGAAGGGATCCGGCTCCTCGACCATCTGCGCGCCATGACCCGGCGCTTCGAGCAGGGCCTGGTCGATCTCGGGCTCGAGACCATTCCGGGTGAGCATCCCGTGGTGCCGCTCATGGTGCGCGATACCGCCAAGACCAACGCGCTGGTTGCTCACCTGCGCGCCCACGGCGTGCTCGCGACTGGCCTCGCGTTTCCCGTCGTGCCGCGCGGCGACGAGGAGATCCGCTTTCAGGTTTCCGCGGAGCACACGGAAGCGGACATTGACGAAGTGCTCGCCGCGTTGCGCGGCTTCTCCTCAAAGTAGCTCGACGCGGGTCAGGCCCCTAGCTCGCCGAGCGCGACACCGTCTTGCAGTCGATGGTGCCGTCGAGCGTCACGCCGTCGGCGGTGGTCACGCTGAAGGTCACCTTGCCGGTCGTCCCGCGGTCGTCCACCGTCACGGTGCCGCTGCCGGACTTCTTGGCTTCGCTCGGGCGCGTCTCGACTTTGTATTCGGCGCTCCGGTGCAGCAGCGGGCCGAAGCCCACCATGAGGAAGAATTCCTTCGCTCCGCCGGCCGCCGCCTTGGCGTCTGGGACGATGAGTTGCAAGCTGTTGAAGGTGTTGGGATCCTTGTCCTTGGGCGACGAGATCTGGTTGCCCCAGGAGCCCGGGCCGGCCAGGCCGTACGAACAGCCGCCGTGCGTACCGGACGCATCGAAAGTCCCCGCGTGCGCGCCGCCGGTAACCACGAGATGCACCGTCTCGACGACGGTCTCGGCGTAGGCTGCGTGCACTGCCGGCGAGGCGATGACGGCGAGGACGAGGACCGAAAGAGCGGCGGCGAGCGGAAGAGCTCTAGTCATCGGCAAAGTCTAGCCCGATCTAATCCTCAGCCCAGGCGGTGTAAATCCAGGCCACCGCGCCGGCGAAGGCGAGCGTGATGACGAGGAAGGACGCCAGTTCGGGCGAAGCCCCGCGACTGACTCCGTTACCGATCCACGCCGTGATCGCACTGCCTTTCCAGGCCAAACCGAGGACCGCAACGGCCGCCGCAACCCCGATCGCGAGGCGGTCGAGGAGCACGATCGGGCGCGCCACGCGTTCGGCGCGCTCGATGCGGGACTGAAACCGAGCGCGCCAGAGCAGACTGTCGGCCGAGGGCAGCGCCGAACGCCCGGCGGACAGACTCCGCAAATGCGCCGCGCGATCGAGGACCACCTCGTGCACGGCGAGCGCCGCGGCGCAGTCCGGGCAGAGGCGCGCGTGCTCGCGGAGCCCTTCCGACCACTCGCCGGAGCGCGCCGCCGCGAGAGTCGCGCTTTCGCGGTCACAACAGAGTTCGTTCATGCCTCACCTCCGGCGGGCGCGAGGCCCGCGTCTTTCAGGATCAACTGCAGCTTCTGACGGGCTCGAAAGAGAAGCACCCGCACGCTCTTCGGTTTGACGCCCGCCGTAACGGCGATCTCTTCGTGGCTGTAGCCCTCGACGTGCGCCAGCCAGAGCAGCTGGCGATCGCGCGCGCCGAGATTCGCGAAAGCGCGCGCCAGATCGGTTTTCAGTCCGCTCGAATCTCCGCCCGATGACGACGGCGGCGCCGCGAGCTCCAGATCCTCGATCGAATCCTCGCGCCGGCGCGGCGAGCGCGCGTGGTCGTGGAGCAGGTTGCTGGCGATGCGGTAGAGATAGCGCCGGCGGTGCTCCTCGCTCTCGGGTACGAAGTGGGTAGCGCGCAGCAGACGGAGGTAGCTCTCCTGCAGCACGTCGTCGGCCAGAGCCCGATCGCGGCAGGCCCCGACCAGATAGGCCCAGAGCCCGGATGAAGTCTGCTGGTGGAAGGCGCGGAAGGCATCGTCGTCCATGCTCAATCCGGACGGCGACCCGAGGACCACCGCGCCGGACGCAGCTCCGACGGCAAGCCTCGGCGCGCCTTCCACTGCAGCCATCATGGCTGACGGTCCCCCGTCTCCCTCGGACCCCAGGCTCTAGGCATCGCTGCGCTCGCTGCCGAACAGGCCCCACGTCTTCGACAGGCGGTAGGCCACGAACGACGAAATCAGGAAGCCCGAGCCCAGCATGATCCCCATCAGCCCGAGGAAGCTGCAGGCCCGTGAGGGACCGTCGTGATCGAAGTTTCCCGCCGAGGCGAACAATGCGACGCTGCCGAGGACGAGGAGGATGCCGGCCTGGATACCGCTCAGGATCCGCCCGTGCGGATTGGCGCGCTCGAGGCTGGCGGATTCGACGAACTTCTTGCCCGCCTCGCTCTCCAGATATTGGAGCATCTCTTGCGAAGTGCCGAACTTCTCCAGCAGCTTGGTCTGCATTTCGGTCTGCATGCGTGCGGTTTCCCGCAGGCGGCGATTGACGGACACCGTGCGCACCATCCAGCCCATCACCAGAAACATGACGGGCACGATGATGATCGGAATCAGTTCTTCCATTGTGAGGTCCTCTCTCCAGTGCTCGGCAACGGCCATCCGTTCCCGGCCTTCATGCAGACCACGGACGAGGCAGTTGGGAGGTTAACAGGCCAAAACCGTAGGTCTGCGTCCTGGTTTGGACTCCCGCAGCGTAATCCCCGGCGGAGGGAGTCCAAACCAGGACACAGACCGGCCCTCTCGGGTCAACGTTTGCTAGACATATTTATGTCTTGATGATATGTCTAGATGCATGCGAACCACAGTCCGGCTTCCCGCGGACGTCCTCGGCGAGGCGAAGAAGCTCGCCGCCACCAGCCGGAGCACGCTCACCGCGGTCATCGAAGACGCCCTGCGCGAGACCCTCGCCCGCCACCGGCTCCGCCGGCCGAGCGAACCCGTCCACCTGCGCACGTACGGCAAGGGCGGTACCTTGCCGGGAGTCGAGATCGACGGCTCGTCGCCGTTGCACGACCCCGGCAACGACGTCATCGAGTAGTCCGCCGCCCGTGATGCATGCTGCTGCTTGACGCTGGAGTCTTGCTCTGCGGCCATCGACAGGATGCGCCAGAACATCCGCGCTTCCGGCAATGGCTGGAGCAGCTCGCCAATGGCGACGCCGCATTCGGACTCTCCGAGCTGGTGCTCGAACGGTTCGTCTGGCTCGCCACCCACCCGAAGATTTGGGTACGCCCTACTCCACCGGCGCTGGCGCTCGACTTCGCCGCCGACCTTCGGGCCCGCCCAAACTGCGTCGCGGTCGCACCGGGCACACGCCACTGGCCGATCTTCGACCGCCTGTGTCGCGACTCTGGGGTGAGCGGCCGACTCGTGCCGGAGGCCTACCTCGCCGCGCTCGCCATCGAGTCAGGCAGCGAGTGGATCACCACCGACCGAGGCTACGGCCGGTTCCCCGGGCTGCGCTGGCGGCATCCGTTAGATAGCGCCTAGAATCGACCCATGCCCCGCAGCCACGCGCGCCCTCGCAAGGGTTCGCGGCCAGTCGTCCGAGAACCCTCGGGTGGCATCCCGCTCGAGCGCGCTCGGCTCTGGGAGCTCGCCATCGCCACTGCTCTCTTGTGGCTGCTCTGCTTTCCCGCCCTCATCGGGATCCTGCAAGGCCTCGGGCTGTGGCACGGCGAGCGCCGCCTGCCGGCCGCGGGAGCCGCCCTGCTGGCGGCCGGACTGGTCTTCGGACTCTCCCATCGCCGGCCGTGGAATCGCACACTGCCGCCGGAGCAACGGCCGCGGTTCGTGCGCTTCGCCACCTGGCTGATCGGGCTGGTGCTCTACCCGAGTCTGCTCATGGGCACGGTCCTGCTGTTTCGCTCCGGCCCGCCGCCGGACTACGCCACCACCGCCGCCATCGGCCTCATCCTGTCCACCGTGCAGGGCATCTTTTCCTGGCTCGAGCATCGCAAGGAGAGGCAGTCCGCCGCAGCGCGCGGTACGGACAATCGAGACTGAACGGCTGACCTGGGTCACTTCGCCGTGGCGCACGAACACGGAGCTGGTGAGCGGGATCATCGCCTGCATCGTCTTCGGCGGCCGGTCCTCCGCCCACGGTCTCCGTGCTGGCATCTCCTGTTGACATCCGACAAGAGACTCCTGTAGCTTGCCGACAGGAAGTTCGGGCCCCGCGCCCGGGCGTTGCGCATGTCGCGCGCCGCCGCCCTGGAGACGCTGCCATGCGAGTCGCCAAGATCTGTACCGT
>JBDTNL010000121.1:0-6915 GCA_039933785.1 Acidobacteriota bacterium
CTGCAGGTGGGCGTGCGAGGCGGTGGCCGAGGCGATCTCGGGCGGCTGGCCGGATTGCCGACCTACGCGCCGGGACTGGAGTACGTGCTCTTTCTGCTCCCCGCGAGCCGACTGGGCACGACGTCGCCCGCCGGAGCCGCGGAAGGGGCGCTGGCCGTCTCGGGAGATCGGCTGCTTTGGGTCTCGGCTGGGCATGGCGTGAGCGAACGCATGCTCGCTGCCGTTGCCGGTCGAGGTGCCTCGGGAGTCACTGACACGTCGGGGGCAAGCCTTGACTACGTTCGGGTGCGCGCCTGGGTCGCCGGAGTGCAGCCGTGACCGAACGCGCGCCGCGGATCCACTGCCTGGTTGCCACGGCGATCTTCGCCGGCGCATTGTCCGCCGACCTGGCGTTCGCCGGCGGAGCGCTGGAGTTCGACGTGGCCGGACACCCGGTGGCCTGGTCCACGGCCTCTCCCATCGAATACAAGACCGATCTCGGTGGCCTCGGCGGGCTCGACAACGGTCAGGCCAATCAAGTGGTGGCCAATGCATTTGCGAGCTGGCAGGGTGTTTCGACGGCGGCCATCGCCTACCAGCGAGTGGGCCCCCTGGGAGAGGACGTCCACGGGCCGACGGTCTCTCCGCCGACGGTGGGGAACTACGGGCCGTACCTCGGCCCCTATGCCGACCCCCCTATGCCGCCGCGCGGCGAGAATGTGGTGGTCTTCGACGCTGACGGTTCGATCTTCGATGAGTTGTTCGGCACCGGCACTGGGATCCTCGGCTTTGCCGGACCGACGTTCTTCGCCGTCGGTTCGACCACGTCTGCGGTCGGCGCGCCGGTGCCGGCGGGGGCGCACATCGTCGAGGGCATCGTGTTCCTGAACGGCAAGCTCATCGACGGCATCGATGGCGCGGGCAACCCGGAAGTCGCGCTGGGGCTCTTCGAGGCCGCTATTTTGCACGAGCTCGGGCATTTCAGCGGGCTGGATCACACCCAGCTGCATGCGCTCAAGGGATTCGAACGCGCCGACGGGAGCACGGTCGGCGACGTCACGAACACCGAGACCATGTACCCGTTCATCGGCCGCGCCGAGCAGGGCACCTTGGCGCTCGACGATCGGGTCGCACTGTCGTTGCTGTATCCCTCCGCCGGATTCGCCGGTGCGCCCGGGTGCCTCATCGGGCGCGTGCTCCGCGCCGATGGTCAGCCGTGGACGGACGCCAACGTCGTTGCCTACAGCCTCGACTTCCCGGACGAAGCGGTCTCGAGCGTTTCGGGTGCCGATGGCTTGGCGTCCGATGCCGGGCAGTACGCGCTCTGCGGACTCACTCCCGGACACGACTACCGGATCGAGGTGCAGGAGATCGACGTCTTCGCGAGCCTCGCAAGCAGCGTCGGTCCCTTCGATTTTCCGCTGCCGCTGCCCGGCCCTCCGGAGGGCTGGAATGGGCCCTACGAGGGCAGCGATCCGGCGCTCGACGATCCAACGCAGACGCTCGCGGTGACCGCGACGTCGGGGACCATTGCCTCGTTGGACATCCGCCTGAACGAGCAGCGCTTCGCGGTCAGCAATGCCGTGTGGGTCGACGATGCGGTGCCCTCCGCGCCGGCGACGGCGGCGCCCGCTGGCCTCGTGCTGGGCGATTTCGATCACGACAGCAAGCTGGACATGGTCTCCGTGGAGCGCGACTTTGCTCCCGGCAACGAAATCCGCTTCGCTCGGGGCCACGGTGACGGCACCTTCGATCCGCCGGTGAAGATCGACAGCTTCCCCGGGAACGTCGCGTTGGTGGCGGGCCAATTCAACCTCGCCGCGGATTCCGATCTCGACATCGCGGTCGTGAGCTCGAGCGGTGACGAGCTGCGGCTGTATTTCGGCGCCGGCAACGGCACGTTCGCCCCGGCGTTGACCCTCGAACCCGCACCCGCGAACCCTTCGCGCCCCACTCTGCTGGCCGCCGGCAAGCTGAATGGCGACGCTTTCGCCGACTTGCTGTATTTGCGCTCCGAGGCCGATCAGAGCGTGACCGTTCTCGCATTCCTGGGCGATGGCTCGGGGAACTTCCTGCGGGTCGCGAGCACGATACCCAGCAACCTGGGAATCACCTTCTCGACCGTGTCATCGCTGGTGCTCGGGGACTTCGCGGGATCGCCTGCCACCGACGCACTGGTCGCGCTGCCCGATCTCCCGGGCCTTGCGGTGCTGGTCGGCAACGGAAGCGGCGGCTTCGTGGCCTCGGTGCAGCCTTTGAGCTCGATCAGCTCACGCCTCGGGACCGCGCTGGCAGTGGCCGACTTCGATCGCGACGGACGGCTCGACGTGGCGGTGCCGGACTACTCCCCGGTCGGCGGCGCGGGGAATCTCGCGGGCTCCTGGATCGACATCCTGCGCAACGATCCGGCCCAGGGCTTCACCCTCGCCTCCCGTGCCGCGATTGGCGAGTCGCTGCAAGGAGCGCTGGTCGCCGCCGACTTCGATCGCGACGGCCTGGCGGACATTCTCGCGGCGGGCTCCTATCTCGGAGCGGGCGAGCCGGGAGCCAAGCTGAGTCTGGTGTATGGCGACGGGAAGGCCGGCATCAAGCCGGTCCAGGGCCCGCTGGGGCCGCAGCCGGTGACCGCCATCTGGGGTCTGGCGGAATTCCCGGCGGCGCTTTACCCGGGCGAGCTCCAAGCCGGGGACTTGAACGGCGATGGGCGCCTCGACGCCGTGGTGAGCGACCACTCGACCGGCGTCTTCGGCATCGCCGACAGCTTCCCGTCGCAAATCTCGATCCTGCTCGCGCAGTCGTTGCCGTTCGAGCGCCCGCGCGAGTACTACACGCTGGCCCCTTGCCGCCTGGTCGATACCCGCGGTACTCCCCCGCTGGTGAACGACAACCCGCGCACTCTGCAAGTCACCGGCACCTGCGGAGTCCCCGGCACCGCGAAGGCGCTCAGCGTGAACGTGACGGCGATCTCTTCCACCGGCGCGGGCAATCTGGTCATCTATCCCGGGCCGCTCGGTCCGCTCCCGAACACCTGGACGACGAGCTTCGCGAGAGGTGTGACCCGGGCCAACAACGCGGTGATAACTCTGTCTCCGGACGGGAGTGGGAGCTTCGTCGTCCTGCCGAGTGTCGCGAGCGGGGGTTCGCTGCATATAGCCATCGACGTCAACGGGTATTTCCAGTAGCGTCCGCGGCCATGGCCAACTCAAGTGTGCGGACTGCCCTCGTGTGCGCGGCTCTGTCGCTGCTCGGCGCCTCGCTGACCGCGGCGGCGTCTCCCGCCGCGACCCCAGGGTACCTGCTGTTGGTCGGCGGAGGCGGAGAGCCCGACGCGCTGTGGACCAAGTTCTTCGAGCTCGTGGGCGGCAAGGACGCGGCCGTGGTGGTGCTGCCCACCGCGTCCGAGCGCCCCGAGGCGGGAACCGAGTATGCGGACGACCTCCGCAAAATCTGGGGCGCAACGCACGTGCAATCGATCGAGCTGCGCACCCGAGCGGACGCCTCGCGCCCCGAATTCGTCGCCGCGCTCGCGGCGGCGCGGGGCATCTTCTTCACCGGCGGCGATCAGGTGCGCATCACCGAGGCGATCCTCGGAACGCCGGCGTACGATGCCATCCGCAGGGTGTACGAGTCCGGTGGCGTGCTCTCCGGCACGTCAGCCGGGACTGCCTGTATGAGCTCCGTGATGATCACTGGCGAGGGTGACTTCAATGTCATCCGCGGTGGCGCCGTCGAGACCAAGCAGGGTCTCGGTTTCATCACCGACGCGATCGTCGATCAGCACTTCCTGACTCGCCAGCGGGAGAACCGGCTGTTCACCGTGGTCATGGAGCATCCGGATCTGCCGGGCCTGGGGCTCGACGAGGGGACCGCGGTGCTCTTCAAGCCCGACCACACGCTGGAAGTCGTCAGCGAGGGGACAGTCATGGTGATCGACGGTTCGGCGATGACCGCGCGGTCCGCCGTTAACGACGACAAGCATCGGCTGGGCGGGCGCGATCTGAAGGTCCACTTCCTATTGAAGGGCGATGGCTACGACATCGCTCGGCGTCTCGTGCTGCCGGCGAAGCCCTAGGGAAGGACGAAACGCCGCTCGGGCCGTCCGCCGCCGCCGCAGAACGACTCCGCGACGAGGGCGTAGATCAGGGCGGCCTCTTCGACCTCCCGAAGCGGCACGAATTCGCGCGGTGAGTGCGCCTGAGCGAGATCGCCCGGCCCTAGAACCGCGCAGGGGATCGCAGCGAAGTTCGAGAGCAGCGCGGCGTCGGTCCAGGCTGGAAACGAAGTCGCCGGCTCTGCGCCGCCCCGCACCTCAGTGCAAACCGCCGAGAGAGCAATCGCCAGCGGGTCCCGCTCGTCGAGCACGCTCGACAAGTGCTCGAAGGTCGCCATCCCGCCGGGCATGCGCGAGACCGAGGTCGCGAGCCCGGGCAATTCGGATTCGACGGCGAGCAGCAATTCGCGGATCTCCGCGAGCATCGATTCGTAGGTCTCGCCCGGTACCGATCGACGATCGATCCGAAGGCGGCAGGAGGCCGCCACGGTCGACGGCTGATCGCCGCCGGCGATGGTGCCGCAGTTGAACGTCGGTGGTCCGAGAAGCGGATGCACGCGAGCGCGCAGTAGAGGTTGCAGATCCCGGTCGACACGGTCGATGAACTTCGCGGCGGCGACGATCGCGTTGATGCCCGCTTGTGGCGTGCCACCGTGCGCGGCTCTGCCGATGAACGCGATCTCCAGCCATTCGAGGCCCTTGTGCCCGAGCGCCAGACGATTGCCGGTCGGCTCTCCGACGATTGCGCCATCGGCGCGGAAGCCTCCCTTCACGAGAGCTTCGGCTCCGAGGCTTTCCATCTCCTCGTCGATGACCGCCGCCAAGGTGACGCGCCCGCCCGTCATGGCTCCGGTCGCGCGCAGCGCCACCATCGCGGCCGCCATCGCGGCTACGGCGCCCTTCATGTCGCAGGCGCCGCGGCCGTAGAGGTTGCCGTCTCGAGTCTCGCCCGAGAAGCCGAAGCCGGGATCGTCGAGGTTGAGGGGAACGGTGTCGGTATGTCCGCAAAGGACCAGGTGCCGGCCCGCGGTGCTCCCTGAGACCTCGGCCAGGAGATTCGGCCGACCGGGAAGGATCTCAGCGGTGACGCAAGGGATTCCATGAGTCTCGAGATAGCTCTCGAGCGCAGCCACCGTGGCCTCCTCCTGGCGCCGAATCCCCGGGTGACTCGGGGTCCGCACCAGAGCTTGTAGGAGCTCTTGCCACCCGGAGCTGGCGATCGCAGCGCGGAGCGCGGCTTTCGAGTCGTTCACCGCCGTGAGCATAGCGTCAGGGAGAGCGCCCGTTCCCTGGCGAAGTCGAAGGGAACGGACACTGGCGCTGGCGGTTGCGCGGGCTGGCTTCGACTCCGCTCAGCCAGCGGGGACGTCCGTGCGATGGCTAGTCCGCTCCCGGTGCAAGCCTCCCCGAGGAGGTGGATGCTACTGTGCCCGAAATTCCAGTCTCGAGGAGTGCGAAGCATGGGCCGAGCCCGGTTTCCCGATGCCTTCACCCTGCTGGTGGCGTGCGTGTTCGTGGCCGCGCTGGCGAGTCACGTCCTTCCGTCTGGACAGTACGAGCGCCGAGAAGACCCGACGACCAGTCGCCGGCTGGTGGTGCCGGGAACGTTTCACGCAGTAGACCCGGCGCCAGTCGGACCGTTCGCGGCCGTGGTCGCCATCCCGCGCGGCTTGCTCGATGCCGGCGCGGTGGTGTTCCTGATCTTCCTGGTCGGTGGCTCGTTCGCGGTGATCGAGCGCACCGGCGTGCTCGAGCGCGGCGTGGGCATGCTGGCGCGAGCGCTGCGCGGGCGCGAACCGATGGTGGTGCCGGTTTGCGCGCTGCTCTTCGCGCTCGGTGGCATCTTCGAAGGCATGCTCGAGGAGATCGTGGCGCTGGTGCCTGTACTCCTGCTGTTGGCCCGCCGGCTGCGACTGGACGCGCTGTCCGCGATCGCGATGAGCATGGGCGCGGCGCTGGTCGGTGGCGCCTTCAGCCCGGCGAATCCATTCCAGGTCGGCATTGCGCAGCGACTGGCGCAGTTGCCGCTGCTCTCGGGATGGGCGTTCCGCACCGTCGTGCTGGCGCTCGCGCTCTTCCTCTTCATCGCCTGGACGATGCGTCATGCGGCACGAAATCGCCCTCCTCTGTCCGAGTCGGCCGCCGTCGGCCCGACGGAAGACCGGCCGCCTTCGGGGCGCGACATCGCGATTCTGGTCCTGGTGCCGGCCGCGTTCGCCGTCTATGTCGTGGGGGTGCTGCGATTCGGTTGGGACTTCGATCAGATGTCGGCGCTGTTCTTCATCATGGGCATCTTCGCCGGCCTGCTCGGCGGTCTGGGCCTCGGCGGCACCATGGAGGCCTACAAACACGGCTTCCGAGAAATGGCCGGCGCGGCCCTGGTGGTGGGGTTCTCCCGCGCCATCTACGTGGTGCTCGACCAGGGCCGCATCATCGACACCGTGGTGCACGGCCTGGTGACACCCATCGAGGGGCTCCCGCCAGTCTTCGCCGCGCTCGCCATGATGGCGGCGCACACCGTACTCCATTTCCCGGTGCCCAGCATGACCGGGCACGCGGTGCTGACGATTCCCATCCTCGTGCCGGTGTCGGACCTGGTGGGGCTTTCCCGTCAGGTGACGGTGCTCACATTCCAATACGGAGCCGGCCTGGCCGAGATGATGACGCCAACCAACGGCGCCATGATGGCGATCCTCGCCGCCGCGGGCGTTGGCTACGACCGCTGGTTGAAGTTCATGCTGCCGATCTACGCCATCCTCGCCGCGCTCGCCGTGGCGGCGATCATGGCGGCGGTGGGGCTGCACCTGTTGGTCTGAACCGCCGCTCGGCGCCCAGATGGTCGGATACGATGCAGCCAATGGGGCTGGATCTGTATGAAGAGACGC
>JBDTNL010000122.1:0-6812 GCA_039933785.1 Acidobacteriota bacterium
CTAAGCAAGCGGCTCGTCGCGGAGCACGAGCGTTTCGTGCACGAGCATCCGCGCTCGCGCGGGCTTGCCGAGCGTGCCCGTGGTGCGTGGCTCCAGGGCGTGCCGATGCATTGGATGGTGCGCTGGGCGGGCGCGTTTCCGATCTTTGTGCGCCAGGCCTCCGGAGCGCACTTCACCGATGTCGACGGCCTGACGTATCTCGATCTCTGTCTTGGCGATACCGGCGCCATGGCGGGGCACTCGCATCCCGCGGTTACGGAGGCCGTGGCGGAGCGCCTGCGCAGCGGCGTGACCTTCATGCTTCCCACGGAAGACGCGCTCTGGGTAGGCGAAGAGCTGCAGCGGCGCTTTGGCCTGCCCTATTGGCAGATGGCCACCACCGCGACCGATGCGAACCGATTCGTCCTGCGCCTCGCGCGGCGCATCAGCGGCCGGCCGAAAGTCTTGGTCTTCAACGGGTGTTACCACGGCACGGTGGACGAAACCTTCGCGACGCTGGCCGTGGACGGCGCGGTCGTGCCGCGGGCGGGCAACCTCGGCCCGCCGGTGCCGCTCAGCGAGACCACCAAGGTCGTGGAGTGGAACGACGTCGCAGCACTCGAACGGGCGCTCGCCCCGGGTGACGTGGCGTGCGTGTTGGCCGAGCCGGCGCTCACCAACATCGGCATCGTGCATCCGGCCCCGGGATTTCACGCCGCCCTGCGGGAGATCACGCGCCGCGCGGGGACGCTGCTGGTGCTCGACGAGACCCACACGATTTCGGCCGGCGCCGGTGGCTGCACGCGGGCCTGGGGGCTGGAGCCTGACTTCTTCACCCTCGGCAAGCCGATCGGTGGCGGCGTGCCGACGGCGGTATACGGCTGCACGCACGTTGTCGGCGAGCGCATCGCCGCGTCGATCGCGCGCGACGAATCCGACACCGGCGGCATTGGAGGCACCTTGGCCGGCAACGCCCTCAGCATGGCGGCCATGCGGGCGACGCTCGGCAGCGTGTTGACAGAAGCGGCGTACGAACACACCGTCGCTCTCGGCGAACGCTTCGCCGCCGGAGTGCGCGGTGTGATCGACGAGTTGGATCTCCCCTGGAACGTGACTCAGCTCGGCTGCCGGGTGGAGTACGCATTCCGCTCAGACGCGGCGCACAATGGCGGTGAAGCTGCCGCAGCGTTGGACCCGGAGCTCGATCGCTATCTCCACCTGGCGATGCTCAATCGCGGCATCCTGATGACGCCCTTCCACAACATGGCGCTGATCGCGCCCTCGGCCACCGCGGCCGATGTGGATCGGCATACCGCACTCTTCCGCGAGATCGTGCAGCCCTTGGTTTCCTAGGCTTGTGGGCTACTTTGCTATCCTCGCTCTCTCGCAAACCAAGAAGCGGAGGTCTGCATGGCAGTCGCTGAGTCGAGCCGTCCGGTTCGTTCGGAACGCCCGGCGGTCGAAGTCGAGGGCTTGGTGCGCGAGTTCGGCACCTTCCGCGCCCTCGATGACGTCAGCCTGACGATCCGCGAAGGAGAGTTCTTTTCTCTCCTGGGGCCCTCGGGCTGTGGCAAAACCACGTTGCTCCGCATTATCGCCGGGCTCGATCTCGCCGACGGCGGCGTGGTGCGCATCGGCGGCGTCGACGCCCTGTCGATCCCGGCGCATAAGCGGCCGGTGAATACCGTCTTCCAGTCCTACGCCTTGTTCCCACATCTCTCGGTGAGGGACAACGTCAGCTTCGGCCTACGGATGAAAAACGTACCGGCGGCCGAAGCCGGACCGCGCCTGCAGCGCGCGCTCGAAATGGTGCAGATCCAACAATTCGCCGATCGCAAGCCGGCGCAGCTCTCGGGCGGGCAACGCCAACGCGTGGCGCTGGCGCGCGCCTTGGTCAACGAACCCAAGGTGTTGCTGCTCGACGAGCCGTTGGGGGCGCTCGACCTCAAGCTGCGCAAGGAACTGCAAGTCGAGCTGCTGACGCTGCAGCGGCGCTTGGGCATCACCTTCATCTTCGTCACCCACGACCAAGAAGAGGCGCTGGTCATGAGCGACCGCATTGCGCTCATGCGGGCCGGCAAGATCGAACAGCTCGGCGAGGCGGACATGATCTACGAGCGTCCGCGCACCCGGTTCGTCAGCCAGTTCCTGGGCTCGTGCAACCTCTTTGCCGGCAAGGCCGCGGGCCGGGACGGCGACGCGCTGGTGGTCGAGACCGCGCTCGGCAAGCTGCGCGCCGAGGGCTACGGCTGCTCAGCCGAGGCTCGCGTGGAGTTCACCCTTGCCATCCGCCCGGAGAAGCTCTACCTGACGGCACCCGACAGCGAAAATGCCCAAGGCGAGAACCGCGTGCCGGTGGTGGTCAAGCAGCTGATCTATATCGGGTCCGAGACGCACTATCTGCTCGATGCCAACGGTCACGAGCTGATCACGTACGCCATGAATGCGCGTGTCGGGTCGCAAGGATTCGACATCGGCCAGTCCGCCGTGGCCTATCTGCCGGCGGCGGCGCTGGTCGTGCTCGAGGACTGAAACGCGGTCGATGAAGAAAGCCCAGCCGACACGCGCCATTCGCTACGGCGAGCTGCTGACCCGCGGCGGCCAGCGCTTGCGTTCGGCCATGACCAGCGGCTGGGGCATCGCCTGGGTGACGCTGTTCCTGCTTGTGCCCCTGCTCGGGATCGCGTGGATCAGCTTCATGACCCGCGGGACGTACGGCGAGATCCAGTGGCCGGCGACGTTCGCCAACTACCAGCGCCTGCTGGGCTTCGGAGTCCTGGGTTTCGACTCGCAGTATCCGACGATCATCCTGCGCAGCTTGGTGCTGGGCGGCGGTGCGACGCTGGTGTGCCTGATCGCGGCGCTGCCGCTTTCGTTCTTCATCGCCGGACAGCCCGAGGGCCGCAAGCAGATCGCGCTCACCCTGGTGGTGATCCCGTTCTGGACCAATCTGCTCATCCGCACGTACGCCTGGCAGATCCTGCTCGGTCAAGACAGCGTCCTGGCGCGGCTCGCGGTGGGGCTCGGCCTGGCCGAGGTCGGTCGGCCGCTCTATCCGAGCGCTTTCGCGGTCTACATCGGCATGCTGTGCGCGTATCTCCCGTTCTTGGTGCTGCCGCTCTACACCGCGGTCGAGAAGCTCGACTGGTCGATCGCCGAGGCCGCGGCCGATCTCGGCGCCAACCGCGTGCAAGTGTTCCGCCACGCGATCTTGCCGCAGCTCCTGCCCGGCATGGTGGCCGGCATCCTGCTGGTCTTCATCCCGGCCATCGGGCAGTTCGTGATTCCCGATCTCCTCGGCGGCGCGAAGACCGTGATGCTCGGCAACGCCATTCAGCAACAATTCGGACCGAGCCGTGACTGGCCCTTCGGCTCGGCCATCGCCTTCGTGGGGATGGCCGTCGTCATGCTCGGACTGTGGATCAACACCCGCGTCACCGCGGCCAAGGGTGAGGAAGGCATGCTGTGAAGCGCGTCGGCCTGCCGCTCTGGATCGTTTCGGCGTTGCTCTACGCCTTTCTCTACGCGCCGATCGTCGTGGTCATCGTGTTCTCGTTCAACGCGGCGCGTTACGGCGGCCCCTGGCAGGGCTTCACCACCAAGTGGTACGGCGTGTTGCTCGACAGCCCCGAGAAGCTGCTGGCGGCCAAGAACACCTTCATTCTCGCGTTCACCAGCACGATGATCGCCACGATCCTGGGCACTCTCCTCGGCTATGGCTTGTCGCGCTACGACTTCCCGGGCAAGAAGCTGTTCTCGTGGTTGATGTACATCCCGGTGGTGATTCCGGACATCGTGATGGCGGTCGCCATGTTGATGTTCTACGCCCTGGTGCGCGATTCGCTGGGACTGTTCCCACTCGGCATGATGACCATGGTGCTGTCGCACGTCACCTTCCAGATTCCATTCGTCGCCATCGTGGTGCGCTCGCGCATGGTGGGGATGGACCCGGCGATCGAAGAGGCGGCGCATGACCTCGGAGCGACGTCCCTGCAGACGTTCTGGTACGTGACCCTGCCGCTGCTCTTGCCTGCGGTGGTCGCCGGCGCCATGCTCGCTTTCACTCTGAGCCTCGACGACTTCGTGGTCAGCTTCTTCACCACCGGTCCCGGGGCGACCACGCTGCCGATCCTCATCTATTCGTCGGTGAAGCGCGGCATCACGCCCGATATCAATGCCCTCTCGACTCTGATCGTGCTCGTGTCGGTCGTTGGAACCATCGTGGCGACGCTCTTGCAGCGCCCACGGAGAACTCAAGGAGAACGCTGATGAAGAAGAGTCTGCTGACAGCCCGCACCCTGGTCGCGGCGCTGGCCATGTTCACACTGGTCGCGGCTTGCGCCCAGAAGCCCGCCGCACCCGAAGCCGCGGCCACGCCGGCGGCTCCGGTCACCGCCGCCGCGACGCCGGCCTCGACCGCCCCGACGGGGACAACCGGCCCCTGCGAGCTCAACGTCTTCATCTGGAGCGAGTACATCGATCCCGAGATCGTGAAGGCCTTCGAGCAGCAGAACAATTGCAAGGTCACGCTCGACCTCTACGAGGACAACGAGAGCATGATGGCCAAGCTCCAGGCCGGCGGCACCTCGCAGTACGACATCGTGGTGCCGGGCAACTACATGGTGCCGGTGATGGTCAAGCTCGGCCTGCTCGCCGAGCTTCGCCACGAGAACATCCCGAACCTGGCCAATCTCGACGACAAGTTCGTGAACCCGTCCTACGATCCGGCCAACAAGTACTCGGCCGCCTACCAGTGGGGCACGGTCGGCATCTACCTGCGCAAGAAGGGCAACAAGCCGATCGACGAAAGCTGGAGCATCCTGTTCGACAAGTCGAAGCAGTACGGCTCCTTCCTGATGATGGATTCGATCCGCGAAATGATGGGCTCGGCGCTGCGCTACCAGGGCAAGGCGGTGAACTCGGTCGACCCCGCCGATCTCAAGGCTGCGGCCGCCATTTTGCTCGACGCCAAAAAGCGCTCGCAGGGCTTCGAGGGCGGTGTCGGCGGTAAGAACAAGGTGCTCGGCAAGGCGGTCGACGCCGCGGTGGTCTACAACGGCGACGCCGTGCGCGGCATGGCGGACGACAAGGACACCTACTTCTTCGTGCCCAAGGAGGGCGGCGTGCTGTGGGTGGACAACCTGGCGATTCCGGCCAAGGCACCGCATCGTGACGTGGCGGAGAAATTCATCAATTTCATCCTCGACGCCAAGATCGGCGCGCAGCTGTCGAATTTCAACCAGTACTCGACGCCCAACAAGGCCGCGAAGGCGATGATCAAGCCGGAGGATCTGGCGAATCCGGCGATCTATCCCCCCGCCGACCTGATTGCCAAGATGGAATTCGTCGCCGACGTGGGCGATGCCAATAAGCTCTACGACGAGGCCTGGACACAGGTGAAATCCAAGTAGCCGTCTATCCCTGGCGCCGGGCGGACCGCCTGGCGCCGGGGTATCCTTGATCTGCCCGTGGACCGACTCGCATGAGCGATCAAATTCTCGAAAAAGAGCTCAAACGGCTGCTCTCCGACGTCGATCTGGCGCGCGAGCAGGAGCAGCTCTCCAAGCGCCAGCGCTCGATCGCCGAGCGCACGCTCCTGGCGCGCTACGGCCAGCTGCTCGAGAAGCCGATTCTGCCGGCCATGCGCATGCTCATGTTCGAGCTCGAAAAGCGCGGGCACCTCGGCAAGTTGGAACGCAAGAACGACCGCAAGCTGCGGCTCGAGGTCCAGGTCGCGGGGAAGAAGGCCGTGCACGCGACCATCGAGGCGGAGCTGCTGCTGAGCGGAGAGCCTCGGCTGCGGCTCTCCGTGCACCATGAGTTTCGCGTTCTCCATTCTGTCGAGGCGCCGCTCGAGGGGCTCGACGATGCCGTGCTTGCACCGCTACTGATCGGCAGTCTCGAACGAGTCACCAAGCTCATCACCTGAGCCAGTCGCAATCCGCGTTGTAAGCTCGGCGGATGCAAGATCTCAAAGCCGCCCGGGAAAAATCCGCCTACGTTCTGGATCTGATCGCCAAGAAGACTTTGACGCCGGACGAGCGTCAGAGGGTGATTGCGGAGTCGGTGGCCTACTGGACTGACCACGTGAATGCCGGATTCCTCCAATACCGCAAGTCCGTTTCGACCGACTACACGGCGGTCGAGTGGAGCGACGAAGGCGCGGTCTTCTACGACGTCAACGGCAAGGAGTTCCTCGACTGCCTCGGTGGCTTCGGAATCTACGTCGTCGGGCATCGCCATCCCAAGGTCCTGAAGGCGGTGCACGACCAGCTGGAAAAGCAGGCCATCCACTCGCAGGAACTGATCGATCCGTTGCGCACGTACCTCGCGCATCTTGTCGCCCTGATCACGCCCGGCGACCTCCAATTCGCCTTCTTCACCAATTCGGGCACTGAATCGGTCGAGGGCTGTCTCAAGATGGCCATGCTGTCGACCGGCCGCCACCATTTCGTCGGCACCATCGGCGCGTTCCACGGTAAGACGCTGGGGGCGCTCGGGGGCACTTCGAAGGCGATGTTCCGCGAGCCCTTCCTACCGCTGCTCAATTGGAGCCACGTGCCGTTCGGCGACGTCGAGGCCCTGCGCATGGTGGTCGCGAGCAGCGATTTCTCCGGGGATCGAGTGGCCGCGGTAGTGATCGAACCCATCCAAGGCGAAGGCGGCATCAACGTGTCGCCGCCGGGCTATCTCAAGGCAGCGCGCCAGATCTGCGATCAATACGGCGCCAAACTGATCTTCGACGAAGTGCAATCCGGCATGGGGCGGAGCGGCAAGATGTTCTGCTGCGAGCACGACGACGTGGTGCCCGACTTGATGGCGCTCGGGAAGGG
>JBDTNL010000123.1:0-6602 GCA_039933785.1 Acidobacteriota bacterium
CGCGCCGTGTGATCGTGCAGACGGGCGAGCGCGGTCAATTCTTCATCCTCGATAGGCGATTCTGCAGCCTGGGTCATCCGAACGTCGTACTCCCAGAGTAGGGGTGGTGGCCTCTGGAAGTCTAGCAAGAGGATGGCGAATCGGGCCGAAGCCGGGACGCATTCCGGCCCAAGTCTGTCCCTCGGATGTCGTCAGGATCGGGCCTGGGTCGGCGGATCACTGGTCGACGAGGACGGTCTTGCTCGACTGAGCCGAGGAGTCGACGGCCACTGCCGAGCCACTGTCCCTTGCCCTGCCCCTTGGCGAAGTACATTGCAAGATCGGCTCGCCGACTGACCTCCGCCGGGCTCTCTCCGGCCTCGCCCACGGTCTCGGCTTCACGAAGCGCACGCGCACGATGCGCATCTGGACCTTGCGTCCGTCTAGTCTCGTCATGGTGGTACCTTGCACCGGGGGTAAAACTGGATGAGAAGCAGAGTCGTCGCCGTGGCGACCCTTCTGGCGGCTCTTGCGCTCCTCGCCATGGCGACCTGGCGAGCGCGAACGGTAGCCCGGGAGGCGGCGCAGGACAGCACTTGGATGGCGCACACGCTCCGCGTGCTGGGTGGCATCGATCGCGTCATGCTTGCCGTAACCGAGGTCGAGTCCTTTCGCCGGGGGTACGTGCTGACCAAGGACACCGCGTACGTTCAGTCCGGCGCCGCTGCCGAGCAGCGTGTCCAGAGTGGCCTTGCTGACCTTGGATCTCTGGTCGCGGACAACTCCGCACAACGGCAGAATCTTCGCGATCTCGAGCAAGCGATCGCAGCTCGCCTCGATGTCGTCCGCGACAGCCTGCGCCTCTACGCGCAGGATCCTCGAAACGAGGCCGCGCAGGCACGGCTCACTCGCGACGGCAGCGCCGCCATGGCGCGGGTGCGGGCTCTCGGCGCCTCGATGAGGGCCATCGAAGAGCGCTTGCTCACCGATCGAGCCGCTCGCGCTCGGTACAGTCAGACGCGATCGACCAGCGCCCTGGCGCTCACCATCGCCATTGCAGCGACCATGCTGACGATGCTGCTCGCCTTCGCCTGGCGCGCGAACACCAGGCGCGCGCAGTCCGAGGCGGAGGTTCGAACGCTCAACCGGGCTCTCGAGGCGCGGCTGACCGAGCTCGATCGATCCAATCGCGATTTGGAACAGTTCGCATACGTCGCGAGCCACGACCTTCAACAGCCCGTGCGCATGGTCGCATCCTTCGTCGAGCTGCTCGAGGAAGAGCAGCGGGGGAAGCTGGGTCCGGAAGGGGAGAACTACATCCGGCTTGCCTCGCTGAATGCGCGCCGGATTCAGGACCTCATCCAGGGCTTGCTCACCTATGCTCGCGCCGGATCCGGCAACAACGAATCCGCTCCCGTCGACGCGAACCGCTCCTTCGATCTGGCAGTCGAGAGCCTGAAGGCCAAGGCCGTTGAAACAGGCGCGGAGATTTCCGCCGGTTCTCTGCCGATGGTCCTTGCCGAGGAGGGGCAGCTGTCGCAAGTTTTCGAGAACCTGATCGAAAACGCGATGAAGTACCGACGAGAGCTTTCACCGCGCATCCGAATCGAGGCGGCCAGAGACGGTGATTGCTGGCATTTCACGGTCGCTGACAACGGCCTGGGAATAGAGGCGAGATATTTCGACCGAATCTTCGCCATCTTTCAGCGCCTTCACGCGCAATCGGAGGTCTCGGGAACCGGGATCGGATTGGCGATCTGCAAGAAGATCGTGGAACGATACGGTGGCGCGCTCTGGGTCGAATCGGAGCTCGGCCGCGGCAGCACATTCCATTTCACTCTCCCCGCCTTGAAAGAGGATGTCTCATGAGGATGGCGCGCGTTCTGATGGTCGAAGACAACGAGGGCGACGTCATCCTCACCAAGGTCGCGATGACGCGGGCGAAGATGCATCTCGATCTCGTTGCCGTGAGCGACGGCGTCGAAGCCATGGACTATCTGCACCGGCGTGGCAAGTACACCGATGCCTCTCGTCCAGACCTGGTTCTCCTGGACCTCAACTTGCCGCGCATGGATGGGCGCGAGGTGCTCGCCGCCATCAAGAGTGACCCGGATCTGCGACGAATTCCGGTGGTCGTCTTGTCGGGGTCGCGGGCGGAGTCCGATCTGGCTCAAGCCTACGATCTGCACGCCAATTGCTATGTCGTGAAGCCGGTTGGCGCCCGCGAGTTCGGCGAGATCGTCAAGCACCTCGACCACTTTTGGTTGAGCGTGGTGACCCTGCCGCCCGACTAGTCGCCGGCTAGGGATCTTGACCGCGCGGCAGCCAGAAATAGAAGTTGGCCCCCTGGTCGACCACGCTGTCGAACCAGGCGCGTCCGCCGTGCCGCTGCACGACCAGCTGCACCATGGCGAGCCCTACTCCGGTGCCCTCGAATTCGTCCCGGCCGTGCAGGCGCTGGAAGACGCCGAAAAGTTTGTCGGCGTGGGCCATGTCGAACCCCACCCCATTGTCGCGAATCGAATAGGTGACACCGCCGTCTTCGGCGACTCCGCCGACCTCGACGCGGCGATGCTCACGTGGCGTGGTGAACTTGATCGCATTGGCGAGCAGGTTCGTCCAGAGCTTGCGCAGCAGAGACGCGTCGCCCCAGGCGCCAGGGAGCGAGGTGGCGGTCAGTTGAACGCTGTCCTCGGCGCCGGCCCGCAACTCGGTCCAAACCGAGTGCAACAAGGCGTTCATATCGATGTCGCCGGCCCGCAGCTCCTGGCGGCTGGCGCGCGACAGGGCCAGGAGGTCGTCGATCAAAGCGCCCATGCGCAAGGCATTGCGCCGGATGACCGCGAGCAGCCGTCGGCCCTCCTCATCGAGCCCCGCGGCGTGCTGTTCGTCGAGAATGGTGGCAAAACCGCTGATCGCGCGCAGGGGTGCGCGCAGGTCGTGGGAGATGGAATAGGCGAACGCTTCGAGCTCGCGATTCGCGCTCGCCAGGGACTCGGTGCGCTCGAGCACACGCTTCTCCAATTCGGCGTTCCCCTGCAGCACCTCGCGCTCCGCCAGGCGACGCGCCGTAATGTCGATCATCGCGCCGACCATGCGGACCGGCCGGCCCTGATCGTTCGACACCAGATAGCCCCGGTCGTCCATGTCCAGGTATTCACCGGAGGCGTTTCGAAAGCGATACTCAGCGTTCCACAGCGCGTCGCCCTGGGCGATGGCGCGATTCTCGCTCTCGATCACGCGCTCACGGTCGTCGGGGTGGATGTTCTCGCGCCACCAGCCGACCGTGGCCGTTCTGTCAGTTGCCACCTCGCTCGAGTCGTACCCGAGCAGTGTCGCCAGACCGCCGCTCCACCAGACCGTGTTGTTGGCGATGTCCCAGTCCCAGACGACGTCGTGGGTCGCCCGGGAAACCAGCCGGAGGCGCTCGTACGCCTGCCTCAGCTCCTCCGCCGCTTGCCTCGGCTTGGTGACGTCGATGTGGTAGCCGATCAAACGACGAGCCCTTCCCTCGGGCGCCGTCTCGATCACGGAGGCACAGGAGAGGATCCAGCGCAGGGTGCCGTCCTTGTGGCGCATCCGGAACTCGCTCTGCAGAAGTCCTACCGGATTCTCGATGTAGGGATCGACCAGGGCTCGCATGCGCGCCAGATCCTCAGGTAACGTCAGGCGTTCCCAAGCTCCGATCGAATTGCCGATATCGTCGCCTTCGGCATAGCCAAGCAACGCCTTCCATTCACGCGAGTAGCGAGCCGCGCCGGTCGCGACGTCAAGGTCCCAGAGTCCGATACCGGTGCTCGATATCGCCAAACTCAGTTGCGCCTCGCTCTCGCGAAACCGCGCTTCGGCTTCGACGAGGGCGCGGTTGGACTCGAGCGCGTCGAGAGCGAGTGCCAGATGCCCCGCCAGGCGCTCGAGCAGTTGCTGCTGGTCGACCGGGAAGCGGTCCGCCCCCGCGTCGTAGACCGCGAGGACAAGGGACTCGCCGGTCGCAATGGTGAACGGCACCGCGATCGCCGAGCGCCAGCCAAATCGCGTTGCCGCTTGACGCCAGGGTTCGCCAAGAGTCGCCTCCGCATCGGCGACGATGACGGACTTCTGCGAGCGCAAGGCCTTGACCGCCGGCTCGCTCGGATTGCCGCCTTCGTCCATCCGGAATGGCACGGTCGAGAGGTAGCCGATGGCGGCTCCGGCTGCGCTCACCGAGGTGATTGCGCCATCTAGCGAAGCGAGCTGGCCGAACCAGGCGAGCTTGAACCCGCAGCCGCGGACGAGAGTGTCGCACGCGTTCTGCAGCAGGTGTTCGCCTTGTTTCTCGTTGACGACGGACTGGCCGATCTCCGCGATGCTGCGAATGAGGCGGTCGAGGCGCGCGGTCCGGGCCTCGGCGAGCTTACGGGGTGAGATGTCTCGGATGATCGCCAGGACCAACGGTTCGTCGTTTCCCGGCAGGCGCCCGCCGCTGACCTCGACGGGCACTTCGCTGCCGTCGCGGCGCCGGTGACGAGACTCATAGTGCTCTCCAGCCGCCCCCTCGAGCAGGCGGTCCTGAATGTTGGTGATCGAATTGGGGCTTCGGAGATCGAGCAAGCTCATCGAGCAGAGCTCGTCGGCGGTCCGGCCGTACAGGCGCTCAGCCGCCTTGTTCGCCTCGATGATCCGCCCATTCTTGGCGTGAGCGACGAACACCGCGTCGTGGGCATGGGCGATCAAGAGCCGATAGCGCATGTCGCGGCGCGATGCGCGAACGAGTGTGCGCAAGCGTTCGGACTGCCGCGCAATCCACCCGATGGCGACGAGCGCGATCAGCAGGAGCAGCGAACGCACAGCGCGCTGCACCAACTCGTGGCGCGAAGGCGCCATGGCTTCCGTTTCGTCGATCTTGACGACCAGTCCCCAGGGTGTCCCGGCGATCGTCCGGGTGACCGCAAGGACGGTCTCGCCGCGATAGTCGATGAAGCGGTCGAACCCTTCGGTGCCGGCAGCGGCCGTCTCGGACGCCAGCGCCAGACCTCCTTCTTGACTCCCGGCGGTGGTGGGAGGACGCGGGGTGAAGCGCAAGGGTGTGAGGAGGCGCACTCGCTCGCCCTGGCGGTCGACCAAGAACGACTCGCCAGTGCGCAGGTTGGGCCCGGAGTTCGAGAGCAGCGAGTTGAACGAAATCGATGCGTCCTGGCTGAGGATCAGGCGAGAGCCCGCGCCGACCTCCGATCCCGGGACCGATACCGAGAGACTCACGCGCGACGGGTGCGCAGCAGAGGCTGGAGTGAGGGCGACCGCGATTTGCGAGGCGGGTTCCGCAGCGAGCAGGGAGTCGAGCGGCAGCCCCTCAGCGCTCCCGTGCGGCTCCTCGAGGCTCAGATGCCGATCGCGGTCGAAGATCGCAACCTCCCAAGTGGAAGCACTCTTGGCTCCGAAGCCCGTCTGCGCAGCGACCAATCGCGCGTAGTTTCCTTGCTCCCCCAACCAGTCGTGAATCAGGCGCTGCTCATCATCGGCTACGGCCGCGAGCCGCTCACCCCATGCGATTCGGGCGTGCTGGAACTCCGCTGTGGACTCGGCCAGCTCCCACACGAGCCCCGCCAACAATCCGGCGAGGAGGAGGTAGAGCAACAGCCGGCGGCGCGCCGGCGAAGGCGGTTCGCCGATCAGCGTGTTGTCTCGCTGATCTGTGGTCGAGGCGGATGGCGCGCTTTGGTCCGACATTCGAAGCAGGCTGCGGCTACTCTACCTCGGTACCTTCTGGAGCCATCTGAGGCCCGCAGGACGACAACGGAAAGCACAGCCCCCTCACAATCAACGGACGGCCGTCCATGTCAGGAGCAAGTGCACCGGTGGTACGAAAGCGGACGGACTCTAGGCGTCCGCGGCATGGTGATATGAAGGGTTCACGTGGCGAGCCTGATAGAAGTCGCGGGAAGGCTGACGACAACGGTGCCGATTGGAACCGGCGCCCTGCAGGATGCCATCTTCAACAGCGCCAACTTCTCGAGTATCGCCACGGACGCGCAGGGCGTCATCCAGATCTTCAATGTCGGCGCCGAGCGCATGCTCGGCTTTGCGGCGGTCGAAGTCCAGAACAAAATCACCCCGGCCGACCTGTCCGATCCCCAGGAGCTCGTTACCCGCGCCAATGCGTTGAGCCTGGAGCTCGGTACTGCCATCGAACCGGGCTTCGAAGCGTTGGTCTTCAAGGCGTCGCGGGGAATCGAGGACATCTACGAGCTGACGTACATCCGCAAGGACGGCAGCCGCTTCCCGGCGGTGGTGTCGGTCACCGCGCTGCGGGACGACCAGGGCGCCATCATCGGCTATCTGCTGATCGGCACCGACAACACGGCGCGCAAGCAGGCCGAGGAGGAGTTGCTCAAGGCGGGCGCCCTGCAGAGCGCGATCTTCAACAGCGCTAACTTCTCGAGCATCGCGACCGATGCGAAGGGTGTGATCCAGATCTTCAACGTCGGCGCCGAGCGCATGCTGGGCTATGCCTCGGCCGAAGTGATGAACAAGATCACTCCCGCCGATATCTCCGATCCCCAGGAGGTGATTGCGCGCGCCGAGGCACTGAGCCTCGAGCTCGCCACCCCGATCACTCCCGGTTTCGAGGCCCTGGTGTTCAAGGC
>JBDTNL010000124.1:0-6313 GCA_039933785.1 Acidobacteriota bacterium
TGCGCCAGACCGCACGCACGGTGTTCTTCAAGATCGGCTACGCCTTCGTGCTTTAGCGCCTTCGCGCGCCCTTGGAGACTGGGCGCGCGATAAGCTGCAGGCCATGCCGGAAGGCCTGTACGAACAAGTCCTTCACTCGCTCGCCGGACGCACGCTCCCGCCGCCGAAGCCGCCTCGCGCCTCCGCGGCCGTGGTGCCCTGGCGGCGCGGCCCGGACGGCCTCGAGGTCTATTGGGTCCGCCGTTCGAGCGCGCTCGCATTCATGGGCGGCTGGTATGCCTTTCCTGGCGGTGGGATCTCGAAGGACGACTCATTCATCGAGGTCCAAGGCCACGCGGTGGGCCTCGCCGAGTCCGACGACGCGCCCGGCCTGGTCGCCGGCACGCTCCGTGAGCTGAGCGAAGAAACCGGCCTCCTGCCAGGCGCGACCGACGCAGGAGACGCTCTCGAGGAAGCTCGGCGGCAGCTTCTCGCGGGCACTCTCAAGTGGCGGGATCTCCTCAGCGGGCTCCAATCAAAACCTCGAGCAGACGATCTGGTCTACGCGGGTCGTTGGCTTACTCCAGCCTTCGGTCCGCTGCGGTTCGACAATCGGTTCTTCCTGCTCGAGTGGCCCGCGGATCGGCCAACGCAACCCACGATCGTGCCGGGAGAGCTCAGTTTCGGCGAGTGGATCCGTCCGCTGGAGGCCCTCAGTCGCTGGCGCCGAGGCGACGTGATGGCGGCGCCGCCGGTGCTCTATTTCCTGACGGTTCTGGCCGAGGACGGCCCAGAGACCGGACTCCAAAGACTGCGCGACGCAGCGGACAGTTACGTCGGTGAATTCCGGCGCATCGAGTTTCGACCGGGCACGCTGGTCTTTCCGCTGCAAACCCTGACGCTACCGCCGGCATCGACAACCAACTGCATCCTGCTCGGGTTTGGCGATGCGGTTCTGATCGACCCCGGCGCGGTCGACGCAACCGAGAATGCACGGCTGATCGCGGCGCTCGCCGACGTCCACTCGCGCCTCGGCCGTCGCGTGACGGCGATCTGGCTCACGCACCATCATCCAGATCACATCGGCGGCGTGCAAACCATACGCCAGGCGCTGAGCGTCCCGGTTCTGGCGCACGCGCTCACCGCGGAGCGTGTGGCTGCCGATGGAATCGCGGTCGATGCGCTGCTGGCGGACAATCAGCAAATCGAGCTCGCCGGCGAGACCGCGGCAGAAACGATGCGGATTCGCGTGCTGCACACCCCGGGTCACGCGAGCGGCCATCTGGCGTTCCTCGACGAGGCGAGGGGCACCCTCATCGCCGGCGATCTGGTGTCGGCTCTCGGTACGGTGGTGATCGATCCACCCGAGGGCAACATGGACGACTACCTGGCCTCGCTGGCCCGGATTCGAGCGCTCTCGCCGCATGTCCTGCTGCCGGCGCACGGCTCGGCACTGATCGATCCCGAGAAGACGCTCCGCGAGACCATCGATCACCGGCTGCAGCGTGAGCACAGAGTCGCCGCGGCGTGGAGCTCGGGGCTGCGTGACCCTGCAGCCATGGTCGATGCGGTCTACGACGACACGCCTGATGCCGCGCGGCCACTCGCAGAGCGGCAGATTCGCGCGCACCTCGAGCGCTTGGAGCACCAAGGTCTCCTGGAGGCATCCTGATGAGCCGCTTGCGAAACGTTCTGTGCGGAGCGGCCGTCGCCCTCGTTGGCTTCACGCCGGCCAGCGGCCAAGACGGCGAGGCGGCGAGCGCGATTGCGCGCGGAGACATCGCGTGGGCGCAGCGCGGCGAGGGCCAGAACGCGGGACGGGCCGCCGCGGCACCGATCGCAGCCGCGGTCGCCGCGTACGAAGAGGCTCTGGCGGCCGATCCCAAGAGTCTCGACGCGCGGGCCCGCCTGCTGCGCGCGTTGTGGTTTCAGGGCGACTATGCCACCGCCGACAACAGCGGCAAACAGAAGATCTTCGAACGCGGCAAGGCGGTCAGTGAGCAGGGCATCGACCAGCTCGCGGCCGGCGCCGGCGGACGCAAGGCGTTCGACGATCTGGAACCGGCGAGGCAGGCGCTGGGGGTGAAAGCAGACCCAGGAGCACCGGTGATCTTCTTCTGGAGTGCCGTGCACTGGGGTTTGTGGGGCGACGCGTTTGGCAAGTTCGCCGCCGCCCGCCAGGGAGTGGCAGGAAAGATCCGCGATCGCTGCCTCGTGGTGCTCGCCCTCGACGAACGGCTCGAGAATGGCGGCGGCCACCGGGTGCTCGGTCGTCTGCACGCGGTCGCGCCGCACATCCCATTCATCACGGGCTGGATCGACCACGACTTCGCGATCGCCGAATTGCGCAACGCGATCGCCATCAGCCCGCACGACCCGCTCAACCAGCAGTTCCTGGCCGAGGCATTGCTCGAGCATGGCAATGCGCAGGAGCAGGCCGAGGGCAAGACGATGCTGCGGGCGATCGTGGGCGCCGAAGCAAGCACCGCGCAGGTTACCGAGTGGGCCTTCGCGAAGGCGGTCGCCCGCGAGCTTCTGGCTCCTCGACCGTAGAGGCACTACAATCGGGGTAACGAAGTGCGGCGCCGCTCCGGCGCCGCGGAGGTCGCATGCCAGCCAAGAGCGGTTTTTGGAATTCCACGATCGGTCGAAAGATCGTCATGGCCGTCACCGGTCTGATTCTCTTCGGCTTCGTCCTCGCCCATCTGGTGGGCAATCTACAGCTCTATCTCGGTCCGGACGCGATCAACGCCTACGGCCTCTTCCTGCGCCAGGTTTTCCATGGCGCCGGTCTGTGGATCGCCCGCGCCGGGCTGCTGGTCGCGGTCGTACTTCACATCTGGGCCGCGACATCGCTCACCCTGGCCAGCCGGGCAGCGCGACCGGTCGCGTACCGGCGGTGGCAGCCCCGCGAATCGACGTACGCCTCGCGCACCATGCGCTGGGGCGGAGTGATCGTGCTGCTCTTCGTGATCTATCACCTGCTCCATTTCACTCTCGGCACCGTGCACCCGAGCTTCGTGCCCGGCGACGTGTACCACAACATGGTCGCGGGCTTCCAAGTGCCCTGGGTATCGGCCTTCTACATCATCGCCATGCTGGCGCTAGGCCTGCACCTGCGCCATGGACTGTGGAGCATGTTTCAGACCTTGGGCGTCGCACACCCGCGCTACGAGCGCTACGCCAAGGCCTTCGCGGCGGTGTTCGCGGCGGTGATCGTCCTCGGTAACATCTCCTTCCCGATCTCGGTGCTCGCCGGCTGGGTACGCTGATGAAACTCAATTCGAACATTCCGTCCGGTCCGATCGAACAGCAATGGGAGAAGCACCGCTTCGACATGAAGCTGGTGAACCCGGCCAACAAGCGCAAGTACACGGTGCTCGTCGTGGGCTCCGGCCTCGCCGGCGGCGCCGCCGCGGCGACCCTCGCCGAGCTCGGCTACAACGTGCATTGCTTCTGCTTTCAGGACAGCCCCCGACGTGCACATTCGATCGCGGCACAAGGCGGCATCAACGCCGCCAAGAACTATTGCAACGACGGCGATTCGGTCTATCGCCTGTTCTACGACACGGTGAAGGGCGGCGACTTCCGATCGCGCGAGAGCAACGTGTACCGGTTGGCCGAGGTCTCGGTGAACATCATCGACCAGTGTGCGGCGCAGGGCGTACCCTTCGCGCGCGAATACGGCGGTCTGCTGGACAATCGCTCCTTCGGCGGTGCGCAGGTCTCGCGCACGTTCTATGCCCGCGGCCAGACCGGTCAGCAGCTCCTGCTCGGTGCCTATCAGGCGCTCGAGCGTCAGATCGGTCGGCGGCGAGTCACCATGCACTCGCGCCACGAAATGCTCGACCTGATCGTCATCGACGGCCGGGCCCGCGGCATCGTGACTCGCGATCTGGTGAGCGGCAAGATCGAGTCCTACTTCGGCGACGCGGTCTGTCTTGCTACCGGTGGCTACGGCAACGTCTTCTATCTTTCGACCAACGCCAAAGGCTCTAACGCCTCGGCGATCTGGCGCGCGTACAAGCGCGGCGCGGCGTTCGCGAATCCTTGCTATACGCAGATTCACCCGACCTGCATTCCGGTCTCTGGCGATCATCAGTCGAAGCTCACCCTGATGAGCGAATCGTTGCGGAATGATGGTCGGATCTGGGTGCCGAAAACCAAGGGCGATCCCCGCTCACCCAACCTGATTCCTGACGACGAGCGCGATTACTACCTGGAAAGGAAGTACCCGAGCTTCGGCAACTTGGCGGCGCGAGACGTCACGTCGCGCGCCGCGAAGCAGGTCTGCGACGAGGGTCGCGGCGTCGGGCCTGGCGGGCGTGGCGTGTATCTCGATTTCAGGGACGCGATCGGACGCCTGGGCAAGGATGCCATTCGGGAGAAGTACGGCAACTTGTTCGAGATGTACGAGCGCATCACCGACGAGGACCCCTACACGGTGCCGATGCGGATCTACCCCGCCATCCACTACACGATGGGCGGCTTGTGGGTGGACTACAACCTGCAGAGCACGATTCCGGGCCTCTTCGTTCTGGGAGAGGCGAACTTCTCGGACCATGGGGCCAACCGCCTGGGAGCGAGCGCGCTCATGCAGGGTCTCGCCGATGGCTACTTCATCTTGCCGTACACGGTGGGTAACTACCTGGCAACGGTGAAGCCCGAGAGCCCAGGCTCCGCGCACCCCGAGGTGAGGGCTCTCGAAGCCGCGGTCTCGGCTCGCCTCGACCGCCTGCTTTCGATCAACGGCAAGCGCACGGTTTCCGACTTCCACCGCGAGCTCGGCCGCCTGCTCTGGGAAGACTGCGGCATGGCCCGCAACGAAAAGGGCCTGAAGGCTGCGCTGGAGAGGATCCCGGCGCTGCGCGAGGAGTTCTGGCAGAACGTTAAGGTGCTGGGTGACGGCGCAGAGCTCAATCAGTCGCTTGAGCACGCCGGCCGGCTCGCCGACTTTCTCGAGCTCGGTGAGCTCATGTGCCTCGACGCCCTGGAACGCCGCGAGTCCTGCGGCGGCCACTTCCGCGAGGAGTTCCAGACCGAGGAAGGCGAAGCCCGGAGAGACGACGCCAACTTCTGCCACGTCGCCGCCTGGGAGTATCGGGGCGAAGGCAAGCCTCCCGTCCGCAACACCGAAGCGCTGGAGTTCGACAACGTGCATCTCGCAACCCGTAGCTACAAGTAAGAGCCTGGAGCGCGAACCGATGAACTTGACACTTCACGTCTGGCGCCAGAAGAACGCGGAGGCGAAGGGCGCCTTCGTCACCTACGACGCCAAGGACATCAGCGCCGACATGTCGTTTCTCGAGATGCTCGACGTGGTGAACGAGCGACTGATCGCGAAGGGTGAAGCGCCGATTGCGTTCGATCACGATTGCCGCGAGGGCATCTGTGGGCAGTGCGGAACGGTCATCAACGGCCGGCCCCATGGACCGCGCGAGCGCACCACGTCCTGCCAACTGCACATGCGGAGCTTCGCGGATGGCGACGAGATCACCATCGAACCGTGGAGAGCGAGCGCTTTTCCAGTCCTGCGCGACTTGATCGTCGATCGCGGAGCGTTCGATCGCATCATCGCCGCGGGCGGCTTCATCAGCGCTCCCACCGGCGGCGCGCCGGACGCAAACTCGATTCCCGTCCCCAAGGACAACGCCGACCTCGCGATGGACGCCGCCGCCTGTATCGGCTGTGGCGCTTGCGTCGCGGCCTGTCCCAACGCCTCCGCCATGCTATTCACCGCGGCGAAGGTCGCGCACCTCGGATTCATGCCCCAGGGCCAGCCCGAACGCCAATCGCGAGTCCTCGCCATGGTGGCGCAAATGGACCAGGAGGGCTTCGGCAGTTGCACGAACCATGGCGAGTGCGAATCGGTCTGTCCGAAGGGCATCAAGCTCTCGAACATCGCGCAGATGAACGCCGACTACCTGCGCGCGACCCTGGCCCAAGGGCGACGCGAGGCGCAGGCGGGCGAGAGCGGAGCAGGCTGAGACGCTAGCGTCTGGCCAGACGCTCGATCAGCTCTTGGTGTCGCGGATACTGCGCGGCGAGGTCCGCCCCCCGGGCCAGTTCGAAGTCCGCGAACTCGAATCCCGGCGCCACCGTGCAACTCATCAGAGCGTAGGTTCCCGCCGCTTCGAGCTCGGCTCCGAACCATTCGCCCTGGGCGACCTGGGCCTGGAGCGCATCGCCGCGCTCGATATCGCTGCCGAGCCGTTGCGTGTGAAGCAGGCCGGCGGAAGAAATGGCATGGATGAGCAGCGACCCGCCGGTGTGGAAATACCACATCTCGTCGGACCGCAAGCGGTGGAGCGCGGAAACGTCGCCACTCTCGAGC
>JBDTNL010000125.1:0-6313 GCA_039933785.1 Acidobacteriota bacterium
GGGCTCGAGCTCGCGGTCGACGCTCTGGACACCGAGCGCGAACGCTTGACTCGCCGGGTCGACAACCTGCTCACCCTGGCTCGCCTCGAGGCGGGACTGGCGCGCCCGCGGCCCGAGCCGGTGCCACCCGCCGAGATCTTGCGCGCAGCGCGAGAGGCTCTCCACGCGACGCTTCACGGGCACAGCGTCGAGACCACGGTGGCGGCGGACTGTCCCGAGCTGCTGGTCGATGCGCCGCTGACTGTCGAGATCGTGGTCAATCTGCTGGAGAACGCGGCGCGCGCGAGCGGTTCCGGCGCGCCGTTGGAGCTCGCCGCCGCAGCGGACGCAAGTAGCCTGCGCCGCGTGATCATCCAAGTAATGGATCGCGGACCGGGCCTGCCCCGCGGAGTGCGCGCGCGCTTCGCCGTCCCCGGGGCAAGGCGGCAGACGGCGCTCGAGTTCGCCGCCGGCGGATTGGGCCTGGAGATTGCCGACAGTCTGGCGCGCGCCCAAGGCGGCGAGCTCATGTTGATCGAGCGCCTGGGCGGTGGGACTGTGGCGCGACTCCAACTGCCAGCCGCGCCCGAGCTCGCCGCCGAGGGAGAGGTCGCATGAGTCGCAGCGGTCCACGCCTGCTGGTGGTCGATGACGAGCCCGCCATCCGTCAGGCGCTCACCTCCGAGCTCGAGACCGACGGCTACGACGTGACGTCCGCGGTCGACGGCGCGGCGGCCTTGGCGCTCGCCGAGGAAGACCCCTTCGACCTGGTGCTTACCGACCTCGCGATGCCGCGCATGGACGGCTTCGAGCTCATCCGCCGCCTGCGCGGGCTGCGTGGCGACGCGGCTTCGACGCCGATCGTGGTCCTCTCGGTGCGCGGCGAAGAACAGGACAAGGTCAAGGCGCTCGATCTCGGCGCCGACGATTTCGTCACCAAGCCCTTCGCGCTGGCCGAGCTGCGGGCGCGGGTTCGCGCCCAGCTCCGGCGTAGCGGTCGCGGCAGCGAAGTCTTGCGCTTCAACGGCTTGACGCTTGACCTCGAGCGCCGGCAGGTTTTCGTCGACGGTCAACCGGTGCGCCTGACACCCACCGAGCTCGCCATCCTCGAGCTTCTCACCCGCCAAGCCGGAAAGCCCGTCACCTTGCGGCAAATCGTCGCCAAAGTCTGGCACGGCGCACCGGGGACTTCGGACGACACGGTCCGCGTCCACGTCGGCAGTTTGCGCAAGAAGCTCGAGAGCAATCCCGCCGAGCCCCGCTTCCTGCTCACCGAGCCGTGGGTCGGATATCGGTTCATCGCCGAGCCGATCTGAATCTTTAGATTCTCTTTAGACCTTCCCGCCCGCCGAGCCTGGACTTGCGGTGGCCGTCGGGCAAGACTCGCTGGTCCCGCTTCCGAATCTCGAGTTCTTCATCGCAATGACTTCGTTGTCTCCCGTCCGCGAACGATCCACGCCGCTCTCCATCCTCGCTTTGGGAGCGCTGGGCGTCGTCTATGGCGACATCGGAACCAGCCCGCTCTATGCATTGCGCGAGTGCTTCCTCGGCGCTCACGCCGTCGCGGCGACGCGGGCCAACGTGCTCGGCGTTCTCTCCCTGGTGGTCTGGGCGCTGGTCATCATCGTCACGCTGAAGTATCACGTGTATGTCATCCGCTTCGACAACGAAGGCGAGGGGGGAATTCTTGCCTTGCTCGCACTTCTACGACCAGTCGGCCGCAAGCGGCACTTCGTGCTCCTCGCGCTCGGCTTGTTCGGCGCCGCCTTGCTCTATGGCGACGGCATCATCACGCCGGCCATCTCGGTGCTCTCGGCGGTGGAGGGCTTGGAGATCGCGACCTCGTTCTTCACCCCCTACGTCGTGCCCGCCACGGTGGCCATCCTGGTCGGCCTTTTTCTCGTCCAGCGCAAGGGGACGGCCGGTATCGGAAAGATTTTCGGGCCGATCATGTTGGTGTGGTTTGCCACCCTCGCCTTTCTCGGTGTCCGCTCTCTCGCCCACGATCCGAGCGTGCTCGCGGCGGTCAATCCTTTGTACGCGATCCGCTTTTTCGGTGCCAACGGCTGGCACGGATTCCTGGTTCTCGGCGCGGTATTTCTCGTCGCCACGGGCGGCGAGGCGCTCTATGCAGACCTCGGGCATTTCGGCGAGCACCCGATTCAGATTGATTGGTTCAGCATCGTGGCTCCGGCTCTGCTACTCAACTATTTCGGACAAGGCGCGCTGCTCATCCACGATCCCGCCGCAGCCAAGAACCCCTTCTTCCTTCTCGCGCCGAGCTGGGCGCTCCTGCCGTTGGTCGTGCTCGCGACCGCGGCGACGATCATCGCTTCGCAAGCGGTGATCTCGGGCGCGTTCTCGCTGACCCGCCAGGCCGTGCAGCTCGGCTACTTGCCGCGCATGAACATCGTGCACACCTCGCCGGGTGAGATCGGGCAGATCTACATTCCGGCGGTCAACTGGCTGCTGATGCTGGCCACGATCGGCTTGGTTTTGGGCTTCCGCTCGTCGAGCAACCTGGCGGCGGCGTATGGCATCGCGGTGACCACCACCATGATCATCACCACGGCGCTCGCCTTCTTCGTCGCTCGCCAGCGCGGCTGGAACATGCCGGCGTTGATCGCGGTCACCGTCTTGTTCCTCACCGTCGACCTCGCCTTCTTCGCCGCCAACTTCGTGAAGATCCGCCAGGGGGGCTGGGTGCCGCTCCTCGTCGCCGCCTCGGTCTACGGCCTGATGACGACCTGGAATCGCGGGCGCTTTCTGCTCGAGCGGCAGGTGGCGCAAAGCGCGCTGCCGGTCGAGGCGTTCGTCGCCGATGCCTCGCGGCGCCCGTTGCTACGGGCCGCCGGCAAGACCGCGATCTTTCTGAGCGGCGATCCCGCCGGCACGCCGATCGCGCTTTTGCACAATCTCAAGCACAACGGCGTGCTTCACGAGCGCAATATCTTCCTCACTGTCGCGGTGGAGGACGTCCCCCACGTTCCCGCAACGCAGCGTCTGGGGATCGAGAGCCTGGGTCCCGGATTCTGGCGCCTGTCGGTGCACTACGGCTTCATGGAGGATCCCGACCTTCCGGCCGCGCTCTCCCTGGCCGGCACCCAGGGTCTTGCCCTGGACCCCTTCATGGCGACCTATTTCCTGAGCCGCAATACCCTCCTGCCAGGACCGCGCCCCGCGATGGCCAAGTGGCGCGAGAACCTGTTCTTCTTTCTCTCTCGCAACGCGTCGCGACCGACGCAGTACTACCGATTGCCGCCCAATCGGGTCATCGAGCTCGGCATGCAGGTCCTGCTCTGACCGGCACTGTTTAGATTCTCTTTCGGTCTCCTTCCCGACTTCTTCACCCGCGCCGGAGCAGGCTTTCGAGTGTCGCTGCCGGCATCTCGCCGGCGCGGCGCACGCGACGCCCTCGTGGGCGGGCAAATGGGGAGGTGCCGTCATGGACGACGCAATCTATCTCGGGATCACGGCCGCGTTTTTCGCACTGACTTGGTGGCTGGTGCGCTTCTGCGACCGGCTGCGGGGAGGCAACTCATGAGCGGCATCTACATCCTGGGCGCCGTGTTGGCGGCGCTTCTCCTCGTGTACCTCGTCGTGGCGTTGTTCAAGCCCGAAATCTTCGATTGAAGGGACTGCAACCATGACCGCGAATGGCTGGATTCAACTCGCTTTCTACCTCGCCGCCCTGATCGGCCTCTCCGTGCCTCTGGGGGCCTACATGGCGCGGGTGTACAAGGGTCGTCCGTGCGGCCTCGACCGAGCGCTCGGTCCCCTCGAGCGCCTTCTGTACCGGGTCTCCGGCGTGCGGGCCGACGAAGAGATGACTTGGAAGACGTATGCCCTCGCCATGCTGCTGTTCAATTTCGTTGGCTTGCTCGCCGTGTACGCGTTGCATCGCCTGCAAGGTGCCCTGCCGTTCAATCCCGAGCACCTGCCCTCGGTGAGTGCCCACGGTGCTTTCAACACCGCGGTGAGCTTCGCCACCAACACCAACTGGCAGGACTATGGCGGCGAGTCGACGCTCTCGTATCTGACCCAGATGCTCGGGCTCACGGTGCAGAACTTCGTGTCTGCCGCCGCGGGCATGGCCTGCCTGGTGGCGCTCATTCGCGCCTTTGCCCGGCGGCAAGTGAACACCATCGGCAACTTCTGGGTCGACATGTTCCGTTCGACGCTCTACATCCTGCTGCCCCTGTCGCTGATCCTGGCGCTGGCACTAGTTGGACAGGGTGTGGTGCAGACGATGCGCCCTTACACCCACGCGCAACTCCTCGAGGCCACGGTCGACGGCGACGGCAAGCCGGTGACCGAGCAAGTGATCGCGGTCGGACCCGCCGCCTCGCAGATCGCCATCAAGCAGCTCGGCACCAATGGCGGCGGCTTCTTCAACGTCAACTCGGCGCACCCGTTCGAGAACCCGACGCCGTGGACGAACTTCCTCGAAGTCCTGTCGATTCTTCTGATCTCCGCCGCGCTCTGTCACAGCTTCGGCGCCATGGTGAACGACAAGCGCCAGGGGTGGGCTCTCCTGGCCGCCATGACGGTGCTCTTCGTTGCCTTCCTGGCGCTCGCGGTGGCCGCGGAGGTACGCGGCAACCCGGCGCTCACCCGACTCGGAATTGACGCCGCGGCGTCCGATCTCCAGGCCGGCGGCAGCATGGAGGGCAAGGAGGTCCGCTTCGGCGTCATCAATTCGACGCTTTGGGCGACCGCCACCACCGCGGCCTCGAACGGCTCGGTGAACGCCATGCACGACTCGCTGACGCCGCTCGGCGGTCTGGTGCCGATGGTGCTCATGCAGCTCGGCGAAGTGATCTACGGCGGCGTCGGGTCCGGCCTCTACGGCATGCTGCTCTTCGTCGTCGTCGCGGTCTTCATCGCCGGGCTGATGGTCGGCCGCACGCCCGAGTACCTGGGCAAGAAGATCGAGGCCTACGAGATGAAGATGGCCTCGCTCGGCGTCCTCGCGCCGTGCGCCGTGGTGCTGATCGGAACCGCGATCGCCGCGGTTCACCCGGCCGGCCCCGCCGGCCTCGCCAATCCCGGCGCGCATGGTTTCTCCGAGATCCTCTACGCCTTCTCTTCGGCCGGTAACAACAACGGCAGCGCCTTCGGTGGACTGACCGTGAGCACGCCGTTTTACGACTCGCTGCTGGGGATCGCGATGCTCTTCGCGCGCTATTGGGTGGCGGTGCCGGTGCTCGCCATCGCCGGTTCTCTGGCCGCCAAGAAAACCGTGCCGGTGGGCCCCGGGACACTTCCGACCCACGGGCCCCTCTTCGTCGCGCTGGTCATCGCGACCGTGCTGTTGATCGGCGCCCTCACCTTCTTCCCGGCGCTCGCCCTCGGACCGATCGTCGAGCACCTGCAGATGTTGGCTGCCCGCTGAGGCAGAGCAAGGACAGACTATGAGCACTCACAAGACGATACGCATGTTCGACCCCGCCCTGATGGGCAAAGCGGTACTGGAGTCCTTCCGCAAGCTCGATCCCCGCCTGCAGTTCAAGAACCCGGTGATGTTCGTGGTCGAGGTGGTGAGCGTGCTGGTCACCGTTCTTTGGTTCCAGGCCCTGCACGGCCATGGCGAAGCTCCGGCCAATTTCATTCTCGCCATCGCGGTGTGGCTCTGGTTCACTCTGCTCTTCGCGAACTTTGCCGAAGCCCTGGCCGAGGGTCGCGGCAAGGCTCAGGCCGAGGAGCTCCGCAAGACGCGCGGCGAGACCTCGGCCAAGCGACTGGCTTTCCCGCGTCAGGATTCGACCTGGGATTTGGTGCGCTCGAGCTCGCTACGCAAGGGCGACGCGGTTCTCGTCGAGGCCGGCAGCCTAGTTCCCGCCGACGGCACCATCGTCGAGGGCATCGCCTCGGTGGACGAGAGCGCCATCACCGGCGAGAGCGCACCGGTCATCCGCGAGGCCGGCGGTGACCGAAGCTCGGTCACTGGTGGTACGCGGGTGCTTTCCGATTGGATCGTGATCGAGGTCACCAGCAACCCCGGCGAGACTTTCCTCGATCGCATCATCGGGCTGATCGAAGGCGCCAAGCGTCAGCGCACGCCGAACGAGATCGCGCTGCAGATCCTGCTCGCCAAGCTGACCATTATTTTCCTGCTCGCGACGGCGACGCTGCTGCCGTTTTCGATCTACAGCGTGAAGGCCGCGGGGATCGGGTCGCCGATCACGGTCACGGTTCTCGCCGCCCTTCTCGTTTGTCTGATCCCGACCACCATCGGCGGTCTGCTGTCGGCGATCGGCATCGCCGGCATGGATCGCATGATCCGAGCCAACGTGATCGCGATGTCCGGCCGGGCAGTCGAAGCGGCCGGGGA
>JBDTNL010000126.1:0-6290 GCA_039933785.1 Acidobacteriota bacterium
TGCTGGGCTACACCGCCGCGGAGGTGCTGGACAAGATCACCCCGGCCGAGATCTCCGACCCGCAGGAGGTGATCGCCCGCGCCAAGACCTTGAGCCTCGAACTCGCGACGCCCATCGCACCCGGCTTCGAGGCGCTGGTGTTCAAGGCCTCGCGCGGCATCGAGGACATCTACGAGCTGACTTACATCCGCAAGGACGGCAGTCGCTTCCCGGCGGTGGTGTCGGTCACCGCGCTGCGCGATCCGCAGAGCGCCATCATCGGCTACCTCCTGATCGGCACCGACAACACCGCGCGCAAGGAGGTCGAGGCGGACCAGAAACGGCTCGACCAGCGCCTGCGCGACCAACAGTTCTACACCCGATCGCTCATCGAATCGAACATCGACGCGCTCATCACCACCGACCCGCAAGGCATCATCACCGACGTCAACAAGCAGATGGAGGCGCTGACCGGCTGCACGCGCGACGAGCTGATCGGAGCTCCGTTCAAGGACTACTTCACCGATCCGGAGCGGGCCGAGGCCGGCATTAAGCAGGTGCTGACCGTAGGCAAGGTCACCAACTACGAGCTCACCTCGCGGGCCCGCGACGGCAAGGAGACGGTGGTGTCCTACAACGCCACCAACTTCTACGACCGCAACCGGAGGCTGCAAGGCGTGTTCGCCGCGGCGCGCGACGTCACCGAACGCAAGCGCCTGGACGAGGTGCTCCAGGAGAAGAACCTCGAGCTCGAGAGCGCCAAGGTGGTGGCGGAGAAGGCCAACCGCTCGAAGTCGGAATTTCTCTCCAGCATGAGCCACGAGCTCCGCTCCCCCTTGAACGCGATCCTCGGCTTCGCGCAGCTGATGGATTCGGACTCGCCGGAGCCGACGCCCGGCCAGAAGGAGAGCATCGATCAGATCCTCCAGGCCGGATGGCATCTGCTCAAGCTCATCAACGAGGTCCTCGATCTCGCGAAGATCGAGTCCGGAACGCTGTCGCTCTCGCGCGAGCCGGTGTTGCTGGGCGAGGTCGCGGGCGAATGCCAGCGGATGATCGAAGGTCAGGCGCGCAAGCACGGGGTCCACCTGACCTTCGCCCTGTCCGCCGTCCCCTGCTTCGTCCTTGCCGACCGGACCCGGTTGAAGCAGGTCCTGATCAACCTGGTAGCGAACGCGATCAAGTACAACCGCGAGGGGGGCACTGTCTTGGTCGAGCACGCCCCAGGGCCCCCGGGGCGCATCCGCGTCAGCGTCACGGACACCGGTATCGGACTACCGCCTGAGAAGCTGGCGCAGTTGTTTCAACCGTTCAACCGTCTGGGCCAGGAGGCCGGCGGCCAGGAAGGGACTGGCATCGGCCTAGTGGTGGCCAAGCAGCTGGTCGAGCTCATGGGGGGAGTCATCGGTGTGGAGAGCACCGTCGGGACTGGAAGCGTGTTCTGGTTCGATCTCCTGAAGGCGGCCGCGCCGCAGGTCGAGAGCGCAGGCGATGAGCCCGAGGCATCGACTCGATCGCCGGTCCAGCAAGGCGCACGAGAGCGCCTGTTGCTCTACGTCGAGGACAACCCCGCGAACCTGAAGCTCGTGCAGCGGATCATCGCGCGCCGCCCGGACCTGCGGCTACTGAGCGCGGTGACCGGGACGCTCGGCGTCGCGCTCGCTCGCACGAAGCAACCGGATTTGATCCTGATGGACATCAACCTGCCCGACATCAGCGGCATCGAAGCGCTCGCGATCCTGCGCGCCGACCCTTCGACCGCGCACATTCCCGTCGTCGCCATCAGCGCCAACGCGATGCCCCACGACATCGAGAAGGGCTTGCGGGCCGGCTTCTTCCGGTACCTCACCAAGCCGATCGACGTCGTCGAGCTCATGGCCACGGTGAACGAGGCGCTGGAGGCGCCGGGCGGGGGCATGGTCGAGACTTCGCGAACGGTCTAGAGCATCGGATCCGCGCTAACCAGGGACTGCCAGAGGAGTGGACATGACGAAGATCTTGATCGTCGATGACGATGAAAGGCAGCGGACGTTGTATTCGGCCATTCTGCGCAAGGAGGGATACGAGGTCTTGACGGCCGCGGATGCGGGAAAGGCTTTCGAGCTCGCGGTCGCGGAACAGCCGAGCCTGATACTGCTCGACGTCATGATGCCCGCGATGGACGGCGGACAGGCCCTCGGACACCTGTCCGGGAGTGCGAGCACCCGCGAGATACCGGTGATATTCCTCACCTCTCTCGTCACCGAGGAGGAGGTGGCAGCGGAGCGCGGCACCATCGGTGGGCGGGGCTACATCTCGAAGTCCACTCCGATGCCAACCTTCGTCGCTAGGGTAAAAGAGGCATTGTCCCGCGGCGCGCGCAAAGCTGCCGGCGCTTGACGATCAGGAGGTCTGCGATGAACGGCGAGCCCCCAGGCCCGGGGAGAGGCACACCAGAGATCGAGCCGGAGCGCACGCCGCCCGGGCAGATCGGCGTCGAGACCACCCTCGACGCCGATCCGCACGCGGCTCGCGAGCCCGGGCGAGATCCGCATCACCCGACGCTCGACAGTGGACCCGGCGAGTGGATAGGACCGTACCGGCTGCTGCAGTTGCTCGGCGAGGGTGGCTTCGGTGCGGTCTATCTCGCCGAACAGACCGAGCCTGTCCGTCGGCAGGTTGCGCTCAAGGTCATCAAACCGGGGATGGACTCGCAACAGGTGCTGGCGCGCTTCGAACAGGAGCGTCAGGCGCTGGCGCTCATGGACCACGCGGGCATCGCCAAGGTGTTCGATGCGGGGACGACCGCCTCGGGCCGGCCGTTCTTCGCCATGGAACTGGTCCGCGGCGAGCCGATCACGCAATACTGCGATCGGCAGAGGCTGCCGATCCGCGAGCGTCTCGAGCTCTTCGCGCAGGTCTGCTCGGCGGTGCAGCACGCCCACACCAAGGGAATCATCCATCGCGACATCAAGCCTTCGAACGTGCTGGTCAGCAATCAGGAGGGGGAGCCGCTCGCCAAGGTGATCGACTTCGGGATCGTCAAGGCAATGGCGGGGCACCTCACCGACCGAACGTTCTTCACCGAGCACCGGCAGTTGATCGGCACGCCCGAGTACATGAGCCCGGAGCAGGCCGAGGGCTCGCTCGACATCGACACGCGCACCGACGTCTACGCGCTCGGCGTCCTGCTCTACGAGCTGCTCACCGGCACCTTGCCGTTCGATCCGAAGAGCCTGCGCGTCGCCGCCTACGGCGAGATTCTGCGCATCATTCGCGAGGTCGAACCGCCGCGCCCGAGCACACGCCTGAGCCGGTCCGTGGCGACGATCGCTGGCGTCGCCGCGAGCCGCGCGACCGAGTCGGCGAAGCTCGCCGCCACGCTGCGCGGCGAGCTCGACTGGATCGTGATGAAATCGCTCGAGAAGGACCGCCAGCGGCGCTACGAGACGCCGAACAGTCTGGCGATGGACGTGCGTCGTCACCTCGCCGGGGAGGTGGTGCTCGCCGCGCCACCGAGCACCAGCTATCGCCTGCGCAAGTTCGTCCGCCGGCACCGCGTCCCGGTCACCGCGGCGAGCCTGGTATTGGCGGCGCTGCTCGCCGCGGTCGTCGGCATCGCCTGGCAGGCGCGGGTGGCGCGAACGCAGGCCGTCAAAGCGGAGCTCGTCGCCGATTTCATGTCCAAGGCCCTGAGCGGCGTCGGTCCGAGCGTCGCCCTCGGGCGGGACACGACGATGCTGCGCGAGATGATGTCCGCCGCCGCCGCGCGGGTGGAAAAGGGCGAGCTCGCCGGCGCGCCCGAGGCGGAGCTCGCCCTACGCGGAACGATCGGCGGAATCTTTCGCGATCTCGCCCTCTACGACGAGGCGACGAAGATGCTCGAGCCGGCGGTCCCGCTGGCGCGCCGGCTCCACCGCGGCGACCACGACGACGTCGCCACGGCGCTCGGCGACCTCGCCAAGCTCTACAGCGATCGCGGCGACGATCAACGCGCCGAGCCGCTGTATCGCGAGGAGCTCGCCATGGACGGGCGCCTCCACCCCGGCGACCACCCGAGCGTCGCCACCGATCTGTCGAACCTGGCCGGGCTCTACGACGATCGCGGCGACGCCAAGGCCGCCGAGCCGCTGGCGCGCCAGGCGCTCGCCATGCGCCGTCGCCTCTTCCCGGGCGACCACGAAGATGTCGCCGAGAGCCTGAACAACCTGGCGACGGTGATCGGCGGCCCGACCGGGCTCGGCGACCGCGCCGGAGCCGAGGTGCTCTTCCGCGAGGCACTGGCGATGAACCGCCGGCTGTTGCCGCGCGACCATCCGCGCATCGCCGCCGGACTCAACAACCTCTCGGTGATCCTCAAGGACCTCGGGCGGCACGCCGAGGCCGAGGCGATGGCGCGCGAGTCGCTCGAGATCCGGCGCCGCATCTTCCCCGGCGACCACCCCTACGTGGCGACCGGACTCAACAACCTGGCGCTGCTCATCCAGGACGGCGGCGATCTCGTCGCCCCCGAACCGCTCTTCCGCGAGTCGCTGGCGATGCGCCGGCGGCTCTACCCGGAGGGCCACGTCAGCGTCGCCAACGACCTCGCGAACCTCGCGCGGCTGCTGCTCGAGCGCGGCGATGCGGCCGCCGCCGAGCCGCTCTACCGCGAGGCCGCCGCGCTCTACGACCGCACCTCGGGCGATGGCTTCTGGCCGACTGGCAATGCCCGGCTCGGTCTCGGGCGCGCACTCCTCGCGCTGTCGCGCTTCGCCGAGGCGGAGGTCGAGCTGCTGCGCGCCCAGCGGCTGCTGGCGAACGCTCCGTCGGCGCCGCCGACCCGCCGACGCCAGAGCCTCGAGGCGCTGGCGAGGCTCTACGAGTCCTGGAACGCGGCAACCCCGGCGCACCGGGCGCGGGCTGCCGAGTGGCGAAAGCAGCTCGCCACCCTCGACGCTGCGACGCTGCCGGCCGCGGCGCAGCGCTGAGGCCGATCGCGTTCGGTCGGGATCCCCGCCGCCAAAGGTGCCCGCCGCCAAAGGTGCCAGCCACTTAGGAGACAGCCAGTACTTGCTCACCACGCTACCTCCGGATTTGGCAGCGCGTTCGTCGAGATCGCTGCGCTAGTGGTCGGCTCTGGGGCCGTTCTCTGCGGATGAACTGGGACTAATGGGACTAATGGCTTTCGTGCGCGACTCGGGCGGCGGCCTGCGGTCCTTGTCTCTCGCGGCCGAGCGAAGCTCCGCCCATCCCGTCCACGGGATGAAGGATCGGGCCAGTGTTTCCGGTGACATCCTCGGCGCTGGTCGTCAGGTCGCGAACCCGACGGCTGGCCCTCGCGCGAATGGCAGTGACGGCGGGAACGAGAATCGCGGGAACTCCGCCGATCGGTCGCCGCCGCGAAGCCTCTCGGAAGCCCGTTGGAAGGCCGCAAGGAATGCTCGATAGGCCTCCCGAAATGCCATGCGAGCGACCTTGGACGCGGCGTGGACGCGTGGTGCCGGGCTGTGCTTGCTTCGCGCAGGGCGGGAGAGCGGATTCTGCCTGCAGACGAAATCCGCGCCTGCCGGCTGGCGTCGCGTCTCTGCCTGGCGAAGACGTGCGTCGGCTTCGATCTCGACCACGAGCTGGGCGATCGCGCCACGGTATTGCTCTGCGGAGAGATGTTGCCAGCAAGGCAGCGGACTGAGGGTGATGGAGTAGACCGTCGAGAAGTCGCGAGCGCCGAACTCGAGGCCCTGGCGGCGCGCCTCGAACTCGAGCGTGCGATCGAACCAGACGCCTTGAAGCGGCTTGCCGTGGAGGAGTGCGTCGATGCAATGCACTCCCGGCCACTCGCCAGGCGTCAGGACGAAACCCTCCTTGCAGCCGTGGGCCAGCAGGTACCGCAACCTCTCGATTTGCGCAGCAGGCTCGCCCGTGACGGGGATCGCTTGGTACCGGCGGCTCCAGAACTTCTCTCGGAAGCCGTGGAGTCGGCCCGCCTCCCGCGCAAGGTTCGAGTTGATGAAGCACATCGCTCGCGCGAGCTGCTCGGGGTCGACCGGCGAACAGAGCAGATGGTAGTGGTTAGAGAGGAAGACGAACGCGTGAATCTGCAGGCGATAGAGAGCTTGGGCGCGGCCGAGGATTCCGAGAATGATCTCGCACAGCAGAGGGCTTGGCCGCAGAAGCAGCATTCCCTGGAGCGTGCGCGTGGTGACCTCGACGAGGTCTCCGGGTTCGAAATAGCGTAGTGGGCGAGCCATAACCTAGAAAGACGCGTCGAGTGGCTCGAATCTGACGGTAGGGTCGCAATTTCGCCGCCGGAAGGCCGCGCGCTCCGAATCGGGTGGCACCTCGGATTGGCG
>JBDTNL010000127.1:0-6240 GCA_039933785.1 Acidobacteriota bacterium
CGGCCCAGCCGAGCTCGGTGTCCTGGCTGGTGAGCGAGCAGCAGCCGAAGAAAAACCGCTTGCGGTTGTGCATCACGTATTCGGCGAGTCCGCGCCAGAGCAGGAAGAGGACCTGGCGGCCGCGGTGGTCACGCTCGATGCAGGCGCGCCCGAGCTCGATGCCGTTCGCCAGTACTTCTGCAGGCAGATGCGAAAGATCGAATTCGGAGTCGGTGTAGTAGCCGCCGGCGGCGCCAGCCATGCTGTCGGTCTGCATGCGGTAGGTGCCGATCACGGTGTGGGTTGGCAGGTGTTCGACGATCAGATGGTGGCACTGGCCGTCGAACGCATCGATGTCGCGGCCGGTTGCGTGCGAGGCATCCAACCCCTCGGCGAGCTCGAGATTGAACACCCGGTAGCGTAGCTCTTGCGCCCGGTCGAGATCGCGCGCGTCGGCGGCGAAGCGCGCGCGATAGGCGCCACTCTCGATGATCGCGGTGGGGCGTTCGGCGGGCGCGGGCGGGTAGCTCGAGGCGTCCATGCGAGTCGTGCCCCCCTCAGTCGCCGGTTCGTTCGATCCGGTCGGGCGAGGTGCGGAGGATGAGAAGTTTGCCATGTCTGGAGAGCTCTCCTGAGATGTAGACCGGTTCAGCGGCGAAGTCGGTGAGCCGCGGGCCGAGGGGGCGACCGTCGTTGGCGGCGAGGAGGACCGTGACCTGCCCGCCCGTGCCGTCGGCGATGGCGAAAAGCGGTGGCGTGCCGCCCGAGAGGCAGCGCGCGGCGCAGTCGCGGTGCGTCTTGCCCTCGCCGGGGACCATCACTCCGAGATAGCACTTGCCATCGGCGATCTCGCCGCGCCAACGCACCATTCCGAGAGACTGCGCAGCGGCCGGGGGTGAAACGTCGACGGTCGCGGGAGTCGCTTCGCGGATCGAGTCCGGCTCGATCTCGACCATGCGCTGGGGACCGAGCAAACCCGGGCGTTCGATGAGGGTGCCGCGAAGGTTCACCAAGCGGCCGGCTAGCGCGGCGAGCATCGAGTCCGCGCCATGCTTGCCCGGCGCGACCAGGTACAGTGCCTCGCCGTCGGCCGTCCACAGGATGGGCGACGGCTCGAGCTCGATGCGTCCGCTCCACGCTCGCGGCCTGCCATAGTCGAACGAGGCCTTTGCCGGACGCTGCATCGCGCCGACGAGCAGGCTCGCCATCCCCGCCGCGAGCACGAACAGACCGAGCACGGCGAGGCGCGTGAAGCGCCGGATTCCAGGCGGTGTGGGGGCCCACCCGATGTAGAACTCGCCACTCATGTCGTGGATCCGTCGATGCGGGCCGGTGCGACAGCCGTGCCCGGCAACAGGGGTTGGGGATGAACCCAGATCGCGCCGTCGACCACCCGCACACGGTAAGTCTCGAGCTTCTCGGCGAACGGCGGCGGTGCGCAGCCGTTGCCGGGCTGGTATTGATAGCCGTGCCAGGGACAGGTGATACAGCCGTCGACGATCTTGCCCTCGCCGAGCGGGCCGTTCTGATGCCGGCACACCGCCGAGACCGCCGAGATGTTTCCGTCGTAGCGGTAGACCGCCACGCGCTCGCCGGACAAGCAGGCCGAATGCGCGCGATTTTCGAGGATGTCGTGCACCGTGCAGACTTCTACGTAGCCGTCCCCGATGGCGGTTTCACGCGACCGGTCGCCCGCACGCTCGCGCCAACCCGCGGCGAGGTGGAGGACCAGGAGGGTTCCCAGGCCCAGGCCCAGGACCACGGCGAGCCACGGGCTTCGTTCCTGCTGCAGCGCCCCGAGTGCGACGTGCATCACGAGCAGCGCGTACGCGAGGTAGACGCCCATGTGGAGCGTCTTCCACACCCGGGGCGTGAGGACGGCCAGCCAGAAATCGTGACTGGTGGCGGCCATGGCGAAGAGGATCGACAGCGCCGCGAGCCCGAGGAGCTGAAACGGAAAGTCCGGGACGCTGCCGAATCGCGGGCTGCTGGTGAGCACGCTGACCAGAGGATTGCGATCGCCGAAGGCGTGGAACTGCACCAGGGCGAACGCGCCGTGCGCCAGACCGAGCGCGAAGGTCGCGACTCCGAGATGACGGCGGTTGTAGAGCAGCGGCAGAAACTTCGGCTGCAGACGACAGAGCGGCCCGATCGCCAGGACGATATGGAGCGCAAGCAGCGCGGCAGTCCCGAGCCCGCGGATGAGCAGCGTTTCGAGCGTCAACCCTGGCTTGAGCGCGGAGCCCAGGCCGACGAACAGACCCAGGTAGAGCGCAATCGCGGTCGCGAGAACGATGTCGTAGCGCCGTTTCTGCGGGCTCCACCCGATGGCTTGGTAGGTGTGTCCCAAGCTAGTGTCCGCCGGTTGTGGGCGCGAGTTGCGGCGGGAGAGGCGTCTCGACCGTGGTGTGCCGACGGGTCAGCGCGAGAGCCAGGAGAGCGGGTAGGGCGAGCGCCAGCAGAACCCAGACAATGCGGTGGGCGGCGCGCAGCGGGCGAATCATGGCGCGCTCGACCGCGCCCTCTGCCACCGCTCGAGCAGCAGGGGCCACAGCAGAATGACGCCGGGTACGACGACGATCCGAAATCCCCAGCCGGCCCCGTGAGCGCTTGAGTCGATGCGATCGACCCCGCGCCAGACGAAAGGCACGGCGAAGAGCAGGCCCAACAGCCCATAGACAGCGGCCGCCGCGAGCAACCATTGCGCCAGGAGCAGGTTCATTGGCGATAGACTACTCACTCTTGTCGCGCCGCGTCGAACCCGTTCGCAAATCCATCCGAGACACCTACGCCGATTTGATGTCGGGCTATCGCGAAGCTGTTCTCGCGGGGCCGGAGTCGGCGCTCAAATATGTTACGCGCACGCTGGATGGCCAGGGTTCGCTGCCCAATGCGGTGAAGTTCTTCGCCTACGACTTGGTGGCCGAGGCCAGCGCACGGATGGAGTCCTGGGAGCGCTGCGCGGCCGCCGTGGTCGTCGGATTGGGCTATTTGTCCGCCGCCGAAGCGGATCTTCCGGCGGAACTGCGCGAACGAATGCCCACCATGGCGCTGTGGGACCGAGGCATCCTGGCGCGGATGGAGCTGGGCGACTTTCCTGGCGCGCTCGAGCTCTGCGACGACGCCATCGCCCGCGGTCTCGGCAGCCATTTCGAGGCCAAGCGAGACAGTCTTGAATGGGCCCGCTAACTGCGTTCTCGATCGGAGACACTTTGAACGAAAAGCCCAATCTTCTGCTCACCGGTTCCGCCATCGTCTACTTCCTGGTTTCGATCGCGATGCAGTTCGGCCCCGAGGAACTCTTGCGCGCCGCCGGCGCGGCCCCGACGGCCCTCGATACGGGCCTGGTGCAGGTCCTCGGCGCGGCGCTCTTCGGATTTGCGTTGCTCAACTGGTTCCAACGGTTCACGCACATCGGCGGCATCTACGGCCGGCCGCTGGTGGTGGCGAACTTCGCCCACGCCGCGGTGGCGGCGCTCTCGCTCGGGCACTTCGCCATTCGCGGCGGGTTGCCGATACCGACGCTGGCCGCGCTGGCGCTCTACAGCGTGCTGGCGATCGCATTCGGAGCCAAGTTCTTCGGCGGCTCGCCGCAGTGAGCGGCGGCGTCCTCTAGCGCTCGGGCGACTCCGCCTTGCCTTCGATCGCGAGCAGGGCGCGTTTGCGCTTCATCCCCCAGCGATAGCCGCCGAGCGCGCCGTCGGCGCGCAGCACGCGGTGACAGGGGATCGCGATCGCCACTCGGTTGGCGGCGCAGGCCGAGGCGACGGCCCGCACCGCGCTCGGCCGTCCGAGCGCCGCGGCGACCTCGGAATACGAGCGCACCTCGCCCGAGGGAATCGTCTGCAGGTAGCGCCAGACCTCGAGCCGGAAGGGTGAACCGTCCATCGCAACCGGCAGGTCGAGCTTGCCGAGCTTGCCGTCGAGATGCTGTCGCAGGGCATTCATCCAGGCCTTGAATTGCCGCGATCCTCCCGCTGCAGCGGCCTCGAGCACTGCCGCCGGGTACTCGCGACGCAGCTCGCGCAGCAGCTCGGCTTCGGATGCGGCGAACTGTACGAAACAGAGTCCGCGATCGGTGGCCGCGATCATCATGAGCCCCAAGGGCGTAGCTGCCGTCGCGTAGGAAATCTCGAGGCCCTCGCCGCCGGTGCGGTAGTCGCTCGGCGTCATCCCCAGGCGAGTGTCGACGCGCTCGTACACCCGGCTGCTCGAGCCGAATCCCGCGTCGTAGATCGCTTCGGTGACGGAGGCGCCCGAACGCAGCCCCTTCTTGAGCGCGTCCAGGCGACAGGCCTCGAGGAATTGTCGCGGCGTGACTCCGACCACCCCGTGGAACGTGCGCTGGAAGTGCGAGGCGCTCATGCCCGCGCGCCGGGCCAGCGCGGCCAGCGTCAGGTCGACGCCAGAGTCACTCTGCATCCGAATGTGGTCGCACAGTCTCCGCATGCTCTCGATCGTCGCGGTGGAAGGACTCTCGGTCGGCCGGCAACGCCGGCAGGGTCGGAGGCCGTCGCTCGCTGCCGCGTCGAGCGTTTCGTAGAAGCGGACGTTCTTGCGCAGGGGTCGCCTTGCGGCGCACGAGGGGCGACAGAACACTCCCGTGGTGACGACGCCGAAGAAGAACCGGCCATCCTGCGCCGCGTCTTTGGCCAGCACTGCGTCCCAACACACTGACTCGTCCAGGGGCTGTGAGGTCTTCATGCGCGCGCTCCCGCGGGTACCGCTTGAAGCGGTTGCTTCGGACGGTACGCCGACTCGGGGATTTCGGCAAGCCGCGACGGATGCACCATAGGCCCGAGGCCGAAGAACTGGCAGAAGCTCATGATCAGGGGTCTCCATTTCTCCGGATCGATGCGGTTCGCGTGTCCGGTCATTGCGATCGCTTCGTCGACATGTACGCGCACGATCGAGACTTCGAGGGCGATCAGATTGCCCGCCCGGTCAGGGTCCTGGGCGGCGAGCGGATGACGCCCGACGAGCCGCGCCTCGAGCTGCACCGGGCACTCGAGAACGCGGGGCGGCAGGACATCGAGGGACGGCACCGAGGTCAATCCGGCGATGCCGAACTTGTCGGCCTCGTGACGGTAGCCCATGGCGACCTTGTGCGGCGGCACCGGGTCCGAGCCGGTGGTGCGGGCCAGCCGGTCAACCGCGGTCACTTCGGCGACCGACGGCAGGTTGAGCACGCATTCGCCGGTGCGCAGGAGATTGGCCGGCGTATGCGAGCGGGCGCCGAAGCCCAGCATGCAGCTCCGTCCGAGCCACCAGGCGGAAGACATCGGCGCCAGGTTGGGGGTCCCGTCCAGGTTGAGCGTGCTGACCAGGACGACGGGGGTGCCAAAGTAGAGAATGGCGGGATCGAGGGTCTGGTGTGTGCGCTTGTCCATGGGCTGCATGCTAGGCAGGCCACGCCACGGCCGCTATCCGCTTCTGGCTTTCGAATTCTCCGGAAATCCTCCGGCTCGAGCGATGCGGGTAGAATCCGCACTCCTCGATGAAACGCCCTCTAGAAGACCTTCCCGTCCCAAGGAGTCCCCGATCATGCACGGTTTCCGGTTCAGCTCCGCGTTTGCGCTCACGCTCATGACCGTCGTCGCGCCGGCTCTAGCCGCCACCGCGGCACCTGCGACGTCCAACGCCAATCCACTTCTTCCCCAGTGGAGCGGCCCCTATGGCGGCGTGCCGCCCTTCGACAAGGCCAAGGTGGCGGACTTCAAGCCCGCCCTCGAGGCGTCGATGACGGAAGAGCTCAAGGAGATCGACGCCATCGCAACGAGCCCAGCGAAGCCCGATTTCGAGAACACCATCGCGGCTCTCGAGCGCGCCGGGCGCACGTTCGACCGGGTGACCAACGTGTTCAACGTCTACAGCTCGACCATGTCGACGCCGGAGTTTCAGGCGGTCGAGAGCGAGATGGCGCCGAAGCTGTCGGCGTTCGGCGACCAGATCGTGCAGAACGAGCAACTGTTCGCGCGCGTCAAGGCGGTTTATGACGAACGCGAGACCCTGCCGCTCACGCCCGAGCAGAAGCGCATCGTCTGGCTCGACTACACGAACTTCGTGCGCGCTGGCGCCAATCTCGACCAGGCGGCGAAGGACCGCATGTCGGCGATCAACCAGCGCCTGGCGACGTTGTTCACCAATTTCAGCCAGAACCTGTTGGCGGACGAGACCGACTACATGCTGGTGCTCGACAAGGAAGCCGATCTCGCGGGCCTGCCGGCGCCGATGCGCGCCGCCGCCGCGGCCGCGGCCGAG
>JBDTNL010000128.1:0-6189 GCA_039933785.1 Acidobacteriota bacterium
GCCACCTTCCGTGCGTCGACTGCCCACTCACGCGGCGTCTCGGCCCAGACGTACGCCGTCGCGGCGTTGAAGCCGAGGATCCTGCCGTGCCGAGAACCATGGCTCTGGTCTGGGATAGGATCGCTGTATCTCAGGGCCAACAGCGCGACCCAAAAACGGTCCCATCCAGTCGGAGGACGAGGGCGAATCCCTGGTCTCGCGCATCTTTGCCAGGCCTATCGCAGGCAGCCACTTCGACGTCGTGGTCGTCGGCTGCGGGCAGGCTGCGCTGGCGATCGGCTACTACCTTGCCAAGCAGGGTCGGACCTTCCTGATCCTCGAGCGCGAGCAGGAGATCGCACCGATGTGGCGCGACCGCTGGGACTCGCTCACTCTGTTCACGCCGCGGCGCTACGACAGTCTTCCGGGACTCGAATTCCCCGGCGATCCGGAGGGCTACCCGACGAGAGCGGAGGTCTTGGCGTACCTCCAGGGGTATGCCGCCAAGTTCGACCTGCCGGTCCGTCTAGGCACCGCCGCCAAGAGCCTGACACGTGGCCAAGACTCGTTCGTGGTCGAAATAGAGGGCGGTCGCCTCACCGCCGCGCAAGTCGTCATCGCCACTGGACCGTTCCAGGCGCCCCGCATCCCGGCTTTCGCCAGCGACCTGTCGGCCGACGTCGCGCAGGTTCACAGCTCGGGTTACCGACGCCCGTCGGACCTGCCCGCCGGCCGAACGCTCGTCGTCGGCGGTGGCAACAGCGGCTATCAGATCGCGCTGGAGCTCGCTGCCAGTCGCGAGGCCCACCTCTCACTTGGGACGCGCCAGGCGGCGCTGCCGCAACGCTTGTTCGGCCGTGACCTGTTCTGGTGGCTCACCAAGACCCGCCTGATCCACAAATCCGTCGCGACTCGGATCGGGAAACGCATGAGCCAGAAGGAGCTGCTGGTGGGACCGCTGCCGCGCCGCGCGAAGCGGCTCGGCGTCATCTCGCACGGCCGCGCGATCGGGGCGACGAGGCGGAGTGTTGCTTTCGAGGACGGTAGCTCCATCGCGGTCGATGGCGTCGTCTGGGCTAGCGGCTTCCGCAGCGAATACGGCTGGATCGATCTGCCCATCACCGACGACCGCGGGCGGGTCAGGCACACCAGGGGCGTCACCGAGATCCCAGGCCTCTACATGCTCGGGATGCAATGGCAGTACACCCGGGGCTCAGCGCTGCTCGGCTTCGTCAGGGATGACGCCGCATATATCGCCGAGCAGATTGCCGCGCGTGCGGGCGCGGCAATCGCGCAGACTGTGGCCTGACCGCTTTGCGTCCGACTCGATCACCTCAGCCCAAGGAGACTTCAATGCCGGTCGATACCGAGCCCGCCTCACCCAACGCCGAGGCCTTCCCGACCGACCCCACTGGCCTCCCGCAGAGCCGGCCGACGGCAGTGGTCGAGCTCGCCGATGGCGAGCGCTTCGAGCTGAGCATCGAGCCCGTCGCCACCCAGATTGGCGAGCACACAGTTCGTATGCTCGGCTACAACGGCTCCGTCCCAGGTCCGACGTTGCGCGTGCCGGAGGGTGGCGAGATCCGCGTCAAGGTCACCAACCGCGGCGACCTCGACGCCACCGTGCACTGGCACGGGCTGCGGCTCGACAACGCCCACGACGGCACCCATGAGACGCAGAAGCCAATGGCCATCGGCGAGAGCTTCGAGTACCGCGTGCTTTGCCCCGACCCTGGGGTCTACTGGTATCACCCACACATTCGCGAGGACTACGGGCAGGAGCTCGGGCTCTACGGAAACATCATCGTGGTGCCCCGCGATCCCGCCTATTGGGCGCCGGCCAACCGCGAGCTGGCGATCACTCTGGACGACATCCTGATCGAGGACGGCAAGATCGCAGCGTTCCTCCGGGACGATACGACCCACGCCGCCATGGGCCGCTTCGGCAACGTGATGCTGGCTGCCGGCAAGACCAACCTGGCGCTGAGCGCAAAGCGTGGCGACGTCGTCCGCCTCTACCTCACCGGTACCGCCAACACCCGCGTCTTCAACGTTGGTTTTGACGGCGCTCGCATGAAGCTGGTGGGCGGTGACAGCGGTCGCTGCGAGCAGGAGCGGTTCATCGATTCCGTGATCCTCGCACCGTCCGAGCGCGCAGTCGTGGACGTGCTCTTCGACCGCGACGGCACGGCACTGCTGGAGCACCGCACACCGGACACCACCTATTCATTGGCGACTGTCGTGGTTGGCGGCGAGACCGACGATCTGACGCCGCAGCTGGCCTTCGAACGACTGCGCACGAGCCCGGAGCTCGCGGAGCTGCGTGAGCGCATCGCGCCGCGGCGCGGCGCCGCAGCCGACAAGAGTCTCGCCTTCGTCGCCGAGATGGACTTCGCACCGCCCGAGGGTCCCCTGGTTTACGTTTGTCCGATGCATCCGCTGGTCGTGAGGGAGGAGCCCGGCAGCTGCCCCCAGTGCGGTATGAAGCTCATGCCGGAAGGCGCGCCGGTCGCGTACACGTGCCCGATGCATCCAGAGGTCGTTTCCGAGCAGCAGGGCAAGTGTCCTCAGTGCGGCATGAAGCTGATGCCGGCATCGATGGCAGCGGGTGGTGGCTCCCACCACCACGGCCATGATGAGCCCATGGAACACCACGGACACTCGGGGCACGACGAGCATGCGCATGACGCCGGTTCCTCGCACGGTCGCGCCCATGGTGACGGCATCGAGTGGGAAGACGACATGGTGGAGGTGAATCGCACCACGACGCCGGCCAATATCCGCTGGAAACTGGTCGACCGTCAGAGCGGCGCCGAGAATCGGAAGATCAGCTGGGAGTTCCGCGTCGGGGACTGGGTGAAGATCGAGCTCGTCAACGAGATGGACTCGGACCACCCGATGCACCACCCCTTCCACGTGCACGGCGCAGGCCGATTCGTGGTCCTCGACCGGGACGGGATCGAGGAGGACAACCTGATGTGGAAGGACACAGTCCTGGTCTCCAGGGGCCAGCGAGTGAACATCCTCCTGCAGGTCACCAACCCCGGGCGCTGGATGGCGCACTGCCACATCGCCGAACACCATGAGAGCGGAATGATGTTCACCTTCGATGTCGTTGCGAGCTGAGATGAGCTCGCCGCCAAACCGTTCCGCGCCGGCGAGCGTCAGCGCCCCAGCATTGTGGGGCCTCGTGGTGGGTGCAGGTCAGGCGCTTACACCGTTCGCGTTCTGGTGGCTCGGCAATGCGACGGTTCTTGCGCTCGGCTTGGTCGCCATTGCATTCGTCTACGTTGGCTTCGCCGTTGCCGACGGACGGCCCAGCGTCATTGCGGTCGAAACCGGCGTCGCGACCGCATTCGTCATCGTCGGTGCGGCTGCCGTCACCGGCTCGCCATGGCTGCTGGTCATTGGACTGGCCGGCCATGGCTTCAAGGACCTCTGGCAGCATCGGACTCACTTCGTCGCCAACACCCGTTGGTGGCCACCCTTCTGCATGGTCGTCGATTGGGTCGTTGCAACGGTGATTGCGGTCGAGATTCTCGCGGGGATCAAATTCCATCCGTGACGGAGCGCCACGGTCTCGGTGGCGTTCCTCGGCGGGTCACTGCTCGTCGCCGCTCTCGCGCAGGTCGTCTACGCCTTCAGCTCGGACACGGCAGGCAGCTTCTTCTCGAAGCTCCTCCTCGGTGGGCTGCAGATCAGCGGTTCGCGAAAGCGCGTCGCGACACATGTGAAGGCAGCCAGGGCCATGGCTGTGGGCCTAGGCGAGGTTCGCACCGAATCGCGCCAGAGCGGCTCCGGCTCCGGCCCGCAGCACATCGGAGGATCGAAGACCTGCAGTTTCGCCTTTTGCCGCTCTAGTTCTCGGCCGCCGCGAGGGCTGGGTCGTCCGCCTTCTTCACGCCGCCGTAAAAGCGGCGCTGGAAATAGAGACTCACGTGGACCAAGCCGATCAGCACGGGCACTTCGACCAGCGGTCCGACAACGGTCGCGAAGGCGATGGGTGACGAAATGCCGAACACCGCGATGGCCACTGCGATCGCCAGCTCGAAGTTGTTGCCCGTCGCCGTGAACGCCAGCGTCGCGGCGCGAGGGTAGTCGGCGCCTACTTTCCAGGCCATGAAGAAGCTGAGCAGGAACATGATGGCGAAGTACGCCGCGAGCGGGATCGCGATCCACAGCACGTCGAGCGGCTGCGCGATGATCCGCTCGCCCTGGGTCGAGAACATCACCACGATGGTGAACAGCAGCGCCACGAGCGTAATGGGGGAGATCCTCGGCACGAACTCGCGGTCGTACCAGGCTGCACCCTTCAGCGGCACGAGGATCACGCGGCTGAGGATGCCGGCGCCGAACGGGATGCCGAGGTAGATCATGACGCTGGCGAAGATCTCGCCGATCGTCACCGGCACGACGGCGCCTTTCATACCGAAGAGCGGCGGCAGGACGGTGATGAACACCCAGGCGTAGACGCCGAAGGTGACGATTTGGAAGACGCTGTTGAGGGCGACGAGGCCGGCCGCATACTCACTGCTGCCCCGGGCGAGCTGGTTCCAGACCAGCACCATGGCGATGCAGCGGGCGATGCCGACGAGGATCAGCCCCACCATGTAGTCGCCCCATTGCGAGGATGGGCCGAACAGCGCCGGCGCGACGAAACCGAAAAAGCCGATGGCCAGGCTGAACATCAGGATCGGGCCGACGACCCAGTTCTGCAGCAGCGACAGGCCGAGAATCTTCCGGTCGGCAAACACCTTCGGCATGAGCTCGTACTTCACCTTGGCGAGTGGCGGGTACATCATGAGGATCAGGCCGGCGCCGATCAGCAAGTTTGTGTGCTCGCCGACGGTCAACGCGGCGTTGAACCGCTGGATCGAGGCCTGAAACATGAACCCCGCGCCAACGCCTACGCCCATGGCAAGGAAGATCCAGACCGTGAGGTAGCGGTCGAGCAGCGACATCTTCTTGAAGACGCTCGGTTCCATATCAGGCGCCTGACAGCCACTCCGCGATGCGCCGGCCGAGCTCGTCGCGGACCGACCGGAAGCGCTCGAGGCTCGCGTCGTCACTCTCGGTGTGGCCGGCGGGATCGGGCAGCGGCCAGTGCAGCCGACGCGCCGTGCCGAGGTATACCGGGCAGACCTCTTCGACGCAGAGGGTGATCACGATCTCGACCGTTGCGCGATCGATCTCGTCGACCGATTTCGAGCGGCTGCTCGAGATGTCGATGCCGATCTCACCCAGCGCCTGCACCGCGAGTGGGTTGACGCGCGATGGCGCGGATCCAGCGCTCTGGATCGGCAGCCGGTCGCCAGCCAGCGCGCGCGATCCCTTCCGCCATCTGGCTGCGCGCGGAGTTGGCGACGCAGAGGAAGAGGACGCCCCGCGTCATGAAGCGACTCCTGCGGCCTTCACCAACCATTCCTCGCGGGGTTTCAAATTCATGCCGGTCTCCTCTTCAGCGCATTTCCCGAGCGACGGTTGTGCGGCGTTTGGGTCGAACGGACTCGCACTCCCACCGCCTCGAGGTCGAGGTCGGCGGCACACAGGGTCGCGACCGGCACCCGGCGCAAGCGCGCGACGACGTTGCGGTCAGACTTCACCGTCGAATCGGCTGCCAACATCCCGAGAAGGGGCGCAAGCAGCGCCGCGCCGGCTCCGTCCTCTCGCAAGCGGTAGAAGACCAGCTTGCCCTCCTTGCGTTCGACGACCAGGCCGCCCCGAGACAGCACCGAGAGGTGCTGCGACACGGTCGACGGCGCGAGTGCGAGGACGGCGGTCATCTGACAGACGCACAGCTCGCCGCCCGCGAGCATCGCCAGCAGTCGCAGGCGTCCCGGATGCGCGAGGCCCTTGGCCATTTCGACGAGGTCGTCCAGGTCGGTATCGGGTCGTCGCTTCGTCATATTACGAATTATAGTCAGAAGATTCGGCCGGGCGCCGCCCGAACGGGTGGGCGTTACCGTGGTTGGTTCAGCTCGGATAGGCGTCGAGAGTCGCGCGAATTCGTGTCCTGCCACCCGCGGACAGGCCCGACATCCGCCGGGCGGCACAGCTCGGCGATGGAGAGTGCCTCTCGCTCGAAGGCGCGGACGCCAGAGTCGCCGGAGGACTTCCCGGCAGGTGAGTGGAATGGTGGAGCAGAAGGGACTCGAACCCTCGACCCCCACGTTGCGAACGTGGTGCTCTCCCAGCTGAGCTACTGCCCCA
>JBDTNL010000129.1:0-6154 GCA_039933785.1 Acidobacteriota bacterium
ACCACCTCGGCGATCGCCGGCCGCGCCTCGGCGCTCTTCATGCCTTCGATCCGCGCACGGTACTCGAGGTACTCGCGCACCCGCATCTCGGGATAGATCGCGACGTTTTCAGGCAAGTAGCCGATGTCTCGGCGCGCCTGGCCCGGCTCATCGAACAGATCCTTGCCGTACACCGTCACCTTGCCGTTCGAAGGCGGCAGGAAGCCCGTGATCATTCGAATGGTGGTCGTCTTCCCGGCGCCGTTGGGCCCCAGGATGCCGACGATCTCCCCTTCTGCGACCTCGAACGAGATCCCATCCACCGCGGTGAAGTCGCCATACCGGCGACTGACGTTCTGCGCTTCGATCATCGAGCCGATCTCCTTGAGCTGATCAGAACAGGCCTTTCTGGCGGCCAAGACCCCGATTCCAAGGGCCTTTGCAAGAGAAGTGCCGTTTTGGCTGGAATGCTACCGCGGGCTTTCGGTGTGCGCGTCGACGCGAGTCAACGACAGGCGCGTCGCTTGGAGCCATGTTGGCAGATCAATGACGCTCGCGCTTGCCCAGGACCTCGAGCATCCGCGGCCCGACCTCCAAGATTGAGCTCACCTCTGCGAAGTCCAGCGCTGCCGGACCCACGGCCAGCAGCGGCACCGGGTTCAGCGTATGAACACGGCTGGAGGAATCCTCGATATTTCCATGGTCGCTGGTGAGGACGATCGTGACCTCGTCGGGTCGAGCGGCGAGCACTCCACCCAGTAGCCGATCGACGCGCTCGACCGCCTCGGCGACCGTCATCTCGAGGCGTTCATGACCGGCGAGATCGGTGGCGAAAGTCTCGTAGAGCGTCAGGTCTTCGGTGCCGGAGAGCCGCGCCAGATCTCTCCCCGCGCAATCAGCGGTCACGGTCTCGAGCGGCTCGCCCAGCAAACGCGCGAAGTAGTCGCGCTGGATGTCCCAGGTCACCGCGTCACCGCGACGCAGATCGGCGAGATCGCGGAAGCGCACGCCGGCGGCTTCGATCGCCAGCGTGGACGCGGAAGCCCGGCGCTTCCGTTCGGTCAAGGCCTGCCAGTAGCCGGGCGTGAACGGATTGGCGAACGTCACCCTCAGTCCTTGTCCAACGGCGCGTTTGAAGATCGAGTGCTCCGCGATCACGGCGCGCAGCTGCGGGCCGGGAAACGCGGTCGAATGGCGGCCAAGGATCTTCGCCCCGTTGACCCCGGTGAAGAGCGCGGTCTGACCGGTGGCACTCTGCGGCAAACCCGGCACGCCCAGTCCGGCGTCGATCGCCGACAGCAGGAGGCCTGGACGACGCTGGACGGACTCGAGGGTGAGCGGCCCACCGAGCAATGCGCGCAGAGCGGGCGTTGGCAACGAGGCGAGCGGATTCGTCGGCGTGCTCGGCGCCAGTCCCACGCCGTCGATGAACATGAAAAGGATGCGCGGCCGCACCCAGGCAGGATAGCCTGCCACTCATGGCCGACGACAAGTCTCCGAAGATGAAATCCGCCTACGAGCTCGCCCTCGAACGCATCGAGAGCCAGGGCATCGCCCGGCCCAAGGAAGAATCCCTCACCGCCGAGCAGCGCGCCGGAGTGGCGGAAATCCGCAACCAGGCCGAAGCCCGCATCGCCGAGCTCGAGATCCTGCATCGGGACCGCCTGCAGAAGGTGGGTTCACTCGAGGAACGCGACAAGGAAGAGCAGGAATATGTCATCGAGCGCAATCGCATCGAGGAGCAACGCGAGCGCAAGGTGGCGAAACTGCGCGGGGCCTAAGTCCCGCGCTTGGCAAGCTCCGATGTCACCCGCGAGTGAGGCGGTCCGACGCCTCGCCCGGCGTATGGATCACTTCGAGGTCTCGCCCGCCAGCCACTATGGAAACGAGCGCCGTGAGTCCGTCAAATCGACAGTCCAGCGTCGCCTTCGAGCACCGAGGTCTTGAGCTGCGGGCGCTCTCCGCTCTTCCACAGTGCAGCGGTGTGCAAGACCCGATACCTGATTGGCCCGCCGTCCGGTGTTTCGCTTCGCGCAATGGGGCGCGGAATGCAAACGAACTCAGTGCGCATCTCGTCGGCCGTCAGCCGCACCTTCGCGTACCCGTGTCCTCCGAGATCGACAAACTCGAGGTGCGGCGCGAGATCCGGGTTGGACAGCGCCCGCGCGCGCTTCAGGTCAAAGCTCTTCGCATACTCGAGGCACGAACGGACGCCGTGCCGGAGCAGCATGTTGTGGGTCCAGTCCGGCGGCCCCTCCGCCCTGTCCGCGAGAAACAGCGGTCGGAGCGGAGCGTCCTTCGGCAGATTGTGCTCCTGCGCCTCCATGGCGCCCGGGCTGGTGAGCGAGCCGCCCACGAAGCTCAGGCCGACGGGGTCGAACTTGCCGGGTGGAAGCTCGGCGGCCGCATAGCCGGCCCAGAAGCTGTGGAGGTCGCCCGAGACGACGGCGAAGCCCGAGACCTTTGCATCGCGCACGAGTTGGTAGATCTCGGAGCGCTCCATGAACGCGGTGCCGTAGTCCCCGCCGCTCATGGCCGCGTACCCGCCGTCCGCTGGCCAGGCCTCCTTGGTGAGACCCGGGGGCAGGTTCTGCGGGTCGGCGCGTTGGTCGAGCGTGCTCTGGGAGTTGGCCCAGATCTTCCACGCCGCCTTCGAGCTTCGGAGCTGCTCCTTGAACCACGCCTTCTGCTCGGCCCCGAGGATCGTCTGCGGCGGCGCGTTTCGCTGAGGGTTGGGGACGTGCGCGTCGTTGAAGCGGATCTCCGCCGGAGGATTGCCGCCGTTGAAGGCGCGCCCGCCGTCCAGAACGCGCATCAGAGTCTCGGGAGACATGGGGAACTCGTCGCCGCCGAGCTTCCCCAGCGACGGGTCGCTGAAGCAATCCGCGCTGCGGTAGCTGTGCTGGTCGGTGATGATCACGTCCAGGTTCCGGCCATAGCGCAGCGTCCGGTAGGCCTTGAGGCTGTTGATCGCCGTCAGGTTGTTGGGCTCCATCCCCAGCCCGTTGCCGTCGAACTCCCGGACGGGAACACCGTCCTTCACGGCAGGCGGACCGAACTGCTCGAGCGAACCGCTCGGCGGCGCGACGCGCGCGGGGAGATATTCGAACCAGGCCTGATTCGCCGCGATCTTGATGCTCGGGGCGGGCTGCTCGAACTTTCCCGCCTTGACGGTGCTCTGCCAACCCTGCCAGGAGAACTCGTGGTTGTCCCAGATGCAGACGAACGGCCAGCGCGCGCGAGCGTCCTGAAGGTCGGGATCGACTAGATAGCCCTTGTAGATGGCCCGGTAGCCATCGACGGTCAGGGGAATGTGGAAGTTGCCGACCTTGTGGCCGTCGGGGATACGCGCAACCTCGTAGATCGTGCGGTCGTAGCGGGTCTTTACCTCGTCGGGATACTCGACCACCTCGTAGATGAAATCGCCCAGGTGCAGAACGAAGTCGAGCTGTTGGGCGGCGGGAGCGCGTTCATCTTCGTAGATCATCCGGCGATAGGCGTTGAGCTTGCCCTCATTGATATCCTGGCAGCTCACGAATGCGAAGTTCACCGTGCGCGGATCGTTTGGCAACGGCGCAGTGATCGTGCGACCCACCCGGCTGCCGTTTCCGTCGATGTCGGTAAACCGATACCAGTACGTGCGCGCCGGCTCGAGTCCGCCAATCAGAACGCGCGCGGTCCAGTCTGCGGCGCTCGAGACCGGTGCCTGCGCGTGCGCAATGACTCGGCGGAATGCCTCATCCTCGGCTACCTCGACGGTCAGGAGCTGGCGTGTGCCCTGGGCAAACGGACGCCTCGTCCACAGGATGACGCTGTGCGGATCGGGATCGCCCGAGGCGACCCCTTGGGGATAGAGATCACGCCGCTCATGCCAGTGGACACGCGAAGCTCGAGCCGGTCCGACCCAGGCGAGCGAAGCACCGATTGCTGCTGCGGCTTTGAGAAAGGATCGGCGGCTGATCGTCATCGTCTCGCTCCGTCCGGGCTGCGGTTGCTGCGTGTCGGGCCGGCCCGTTCCCTCGACGCAGCGAATCCTACGTCGCCGCTATCGAGCGCGGCCCGAGCCTCGGGGACGAGTGCCCAGCCCGGGGGACCAATCGAGGGCTGTGGTTCGCTCAAGCCTTTGCAGATGGCGTTGTCGAAACACTCGGGTGGGACGTATGGGCCTACCAGGGGCTACCTGGAGACACCGCAGCGATTTGGGGAGATTGCTCCTGCGGCTGACTACCACTGCCGAAGAGGTCGCGCAGCGCCTGGACCTGCGCGTGTGTGAGCTTTAGGTTCTCGCCACGGTAGCTCAACAAGACGCGGCGCGAGACTGTCAAAAGGTACAGGCGCTCGCCAGTGTGGAGCGAAGGCCCGAGCTCTTGAAGCCGGAACTTCGTCGCGCCTAGCGATGTCGGCACGACAACTGCGCCGACATCTCGGATGAGCTTGCCGTAAAAAGTTGTCGTCTTGAACCAGTTGACAAAGCCCATCGTCCGCCAATCTTTCTGTGTCTGGGACGTTCGAATGAGGATGGCCGCTCGAGTGTCGGCTAACGGATACTGAGTTAACCGGCGGCAGGGCGCAAGCCCTGACGTCGGGTTGAACCAGCGGTTGGGCGGCGCGTGGACGACGACGCCCGCAAGGACGTAACGATCCGGTTCCTGCTCATGGACGCCACCTCCGGCCACGCGACCGGCATGACCATTCGCCTAGCCTTCGCTTCAGCAACACCGTTGCCAGAACCCCACTATGGCAGCGGCGCCGAAAGCCGTCAGCCCCGGCGCGAGCATGAGAATGGCTGCGAGAGCGGTGGCCGCCAGCGCACATCTCGCGTAGGGCGGGAGCGGTCGGATTTCCGCGGAGTCCCGCCGCAAGGAGGGGTTGGGCGTCGAATCACGGGAGGGCAGTGGGCACTCTTAGCCGCGAGAACAGGAGCGTCTCGGGAACGATTCGAGCTTCTTGCTGTGGATCAGGATCGGAAGGGAAGCGAGCGACGCATTGCTTGAGGCGCAGATCGTCGGGGAGGTTCACGTACGAGGGAGAATAGTAGCGGAGCTGGGTGCCTTCGCAGGAGTAACCGAGCTTGCGCTCCCACGCTAGTCGTGAGGGCATTTCGTAGACGCTGCGGCCGGCAACGGTAGCTGTGGGTGCGGCCAAGAAGAAAAGGTACTCGGCGCCAATGCGATCGGGCGCCTCGATCACTTCCCAGAAGTCGGTGGCACGAACGTCGAACGTTGGCGGGCAAGTTCCCGCTACGGTCTCGTTCGTCGCGACGGTGGCCAGGATACTTGGATAGCCTACTTGGCCTTCGAGAGTGTAGAGAGCTACAACTCGGCCCAAGCAAGCGGTCGGAGAACCCGTTGTCACCTCCACCCATGAGAGATTGCGAAGGTCGGCGCTGGAGGATCGAGGAAGTGCGGAGAGCAGCACGAAGACTCCGAATGCGGCGTTGAATCTGTGCATGCTGTCTCCTCCGACGAATAACGATACTGGAGTTTAGCGGCGCGCCGCTTTTGGCGCTTCCGCTGCAACGAGGGTTCGGCGTCTACTTGGCGCCGCCGAACCAGTGAGGATGATCGAGGAAGCGCTCGAGACAGTGGAACGCCCTTCACTTGCAGCTCAGATAAGACTGGCGACCACAAGATAGATCATTGCGTCGGCTGCTAGGTGGGCAAGCACCGCAGCCTCGAGGCCGCGGAACCAGAACAGGTAACCAAGGATGAGGCCGGCGACGCCGTTCAGTGTGATTGCGCGGAGGTATGGTGGGGCACGTCGGGCAGATTCCCGACGTGTGCGAGGCCGAATAGGACGGAAGCAACGAGAATTCCGCTCCCGATGGAGACGAGCGCGGCTTGCGTTGCAGACTTGCGAATCAGGAAGAACGTAAGTGCCGCGACCGCCGTAGCGATTCCGAGACGGAAGATGAGCTCCTCCGTGACAGCGGAGAAAACGACGACAAGGGCGCGCTGACCAAAGGAGAGTTGGCCCATCGCCCTGACGCGCTGCACGCTGACACCCCCGAAAAGAAGCTGATCAAGCGCGCCGACGAGCAGAGCGATTGATAGTTACCGCGTCGCCTAACGACACTGGAGTTCAGCGGCGCGGCGCTTTTGGCCGCGTCCGTTGCAACGAGCGGTAATGCCAGAACCAAGCCGACCCGCAAAGCGGGTTCGGCGTGAATGAATTG
>JBDTNL010000130.1:0-6085 GCA_039933785.1 Acidobacteriota bacterium
TTCGGGCTCGTCGGAAAGCACCGTGACGCGCTCCGCCAGCGCCGGTAGATGCGCGGCGATCCAGTGCCGCAACTCGGACGCGCGATGGCGGCGGCTCAGATGGCAGAGCAGGATCGCCTCATTGGCGAAGCGATCGCCGACCGCCAACAGGTCCTCGACATGGATGTGCTTGTAGCGTCCCGCGGAAGGACGCTTCTTGGGGTCCATGAACGTGCATTCGAGGAGCAACGTCTGGCTGGCGAAAACCCTCGGCTCGAGCTCGAAGACCGCGGCTGAGGTGTCGCCGCAATAGGAAAGCCAGAGCTGGTCGTAGGGCTCGTCGACCGGCTCGTTCTCTCGCCGTCGCCGCGCCAGCTCGGGAGCAGGAGTGCCGGCGAGAGCGGCGAGCAGCCTTCGCCTTCGCCGGATCAAGTGATAGCCCAGGGCCGGCACCACGTGGTCCACGGCAAAGGGTTCGACCGCCAGGTCCGCGGACACCGGGACGCGCTCGCCCGCGACCAGGCCGCGGAGATCGTAGCGATACTCCACGCGCTCCAAGCGAGCGCTGGCGGCGAGGAACTCGCGCACGTCCGCTGCGACTTCGGCGGGGCAGAAGATGCGGGTGGGCGCCTGTTCGTGGACGGAATGTTGCGACAGCACGTACGGCAGACCCAGGGCGTGGTCGAGATGCCCATGGGTGAGAAAGATGTCCCCGCTGCCGGCAAGCTCAGGGGCCCCGCGCCCGACGTCGAAGGCGAGGCCCGGTGGATGAATGCGGAACCAGGAACGATCGCCGGCCGCGGAGCTGCCTTGAATCGACAGCCCGCCCCGGTGCCAGGTGAAGCTCACCGCGAGGCTAGATCTCGCGGTAGAGCCACCGGCGCATGGGCTCCAGGCGGCGGCCCACGCTCTCGTAGTCGGGGTCGATGAACCACAGCGCCGCGGCGATCGAGGAGAGCAGCGAGTTGCCGTCCTGCGGCGTGAAGCAGAAACCGTAGAGCTCGCGACCGCGGCGGATCTTGAGCGTCGGAGTCACCACGACGGTCTGCGAGAGAATGCGGCCGTAGTATCCGTGGTCGCGGCCGAAGCTGAAGATCTGGTTGGCGAGGCGCTTGTCGGTCATCGCGACCCGCGGGTTCTCGCGCAGCCGGTTCTTGACCTCCTCGAGCGTCATGTCGCGCTTCAGCATCAGGTTGAACCAGATCGAATGCATGTACTGGGTGTTGAGCTTCACCGCGCTCGAGAACAGATCGAAGTCCTTGTGCAGGGTCTCGAAGACTCGATGCGCGTCGTGCGCATGGTGGGTGCCGAACACCTCGTCATCGTGCTTGCCCACGCTCGGCGCGGGTACGAAGTCGCCGGTCTGGCTGATGTCGTTCGCTCGCCGCATGCAGACGAAGGTGGCACGATCCAGACAGTAGTCGTCATCGCCGTCGTCGCAGACGGTCTTTACCAGGGTGGTGATGTTGTGGGTGTTGCACGAGACGATCTGCACGAAGCGGTCTTCGCCCGGTATCAGTGCCTCGTCGTTCACTCCGCGCGCGTACGGCTTGCCGAAGCCGGCTTCCGAGCCCTGGGCGAGGAAGCCCTTGGGGCCCTTCAGATGCTGGTAGTACTTCTCCTTCATCTGGTTGCCGGCGGGAGTGCAGTCGATGATGACCGTGGCGCGCTCGAGCGCCTCCATGGTCTCGTAGGTAACTTCGTGCCCCAGCTTCTCGAACGCCGGGCGCTGATCCGCGTCGGCCGCCAGCTTGGCGCCGCGCGACATCAGATGGGCGAGCTTCGAGCGATCGGAGGCGAGCGGAGTCCGCTTGTGGAACGTGACCTCGTCGAAACCGAGCTTCTCGCGGAAGTCGGTGAACAGGCCGATGAGCGGCTCACCGATCGTACCGGTGCCGACGATGTGCACGATGTTCTGCATCGAAAACCCTCCGCTCGGTGTCGAAAAAAGAACCTTCTTGAAGGCCTGCGAGGCTAACACAGGCGGCTGCGCTCGCGCCTCGTTTCACTCGCTCGGCGAGCCGTCGCCCTCGTCGCCGTGCTTGCCCCCGCCGCGCCATGCGGGATCGCGCTGGGCAAAGGCGTCGAGCTCGCGCGGCACCTCGATCAGGGTGCGGGTCACCGAGCTTTCGCAGCGGTCGTTTTCGCACTCGAAGGTGTAGACATTCGAGTCGTCGCGCCGCGCAAAGCTGGCGAGCGTTTGGTAGGTATTGCAGTTGCCACACTTAACGGATAGGTCGCGAATGTTGATCACGGCGGGAAAAGGTATCAGAGCCTTTGCGCTTTGCGCTCCGGATCGGTAAACTACTGGCTCACTTCTTGCTAAATATTGACCGACGTGCATAGTCGACGCCAAATTGCGCCGAAAAGGCGGCCTTCGCTCACCTTGGGCCTGTGGGTTGCCCTGATCGGCGGAGCCTCGGGCGCCTTCGCGGTTCCAGCACCCGTGCCCGGGGCCGCAAGTGCCACTTCGGCGCCGGCCTCGACGCCGGCGCGGGCGGTAGCGCCCTCTGGGGACGCGGCCGGGCCCAGCGGTTCGTTCGCCGATCAGGTCTCGGTTGGATTCGTGCTGATACCGGCCGTGGTCCGCGGCAAGGGCGGCTATGTCAACGATCTGGTACAAAAAGATTTCCGTCTCTTCGTCGACGGGAAACAGATTCCGATCGAGAGTTTCGAGAAGGGCGTGGGCGCCCCGGTGAGCATGGTCTTTCTGCAGGATCTCTCGGGCAGCATGGGGGTCGCCGAGAAGCTCGACGCCAGCCGCGAGGCCGTGCGCTATTTCCTCGACCAACAACAGGCCGGCGACCAGTTCGCCCTGGCCTCGTTTTCAGGCGATCTGGTGCAGGTGGACGTGCCCTTTACTTCCGATCCACAACCGTTGCGCGAGACCGTCGCGGCCTGGGACGCCTCGGGCACCACCGCCCTCAACGATGCTGTCGCATGGTTGCCCGAGATCACCGCCGAGCAGTTGAGCCTCAAGCGAGCCGCCATCCTGATCACCGACGGCGTCGACAATCGCAGCACCATGACTGCCGAGCAGGCCCGCGACATGGTGCGCAAGGCCGAGCTGCCGGTGTACGTGCTCGGATTGGACTCGGGCAGCGCTTACGCTCTCGGCGCCGACGGCAAGAAGATCTGGCGGTTGGCCGACACGCTCAACCTGCTCGCCGCGTTGACCGGCGGACGCTACTATCCGATCGACGGCCCATATGCCATGAAAGAGGCGTGCGCGGCGATCGCCGAGGACTTGCGCCATCAGTACGTGCTGGGGTTCTCCACCGGAGGCCCCGGCAGCACCGGGTTCCACAGCGTGCGCGTCGAGCTTTCCAGCAAGTCGCGCACGGTTTCTTTCCGCCGCGGGTATCGGGGTCCTGCCCCGCTGCCGGCAGCCGCTCCCGCCAAGTGAGCGCGAGCATCCCTTGAACGTATCCAGCAGAGGAGATCGTTGAAATGCGTACCCAGAAGATGATGTGGATCGCCCTGGCCGTCGCCGTGACCGCGACCGGTTGCGCCACCAAGGACTACGTCGGCCAGCAGGTCGCCGCCGAGGATGCCAAGACCACCGAGAAGATCGCCGGCGTGCAGGGCCAGGTCGAGCAGGCGCAGATGAAACTCAAGGACCACGATCAGAAGATCGCCGCGACCTCGAAGACCGCTCAGGAAGCGCTCGATCGCGCGGTGGCCGCCGGCAAGCTCGCGGAGGGCAAGTTCCTCTATGAGACCGTGCTCTCCGACGACAAGGTCAAGTTCGGCTTCAACAAGGCCGAGCTGAGCGACGACGCGAAGGCCGCGCTCGACACTTTCGCCAACGACCTGAAGACCCAGAACAAGAACGTCTACATCGAAATCCAGGGCCACACCGACAACATCGGCGGCGACGACTACAACTACAAGCTGGGCGAGTCCCGCGCCGAGGCAACCCGCCGCTACCTGAGCACCAAAGGCGTCGCGCTTCACCGGATGTCGGTGATCTCCTACGGCGAGACCGCCCCGGTTACCGACAACAAGACCAGGGAAAGCCGCGCTCAGAACCGCCGCGTGGTCTTGGTCGTCCTGCAGTAGGGGATTCGCCACACCGACCTCGAGCGTGGCCGGCGGAACCTCCGCCCGGCCGCGCCTCGAAGGTCAGCCGGCACGCCGCGACGCGGCCTGGCGCTGGCGCATTTCACTCTCGACATCCAGTCGTCCGCCACAGGAGCCGCAGCGATAGCTGTTGGCTGAACGCGTCTTGCGGATGTAGGCGTAGCCGCAAGCGCGGCAACGCCAGCGCCAGCTGCGTCGATGCGACTCGAACGCCGAGACGTCGAGGTCGTGATACAGGTCGGGCTTGAAGCCGCAGCGTCGCATCAGTTCCTGCCAGCGCGGACCGTGCCCGGCACGCAGCCCGGCGACTACGTGGCAGAGCTCGTGGACGATGGTCGGCACCAGCTCCGCGGGATAGCGATCGAGCAGTCGGGGGTTGAGGTAGATCCGCCCCCGGCCCGGTTCGCAACGGCCGATCGCGGTGCGCATGCGGCCGTTGAAGACCACCCGCACTCGGGCCGCCCGCTGCTGTTCACCGAGCCGGCGCAGGTACGAAAGCACGACCAGGCGGAGGGCGGGGTCACTGAGCTGCGACGGCAAGCGTCGCGCCCGCCGACGCTGTCGGAGAGTCTTGGTCATGGCGCGCTCGTCAGGCTGCGCCGGCCTGGGTCAGCTTCTGGCGCAGGGTGTCGGCGTCGGACAGGCCGAAGTTGAAGTACGCGACCTTGCCCGCGCGATCGACCACCAGCACTGTCGGCAGAGCCACGATTCCGAGGTCGGCCGACAGGGTGTCCTCGGGGTCGAGCAGAACTGGATACGGCGATGGATTCTCGGTGAGAAAATCTCGCACGGTCTTCTCCTCTTCGCCGACGCTGACCGAGACGAATTCGACACCCCGGCTCTTGAACTCCGCGTAGAGCGGCTCGAGGATTTTGGCCTGCAGGTGACAGGGACCGCACCAAGTCGCCCAGAAATCGACCAACACCACGCGACCGTGGAAGTCCGCCAAGGAGACGCTCTGACCGTCGAGAGTCTTGCGTGCGAATGCGGGAGCTACGTCACCCTCGCTGAGCTTCGCGCCGCCGGTCTTCACCGCTTGCAATTGGCCGGACGATCTAGGTGATGCGGCCCTCCAAGCGATGGTGCCTGCGATCAACGCGACGAGAAGTCCGCCCGCGAGAATCCAACCAAAGGGGGGCTTCCTGGGTGCGCCGTCTGCCGCTTCTGACATGCGACCAGCATAGTCCAGGGGGGCAGGTCGAGTTCAAGAGACTTGGCCCCAGAACTCGCCAACATAGAGCTCTTGAATCAAGTAATTCTGGGTACTCTCGCATCAATGAAAAAAAGGAGCCGACCCTGTTGGCCCGGCTCCAAGGGAAAATTTCCGGCCTTGACACCCTCGTCAAGGCCGGTTAACTTCAAAGCTGCTACCGCTTCTTGGCGGCCTTCTTGGCAGCCTTCTTCGGCTTCGCCGCCTTTTTCGCGGGCTTCTTGGCCTTCGCAACAGTCTTCTTTACGGCCATGGTGTAACTCTCCTGCCCCGGATAGGGGCCGCCGAGTGGTTGGACTCGGCGTCGCGCGAAGCGGCGTGATTGCCGCTCGCCGTTGCGGGCCACCCTCCACAAAGGGGGCCCAACAGGAAGGCCGAAGAGACACGAAGTCCCTTCGGCCGAATCCTCGTCAGAGGAACATCTAAAAAGCTAGCCCGCGTTTTTTTTCTCACTCATTGGCGGAACCAAGGAGGCTTGGTGAGCTCCCCGGATCCGCGACTCGCCACGGGCGCGCTAGCTGCAACCGCTGGTCGATCCGCAGTTCAAGCACTTGTAGCAGCTCCCGTTACGAACCATGATCGAGCCGCACTCGTGGCAGCTCGGGGCGTCTTGCGAATAGAGAAACGTGACCCTCGGTGGCTCGATGAAACCAACCGGCGGCTTGGCCGGACTCACCGCTGCTTCGACCTCGTCCCGCAAGATCACCCCCGCCGCTTGCTTCTCCTCACGATTGAGGAACTTCGACGCCAGCCAGCGAAAGATGTAGTCGGTGATCGACTTGGCGATCGGAATCTCCGGGTTCTTGGTGAAAC
>JBDTNL010000131.1:0-5838 GCA_039933785.1 Acidobacteriota bacterium
CGATCTCGCGGGCCTGCCGGCGCCGATGCGCGCCGCCGCCGCGGCCGCGGCCGAGAGCCGGGGCAAGAAGGGCAGGTGGGCGATTCTCAACACGCGCTCGAGCATGGAGCCTTTCCTGACCTACTCCGACCGGCGGGATCTGCGCGAGAAGGTCTGGCGCACGTACTACAGCCGCGGCGACAACGGCGGCGCGCACGACAACAACGCGATCATCGGCGAGATCCTCGAGCTCCGCGCCGAGCGTGCCAAGCTGTTGGGCTACGAGACCCACGCCCACTGGCGGCTCGAGAACCAGATGGCGAAGACACCGGAGCGCGCCATGGCGCTGATGGAGTCGGTCTGGAAGCCCGCCGTCGCCCGCGTGCACGAGGAGGTCGCTGACATGCAGACGCTGGCGAACTCCGAGCCTTCTCAACACCTCACCATCGAACCCTGGGACTACCGCTACTACGCCGAGAAGGTGCGCAAGGCGAAGTACGATCTCGACCAGAACGCCGTCATGCCGTACCTGCAGCTCGAGAAGCTGCGCGAGGGCCTTTTCTACGTCGCGGGCGAGCTCTTCGGCATGCACTTCAAACAGGTGACCGACGTGCCGGTGGTGCACCCCGATATCCGGGTTTGGCGGGTGACCGACGCTGCCGGCAAGCAGATCGGCCTCTGGTTCTTCGATCCCTACGCGCGGCCCGGCAAGCAGTCGGGTGCCTGGATGAACGCGTACCGCAACCAGGAGCGCTTCGACGGCGAGGTCACGACCATCGTCTCGAACAACGCCAACTTCGTGAAGGGCAAGCCCGGCGAGCCGATTCTGATCAGCTGGGACGACGCCACCACGCTGTTTCACGAGTTCGGCCACGCCCTGCACGGCCTGGCCTCGTCGGTAAACTATCCCTCGGTTTCCGGGACCAATGTCGCCCGGGACTATGTGGAGTTCCCCTCGCAGCTGCTCGAGCACTGGCTCACAACGCCGCAGGTGCTCAACAAGTTCGCGCTCAACGTGAAGACCGGCAAGCCGATTCCGCAGGCGCTGGTCGATCGCATCGAGAAGGCGTCGAAGTTCAACCAGGGCTTCGCCACCGTCGAGTATCTCGCCGGCGCGCTGGTCGACATGAAGCTTCATCTCGCGGCGACGCCGGACAAGCCGATCGACCCCGATGCCTTCGAGCGCCAGGCCCTGGCCGAGCTCGGCATGCCGAAGGAGATCGTGATGCGGCACCGTACGCCGCAGTTCGGGCATATCTTCTCGGGCGACGGCTACTCAGCCGGCTACTACAGCTACCTGTGGTCCGACACACTGTCGGCCGACGCCTGGGAGGCTTTCCAGGAAGCGGGTGGCGCCTACGACAAGGCGGTCGCCAAGCGGTTGTACGACCACGTGTTCTCGATCGGCAACACGGTCGATCCGGCGGACGCCTACCGGGCGTTCCGCGGCCACGACCCGGGGACCGACGCCCTGATGCGCAAGCGCGGCTTCCCGGCGCCGGTCAAACCGACTGCGAAACCGACCGCCACGCCGTAGCGGGCGGTAGCGGCTAGACTGCGCACCATGCTCGATCTCCCAGCCCACTTCGGCGCGATCGACATCTACTTGTTCGATCAGATCCTGCGCGGCCGCATCCGGCCGGGTATGAGCATCGTCGACGTGGGCTGTGGCGGTGGACGCAATCTGGTGTACTTCCTCCGCGAGGGCTATGAGGTGCGGGCCCTGGACCCCAACCCAGAGGCGATCCACGCGGTGCGCGCTCTCGCCAAACAACTGGCGCCCCACTTGCCGGCCTCAAATTTTCGCCCCGAGCCGGCCGAGGCCACGACCTTCAGCGAAGGCATCGCCGACGTCGTGCTGAGCAGCGCCGTGTTGCACTTTGCACCCGACGAGCGCGCCTTCCGTCTCATGCTGCGTGGCAGCTGGCGCCTGGTGAAGCCCGGCGGAATCTTGTTCTGCCGGCTGGCGTCGTCGATCGGGATGGAGAATCGCTTCCCGGCGATCGGCGGGCGGCGATTCCTGCTGCTCGACGGCTCGGAGCGCTTCCTCGTCGATGCAGACTTCCTGCTCGAGCTCACGGCGGATCTCGGCGGGACCCTCGTCGATCCCTTGAAAACCACCGTCGTGCACGAGCAGCGCTGCATGACGACCTGGATTCTGCGCAAGCCGGCCCACTAGGCCACGGGGAGCGCTCGATGTTCGATCCGTCGTTTCGCATGGTGGTCACGTTCAGGATTCAGCCCGGAAAGACCGCGGCCGCGCAGGAGATCGCTCGAGAAATCGCCGGGCTCGTCGAGCGTGAAGAGCCGCGAACCTTCAATTACGAGTGGCACGTGAGCGCCGACGGCTCTGAGTTCGTGCTCACCGAGCACTATCCCGATTCGGATGCCTACGTGCCGCATCTCCCGCGTGTCGGTCCGCTTCTCGATCGCCTGCTCGCGATTGCCCGCATCGACGGCATGCTCGTCCTCGGCGACGTCGACGAACGAGTGCACGCGGCCTTAGCGCCGCTCGGCGCCCGGTTCCTCCCGCGTTTCTCCGGCTTCACGCGCTAGATCCGCCGGGCGCATGAGCGGCCTGCGCGTCGCCCTCGGCGACCTCCATCTGGAAGCACGATGGGTAGGGCCGCCGCCCGAGGCCGCGCCGACCGTGGTCTTCCTCCACGAGGGCTTGGGCAGCGTCTCGCTCTGGCGTGATTTCCCGGACCGGCTGGCCGCGGCGACCGGCTGCGGCGCGTTGGTGTACAGCCGCGCCGGGTATGGCGCCTCCGACCCTGCGACGTCTGCGTGGCCGGTCGAATTCATGCACCACGAGGCACTGGTGACGCTGCCGCGAGTGCTCGAGCATTTTGCGATCCACGACGTCACGCTTTTCGGGCACAGCGACGGTGCTTCGATCGCGCTGATTTACGCTGGGGCTCGGCGCGGTCCCGTGCGCGGATTGATCCTCGAGGCTCCGCACGTGTTCGTCGAGCCGATCTGCGTTACCGAAATCCGGCGCATCGCAAGCGAGCCCCTGGCGTCGGACCTTCGCCGGCGGCTCGCCAAGCACCATGGGCCCAACACTGAGACGCTCCTTCGCGCGTGGACCGAGGTCTGGCTACGGGAGGAGTTCCTGCACTGGCGGATCGACGAGCTCCTGCCGTCGATCGAGTGCCCAACTCTGGTGATTCAAGGCCGCCAAGACGCCTATGGCACCGAGCGGCAGGTGAACGCCGTGACGAGCGCAGTGGCGGGCCCCGTCGAGACTCTGTTTCTCGACGCCTGCGGGCACGCCCCGCACGCCGATCGCGCGGCGGAGGTCTTGAAGGCGGCGACCCAGTTCATCCGCGGCAAGCTTCTCCGGCCTCAGTAGGGGTCGGGGGCGGGCCCCTGGTTGGTGATGGAGGCGATGCGATGACTCCCGCTCGCTTCGATCGTCAGGGTCGCATCCCAGCTGGTCGCCGTGGCCGCGGTGCCTTTCGCGCAGAGCAGTCGCAGGGTGATTTCGTCGTGACTCGGGGCGCGACGCACGCGGAAGGTCGAGCAAGCTCCGATCTTGGCGCGCTCGGCCCCGATGTACTGCGCCACGTTGCTGGTCGTCAGGTGATGGGCGGTGCGATACGCCGGCGTGAACTGCGCGATGAAGCTCGTCCGGAAGGCCGCGACGCCGGAGGTCGGGATCTTGGCTCCCAGCACCCACAGATAGCGGGCCACCCCGATCGCCAGTTCCTGGCCCTGCCAATCGGTGGCTGCGTCGGCGGTCACCGCGGTGCCGAGGGTCTCGTCGACGATCGAGAACATGAAGCCACGGTCGATGGACGCGGGTTGTACCTGCCCCGAAGGCACCGCCGGGAATGGGTCGGTCGAGATCAGTCCCGTGATCGCCATCTTGTGGTCGGGGTCGATCTTGGTGTCCGATCCGCAGATGCCGGTCGAGCCGTTGTGCCACATGGTGGGCAGCGCGTTCAGCACCCAGTTCGCGCCGAAGACATTGGCGTTGTCACACGCCGAATAGAACGAGCCGTGGCCGTCGTCGAAGGCGTCGCAGTCCGCGGGGATGGGCGAAGTCGAGGCCGGAATCAAAGGGTCGCGGGCGTCGACCAGCGTATCGTGCGCCAGGATGTCGGACGGCGCGGTCTGCGTCAGCCAGATCTTGTCGAAGCGCGCGAGATCGCGCACGCTGCTCAACAGGTAGCCCGCCGCGGTGAGCATCTTGCGATCCGGCCAATTCGAATCGGCCGTGAAGTGCGGGGCGGTAAAGTTCGCGTTCCAGCCGAGATCCCAGTTCTGCGCCCTGCGGCTGGCCGGCACCGACGAGATGTCGAATGTCGACTGGTTCATGGACAATGGGCTGAGCAAGAGATCGGTCACCGCCTGCGTGTAACTCTTGTGAGTGACACGCTTGATCACCAGACCCGCCATCTCGACGCCGACTCCGGAGTAGGCGGAGAAGTCGCCGGGCCAGAAATCGAAGCGGGTGTGGGAGAGCTCGTTGAGCCAGTCGGACTCGCCCGCGATCGCCGGCTCCATCTCGTTGGGTAGACCGGCGGTGTGCGAGATCAGATGGCGCAAGCGCAGCACGCCGTGGCAGCCGCCGTGAGGGCAGGGCGCCGAACGCACACTCGAGATCTCGGGCACGTACTGCGACACCGGGTCGCCGAGGTCCAGCTCGCCGGCATCGCGCAGCGCCAGCAGTGTAGTGCCGGTAAACACTTTGGTGAACGAGCCGATGCAGAACACCGTCTGCTCGTCGGGCGCCTTGCTCTTCGCTGCGTCACGAAAACCGAAGCCGCGGCTGTAGTAGAGGCCGTCGCTAAGGACCAATCCCACGGACATCCCGGGGCCTTTGGTGCCGAGGTATGCATTCGACTGCGAGGCCAGGGTGTTTTCGATCCCCCGCAGCCCGTCCACCAGGCGCAGCCTGCGCTCGGCGTTGGGAGAAACCCATGACGGCCTCTGGTTGAGCCCGATCTGCTGCCAGTCGCTGGCGAATGCGGTCGCGGCCCCGGCGGCGGCCGCGAGAGTGAGCAGGAAGGTCAGTCGCACGGAATTGACGCGGCGATAGTTCATGAATGAGCCCCCATGGCGCCGAGAGTTTCGGCGGACATTGGGAGACGCGAGAAATCGCGTCAGACCGGCTCAACGACTGAGATCGGCGCCGGGCAGCGCTGGAGAGCCCTAGCGGCGGGAGGCCGTGGGGCCTTCCAGCCGCGCGCGCGGTGAGGCCGAGCCGGAGCAGAGCTTGGCGAAGTCGGCCTCGAAAGCCTTGGCACGGGCGGTCTCGCCGGACTGACGAGCCGCCAGAACCGCGCCTCGCAGACTGTTGAGGCGCGCCGGGGCGGTCTTGAGCGAGGCCTCGTACGCGGCGAGCGCGAGCTTCGGCTGCCCGAGCTCGTCCAGCAGGTCGCCCAGCTGTTCACGAGCCGGGAGCACCGCGCCCGGCGTCACCGGGTGCTTGTCGGTCGAGTCCTCCAGATCGGCGGCGCTGCCGAGCGCGGCGAGCGCCTCGTCGTTCTTGCCCTCGGCGCGCGCGATCCAGCCCGTTGCGGCCAGCCGTTGAATCTTCACCTGGGTCGCCCAGTCGAAGCCCGGCTGGCCGGTGAGCGCGGTTTCGATGGCCGCGAGGCGAGCGAGATCCACCTGAGCACCCGGGACATCGCCGGAACGGGCCGCGCCGACCGCGCGGGCGAAGTGGACCACCGCCTCGGCATAGGGCACCTTCTCCCACGGGAACGCCGGCTGGAGCGCGATGCCGGCGGCTTCCTTCCATGCCCGCCGCTCGAGGGCGTAGCGCGCCGGCACCGCGGCGAGCGCATAACCGGCCGCGAAGCTCGGCGAGTCGAAGCTCTTCGCCGCCGCCGCGCGTTCGACGATTCC
>JBDTNL010000132.1:0-5807 GCA_039933785.1 Acidobacteriota bacterium
AACCAAACCTCCGAAACCAAGCGCCTCGCCGCCGAGAGCCTCCCCCTCTTCCAATCCCTCGGCATCCAACGCGAAGCCATCGCCGCCTGGCTCGTTTTCCAACAGGCCGCCGAGCGCGAAGTCGTCACGCTCGAGTTGGTCAAGGAAGTCGCGAATTATTTGCGGGCTTCGCGGGGGAATCCGGAGTTGAAGTTCCGCAGGTAGTGGGTCGGTCTGGGGCGGCGCTGCCCACCGTTCTCAGCGCCGATTCCACCCGATGAAGATCTCGATCGGCGTGCTTTCACCGGTCTGCGTCGAGTTCACGAACAAGAAGCGCTGACCCGTGCGATCGACGACGTAGTCCCGGCCGGGACTGCGAAACAAGGGCTCCGGCTTGCCGAAGGCGAACCGCGGCGTCCGCTGTACGGCGACACTCTGGAGCTGTCCACGCGAGACGTAGAAGAGCTCACGGCCGTCCCCACGCCAGCGCGGGGCCGCGGCGCCGCCGCTCGAGAGTTGCCAGCGCTCGCCCGTCGGCGGGTAGGGCTGCACGTAGGCTTCGGGCGCTCCCGATTCTTCCGACAGGTAGGCGATCAGGTTTCCATCCGGGGAAATCCGGCCGCTCTCTTCGTGCGCCGGGGTGGCCACGAAGGGCTGCCGCGCGCCGGTCGCGAGGTCCACGACCTCGAGGTCGCCATGGGAATCGGGCGGCCAGGCCTCGATCAACAAATGCCGTGCGTCCGGGAAGCCTGCGATCGGTTCGAGCAAGTACTCGGTCGAGAAGATGTCGCGTGCCGTTCCCACACCGCTCGCCAGTTTGGAGCGCAAGATGTTGCGCTGCCCTTCTCGCGACACGTAAAAGATCTCGCGGCCGTCGGCCGACCACACGGGCCCGAGATCCATCGCAGGCTCGAATGTCAGCCGCGTACGCACCCCGCGCTCGAGATCGATCACCCAGACGTCGAGTTGCCGAGTCGTTGTCTCGGGAGCATCCACAGCCAACCGCTTGCCGTCCGGCGAAAGGTCGAGATTGTTGTCCCCACTCAGTCCGAAGGTTTCGCCGCGACGCCCCGAGCGATCGAACCAGGTGGGGATACCCGGCTCGCGCTGGCGGTGAAACGCGAGGATGCCGTTCGACGACACCGAGAACGCCGGGTTGACGTACTCCTCGATGAAGTCGACACCGGAAACCACCGTGCTCGGCTCGCCTTGAACCAGCAGGCGATCGGGATCGAACGACAGCGTCGAGAGCGTTCCGGAGCGCACGAACATCAGGCTCGAAGGCGCCGCGAAACGCGCCGGTACTTCGAGCGTCAGCAACCGCCGGGTCTCGGTCGAATCGAGATCTCCAACGACGATAGCCGAGTCGCCGGGCCGACTGCTGCTCGCCCAGTAGATGAAATGCCGCCCGTCGGGCAGGAACTGCGGGCGCACGTGCGCGACTTCAGCATGCGTGGCGTCCAGACGCGTCACCGCTCGGGCAGCGCCGCCGGCCGCGGGTACGGCCATCAAGAAGGAGTTGGGGGCCGGCGCATAGACGATGACGCCCCGACTGCTCCAAGCGGCCCCGCGCGCATCTTCCATCGGAGCGAGGGGAACCGGCGCGCCGCCATCCTCGACGTCCCAGCGCATCAGTTGCGAGGAGCAGAAGCCGAGGGTACGCCCGTCCGGAGACCAGAACGGCTCGTACGCGTCCTTGGTGCCGGGGACGAGACGGGCTTCCGCACTGTCCAGGTTCCGCCACCAGAGCCCATTGGTGTCCTCGCTACGCGCCAAAAACGCGAGGCGGCGGCCGTCCGCCGACAGCGTCACCGGTCCGTCGGCATCGTTGAACGTCACATCCTTCGGTGTCGAAATTTCGAGCCGCGCGCGCGGCAACTCCGCGGCCGCAGTAACGATCGAACGGCGCCCGATGCCCAAGCCGAGGGCCGCCGCCGCGAGAACGGCGAGGCCAGCCGCCAGAAGCGTGAGTCGACGCGAGGGCAGCCCCGGCGCCGACGAAATTGCCGGCACGCTCGACTCGCGCTCCGCCTCAGCGAGCATGAACCGCGCGTCGCCGATGTCGCGCAGTCGGTTCTTCGGATTGCGCTCCAGGCATCTCTCCAGCAGTCGCCGCAGCGCCGGCGGTGTGGACGCGGGAAGCGCCGCAAAATCGATCTCGGCGCGGAGCACGCCGGCCAGCGTCTCCGGCACGGTGTCGCCGTCGAACAGGCGCCGCGCCACGAGCATCTCGTAGAGCACCACCCCGAAGGCCCAGATGTCCGCGCGCTTGTCGACCGCGATCCCCTTAGCCTGCTCCGGCGCCATGTACGCGGCCGTGCCGAGAATGACGCCCTGCACCGTCGCTCCCAGGGTGAGGGTAGGCGACATCGCGAGCTGCTCGTTGACGCCGGACCCGCTCGCCATGGGATCCATGGCTTTCGCGAGACCGAAGTCGAGGACCTTCACCCTGCCGTCAATGGCGGCCTTGACGTTTTGCGGCTTGAGATCGCGATGCACGATCCCCTTCTCGTGCGCCTCTTCCAGCGCATCGACCAACTGACGAGCGATCGCCAGACTCTCCTCAAGGGCAAGTGGCCCGTGCGCCAAGCGCTCCGCGAGCGTCGGCCCCTCGACCAGCTCGAGGACCAAGCCACGCGTGGCCCCTGCCTCTTCCAGGCCGAAGATGGCGGCGATGTTGGGATGCTGCAGGTGGGCGAGCACCTGCGCCTCGCGCTCGAAGCGGGCCAAGCGCTCCGGATCGTCGGCGAAGGCTCGGGGCAAGACTTTGATCGCCACGTCCCGACGCAGCCTCGAGTCGGTGGCACGCCAGACCTCGCCCATGCCGCCTTCGCCTAGCTTGGAGACGACCTCGTACGGCCCGATGCGCGAACCGACGTCGACGCTCAAAGTCGTGTCCTCGCGGATTCGCGGCCTTGCTCACGCTGGCTGGAGAGCCCGCCGGGTGTTGCTGACGCAACCTTCATGGAAATCCTGCTCAATCCTACACTGGGAGGCCTCGGGGCCCACGATGGCATGCGAACTAGCGCCCTCCCCCAGAGCATGCTAAGAATTCACCGCTCACACTTCGGGAGGACAGTCGATGCCGCACATGACGATCGACACGGGGAACACCGGCTTCATGCTGCTCTGTTCGAGTCTCGTGATGCTCATGACGCCTGGGCTCGCCTTCTTCTATGGCGGGTTGGTAGGGCGCAAGAACGTGCTCGCCATCATGATCCAGAGCTTCGTTTCCATGGGTTGGACGACGGTGCTGTGGTGGCTCTGCGGATTCTCGCTCTGCTTCAGCGGCGACTTGAAGAGCGGGACGGACTTCGCGGGCATCCTCGGGAACTTCGACTGGGCGATGCTGCGCGGCATCACGCTCGATACGCCGTCGCTGGTGAATCCGTCGATTCCGATGATCGTCTTCTGCGCCTATCAAATGATGTTCGCCATCATCACGCCGGCGCTGATCACCGGGGCGTTCACCAACCGGGTGACCTTCAAGGCCTACATGCTGTTCCTGACCGGATGGCTGTTCCTGGTCTATTTCCCGTTCGTGCATATGGTTTGGGGCGGCGGATTGATGGCGCAGTGGGGCGTGCTCGACTTCGCGGGCGGCATCGTGGTGCACAACATCGCGGGGATCGCAGCGCTCGCCTCGGTCCTCTTCGTCGGCAAGCGGCGAGTCGAGGACCGCGAGCCGCATTCGATTCCGCTCGTCGCGCTCGGTACTGGACTCCTCTGGTTCGGCTGGTACGGCTTCAACGCCGGCAGCGAGTTTCGGGTCGACTCGGTAACCGCGGTCGCCTTCCTGAATACCGATCTTGCGGCGAGCTTCGCGGCGATCGCATGGCTGACCATGGATTGGTTTACCACGCGCAAGCCGCGTCTCCTCGGTTTGCTCACCGGCGCGGTGGCGGGTCTGGCCACGATCACTCCGGCCGCGGGCTATGTCTCACCCGGGGCGGCCTGCTTGATCGGCCTGATCGCCGGAGTGGTCTGCTTCTACGCCGTGGCGTTGAAGAACAAGCTCGGGTGGGACGACGCGCTCGACGTCTGGGGTGTGCACGGTGTGGGTGGCTTCATTGGCATCGTCCTCTGCGGCGTGTTCGCGACGACGGCGTTCAACCCCGCGGGCGTCGACGGGCTCCTCCGCGGCAACAGCCACTTCTTTTTCGTTCAGTGCGGCGCGGTTCTGCTCTCCTCGGTCTGGGCGTTCGCGTTCACGCTCGGCATGCTCTGGCTGATCGACAAGGTGACTCCGGTCAAGGTCGTCGCCGAGGCCGAGGTCGAGGGCCTCGACAGCGCGCTCCATGGAGAGATCGCCTACCCGCAGCCGCTCTGAACCAGTTGGAGCGCGGCCGTCAAATGGCCTAGCACCGCATCGGTGAACTCGACCGACGTCGCGCGTCCACCGAGATCCCGGGTGGGTCGCTCGCTAAACGCGGCCCGCACCGCCAGCTCGATCTTGACGGCGAGATCGGTGCGGCCGAGCGAGTGCTCGAGCAGCATCGCGATGGTGAGAATCGCGCCCGCCGGGTTGGCGATGCCAAGTCCGGCAATGTCTGGTGCCGAGCCGTGCACCGGCTCGTAGAGCGCCGGACCGGGACCGAGTGAGGCCGAAGGCAGAACGCCGAGCGACCCAACCAGCGCTCCAGCCTCGTCGCTCAGGATGTCGCCGAAGAGGTTGTCGGCAAGAATCACGTCGAAGCGCAGCGGGTCGCGTAGAAGCTCGAACGCCATGGCGTCGACGTAGCGGTGCTCCAGCACGACGTCGGGGAATTCCCCTGCGATCTCCTGCACCACCCGCCGCCAGAGCTTCGACGAAGCGAGCACGTTGGCCTTGTCGACCGATGTCACGCGTTTGCGCCGTTGCCGCGCCGCCGCGAAAGCGATCCGCGCCACGGCCCGCACCTGGTCGGCGGTCTGGCGCCAAGTGTCGAACCCTTCGCTCTCGCTCAGGCCGCGCGGCTCGCCGAAGTACACGCCGCCGGCGAGGTCGCGCACGATGAGCACGTCGGCGCCCATCGCGATCTCTCGCCGCAGTGGAGTCGCCAGGCCCAGGCTCCGCGCCGGCCTCAGGTTGGCGTAGACCGCAAGCCCCTTGCGCAGGGCTAACAGGCCCTGCTCCGGCCGCTTGGGCGACGCATCCCATTTCGGCCCACCGACCGCGCCCAGAAACACCGCAGCGGAGGATTGACAGAGCTCCAGCGTCGCCGCGGGCAGTGGGTCGCCGCAGGCATCGATCGCGGCCCCGCCAACCAGGGCATCCGTTCGCTCGAAGGAAACGCAGGCGCCCAAGACCCGCAGCGCCTGCTCGGTGACTTCGGGCCCGACGCCATCGCCCGCGAGTACGGCCAGACGGAACGTCTTCGCACCGCTCATCGCACCGGCACCTGGAGGCTCCGTCGCGGGCTCGCCTCCTCGAAGCGCTGGATGCAGAGCTCCTGGTCGCGCAAGAACTCGAGCTCGTCGACGCCATGGAGCAGGCAATGACGCGCGAAGCGGTCGATCTCGAAGCCGATCGGCTCACCGTCGGGCAAGGTCAGTGTCTGGTGCTCGAGATCCACCGTGACCTCGGCGCCGGGTTCGGCACGTAGCCGCGCATGCACCGACGGCGAGACTTCGAAGGCCACCAGGCTGTTCTTGAGCGCATTGCGGCGAAAAATGTCGGCGAGCTCCGGAGCGATCACCACGCGGAATCCGAAGTCGCGCAGCGCCCAAGCGGCGTGCTCACGCGAGGAGCCGCAGCCGAAGTTTCGCCCGGCGACTAGCACCGACGCGGCCTGCGCTCCGGGACGATCGAACGGCGAATCCGGCTTGGGCCGGCCCGAGGCATCGAA
>JBDTNL010000133.1:0-5733 GCA_039933785.1 Acidobacteriota bacterium
GGCCGTCGAACAGCAGGATGGTGCGATCGGCGTAGCGCGAGTAGCGCGGATCGTGGGTCACCATGCAGATGGTGGCGCCGCCCTTGTGGAGTTCCTTGAGCAAATCCATCACCGCTTCGCTGTTGGTTGAGTCCAAGTTGCCGGTGGGCTCGTCGGCGAGCAGGATCGAAGGGCTGCCGACCACGGCGCGGGCGACCGCCACGCGCTGTTGCTGACCGCCGGAGAGCTGCGCCGGGTAGTGCTTGGTGCGGTGCGCCATGCCGACCCGCTCGAGGGCGTCTTGCACGCGCTTCTTCCTCTCGGCCGCCGGCATGCCGCGGTAGGTGAGCGGCAACTCGACGTTCTCGTACACCGTCAGGTCGCCGATCAGGTTGAAGGCCTGGAAGATGAAACCGATCTCACGGTTGCGGATGCGCGCCCGCTCGGCCGGTCCGAGACCCGCCACGGCGTGCGAGTTGAGCGTGTACTTGCCGTCACTCGGCGAGTCGAGCAGGCCAAGGATCGACAGCAGCGTCGACTTACCGCAGCCAGAAGGCCCGGCGATCGAGACGTACTCGCCGCTTCCGATGTTGAGATGGATGCCCGACAGTGCATGGGTCTCGACCTCATCGGTGAGGAAGACCTTGGTGACTCCTTCGAGCTCGATCAGTGGCTTGCTCATGGCTTGGTTCCCCCGGGGTAGCGATTAAGGGACAGTGATTGAGTGATTAGACGTTCGAGGTATGGATTTCGTTAGTGAGTCGACTCAGCGAACCCGAACGCGATCGAACGCGTCCCAGGCGGACATGTCGGACAGGATCACCTGGTCGCCCTCGGCGAGGCCATTGACGATTTCCACCGTATTGACCGAGCTCCGGCCGAGCTGTACGGCGGTGCGGCCGGCTTCCTTGCCATTCGCGGTGAGCTTGAAAAGCCCGACCGTCGAACCACTGTTGCCGTAGGTCGGCCGGCCCACGAATAGAACGCTGTCCAGGTGCTCGAGCTCGATGGTGCCGTCGACGTTCAAGTCGGGCCGGGCGCCGGAAGGCAGCGTGCCGAGCAGCCTCACATCCACCAGCACCGAGCCCTCGCGGGCCCCCGGGTCGATGCGCGACACCGTGCCCTCGACGATTCCGTTCCGGGTATCGATCGCCGCCTTCTGGCCGATGGTCAGATCCTTGGCCTGGGTCTCGGCGATTCTGAGCTCGGCCTTGAGCTCGCCCGGCCGCGCGACCCGCGCCAGGTTGGTACCCAGGCCAACGCGCTGGCCGACCGCGACCGGCACCTGCTGCAGCACGCCATCGATGCCGGCGCGGACGTGCAACGATTCGAGCTGGCCCCGCCGCAGTTGATAGAGCGCCCGCAGCTGATCGACGCGCGCGCCCTGCGCTCGCAATTGGGCATCGACCGCGTCGGAGCGCTTCGACAAGCGCTCCTTCTCGATGTCGTTGCGCTTGCTCAGCTGGTCGGCCCTGAGCGCCGACAGGCGCTGCGTGAGCTTGGAGACCAGGCCTTCCTTGTTGAGCTCGGTATCCGCCTCGGACTGTAGCTTCGCCTGGTTGAAGTCCGCCTCGACCGCGGCCGCCTGCGCCTGCTGGGTCAAGGTCTCGCTCACCAACTGGGCCTTCAGGTTGGCGAGGTCGGCTTCGCCGGCGCGCACCTGCGCCTCGGCCTCGATGGCCGCCTGCTCGACTTCCGGGCTGGCGAGCTCGAGAATCACCGAGTCGGCCTTCACTTGCGAGCCGGGCTGCAGGATCTGGCGTTCGACGCGGCCTTCGGTTGCGGCTGCGATCCATCGCACGTCCACGGAAACCAGGGAGCCCGGGCCGCGCACCTCGCGGGTCATCGGGCCACGGCGCACGGTATCTATATAGAGCGAGGCGCGCTCGACGGTGGGCGCGGCAGGCTTCATCCGGGCCAGACCCAAAGTAATCAGCGCCAGGAGCACCACGCCGCCGGTCACCAACAGGATGCGGCGGCGCTTCTTCTCCTGGCTGCGGTCTTCTCGTTGAATGTCCATCCTAGTCCTCCGAATGGACTGCTACTACAACTCCTGTGCCACCCTTAGCCGACGCCGTAAAGCATTGTTCTGAAAGGGTTTCTACGGCTGCACCAACTTGCCGCGTGTCCGCGCCCGGGACGGTCGAATCCCACAAGCGGACAGGGACAGCGGGCTGCGAGGCACACGGACGCTGTGCTGTGATCGTAGTGTCCATCACGGTTACATAACGTGCCATCGGCCAATAGGTTCCGTATTTCGCGGCGGGAAAGTACCCTGCGGGGCGAACGGGCGTGAGCCGCCGGGAGCGTGAAGTACGCGTCTTGACCAGGAGAAACTCGATGACCACACAAAACGGACCCTGGATCAGCGCGATCTGTCTCAGCCTCAGCCTCTTCCTCCTTCCAACTACCCTGCGAGCCGACATCCTGGTCGGCCTGGGCTCCTCGGACTCCGGCCTGCGGGTTTTCGCCGACGGCGACAAGGGCAATGCGGCGCCGTCGCGTCAACTCCATAGCCTCGGCGGCGGGCGTGTGTTCTCGATCGCAGCCGATCCCCTGCACGACGAGCTCGTCATGGCGGACCCGGACTTCGGTGCGATCCGCGTCTTCGATGCCTACGCCTCCGGCAGCCCGGCGGAAAAGCGGCAGATCTTCGGTCCGGCTTCCACGGTCGACGGTCCGTTCTCGGTCGCCGTCGATCCGGTGCACGACGAGTTGCTCGTTCTGGACGCCAGCAGCCCTGGATACAGAATTCTCACGTTCGCGCGGACCGCGAGCGGAGACGTGGCGCCTCTGCGCACTCTGGGCGGTCCGGCGACCACCCTTCAGGGCGGCGCCCGAACGCTAGCCGTCGATCCGCAGCGCAACGAGATCTTCGTCGCTCAGGACGCTTCGGCCCTCACCGGCAGGGTGCTCGTCTTCTCGCGCACCGCCACCGGGAACGTGGCACCCCTGCGGACGATCGTCGGGCCAAAGACGATGCTCAACCGTCCGTTCAGCGTGATCGTCGATGCCGCCCACGACGAGATCCTGGTGGTCGACGTTACGAACGGCATCCTCGTGTTCCCGCGTTCGGCAGGCGGCAATGTCGCACCCAAGCGCCACATCACCAGCACCGCGTTCGACATCCCTCTGACGATCGCGCTGCTCGACAGCGATGAGGTGGTGGTCGCGAACGACCACGGGACGACAGACCAGGGCGAGATTCTGGTCTTTTCGCGAACCGCCAACGGCACGGTCGCGCCAAAGCGGACGATCAGCGGCACGGCGACCCAGCTGGCCAACCCGCAAGGGCTCGCCGTAATCCACAAGCCGCTGCTCCTCAACGACAACCGTTTCGAAGTCGAGGCGACCTGGCGCACGTCGACCGCCGCCGGCGGCGGCACACCGCATGGGCTCACCACCGACACCGGAACCTTCTGGTACTTCGACGAGCAGAATCTCGAGAACGTCGTGAAGATCCTCAACGGCTGCGGCGTGAACCAGCATTTCTGGGTCTTCGCCGGCGGGCTCACCAACGTCCTCGGCTCTCTGCGCGTCACCGACCTCGTGACCGGCGCGCAGCGGATCTACGACAATCCCCAGAACACCGCATTCAAACCCATCCAGGACACCAGCGCCTTCGCCACCTGCCAACCCGGAGACTTCGAGATCGCCGAGCCGGATCTACTGGAGCGGACAACGCCCGTCTTCAGCTGCTCGGGCCTGTGTCTGAACTCCGGACGCTTCAAGGTCACCGCTTCCTGGCATGACGCGAATGGCTCCGGAACGGCGACTGGCGTCGCGGTCACATCCGACACTGGCTACCTCTGGTTCTTCAACTCGAGCAACGTCGAGGTACTGCTCAAGGTCCTCAACGGCTGCGGCGTGAACGGCCACTACTGGGTCTTCGCCGGCGGGCTCACCAACGTGCAGGTGACGCTAACCGTGCACGATTCGCAGACCGGGCTCGACAAGGTCTACACCAACACGCTCAACCATGCGTTCCAACCGATCCAGGATGTCGGCGCCTTCGCCTGCCCGTGATCGTTACTGCCCGAGCCACTCGGCGAGCGCGGGATAACGCTTCAAGAGGTCACCCGTCATCAACTGGCCGCCATTACCGCGCGGCAGCCGGAGGAGGTTCTTCGCCGCCTTGCGGCCGTCCTTGGCGAGGACAATCTCCGCGCCGCGATGGAACACCGGCTGATAGGACAGCCAGGTGTCGAAGTCGATCTCGGCCGAGAACGCCGAAACCGCTGGCGCGGCAGGCCAATGATTAGCCAGACGCGCGTAGCCGGCGGCAATCTCCGGCAGACGCTCTTCCTCGTGCACCATCACCGCCGACAGCGCGACGACATGGGCGAGAAGCTCGGCGATCCATTCCGGACCACGGATGCCGACGGTCTTCGCGGCCGCGAACCGGCCGCACTCCACCTGCAGGAACGTGTCGGCCAGCCCGACGCTCGCCGCCTCTTCAGTCGAACCGAGCAGCGGCGTGCCGCCGCCCCAGGGCAATCCGGCGCCGAGGTAGCGCTGCCAGAAGGCAACCGAATGCTCGTCGCCCCAGGCCGGCACGGCCAGACCTGCGGCAACTACTTGCGGGATGCCGTAGGGCCGGCTGACGTGGAGCGCCTGCCAATCCTCCGGGGCGAGCACCAGGCCGTGCAAATCGAGATCGACCCCGGCCCAGCTGTGAACATCCTTGACCACCGACTCCAGGCGCTTCTGCACGTGCGCGGCGCGATCGAGCGCGCCTGGGCTGTAGAGCACCGGTGCGGTGTCGCTAGGGAGCCTAAGGAGGTCGGCCAGCACCCGACTCTCATCCCCAGGCTGGGCGGAACGGGCGGGCGAGGTCAGGCAAAGCGCCGCGACCACGAGAGAGGGCACAAAGCGTAGGCGTCGGAAGCGCATGCGGGCAGTATACGAGTGAGTTCCCTTCGACTCCGCTCAGGGAACGGCAACACCGCCGCTGGCTGAGCGGAGTCGAAGCCAGCCCTCACAGCAGCCATATCCCCCGCCGCCCCTCCGGCCGTAGGATGCCTGCATGCTGTACGACATCTCTCCTCGAATCGACGCCGGCACGCCGGTGTGGCCCGGCGACACCGCGTTCGCCGTTCATCGTCTGACCTCGATCGCCGACGGCGCGACGGTGAATCTGACGTCGATTACCACGACGCCGCACCTGGGTGCCCACGCCGACGCGCCGCTCCACAGCGAGCGCGACGGCGCGAGCATCGCCGACGTTGGGCTCGAGGCCTACCTCGGTCCCTGCCGGGTGATGCGCGTCCCACCGCAGCCGCTCATCGAACCCCACCATCTGAAGGGCGTCGATGTCGGCAAGCCGCCGCGCCTCCTCCTGCGCACGGAGAGCGTGCGCGGGCGCGCGGACTTTCCCCGTCACTTCTCCGCCCTCTCCCCGGCGCTCGCCGCTCTGTTCGTCGAACGCGGCGTCCTGCTGGTCGGCATCGACACCCCTTCGGTCGATCCCTTCGACAGCAAGACCCTCGAGGTCCATCACACGCTCTTTCGCCATGGCGTCGCCAACCTCGAGGGCTTGAATCTCGAGGGCGTTCCGGAGGGCGTCTACGAATTGATCGCGCTGCCGCTGAAGCTCGCCGGCGCTTGCGCCTCGCCGGTGCGGGCTATCCTGCGCACGCTGGAGTAGTCAGGTGTCCCGGAGCGAGGAACGCCGGGTCATTTTCGCGTCGTCGCTCGGGACCGTCTTCGAGTGGTACGACTTCTACCTCTACGCGACCCTGGCGCCGTTCTTCG
>JBDTNL010000134.1:0-5536 GCA_039933785.1 Acidobacteriota bacterium
CCGATCGCGCCGTCGGGCAGCACGGAGCCATCCGGAGCCGTGATGCGAAGCTCGGTATCGGGGATCGGCGCGCCCACGGTGACGACCTGATTGAGCTCGAGATCGACGTCGTGCGTCGGCACCGGCCGGGTCCGTGGGCCTTCGCCGCGCAGATCGAACGTCACCGCCAGGGTTCCTTCCGCCAATCCATAGCAGGGGCGAAGCGCGGTGTCGCGAAAACCGCGCGGCCCGAACTTGCCGACGAAGGCCTCCATGGTGTCCGGGCGAACCATCTCCGCCCCCACCATGGCGGCGGAGAAGTTCCCGAGCTCGAGCGTCGCCGTGTCCTCCTCCGAAATCCGCTCGACCGAGAGCTGGTAGCCGAAGTTGGGTGCCGGCGAGATCGTCTTCCCGTGTGCCCCGACATGCTGCAGCCAGATCGCCGGCTTGGCGAGAAAGGCGCGCGGTGAGAGCAGCCAGAGATCGAATCCGGAGACGATCGACAGCAGGACGCAGCCGACCAGCCCCATGTCGTGGTAGAGCGGCAGCCAGGACACCATGCAATCGGCCCAGGCGTGCGCCGGAGCTCCATGCGGAGCACCGATTGCGATGCTGCTCGCCCAACAGTTGTGGATCGCGTTGCGGTGGGTGACGATGACGCCGCGCGGAAAGCCGGTCGAGCCGCTGGTGAGTTGAAGGTAGGCGATGTCGTCGGGCTCGGCCGGCGCTCGAGGTGGGATGCTGCCGACCGTTTGGTCGGCGAGATCCTCGGCGGTGACGCAATGGGTTCGAACGTGCTGCACGCCGTGCTGCAAGGCGTCGTCCCGAAACGCGGCTGTGCAGACCAGGAGCTTGGCGCCCGTGCGTTCGATGAGCTGATCGACCCGTTCCGCCTGCGCCTCGGACGAGCCGAGAGCACCCCCGGGGGCAATCGCGATCGGCCAGGCGCCGAGCAAGAGAGCGCCGAACCAGGCCTCGAACCAGGGCCACGAGGTGGGCAGGCAGACGAGCACGCGGTCCTTGGGCTGAACGCCGCGGGCCGCCAGCCGCGCCGCGCCACGTTGCGCCGCAGCAAGGAACTCCGGGTACGTGCGCCGCTCGGCCGTCCGCCCGCGGCGATCGAAGATCGCGACGCCACGCTGGGGAAAGCGCGCGGCGGCGAGCGCCAGGGCCTCGGGCAGGGTTCGGGGAGCGGCGGAGAAGTCCATGGTTCGAGTGGCGTCGATTCGCGCGAAGGATACAACGCGCGCCGCGATAGGATTTGCGGTTCAGAGCAGAGGAGATTGCATGCGTGTTCTCTCAGGGGTCCAGCCGTCGGGCAAGCTGCACGTTGGAAACTGGTTCGGAGCGATCCGCCAGTTCATCCAGCTGCAGCAGACCGAAGGCGCGGACTGCTTTTATTTCATCGCCGACCTGCACGCCATGAATTCGATCGAGAACGGTGCCGAGCTGCGCGCCAACTCGTTGATGCTGGCGACGGACTTCCTGGCCCTCGGGCTCGATCCGCAGCACTCGGTGCTCTACCGGCAATCGGACATTCCCGAGGTCACCGAGCTGATGTGGATGCTCTCGCCGGTGACGCCGATGGGGCTTCTGCAGCGTAGCCATTCCTACAAGGACAAGATTGCCCGCGGCGGGGCGGCCATGCACGGGCTGTTCGCGTATCCAGTGCTCATGGCGGCCGACATCCTGATCGTGCATGCCGACCGGGTGCCGGTGGGCAAAGATCAGAAGCAGCATCTCGAGATCACCCGTGACATCGCGACGGCGTTCAACCAAGCGCACGGTAAGGACCTGTTGCGGGTGCCTGAGCCGATGATCCTCGCCGAAGTCGCGGTCGTGCCCGGCCTCGACGGCAAGAAGATGTCGAAGTCCTACGGCAACACGGTCGAGATCTTCGCGCCCGAGGCCGAGCTCAAGAAGCGCATCATGTCGATGCTCACCGACTCGACGGCGGTCGCCGATCCGAAACCGACCAAGGGCACGGCGCTCTATGAGCTGCTCAAGCTCTGCACGCCGGCCGGCGAATGGGCGGACACCAAGAAGAAATTCACCGACGGCGGCACCGGCTACGGCGATTTGAAGAAGCTCCTCCTGGGCCGGCTGCTCGACACGTTCAGCATTGCGCGCGCCCGGCGCGAGCGTCTGGTGAACGACCCGGGGTTCGTGAAGCAGGTTCTCGTGCAAGGGCGCGAGCGCGCCCGTGGTGTCATCTCGGCTGTGATGACGGAGTGCCGCCGCGCCTGCGGCATGGGTTGGCAGTGACCGCGGACGTGCCGGTGCCGGCCAAAGCCACGCCGGCAGAGGCGCGACGGCGCCTGCTGCGTATGAGCGGTATCGCCGCCCTGGTTGCGCTGGCGGACTTCCTCACCAAGACGCTGGCGCTGCGCGAGCTCCATCCCTACGAACGACTGACCTACCTCCGTGACACCCTACGGCTCGAGCTGGTGGAGAACACCGGCGGGTTTCTCGGCCTCGGGGCTTCGTGGCCCGCGCCCTTGCGGTTCGCGGTCTTCGTGCTTTCGTGCGCGGTGTTGCTGGGGGTCCTGATCAGCGTCGCCTGGGGGCGCCACCGCCCGTCGAGGGCGGAGACCTGGGGGCTCGCCCTGATGATCGGCGGCGGCGCCGCGAATTGGGTCGATCGCTTGTTCGGGAGCGGAGTCGTCGATTTCCTGAACGTCGGCATCGGTGAGCTTCGTACGGGGATCTTTAACGTCGCCGACATGGCGCTGATGTTCGGCGCGTTCATGGCTGCAGTACCGCTGATGATGCGTCGCGACGAAAAGCCCGCGAGCGAGGCCGTCGAGGAAGCCGCTAACTCGGAGGAAGCGCCGGGGGCAGCGGCTGGCAGCGCGGACACCAGAACGTGATCCTGGCATCCAGTCCCTGCTTCTCGGACTCGAGGATCGCGCCGCAGTTCCTGCACGGCCGGCCGCCTCGGTAGTAGACCCAGAATCCTGCCGCCGGCTCGCTCGCGTGCGTGGTGCGCCGCTGGCGGGCGTAGGTCGTGATTCCCTCCTTCGATGAGGGCAGGACATTCGCGGCCATCAGCCGCCGCGCCGTGGAGAGAATCCGCTGAAGGTCGGCGTCGGTGAGCGCGCTGACCGGCGCCGACGGGTGAACGCCAGCCACGAAGAGAGTCTCTGACTTGAAAATGTTGCCGATCCCCGCGACCACGCCTTGGTCGAGCAGCGCCTGCGCGATGGGTCGCTCACCCTGAGCGCGCAGCCGGCGCAAGGCCTCGTACTCGTCGAAATCGGAGCTCAGCAGGTCGGGTCCGAGCCGCTGAAGCTCGCGCTGGTGAGCAAGCGCATCGGATCGCATCAGCTCCGCAACCGGGACAGCGAACCCGACCACCACGAACCGCTCGGTTTCGAGCACTACCCGAGCTTGTGCTTTTGGCCGTTGCCAACGTTCGCCATGCCGGTACAGGTGCCAGCTGCCGCTCATCTTCATGTGGCTGCGCAGCACGAGATCACCGGAGAAGAAGATCAGAACGTGCTTGCCGCGGGCCTCGACTCGTTCTACGACACGGCCCGGTATCGGATGGTCCTGACTCTTCTGATCACTCTTCTGATCGATGTGCGCATACGCGGATTCGAACTTGGTCACCAGGTCGCCGGCGAGTGCCGCGTGAAGCGTCCGGGCAGTGCGAAAAAGGGTGTCGCCTTCGGGCATCGCTGGTCAGACTCGAGGGGAGAGCGGCGGGCGCGGAGCGCGAAAGCCCCTCGGCTGAAGACCCGCCGCCGTGGTCACGAAGCCCTTGGCCTCCAGCATGGCTGCGAGCGGATGTATTGACGCCGGAATGCCGGAGATCTGCTCGATGAGAAACGCGCTCCGATCCTCCCGGGCCCGCAGGCCGAGCTCGGCGAGCTTCGAAGCCAGGGCTTCTCCGACCCGTTCCCGGTCGGCCTCATCGTCAGGCAGGAATACCCAGAGATTCTTGCCCCCGCGCGGCAGATACGCCGCCAAGGTGCCGTCGATCAGGATGACCTGAGCTCCTGCGGAACGTGCCAAGCGGCCGGCAGGCGAGAGGGTCTCCTCGCTCGCGAGAGGGGGCCAGGGGAGCAGGCCGCCATAGGGATTCGCCGGGTCTGTAGCCGAAAGCACGACGACCTCAGGCACCTCGGCGCGTTCACGCACGCCGCGCAGAAGCTCGAGCGCCGCCGGCATGGCGAACTGCAGGCCACCGATACCCGCCGCGAAATAACCCCGTCGCACCTTTCCGGCTTCTTCCATCACCCGCAGAACGTCATAGACCGGGCGGAATCCGCCGCCGAGACCCTCGACGTTGGCAACGCCACGAGAGACCAAGCCATACCGCGCCAGCAGAACTCGCGCCTGAGCGGCGGCTCGAGCCGTGGCGGCCGGGACGTCGGATGAAGATGGGCGATGCTCGGCGACCAGCGCCCAGCGTCCTTCGCCGCTCGGCGGAACCACTCGACGCGAACGGAACGTGCGGTGGTCTTCGTTCGGCCGCGCGTGGCGCCGATTGGCCCGGGTGCTGCCATGGCCGGTGTAGGCGCGCAAGGCGCGAAAGCTGTCGTTGGTGACCATCCCTTTCCAGACCAAGTCCCACAAGGCGTCCGCGGTCTCTTGCGGATAGCCGCCTCCCGCCGCCTCGTGGAGCGCCGCGAAGAACGAAGCACCCGAGCGCTCCAGATGTGCGCGCAGCAACTCCGCCCGGCGCGAGAGACCCTGGGTCACCACGGTCGCAGGTGCAGGCGCGACGAGCAGCGGGAGTTGGTCGGTGAGATAGAGCGCCACCCGGCCGTCGTGTTCGCCCACGGCTTCACACCCTACCCAGACGACTTCGCCCGCGGCGGCGAGCGCGTCGAGATCGGCCGCTTGGTATTCGAGCACCCGCGCGGGCAAGAGCTCGCGGTCGAGAGCGGAGGCCAGGAGCGGACACCCGGCGAGCTGTTCGATCACGTCGAGCAGGCGCTCGAGGCCGCGCCGCGGGCGGGCGATGCCCTGCCAGGCGACGAGGAAACGCGCGAAGGCCACGGGTTCGACGGGCTCGACTTGGTTGCGGACCCGGGCGAGAGAGCGCCGGCGAATCGCGGTGAGGACATCGGGTGTGCACCACTCGAGACCGACCTCTCCCGGGAGAAAGGCACCGTGCAGGAGCTTCCCGATCTTTTCCAGTCGCTGAAGCAGCGGCTCGACTTCGGGCGGTGCCAGCCTGTAGCGCTCGGCGATTCGATGGGCGGCGAAGGGGCCATGCGTGCGAGCGAAGCGCAGAACGATGGCGAGCAGAGGCTCGTCCGGCGGGGCGAGGAACGCTTCGGGAAGACCGGGCGGGAGGGCAACTCCGAAGGCTTCACGGAACTGTGCCGCGTGCTCGGCGGCGATGAACCGTTCTTCGCCGGCGAGGCGCACCGCGAGGGCGCGTCGGGCGCGCACCAGGCGGTCGATACCCTCCGCGACTTCGGGCGACGCGCTGCGAACGGCAATCTCCTCGCGGTCGAGATCGCCCAGGCGCAGCAGCAGGTCGTGTACGCCGTCGTCGCTCCGGGCGCGACTGTGCGCTTCCAGGTGTTGCAGGCGATCCTCG
>JBDTNL010000135.1:0-5474 GCA_039933785.1 Acidobacteriota bacterium
TTCACGTGCGTGACCGGCACCGGCGCGGAGAGTGCGAATGTCACCCGCAGGCGGTGCGCCGCCACTACGGCGCCGTCCTCGGGAAAATGAGACGTGGCGACGGGTGCGGCTGGACCGCCGCCGGTTTGCCACCCGGCGCCCGCGTCGAAGGTCACGTAGAACGCTGCGTCCAGCAGGTCGGGAGGCGGCAGAGGCAGTGGCGGCAAGGGCAGGTCGTGATCCTGCAGCCAATCGTGGAGCAGAACCGCGGCGGCCACCGCCGCTACGACACCGAGGGCGACAGCCGCTGGATTCACGTGCTCGAGGGTCGCCGTGACGTCGGAAACCGAGCCCGCTTTCACTTGCAGAAGCTGGTCACGTTCGTCGAGCCGCAGCACGTTGCCATCTTCATCGAGTCGGGCAGGGAAATGCAGCCGGTACTTGCCCGGGGGCAGATTCATCACCGTCCACGCGGGATCCAGGGAGCGGAAGACCGTCGTCCATTGGGCTTTGCCGTCGGCCCTCTTGCCGGTCTGGCGCGAGAGCTCGCTCGACAGTCCGCGCGGTCCCACGCGTTGGGCGCGGCGCGCACCATCGTCGGCGAACACGCGGAGCGAGATACCGCCGGTGCCGCCGGCCGCCGGTGCGGGGTGCGTGCCGACGGTGTGGACGGAGAAACAGCTGCTGAGCAGGAGGACGACGAGGGCGGCGGCGGTCGAACGGATCCAGTGGGGAACGTGCATGAGGGGAAGTGTAATCTGATACCTTGCCGATTGATTAGAGGTTGGGAAGGGGGCGACACGAATGGTCAGCGCGGTGGTCTTGCTTTCGATGGAACGCGATCGCATCAACGAGGTCGCTCAGGAATTGGTGGGGGTCGACGGCATCACTTCGGTGTATTCCGTGGCTGGGCAGTACGACCTGGTGGTCATGCTGCGGGTCGCCGACAACGAAGCCCTGGCCGATCTGGTGACCGGCCGCGTGCTCAAGCTGCGCGGCATCGTGCGCTCCGAGACCTTGATCGCGTTTCGGGTGTTCTCGCGGTATGACCTGGACCGGATGTTTGCCGTCGGGATGGAAGGTTGACGTTCAGTCGTACACGCCGTCGGCAAACCACGACCCCGCGGTTCGATCTCGATAGATTCGATAGACGCCGCCTTCGGTGAGCTCCACGTCCCAATAGTCGCGCGCCACGGGCTGTTCGCTCCACCAACTCTCCTCTAGATTCCACGGGCCCGAGGCCACGCGCACCGTGCCTTCGATGCGCGGCCGGGCGGCGGCGCCCTGGCGCTTGCCGTGGTCATTCGCGGGAGCGCTTGAAGCGCTTGCAGCGATCGAATCGTGCGTCGCCGCGCTCGCGGCGTTTGCAGCGATAGCGCGGAGCGCGAGCGGACGCGCCGCCGGCTGAGAAAACGCCGAAGGTTCGAGCTCTTCCGGCAAAGTTCCAGCAGGCGCCTTGCCGTCCGTGATCACTTCGATTTCGATCGCCGGCCGCAGCACCCGCACCGCCAGCAGCCCGCGGCCGGGCCGGGGCTCGGGGCGCACGCGGGGCGGCGCCGGCGGATCGAAGTCGACCAGCGCAGCGCGTTCCGGGAGGTGGCCATCGACCACTTGCGGCGAGCCCACGCGCCCGGGGCCGAGGAGGGCGAACATCCGGGCGAGCAGGGTGGCCAGGCGGTCGGGAGAAAGATCGGCCGGGCCGAGCAACGACAGCTGCGACTCACGCGGGCGATCGGGATAGGCGATGAGGGTGAACCCCACCACCGCGCCGCCCGGTGGATTCGCTTCGAGATCCAGCCGCAGCAGGGTGAGTAGCGCCTTCACGTCGCGGGTTGGCGCGGGCAGCGCGATCGCTCGCGCGTGCAGGCCGTCGGGTTCGAGACGAAGCTCGAAGCCCAGCCGCGCGCAGCTCAGGGCGCGCGTTTCCAAGCGTTGCGTCAGCCGTTCGAGCGCGGCGCGGCTGGCGAACAGGAAGGGCTCGAGCGCCACCAGCGGCCATTCCATTTCCAGCCCCTCGCGAAAATCCGGCGGTGGCAGGCGCGGCACCAGCGGCTGCGGATCGAGGCCGCGCGCCGTCTGGTGCAGACGTTGGCCGAGAACGCCGAGCCGGCTGATGACTTCGTCCTTGGGCAGACGCGCAAGATCGCCCACCGAGCGAATGCCCCAGCGGGCCAGGGTCTCGGCGAGGTCGATCTCGGGTGCCAGACGCGCGAGCGGCAGAGGCGCGAGAAAGCGCGCCTCCTCGCCCGCCGGCACCACGGTGGGTGAGGAGGGCAGCGCGGCGGCGACCCGCGCCGCGAGCTTGCTCGAGGCGATGCCGACTCCGCACGGCAAGTCGGTGCGCCCGGCGGCGAGTATCAGGGCATGGCCGAGATCGTGCTCCGCAGTAGCTCCCGGGAAATGCCGCTCGCAGCCGTTGATCTCGAGCAGCACGACGCCCTCGCCGGCGTCTTCCACGCGCGGCGAAAACGTCTCGGCGGTTTCGAAGAGCGCCTCTTGCGCGGCGCGTTCACAGGCGGCATCACGGCCGCGCGCCACCAGCCCGGGCAACAAGGCGCGAGCTTGCAGCAGCGTTACTCCCGGGCGCACACCGGCCCGGCGCGCGATCTTGGTCGCGGCAATGACCCGCGCCGCGCTGCCGTTGCCGGCCAGGATCGCCACCGCTTCGCCGCGCAGTTCGGGCTCGCTCCGCAACCGCGCTGCCAAGGCAAACAGCGGCACGGCGACGCACGCCAGGCGATCGATGGTCACAGATGGTTGCTTACGCTGGGATGGTTGTGGTTCGGAACCATAGCCCCGGGGAAGGGCTGGGCGAGTATCAGATGGTTGCTTACATTAAGGCGAGGGCTCGAAACCCGCTGAACCGGCGGAAACGCTTGCCGAGCACGACGACCTGAGGGTTGAGCGGAGTCGAAGCCCGGTCGAGCAGCCACCGCGGCCAAAATCTCCGCCGCAAAACTCCCCGGCACCCGCAAGGCAAGCTGCGCCTCGCGCGTCGTGGTCTGGTGGCTGAGCGGAGTCGAAGCCCGCGATTTCTCGATCGCCAAGTGCGCCGCCAGCGCCGCCAGCAGCCGGGGCTCGCCATCGGCGCCATTCCACAACACCCGCCGCACCCGCGCCCGCAGCACGGTCGCCGCCGCGGTGCCGCTCACGCGATAAGGCGCTGAGACGAACAACGCCGCTCCTTGTGCGGCTGCGGCCCGCTGCAAGCGCACCCACGACGACTCACTCGAACGCCCGCCCGGCACCGGTGGGCAACCGAGATCGAGCACCACCAACGCGAAGCCGCTTTGAAGCGCCATCTCGGTCGCCGCCAGCGCATCGCGCAACCGTTCCGGTCGGGCCCAGAGCAAACGCTCGAGCCGACATCCCGCATCGAGCGCCGCCTGCGGGTCGAGCCCATTGCCGAGATCGATCAGCGCCGTCGCTTCACCCGCCGTGGTCGCCGCGGCCAGCGCCGCCAGCACCATCCCGAACCGTCCGCTCGAACGTCCACCGATCAACTCGGTCAACGCACCGCGTTCGAGACCGCCACCCAGCAACCGATCGAGTTCCGCCAGCGAAGTGGGCAGCGGCGCCTCGCGATGCACCGCCTCGTCGGCGCGTACCAACTCCCGGCCCGAGCGCAATTGTTTGATCAGCGCCGCGGGAAGCGTGCTGCGGAATTGCGCGAAGGACGAGACTGCAGGCTCCGGCATCGACATCGGCATCAACATTGACGGCACCCCGTCCCGGCGCGGAGTGCGACTCGCCGGGAGGAGATGGTAAGGCGGAAATAAGGCGTAAGTCAAACTACTCTTGTGGTCGCGGGCGCGGCAATTCTACAAACCACTGATCCGAACAGGGGTGACCTCGGGGCTCGTCACCCGGGGCAACTCACGGTATCGGTGCGTTGAGGCGGGTGCTTACTCTCTCCCAGGGTAAAGAAGAAGGTCGCACCGGAGCCCTCTACGCTTTCCGCCCAGACCCGGCCGCCATGGAGGTGGACAATGCGGTGGACGGTGGCCAAGCCGATGCCCAGCCCTGGAAAGTCTCTCTCGTTGTGCAGGCGTTGGAACGCGCAGAACAGCTCGCTCGATCGGGCAGAATCAAAGCCCGCTCCGTCGTCCCGGACAAAATAGGCGATCTGACCGTCACTCTGCGGGCTGGCGCCAAACTCAATATGGGCGATCGGCTGCCGGCCGGTGAACTTCCAGGCGTTGCCGAACAGGTTCCCGAGGGCGATGCGCAGTAACTCGTCGTCTCCCCGAACCTCCAGACCCTCGGCTATGGTGAATTCCACCGAACGAGCAGGCTGGCTCATTCGAAGCTCCGTGCCGATCAGTTGGGCCAACGCGCTCAGATCCGTCCATTGTCGCTTCACCGCGGCTCTGGATAGCTGGCTCAGCTCCAAGAGCGCGCGAATAAGGGCATTCATCCGCTCCACGGAGCCGCGAATGCTCGCGATGGCCTGCGCGCTCGAATCATCTGCGCTCGCGATGGCGCCTTCGAGCAGGACGTCCGTGAACCCCATGATGCGACGCAAGGGCGCCCGTAGGTCGTGCGACACGGCGGAGTTGAAGGTTTCGAGCTCGCGATTCGCAGCCTCGAGTTCGGCCGTGCGCTCCTGCACGCGCCGCGCGAGCTCATCCGAGCGTTCGCGCGATTCCTCCTCGGCTTGCTTGCGCTCGGCGATATTGCGGATGTTGCACTGGGCGACTTTCGCCTGATTGACGAAATACACATTGCTGACGAACTCGACGGGGATCAACTGGCGATCGCGTGTTTCGAGAGGCTGGTCCTCGTAGCGAACAAATCCAGTCTTTTGCAGCTCGATGAAGGCGCGCTTGGAGGCCTCTTTGTCGTGAATCGCTCCGAGCTCCCACAGTTCCTTCTCCAAGAAGTCTTCTTTGGTATAGCCCAGCATCTCGATCAGATAGGGGTTTACATCGATGATCCGGCCACTCTCGGCATCGAGAATGAGTATCCCGTCCCGGGCCGTTGCGAAGAGCCTCTGGTAGCGAGATTCCGACTGAGCCAGCGTCGCGGCGTCCGCAAACTGAGGGTCTATGCGGCCCTCGATCTCGCGCAGCTCGCGAGCCACCGCAGGAGCCAGACGCGACAGCTCGTGCTTCTGAATGTAGTCGTGGGCTCCGCTCTTCATGAGTGACACGGCCAGGTTGATGTCGATCTCGCCGGAGACGATCATGAACGGAATCCGAGGGCGCAGCTCAGTCGCCAAGATCAGGGCTGCTGGGGCGCTGAACTGCGGCATCGCGTGATCCGAAGTGATGACATCCCAGTCCGCACCGAGCAACGCCGAGCGCATGCCGGCCGCAGTGTCGACCACCAGATTGACCACTTCATAGCCGCCGAGGTTCAACGCGTGAACGATAAGGGCCGCGTCCTCCGTCGAATCATCGACCATCAAGACGCGCAATCGTCGCGGTGAGGACTGACCTTGGTCGTCGATCTGGGCGGGGAAGGGCCGGGTCGGAGCGGTGTTCGTGCCGTTG
>JBDTNL010000136.1:0-5224 GCA_039933785.1 Acidobacteriota bacterium
CCGACCGTGGTGCTGCGCACGATGCTCTGCTCCTGGGTGTAGCGCAGGATGCCGTGTCGGCCGTGGCGCCGGCCGAGCCCGCTCGCCTTCACGCCACCCATCGGAACGTCGAAGCTGTGGTAGATCACGAGCGTCGAGTTGATGCCCGTCGAGCCGGTCTCCAGCCGTCGCGAAACCTCTCTCACGACGCGGCCGTCGCCGCCCCACACCGAAGCGTTGAGGCCGTAGTCGGAGTCGTTCGCGAGGCGCACCGCTTCGTCCGCGTCGCGCACGCGGTAGACCGCGACCACGGGGCCGAAGGTTTCGTCCTTGAACATCTTCATGCTCGGCGTCACGCCGGCGAGCAGCGTCGGTTCGACGAACGCTGGACCGAGATCGCTGCGCCGATGACCGCCGGCGAGGACTTCGGCGCCCTTGGCGACCGCGTCATCGATGTGCCCGCTGACCTTGGCGGCGTGCGCCTCGCTAATCAGGCTGCCCATGTCGAGGTCGAATCCCGACGAGTAGCCGAGCTTGAGCCCCTTGATCCGCGCCGCGGCGGCCTTCACGAACGGTTCGTAGACCGAGTCCTGGACGTAGACGCGTTCGATCGCGATGCAAGTCTGGCCGGTGTTGTTGTAGCCACCGGCGATCAGGCCCATCGCCGCCTTCTCGACCGGCGCGCCGTCGAGCACGATCATCGGGTTCTTGCCGCCGAGCTCGAGCGAGAAGGGAATCAACCGCTCGCTCGCGGCGAGCGCGACCTTGCGTCCGGTGGCGGTCCCGCCGGTGAAGCCGATGTAGTCGACGTGACGGATGAGCTCGGAGCCCACCTCGCCGCGACCCTGCACGACCTGGAACAAATCCGCATCGAGACCGCATTCAAGGAGCAGACGGCGGCCGAGCTCGGCCGAGAGCGGCGTCAGTTCCGAGGGCTTGAGGACGACGGCATTGCCGGCGAGCAGAGCCGGCAGCGCATCGCCGATGGCGAGGAGGAACGGGAAGTTCCACGGGCTGATGATCCCGACCACACCGAACGGCTTGTAGACGACCCGCGCCGAGGTGATGCCGAAGGCGGCGGCGCGGCCGCGGTGACCGGCCAGGAAGCGCTTGCCGCGAACGGCGTAGTAGCGCGCCGTACCGGCGACGCTGAGCACGTCGAGCAGCGCGTCGCGTCGCGCCTTGCCGCTTTCTTTCTGGATGGTGTCGAGGATGTCGTCCGAGCGATCGAGGACGAGATCGTGGTACCGGCGGAGAAGTGCAGCGCGCTCGGTTACCGATTGGTTCGCCCACTGGGTCTGGGCGGCGCGGGCTCGTGCGACCGCCGCTTCGACGTCCGCCGGCGAGGCAATGGGGACACTCCCGACGCGCTCGCCGGTGGCGGGGTTCCTGACTTCGAGTTCGCGCTCCGCGACCGGCGTCGAGAGGGGCATGCTCATGGGTAGAGTCTCCGCGCCGAGCCTACTGCAATTGATCGGCCTGCAATCGCGCGGACCGCAGGCAAACCCAGGTGGCGCCCCAGCCGCCTGCTTCCGCCCCGGCGTCGCGAAAGCTTTCGACCAAGGGATGCTCGGCGAGCAGGCGCCGGACGATCTCCCTCTGCACGCCGATGCCGCGACCATGGATGATGCGCACTTCGCGGTGGCCATGCGCGTGCGCCTCGGCCAGCCACTCGCGCACCAGGTCGGCGACCTCCCGCGGTGGAAAACTGTGCAGGTCGAGCGTGTCCTCGATGGGAAGAGCGACGGGCTCAGCCGGATGCGGCGCGAGGTCGTCGCTCATCGCTCAGTGAAACAGCTTCAAGAAGACGAGGTATACGGTGAAGCCGTCCTCGGGGCCGGCGACCGGGACGCCGAAGTCGAGGTTGATGATCGTCTGCCAGGGTCCCATGAAGGTGCCGGAGATGCCCGCGCCGGCGAGAAACTCATCGTGCAAGCCGGCCAGCTTGTCGTTGGCGATGGCGCCGTCGGCGACCGCGTCGATGCGGAAGAGATCTCCGATACCGAAGCCGTAGCTCAGGTGGGCGAGGTACGCCTCCTCGGCGCGCACACGGTTGCTGCGATAGCCGTGCACCCGCGAGCTGCCGAAATAGCCGAACTCGTACTTGCTGAAGCGATCGAGATCTCGGCCGCCGACATAGTCGACCTCGGCGCCGAAGCGGCGGAACTTGCTGAACGACCAGGTTTTAGACAGCGCCGCGTTCCACCGCCAGTAATCGCGGGTCTGGGTGCTGTAGTCGGGGTTAGCGGGCAAGCCCCAAGGGTCCCACTTGCCGCGCCAGTTGTAGCCGATGGCGGTGGCGACCTGATAGCCGCTGCGCGCGAACTTCGCGGTGCCCGAGAGGGAGTGCGTGAAGTGATCGACCGGAAGCACGAAGTCGGGCGCCGTCGTTTTCTCGCGTTGGTAGTGCACGTGAAGCAGGTCGTACGAGAGACCGAGTTTGGCGTAGTTGCCGAGCGGATGCCCGATGTTGACTCCGACGTTCGACGGTAGGATCTTGAACGTCTCGCCCGCTGACTCGCCGCCGTTTCTGTATTGCTTGTCCTCGAGCGGGATGGCGATGGCGAACAGCGAACCTCCAAGGTCAAGGCGCGAGCCGAAAAGCCGCGGCTGCGCGAGGCTGACCGTCGCCAGAGCCCCGGCGAAGAAGACGTTGAACTGCTGCCCGGTCTTCTTCAAGTCGAGCGAGAAGTAGTTGATCCCGGCGAGGGGCAGGGGATAGTCGAGCGACTTCTCGTAAAAGACGCCGCCGATCGCGAACAGCTTGCTCTTGGCGAAGCCATTCTGCTCCACGCGTTCACCCGCGCCCGTCTTCTTCATGTAGCGCAGGCCCTTGGCGGTGTCGCGCACGATGGTGGCGTCGGACGCGAAGGCGTCCTTCTTGGCCGAGTCGTAACCCTGGTCGTTGATCTGGACCTGGTCGATGTGGGTCTCACGCTCGACCAAGGTGGTGGCGTTCAGGATCGAGAGGATCTGCTGCGCGACCATGGTCAGTGGAAGCACGAAACTGTCGCTCGACCACGCGACGGACTGCCCGTTGGCGTCGATCGGCGAGTACGTCATGGTCTCTTCGTTCGAGAGCACGTCGCCGGTCAGACCGAGCTGGAGCGCCTTGGTGCGCACGCGGGAGAAGATCTTCTTGTCGACCCATACCGACCCGCGGTAGAGGCTCGCTCCAGGCTTCGCTTCGGGTCCGGGCGCGAAGTCCACCACCCAGCAATCGCGGTCGCCGACGGTCTCGCTGCCGCGCAAGCTGTAGCGGTACTCCTTGGTGAAGTGCACTTCGAGCGGCATGGACGCGGCGCGCTCGGGTTGGATCAGCGGCAGCTCGGGGATGCTCTTGCCCCGCCAGCGTACGCCATTGACGAAGAAGGTCTTCCACACCCAGTCGGCATTCTCGCCCTGGTGGAAGAAGTACGGACCTTGAAACGTGGCCTCGATGCTCTGCAAGCCCTCGCCCACCCGGAAGCGCAGGCTGGTCGAGTTGAGTGCTTGGTAGTGGTCGAGACGACGCGCCTGGCCGTCTTCGAATTCCTGAAGACGGCGAAGGATTTCTTCGACCGACGGGCCGGAAGTATCGGCGACGGTGACCGCCTCCTTCACTTGGTCAGCGCCCTCGGGAGCCGTGCGCTCGAGTCGCAGGATATTGAACGCGACTCCGGGAGTCGCAGCGTTGACTTCCACCGTCTGTCCGACGCGGCGACCGCCGAGGGGGACGATCTTGCCGGAGGCGAAGTCGACGCGTTCGACGCGGGTCAACGTGGGATCGGGGAAGCGCAGGGCGCCCGCGTGCGCGACGACGCGCAGCGCGAGGTCTTTACCGCGGACGAAGGCCCAGCTTCCCTCGGGGCTCGAGGTCGAGTCGTAGGAGAGGTCGCCGTGAAACTCTCCCGCGAGGGCCTTCAGCGGGCCGACATCCGAGGTCGCGTCGCCGGTGAATAACGTCGCCGCGACGCCGGCGGCGGCTTGAGCTCCGGCGATCTCCAGGGCTTGGTCTGCGGGGGTCGGATACGCCTCGCCGTCGATGACCACCGGCTTCCCGGGGTCGAGGTCGGTGAGTGTCGCGAGCGCCTGCGCCAAGCTGGGCTGGGCCTGTGGTTTGAGGGCGACCGCGTCGATGTAGGCGGCGACATCTTCCGCATAGAGCTTGTTCAACTCTTCGGCGTCGCCGGAAAACGCGGCGGTCGCGATACGGGCCCCGGGTGCAGCGCCGCCCACGGCCACCGCAGCCCGCTTGAGCAGGAACGCGTATTCCGCGGGTGCTCTGACGCCCTCGGGAGGCGACCAATCGACCTGAACGATCGCTCCGGCGCCGAGGTCCCGCACCGCGGTGACCGCGAGCTGCAACTCGCGATTCAGCCACTCGGCTTGCTCGCGGAGCGGCGGCGCCGAGTGGAACACCAAGGTCATCCAGGGCGTGCCACCGGCCGCTCGCACGGCCGCCGCGTTGGCTGCCTGGTTTCCGACGCCTTCCATCGAGGAGGAGAGATCGACCGACCAGGCGATGAAGAAGTGCGCCTCGGAATCGGGCCGCCAACCGGTCGAAAAACTCGCTGCGATCGCCGTCGGATCGGCGCCGCGCAGGCCACCGCAAGGCTTGCAGGGCGCGAGCTCGGTGCCGAGGAGGAGCGTGGGCGAGAACAGGGAAAGCGAGAGCAGGACTGAACGAAGTGCGAGGCGTCGCATGGCGGCGAAGCATAGCAGCGGGTCGATGGGTCGCTTCTTCGGCGTCCGTTCGGTCTTGGCTTCGGTCTGGGCTCCCTGCGCTGCGGGGATTAACGCTCCGGGAGCCCAGACCGAAGCCAAGACCGAAGGGAAGGTGCTGGGTCTCTTTTGGACTCTTGCGGGGGTTGGGTCTGCGGGCGGCGCAGCTTAAGATCGGGGTCTCGATGGAACTTTCTGGGCGTCTCGCATCCTTCCCGATCGGCGACATCCTTCAATGGGTCAGTCACGAGCGCCGTACGGGGGCCTTGGTGGTCCGCCGCAGCCGACGGGAGAAGCGCATCTACCTGCAACACGGTGAGGTGGTGGGCTGTCTGTCGGACGATCCGGCGGAGTACTACGGGCAGCACCTGCTGCTCAACGGGCATCTCGACGAGAGCAGCCTGGTGAAGGCGTTGCGGTACTGCAAGCTCCAAGAGACGCGCCTCGGTGTCGCGTTGCGCAATCTCGGGCTATTGAGCCCCGAAGTCATTCAGGCCACGCTGCGCTCGCAGATCGAGGACTCGGTGTGCGATCTGTTTTC
>JBDTNL010000137.1:0-5065 GCA_039933785.1 Acidobacteriota bacterium
CCTCGGCGCGTTCGGTCTGCACGGTTTCGCGCTCGACTGACAGACGGTGGTGGCGTTTGGCGGCGTCCTCGTGGCGAGCCTTGGCGACGGCGAGCTCCTGACGAGCGCTGCCGAGGTCGGTGCGCAGCTGGGCGAGGCGAATCTCGAGGTGCTTGCGTTCGGCCGCCTTCTCTTCGATCGTACCGCGCACTTCGAGCAGGCGCTGCTCGAGCGCGGGCAGGCGTTCGGCGATCTCGCGCGCTTCGCGCTGGCGGGCGAGCAGGCCGGGCTGCGCTTGCTCGCCTTGAATGTGGAGGAGTCCGCCCTGCGCCCACAGGCGCTCGCGCGAAAGGAACGCGATGCCAGGATGACGGCGGGCGAGGCGCTCGGCGTCCTGGGCGCTCTCGACGAGATAGGCGGGAGGCAGCGCGGCGGCCATGGAGTCCGTGAGACCAAGGGCCGCGCCGAGCGAGGTGACGATGGCGGCGTCGTCGACCTTGGGCAGCTCGACGTCGACCGGGCGGAGAAGCTTGCCCGCGGTGCGCGTCTGGACCAGGGCCTCGGCGAAGGTGAGGCCGTTGCCGTCGCGGGGCAAGACCACTGCGTCGGCCAGTTCACCGAGGTAAAGGTCGAGGCTCTTCTCCCAGCCCGGGAGCGCGGCGAGTCCATCGCCGAGGAAGTGCGGCGCGGTTACCCCAGCGGCGGCGAGGCCTTCGCGCAGGGCGTGGCGGCGCTCTTCGTACGCGGCCGACAGCTCTTCGAGCAAGGCGCCGCGCTGGCGGATCGAGGTGGCTTCGCCGTGGAGCGTCCGCTCGCTCGTCACCAGTTCGGTCTCGATGGTCTTGATTTCTTCGAGCTGGCCGGAGGCGATGGAGAAGTCGCTCTCTTTGCCGACCACCTCGGCTTCGAGATCCGACGCGCGCACGCGGGTCGACTCGACCAGGCTCGAGGACTCCTCGATCTGATCCGAGAACAGGCTGAGCTGATCGCCGAGCTGCTGATGCTGCACCGAGCCCTTTTGCGACTCGAGCTGCTCGCGATGGTGCTGGCTGCGCAGGCGGGCGATCTCGCCCTGTGCGATCGCGACCTGGGCGCGGAGGCCCTCCTGCTTGGACTCGGCGTTGCGGGTCGCGATTTCGGCAGCCTGGATCTGGCGCTCGTCTTGCGCGACTTCGGCCGCCGAGGCGTCGTGCTCTTCGACCAACGTGCCGCGACGGGCGTCGAGCTCGCCGAGTGTTCGCGTCTGTTCTTCGAGGCCGACCGAGCGGCGATCCTCGAGCGCCAGGCCGGCGCTCAGGCGCTCGCTGATTTCCTGATGCGTGCGGCGCGAGGCCTTGACGTATTCCTGACGGCCTTCGATCAACGCGGCGAGCTCGGAGTGGCGCTGGTGGCGCTCGGCAAGCTCCTGCGCGAGACGATCGACGGCTTCGCGTCCGGCGGCGAGCTCGGCTTCCTCTCGGTGGAGCGCCGCGGCCTGTTCGGCATCGCGGCCGGTGACCGATTCCAACCCATGGCGAAGCTCCTCGAGGCGGCCGTGGAGCACGCTCCAACGTCCGCCCAGCACGGCGCGCAGCAGGCTTCGATATTCCTCCTGCTTCTCGATCAGGCGCTTCGCCGCACCAGCCTGGCGCTTGAGGGAGCGCAGGTTGCGCTCGACCTCGGCGACGATGTCGTCGAGACGCAGCAAGTTCGCCGCGGCCTCTTCGAGTTTCACTTCGGCGATCCGCTTGCGCGCCTTGTAGCGGGTGATGCCGGCCGCTTCTTCGAGCAGCTTGCGGCGCTCCTGCGGCTTGCCGGAGAGGATCATTCCAATCTTGCCCTGCTCGATCACCGAGTAGGCGCGGATGCCGAGACCGGTGTCCATCAGAAGATCTTTGAAATCCTTCAGACGCACCGTCTTGCCGTTCAAGCGGTACTGGCTCTCGCCGCTGCGAAAGACCCGCCGCGTGAGCACGAGGCGGCCGTTTTCATCCGTGCCGGGGCTTCCCGGATCGGCCTGCAGCGTGAGAGAAACTTCGCCCATGCCGAGCGCCTTGCGCGTCTCGGTGCCGTTGAAGATCACGTCCTCCATCGACTCGCCGCGCAGGCTCTTGGCGCTCTGCTCGCCGAGCGCCCAGGTGACCGCGTCGGAGAGGTTCGATTTGCCGCAGCCGTTGGGTCCGACGATGGCGGTGACGCCACCGGCGAAGTCGATTCCGACGGGGTCGACGAAGGTCTTGAAGCCGGACAGGTCGAGGCGATGAAGTTTCAGCATAGGATCACGGAACGATAGCAAAGGATTTGCGCCGACTACAAGCTGTAGGGGTAGGGCGGCGACCTCGCTACTAAATGTCGTAGTTTCCGAGATTTCGGCCGATGCCCCTCGAATCCTCCCTTAAAGCTCCTCACGAGGCCGTCTGGCAGGATCCCGCTCGAGTCCTGCTCTGGGTCGGCCTCTCGGACGGACTCCTATTCGGGTTCCATTCCCAGTTCTGGCGCTGACCATGCTCTTCCTCCTCCAGCACGTTCTCTCCCTGCTCGGGATCGCCGCGGTGGCTCTCGCGGTCGGACTGCCGATCACCCGCCGGCTGGGATGCGCCGGGCTCCTCGAGCGAGCGACCTGGGGGGTAACCCTGGGCCTGCTGCTCTTTGCCCAGGCCTTGTTCCTGCTCGGCGCCCTCGGCCTGCTGCGGACCGGGTGGATCGTTGTGGCGCTGCTGGTCGCCGGGCTTTTTGGAGGGCGGGAGCTTTGGGCCCTCGCCGGTGAGGCGTCGACCGCAGTAGCGAACGGCGGGCGCAGGTCGTGGCTTGGGTGCGGCATCGGGCTCGCCCTCGCGGCGCCGTTCGCGCTCTCGGCGCTCTATCCGCCGCACGCCTGGGACGAGACGCTCTATCACCTGGTGTTCGCGCGCGCCTTCGCCGAAAGCGGCTCGATGCCGTTCATCGCGCACTTGCGGGTGCCCGTGTTCCCGCCGCTCGGCGAGCTTCTCGACGCGGGAGTGCTCGTGCTCGCGGACGATATCTCGACGCACTGGATCAGCTGGCTCGCGACGCTTGCGACCGCCGGCTTGCTTGCGGTGTGGCCGCGGCGGGATGCGCCTTCGGGAGCCGGAGCCGTGGCGGCGGCCCTGCACCTTGGAACTCCGATGGTGGTGTACCTCGCCGGCGTGGCGTACGTCGACCCGCTGCTGGCGCTCTGGGTCACCGCGGCCCTGGCCGCCTGGCGCAAGGCGATCGACGAAGACTCGCGCCGCTGGCGACTGGTCGCCGGAGCATGCCTGGGCAGCGCGGCGTCGGTGAAGTACTTGGCGCTCTTCTTCATGGCGTGGCTCGCGCTCGAGGCGCTGCTGCTCGCTCGCGGGACGGCACGGCGGCGCCTGGGCGATGCCTGGGAGCTCGCGGCCGCCGCGGCCGCCACGTCATTGCCAGCGTACCTGCGGATCGTCTGGTGGACGGGCAACCCACTCTTTCCTTTCTACCCGCAGCTCTTCGGTATGTCCGACTGGGCGTACGAGGCGGTGCCCGCGCCGGCCAACTCGCATCGCGTGATCGACGCCTTGGCGCTGCCATGGCGAAGCGTCTTCGCGCGTGCGAGCGTCGGGGAGATGCCGCCTCTCTCGCCGTGGTGGCTCATCGGCCTCGGCATCTTGCTCGTCGGCGCATGGCGCGTGCGGGCCTGGCGCCGTGTGCTCGCGATGGGCGCCGCATACCTTCTCGTCGTCCCCCCCAATGCGCGCTACCTCCTGGCGATCCTGCCGGTGACCGCGCTCGCCGGGGTGTCGATTCTGTTCGCGCTCGCGGGACCCCGCGCGCTCAGCCGCCGCGCGCTGGCGGCGATCTGCACGGCGCTGCTGCTTCCCGCTGTCGCGTACGCAGGCTGGTTGTGTGCTCGGCGCGGACCGCTTCCTCTGGATCGGGCAGCGCGTGAAGCGTTCCTCGAGCGACAGGTTCCCGGGTACCGCGCCGTGGAGTTCCTGAACCGCGCCTTGGGTGCGAGCTACACCGCGTACGGCCTGGAGATGGAGCCTGTGGCGTATCACGCGCGCGGCGTCTGGCTAGGTGACTGGACCGGTCCGGCGCGCTACGACCGCATCCTGCCGGCGTTTACCGATGCCGCAGCGCTCTCGGAGCGCTTGCGCTCGCTGGGAGCGGATCACTTGGTGCTGCGCCGCGACGCGCCGCCGCTGCCGCCGGGCGCGATCGGCAGCGGAGCGCTGCGCTGCGTCTATGACGATGGAGAGTTCCGCGTTTTCGAGCTCGGCGCTCGCTGAACGCGCCGCGGCGTCAGCTGCCGCCGGCGCCTCGCGCCATGCGGTCGATCAGCGCCTCGAATTGCGCGCCCACCACACTCCAGTCGTAGGTCCGCGCCCGCGTCCGGGCATTCTCGGCCAAGCGGCGGCGCCGATCCGGGTCGGTGAGCAGGGCGCCAAGCGCCGCGGCGAGAGACTCGGCGTTGCCCTCGGCCGCGAGTCCCTCGACGCCATCGCGCACTAATTCGCTCACCGCGCTGTCGGCGGCGCGCGTGTAGACCACGGGAAGTCCGGCGGCCATGGCTTCGAGTGGGAAAATGCCGAAGCCCTCGCGCGCCGACGGCTGAACCGCGATCTGCGCCTCTCCGAGCGCCGCCCATACGTCAACGGCCTGCGGCAGTCGGCCGAGAAATCGCACGCGGGCAAAAATCCCCAGCCGTTCCGCGAGGGCCTCGAGCGCGGCGCGCTGGGGACCGTCGCCGATCACTGTCAGCAAGGGTCCATCCATTCGAGGGGCGAGCTCTGCCACCGCATGGAGGAGTAGGTCGACTCGCTTGTCGACTTGCAGGCGCCCAGCGCAGACCAGAGGCGCCGCGGGAGGTGACCCCTGCGCGGACCGCGGAGAGCGCGCGGCGCCGTCGACTACGAGGTCGAACGGCAGGCCGTTGGGGATGATCGCCACCGGACCGCCGCGCCGGTACGCCTGGAGTCGCTCAGCCGTCAGTGCGCTCACCGCGTTCACTTCATCGCCGAGCTGTGCCCCGAGCCATTCGAGTCCGGCGAACGCCCGCCAAGTCAGGCGTCCCGAGAAGCTACGCCAGTACGATCCCCAGACCTCGTGCCAGGTGACGAGCAGC
>JBDTNL010000138.1:0-5034 GCA_039933785.1 Acidobacteriota bacterium
GGCTGCGGGCGCTCAGGCCGTTCGTGAACGACGATCGGTGATGCGGGCGCGCTGGGCAGGCCGAGGCGCTGGGGCGCAGCGCTCCATCCCGCGAACGCAGCCCGCACCGTCTCGATCGATGGATTGTCGCGCAGGCGCACGCTGATCGACTCGGTGTGGCCGTCGATGACCGCCACGCGGTTGCACGATGCGGACACCGCGGCACCGGCGTCGACGATCCGGCCCTCGGAGAGGGTTCCGAGCATCTTCCGCGTCTCTTCGGCGAGCTTCTCCTCTTCATTGCGGATGTACGGCACGACGTTGCCGAGAATGTCGAGGCTCGGCACGCCGGGATACCCAGCGCCACTCACCGCTTGCATGGACGTCATCAGCACCGCCTCGACTCCGAAAGCCGCGTGCAGCGGAGCGAGTGCCATGACCAACACGGTCGCGGTGCAGTTGGGATTGCAGACGATCGCGCCGCTCCAGCCGCGCGTCTCGCGCTGGGTCTCGATCAGGGCGATGTGCTCCGCGTTCACTTCGGGCACGAGGAGGGGCACGTCCGCCTCCATGCGGAACGCCGACGCGTTCGAGAACACCCACGCGCCGCGCTCGGCGAATCTCGGCTCGAGCGTGCGGGCGGGGTCGGCATCGAGGGCGCTGAAGACAACCGGCGAGTAGGCCCGCCCGATTTCAGCGGGAACCAGCATTTGGTCGCCAAACCCCGCATAGGGCAGACCGGAGAGGCGCCACTCGCAGGCCTCCGAGTAGCGCTTGCCCGAGCTCTTCTCGCTCGCGGCGAGGTGTTGAATGCTGAACCAAGGATGATCGGCGAGGCGACGCACGAAGCGTTGACCCACGACGCCGGTGGCGCCCAGCACGGTGACGGGGATTCGATGGCTCATGAGGCGGAGGCTGTCCTTTCGCGGATCTTCTTCGTGAGCTGCGCCAAATCGACCGGGAGCGTTTCCGCGAGTACCGGCCGAGAGGCCACCTCGGCGAGTGCCGGAGGCAGCGGTTGTGCGGGATCGAACGTGGCGTCGAACTTGGCCGGATGCGCGGTGGCGAGAAACACGCCCTGCTCTCCGTGGCGCAGCGTCTCACGCAGCACCGAGTACGCGACCGCACCGTGCGGGTCGGCCGAGTAGCCAAGGCGGGTCAGGTCGGCAATCGCGGCGCGTGTCTGCGCCTGGTCGGCGACGCCCCAGCGCAAGCCCGCCCGGAGCGCCTGCCAGTCGCCGCCGAAAAGATAGGTGACCCGCTGCCAGTTGTTCGGCGCTCCGACGTCCATGGCATTGCTGAGCGTCGCGACACTCGGCCGCGGCACGTACCGGCCATCCGTCAGGTAGTCGGGCACGGCGCGGTTGTCGTTGGTCGCGACGACCAGCGCGCCGATGGGAGCGCCAAGCCTTTGCGCGAGCAGCCCGGCGCAAAGGTTGCCAAAGTTTCCACACGGTACCGAGACGACCAGGCTGCCTGCCCGCGATTTCCGCGCCGCGGCCTCGAAGTAGTACAGGATCTGGGCGACCAGGCGGGCGACGTTGATCGAGTTCGCCGAAAGCAGACCGAGCTCGCTGGCGAGCGCCTCGTCCGCAAAGCACTGGTTCACCAGTGCTTGACAGTCGTCGAACGAGCCCTCGATCGCGAACGCCCGCACGTTGTCGCCCAGGGTCGCGAACTGACGTTCTTGCAGTGCCGAGACTCGGCCCTTTGGATAGAGCACAACCGCGCTGAAGCCCGGCTGCCGCCAGAAGGCCCGCGCCACCGCGGCGCCGGTGTCACCGCTAGTCGCCGTGAGTACGGTGCGCTCGCGCGTCTCGCCCGCGCGAGCTCGCAGCAGGGCGAGCACGCGCGCCAGAAACCGCACGCCGAAGTCCTTGAAGGAGAGAGTTGGCCCGTGGAAGAGCTCGAGCGCCGCGACCTCGCCATCGACGGGCTCGAGAGGCACCGAAAAGTCGAACGCGGAGGAGACCAAGGTCTCGACTTCGGCGCGATCAAGCTCGGGTTCGAGAAGTCGCGTCAGGATCTCGACCGAACGCGGGTGCCACTCGAGCTCGAGCAACGCCTCGAGATCGTCGAAGGGTTCGAGGAACGCCGGCATGAACAGGCCGCCGTCACCGGGCACGTTGTCCTGCACGGCGGTGGCAAAGGAAACGCGCAGCCGGGGACTCTGCGTACTGAGGAAGTCCATGGCTCAGGCTCCTCCATTCACCCGGCGCGCGCCGAGCTTGTCGAGATGACAGACCCGCGCTTCGACCGCGACCCCGTTAGCTCGCCAGGCAGCCTCGCCGATGCCCGCGATGCGCACGGCCGCCTCCCGGCGCGTCACGGCGAAGATCGCCGGGCCGGCACCGGACAAGCTGCAGCCCAAGGCGCCCGCCGCCAGCACCGCCGTTTGGACGGCGCGGAAGCCCGGCACCAACGCCGCCCGGAAGGGCTCGGCCAACGGATCGCGGAGCGCCTTCGCGAGCAGCTCGAGATCGTGCGTGTGGAGCGCGTGGATCAAGCTGCCGAGATTCTGCGCGTGCGCGATGGCGAGCGGCACCGAAACGTCGCGCGGCAGCACGCTTCTCGCGACGCGGGTCTCGAGCGAGAGCTCCGGCACCCACAGTACGAAGACCAGCTCCTCGGGAAACGGCAGTTCGCGGGCCCGGTTGGCGGGGTCGACTAGGCGCAGGCCGCCGAGCAGGGCGGGCGCCACGTTGTCGAGATGCATCGCTCCCGAGGCGCTGCTCTCGGCCTCCCCCGCGACCAGCAGAAGCGACTCCTCGCCGAGGGGACGGCCGCAGGCCTCATTGAGTGCGACGGTCGTCGCGGCTGCCGACGAGGCGCTCGACCCGAGGCCGCTCGCGACCGGCAGATTCTTGTGCAACACGAAGGCGAGTGGCGGCAGGGGCCCACCGATCTGGCGTTCGAAGGCCGAGCGGGCGCGCCAGACGAGGTTGTCTTTCGGGTTGGCGGGCAGCCGGTGCGCGAAGGGTCCGACGCACTGCAAGGAGTCGCTCTTGGCGGGACGTACCTCGACGAGGTCGCCCCACAAGCGACCATCGAGCGGCGCGATCGCAGCGCCCAGCACGTCGAATCCGGCCGCCAGGTTGCCGATACCGGCCGGTGCGAAGGCGGTGACCGCCTCGAGCTCTCCAATCTCCCCCTCCCTCACGCCGTGGCCTCGCCGCACGCGATGCCATCGAGCATGTCGATCACATCGGAAAGCACCGCGGCTGCGGTGACCGCGGCTCCCGCACCGAAGCCGGAGATCACCAGCGGCCGCTCGCGGTAGTTGGTGCTCCAAAACGAGAAGGCGTTCTCACCGCCACGCACACCGTGGAGCGGGTGGTCCCAGGGAATGGAGCGCAGCCCCGCACTCGCCGTGCCGACCTCGCCGCTCACTTCGAACTCGCCGACGAATCGCAGGGCTTCGCGGTTGGCGCGGGCGCTTGCAACCCGCTCGGCAAACCAGCCGTCGAGCTCGGGCAGGCGAGCGAGGAACTCGTCGACCGATCCCGAGGCGTCGAAGCCGGCGGGCAAGACGCCCTCGACCGCGACCTGCTCGATCTCGAGCGCGAGCCCGCACTCGCGAGCCAGGATGAGCACCTTGCGCGCCACGTCGAGGCCGGAGAGATCGTCGCGAGGATCGGGTTCGGTGAACCCACGTCGCCGGGCTTCATGAATCGCCTCACTGAAGCGAGCGCCATCCTCGAGTAGGCCGAACAGGAATGAGAGCGAGCCCGACGCGATGCCGGAAAAGCGCTCGATCCGGTCGCCCCCGGCCTGCAGACGGCGAAGCGTCGGGATGATCGGCAATCCCCCGCCCACATTGGCCGAGTAGGCGTAGCGACCGTGGCCAAGTGCGGTTTCTCGTTGCAGACGGCGGTAGAGATCGAGCGCGCCGGAGACGCCGTGCTTGCTCGCCGCGACGACGTGAACGCCGGCTCCGAGGAGCTCTGGATAGATCGCCGCGAGCTCGGGCGCGCTGGTGCAATCGACCAGGACCGCGGGGCCGCCGCGGCGCTGGTGGGCCACGGCGATCAACGCTTCCGCGGAGCTCGGAGTCTGCGCGTCGTCCAATCGCGAGAGCGCCGCGTCGGGTGGGATCCCCCGCGCTTCGACCGTCAGCCGCCGGGAATTCGCGACCGCGATGAGACGGAGCTCGATGCCGTGTTGCAGGAGTACTTCTCGGTCGCGGGCGAGGATCCTCAGGAGCTCGCGCCCCACCAGGCCTGGACCTGCGAGCAGCACATCGAGCCGCCGTGTGTGCTCGAAGAATCGCCGGTGCACGGCACGCACCGCGCGTTCGCCGTCGGGCAGAGCGACCACGGCGCAGATCGAACGCTCGCTCGCCCCTTGCGCGATGGCGGCGACGTTGACGCCCGCCTCACCCAGGGCGCCGAAGAATCGACCCGAGACTCCGACGTGGTCGCGCATGCCGTCGCCCACCAGGCTGACCACCGCAAGGCCGCGCCGCAGCGCGATCTCGTCCACATGCCCAATGGCGATCTCGGCGGCGAAGGCGGCGCGCAGGATCGTCGCCGCCTCCTCGGCTTCGGACTCCTTCACACAGAACGAGAGCGCGGTCTCGCTCGAGCCCTGGGTGATCAGAATCACCGAGATGTCGTGCCGAGCCATGCCGGCGAAGATGCGTGCCGCGACGCCGGGCACGCCTTCCATGCCGGGACCGAACACGCTGACCAGAGCGACATCGCGCAGGTAAGTGATGCCGCAGGCGACCGGTTGGCCAGCCGCGACCGGCGCTTGGACGCGCGTCTCGACCCGAGTGCCTGGATGCGCGGGGTTGAAGCTGTTGCAAATGCGGATCGGAATGCCGGCCGCGCGGGCCGGCGCCACCGTGCGCGGATGGAGAACTTTGGCGCCGAAGTGCGCCAGCTCGAGCGCCTCCTCGAAGCTGATGCGCTCGAGCGAGCGCGCGGCAGGGGCGATGCGCGGATCGGTGGTGAAGATGCCGTCGACGTCGGTCCAGATCTCGAGGAATCGCGCATCGAGCGCTTGCGCCAGCAAGGCGGCGGAGTAGTCCGAACCGCCGCGCCCGAGGCACAT
>JBDTNL010000139.1:0-4860 GCA_039933785.1 Acidobacteriota bacterium
CCGCCCTGGATTGCCCGTGCTCTACATCTCGGGCTACACCCAGGAGGAGATGCTCCGCGGCGATCTGCCGCCGAGCTCGGCGTTTCTCGCCAAGCCTTTCGAGGGCGCCGATCTGATGGCGAAGATCAATACGCTGCTGGAGCCGGCCCCAAGCGCAGTCTGAAACCCAGCGCGGGGCCGAAATCGGCCAGTACCGTTCGCCTCCGGTTTGTCGCTAAACTCTGCCTCGAGAGTCCACTTCGTGCGCTTCAACCGCAATTCGCTCAGGCGTCGAGTCCGCTTCGCGCGGGCCCGTCGAGAGGCCCCGGGTCGGCACCGGCCGGGCGATGCCGCGGTACGTGCCGCGCTGGCCGGAGTCGTGCGCGAGCTCGGTGACGGACTGCCGATCGAGGGCACCCTGACCCGGTTGTGTGACGCGGTCGAGCGCTATCGGCACGGGCTGCGGTGTGCCGTGCTGATCCCTGGCGACAGCGACGCCCACTTCGTGCCGGTGGTTGCGGCGGGATTCCCGCCGCAACTCCACGCCGCCCTCGCAGGGTTCGGCGCCTCGGTGCGGGCCGCCGCTCTCACTTCGCTCCTGTCCGGGCACGCCACCGGACTCGAGGCTTTCGAGTCTTCGACGCGCGATGGCCTGCGAGTGGTCCGGGCGAGTGCGTTGTCCCAAGGGCTCGGCGCGGCGTTCGTATTCGCCGGGCTGTCGGCGCAGATTCCCGGCGGGGACGAGATGCTCGGGCTGTTCGTCGAGCTGGCGGATCTCATCGCCCGCACGGCCACCGATCGCAAGGCATTGGCTGGAGTACGCCGCGCCGACGAGCTCACCGGGTTGCCGGCGCGCCGTGCGTTTCTCGACCGGCTGCAGAACGAAGTGGCGAGCTCGTCGCGCAACGACGTCTTCGCCGTGCTCCTGCTCGACCTCGATTCCTTCCGCCAGGTGAACGAGACGCTAGGCACGGCGGCGGGCGATTTCCTGCTGCGCGGCATCACCGCCCGTCTCGAGGGGTCCGAGCCGCAGCTCGTGGCGTTGTCGCGCTACGGCGAAGATTCGTTCGCCTGTCTTCTGGTGGGTGAGCGCAAGCAGGAAAAGGTCCGCGCCACGGCCGCCGACCTTCTGCGCCGGGTCTCCGATCGCTACGACATGAGCGGCCAGGACCTCTTCGTCACCGCGAGCCTGGGCGTGAGCCTGTATCCATGGGACGGCGAGGACGCCTCGACGCTGCTGCGCAATGCGGAGCTCGCCCTGAACAGCGCCAAGCAGCGCGGACGAAACCGGGTCGAGTTCTATTCGCCGGCGACCGGAGTCTTCGATTTCGATCGCCTGCGCATCAAGACCGCGCTGTCGCGGGCGCTCGAGAAAGGCGAGATCGAGGTGCTCTATCAGCCCAAGGTGAGCTGCGATACCGGCGAAGTGCGCGGCGTCGAAGCACTCGCCAGTTGGCGGAGCCCCGAGCTCGGCCAGGTCTCGCCCGGCCGCTTCATCCCGCTGGCGGAAGAAACAGGGCTGATCCTCGAGATCGGCGAGTTCATCCTGCGCACCGCCTGCGCCCAGGCCGCCGCCTGGCACGACATGGGCTTCCCGCGGCTGCGCATCGCGGTGAACGTCTCCGGAGTGCAGATCAACGAGCGCGACTTCGTGCAGGTGGTGGCGCGGGTGCTCGATCGCACCTATCTGCGACCCACGACGCTCGAGCTCGAGCTCACCGAGACGGTCGCCATGCAACGCGTGCACGGGACGCTCACCAAGCTGCGCGACATCGCGGCGCTCGGAGTTCACATCTCGATCGACGACTTCGGTACCGGGTATTCCTCGCTCGCTTACCTCAAGAACCTGCCGATCGACACCCTCAAAGTCGATCAGTCCTTCGTGCGCAAGCTCCCCTCCAGCGCGCAGGACGCCGCCGTGGTGCGAACGATCATCGCGCTGGCGAAGAACCTCGACCTCGAAACAGTCGCGGAAGGCGTCGAAGAGCAGGAGCAGGCCGATTTCCTACGCGACAACGGTTGCCATCAGCTGCAGGGCTATCTGTTCGGCCGGCCGATGTCGGCCGAAGCGTTTACCCGCCTGTTGCGCGAGCGCCGCGATCTCCTGCGCGGGACCAGCTCCGGCAGCGCGGCAACTGACGCCGCCAAGTAGCACACGGCTTGCTCCACTCCTGGCCGATTGGCCAGAGGCTGCGTGATACCTTGGCCGCGTGAGCATCGAACAGCACAAAGGCGCCGCCGCGACTCCGTTCGGTGTCGCCGTGGTCGCCGTAACCGACAGCCGCTCGCCGCAGGACGACCGCAACACGCCCCTGGTCTCTGAGTTGGCGATCGCCGCCGGGCACCGCGTGGCGGTTGCGAAGCTCCTGCCCAACGCGGTGAGTGCGGTTCAAGAGGAGCTGCAGGACTTGCTTGGGCGGGACGACGTCGACGTGGTGATCTTTTGCGGCGGCACCGGCTTCTCGCCAAAAGACCTCACGGTCGATGCGGTGCGACCTTTTTTGGAGCACGAGGTCGAGGGCTTCGGTGAGCTGTTCCGCGCGCTCTCCTATGTGGAAATCGGCACGTCGGCCATGCTCTCGCGGGCCCTTGGTGGAGTTGCCCGGCGCCGCGCGGTGTTCTGTCTGCCAGGCTCGCCCAACGCGGTGAAGCTGGCGGTCGAGCGCCTGATCCTGCCGGAGCTCTCGCACCTGTTGGGCCAAATGCGGCGCGACGGCTAGGCGCCGTTGCTTAGCGCTTGCGAACCCGAGCGAAGAGCGCCGCCATGATCGGCGCGGGCGCTTCCGGTTTGCGACCGGGGCGTGCGACCGGCGTCAGTTTCAACAGGAAGCGCCGGTGGCTCGCAGCGCGCAAATCCGCCGGCAGGAAGGCGAAGCCCCAGACTCTCGGTGCGCGCATCGCGGCCTCCTAGCAGCGGCCCGGCATGGCGCGGGGGAATCCGTATTCGAGCTTCAAACGGCGAAACGTCGAGAGCAACCGCTGCACTTCGGCCTCGGGCAGGTAGTCCTGGCGGCCGTAGAGCTTTTTGTAGCGCGGCACCAGGCGGGGAAACTCCTCCTGCAACCAAGGCAGAAAACGCGCTTTCGCCGCCCCGCGCAGGAACAGCGCGCTGGCCGAAATGTCGAACGCACCGGCACTCCGCACCGCTTCCATGAGCGGGCGCAGCGCCGCCTCGCCATCGTTGATCCCGGGCAGCACCGGCATGCAGTTGACCCGGGTCGCGATGCCGGCCGCGGAGAGCTTCTCGATGGTGCGCAAGCGAGCCCGCGGATCGGGCGCGTGCTGCTCCATCCGGCGGGCGAGCTCCGAATCGGCAGTGGTCACGGTCACGTGCACGGTGATCGCGTGCCGGCGGTCGAGCTCCGACAGCAGGTCGAGGTCGCGCAGGATCAGCGGCGACTTGGTGGTGAGCGAGATCTGCAGGCCCTCGACGCGGGCAAAGACCTCGAGCAGCGAGCGCGTCACGCCATGGTGATGCTCGGCCGGCTGGTAGGGGTCGGTCGCGGTGCCGATCGCGATCGCCTCACCGCGGAGCGCGGCCTTGCGCAGACGCTTCTCGAGCGCCGCGGCGGCACCGTGTTTGACGAAAATCTTGGTCTCGAAGTCCTGCCAGCGGTCGAGATCGAAGAAGCCGTGGGTGTAGCGGGCGTAGCAATACGTGCAGGCGAACTCGCAACCCCGGTAGGGATTGATCGTCCACGCGAACGGCATGCGCGGGCTGTCGCAGCGGTTCAGGATGTCCCGTATGCCGAGCTCGAAGTACTCGACTCCGGCGCGCTTGCGGACCGCCTCGGCATCAGGGTCAGGTCGCCCAAGGGCGGGCCTTGGAGCGAAGCAGGGGAGGGTGGCTTGGGTGCTGTTCAAGACGTTCAGTGCGCTCATAGTCGTTACGCCTCACTTACGGTACGCCTTGTTTACGCCTCCGCGGGCCGAAAGTCAAGAACAACAAGAAAAAAGGGGGACAGGTTGCTTTGTAGGAGAATCGGGGGGTGCCTGAGTTGCCGGAAGTTGAAGTTCTGAAGATGAGCCTGGAACCGCGGCTCGTTGGGCGGCGGATCGTCTCGGTCGAGGTTCGCGAGCGCCGGCTGCGAGTCTTGGTGCCGCGCACCCTCGCGCGCGACGTGGCGGGTCGCCGGGTCGAAGGCTTGCGACGGCGGTCGAAGTACCTGCTCATCGACCTCGAAGGCGACAAGACGTTGGTGATCCACCTCGGGATGAGCGGCAGGCTCACCATCGCGCCCGGACGATCCGGGCCGGCGGAGCCTCACGAGCACTTGGTCTTTGCACTCGATCGCGGAGGGCGCCTGCGCTTTCGCGATCCGCGCCGCTTCGGGCTCGCTTTGGCATTGAAAACCTCTGCGCTCGAGCGCAATCCTCACTTCCGCGATCTCGGCGTCGAGCCGCTCGCTCCGGGATTCTCGGGAGAGGTGCTGTCCAGCCTCGCCAAGGGCCGCTACGGGCCCGTGAAGAGCTTCTTGATGGATGGACGGCTGGTTGTCGGGGTCGGCAACATCTACGCCACGGAATCGCTCTGGCGCGCGGGCATCCACCCGGCGCGCTCGGTAGCGCGCATCTCGATGGCGCGTTGGGAGGCGCTGGCACGCTCGGTGGTCGAGGTGCTGTCGCACGCGATCCGGGAAGGCGGCACGACGCTCAACGACTTCGCCGATGGCGACGGTGTCGAAGGCGAGTTCCAGATCGAGCTCGCCGCATACGACCGTGCTGGCGAGCCGTGTCCGCGATGCGGAACGGCAATTCGCAGGCTGGTGCAGTCGGGCCGCAGCACGTACTACTGCCCCGGTTGCCAGCGGTGATAGATGGTCCCTTGCGCTTTGACGGCGGCTGCTGACCTGCGACGGATGGTCCCTTGCGCTTTGACGG
>JBDTNL010000140.1:0-4704 GCA_039933785.1 Acidobacteriota bacterium
TCCCGAGAAGCTACGCCAGTACGATCCCCAGACCTCGTGCCAGGTGACGAGCAGCGGCACCCGGGCGACGCGACAGCGAAGAGCGAGCGGGAACAGGTGTGCGAAGGGCACGTTCGCCGCTTCGACGAGATCGAAACGTCCGAGAGGAAGGCGGAACATACTGGCGGCGAAGCGCACCGCGGAGGCTCCGCTGCGCCGAGGACCCGCGCTTGCGGAGCGGCCGAGCGAAAGAATCTCGACCCCCGGGACCGGCGCTGGAATGGTCCCCAGGCCCGCCAGGGTCACCCGGTGGCCGCGCGCGCTCAGCATGGTGGCGAGCTGCGCGTTGCGGTGCTCGATACCGCCGATCGTCTGCGGATAGAGGCAGTCGTAGACCAGCGCGAGCCGCAGCGGCCGCGCGCTCAGTGCTGACGAGGACGGCGCGGCGTTGCCCACGCGCTCAGGCCGCGCGAGGCACGCGCCGCAGGTAAAACACCGTCCACAAGATCAGCGGCAGCGCGAACTTGAAGGGTAGATCCATGAGCTGGGTGAGCAGTCCGTACGCGTTGCGCGCGAAGGGACCGTAGTGAGCGAGGCTGTAGTCGCCCATCTGGGTGGCGTAGGTGAACTTCACCAGTAGCGAGAGCAGCAGGATATGGAAGAACATGGCGATGAGCAGCGCCCAGCCCAGGTTCCCGAAGCGCTGCGACAGTGTGAGCTTGGGCACGGCGAGGAAAAGAGATCCCAACAGCAGGAGGTTGAAGTGGCAGTCGGTGACCCGTCCGCGCGTGATGTCGCGCGCGCGGGTGCCGAAATCGCGCCGGCTGGCGACCGCATATTGACCCTCGCGCAAGTCGAGGCGAGTCTGCGCCGGATGCTCGGTGAGGCGCACGAAGCTCTCGGCGCTGGCAGCAAGGAAGCGGTTGTAGAACGGAGTGATCAGCACCCAGACGAGAACGGTCAAGGGCGCGGCCCAGAGGAGATTGCGAGCGAATCGCGCGGTCCAGCGGGCGGCGGCGCCGCGCGACGCCCCGGCCGGCGGGCTCGATCGCTGAACCGAAGGCTCAGGCCGCTTCTTGGTCACCGGTGCGCTCGCCCGGGCGGACGGCATAGCGATTCGCCCAGTAGATCCACAGCAGCACCGCGCACAGGATGACGATGCTCTGCCAGATCACGGTGTGGGAGCTCTCGAACAGCTTGGGAACGTAGGCGCCGGTGAGGAACAGCGCCACCACGCGAATCAGGTTGATGATCTGGATCGCGATCGTGCCGAGCGCCAAACCGATGAAGCGCGAGCGCCAGGTGGCGGGGAAGGCGAGGACCGCGGCGACGAAGATGATCAACGCCTCGACGCCGTTGCAGCCGTTGCGGATGTTGACCGCGAACCGGCTGCCGGTGAGCACGGTGCCGGTCTGGATGATGCCCTGTCCGAGCAGATTCAGCACTCCGGCGCTGGCCGTCGCGATCGCGCCGGTGAAGGGCTCGACCAGGTGGTCGTTGACCCAATTGATCGACAGCACGGTGAATCCGCCTCCCAGAACGAGCAGGAAGATCGCCAGGAAGGCGATCTCTTGCCGGTACTGCCTCCATCCCGAGGGACTCTCTTGAGCGGTCGCCATGGCGCGGCGGATCATATCCGCTCAGGCGGCGAGTTCGCCGGTGGTCGCTCTCCTTGGACTCCCTGCGCAGCGGGGATTACGCTCCGGGAGTCCAAGAAGAGCGACCACCGACGAACTCTTGATGCCTCACTTCGCGTTGACACTGCGCGCCGCCGGACCATACGATGCGATGACTTCGCAGGGCTCCCTGGAGGCATCGTGGCAGCGAATCTGACCGTCAAGAGGACCATTCTGGATGGCGCCGACATGCAGCGGATCGTGCGCCGCATGGCGGGCGAGCTGGTGGAGAAGAACGGTGGCGTCGGCGATCTGGTGCTGATCGGAATCCTCACCCGCGGCCTGCCCATGGCCAAGGCCCTGGCGGCCGAGATCGAGCGCCTCGAGGGCGCCAAGGTGCTCGTGGGCAGCCTCGACATCACGCTCTATCGCGACGACCTCTCGACCATCGCGCCGAATCCGGTGGTCAAGGAGAGCCGCTTTCCGACCGCTCCCGAGGGGCGCATCATCGTGCTCTGCGACGACGTGCTCTATACCGGCCGCACGGTGCGCGCCGCGCTCGACGCCCTGGTCGACTACGGGCGGCCGAAGTCGGTGCAACTCGCCGTGTTGGTCGACCGCGGTCATCGCGAGCTGCCGATTCAGGCGGACTTCATCGGCAAGACGGTCCCGACGTCGGCCTCCGAGGTGATCAAGGTCGCCTTCCCGGACACCGACGACGGCAAAGAGTTCGTGCAGATCCTGGATCGCCCGGTCGGATAACCACGATGGCCGCCGGTTGGAAGCGAAAGGACCTCCTCGGCATCGCCGAGCTTTCGCGAGCCGAAATCGAATTCGCCCTCGACACCGCCGAGTCGTTCCGCGAAGTCGCGGCGCGTCCGATCAAGAAGGTGCCGACCCTGCGCGGACGGACGGTGATCAATCTCTTTTTCGAGGCCTCGACGCGCACGCGCTCGAGCTTCGAGATCGCCGAGAAGCGTCTTTCGGCCGACAACATCAACTTCTCGTCCGCCGGTTCGTCGCTCGAGAAGGGCGAGAGCCTGCTCGACACGGCGCTCAACCTGCAGGCGATGTCACCGGACATCATCGTCATCCGTCACCAACACGCCGGCGTGCCGCACACGCTGGCCCGGCGTCTGAGCGCCAGCGTCATCAACGCCGGCGACGGCGCGCACGAGCACCCGACGCAGGCGCTGCTCGACGCGTTCACGATTCGCCAGCGCTTCGGCCGCATCGAGGGCCTGAGGGTTTCGATCTTCGGCGACCTCGAGCACAGCCGGGTGGTGCGCTCGAACATTCACCTGCTCACCAAGCTGGGTGCGCACGTCACCGTGGGCGGTCCACGGACCATGGCGCCGCGGGAATTCGCGGCCATGGGCGTGCGGGTGGTTAATTCGATCGAGGACGCCGTCCGCGGAGCCGACGTGATCATGATGCTGCGCATTCAACTCGAGCGCCAGAGCCGGATGGTGTTCCCCTCGCTGAGGGAGTACGCCAAGCGCTTCGGCCTCAATCGCGAGCGCCTGAAGCTGGCGAGCCCGGAGGCGATCGTGCTGCACCCGGGGCCGATGAATCGCGGCATCGAGATCGCGAGCGACGTGGCCGACGGCTCGCGTTCGCTGATCCTGGATCAAGTGGCGAACGGCGTCGCCGTCCGCATGGCGGTCCTCTACCTCTGTTCGGGCGCCCACGAGGACGCTCGATGAAGACGCTCATTCGCGGCGGCCGGGTGGTCGACCCCAGCCAGGGCCTCGACGCCGTACTCGACGTGCTACTCGAGGACGGGAATGTGGCGCGTATCGACTCCCAGATCGAGCCCAGCGGCGCCGAAGTCATCGAGGCCAAGGGGCACGTCATCGCGCCGGGCTTGATCGACATGCACGTGCACCTGCGCGAGCCTGGGCACGAATACAAGGAGACCGTTCGCACGGGCACGATCTCCGCTGCCGCCGGCGGCTTCACCGCGGTGGCGTGCATGGCGAATACCGAGCCGGTGAACGACAACCGCTCGGTGACCGAGCACATCCTCTCCGAAGCGCGACGACACGGGTTTGCGCGCGTGTATCCGATCGGCGCGATCAGCAAGGGTCTGCGCGGCGAGGAGCTCTCGGAGGTCGGCGAGCTGGTCGAGGCCGGTGCCGTGGCGCTTTCCGACGACGGCCGGCCGGTATCCAACGCCGAGCTCATGCGGCGCGTGCTGCTCTACGCGCAGCACTACGGCGTGCGGGTCATTCAGCATGCGCAGGACCTCGACCTCTCGGCCGGCGGCGTCATGCACGAGGGCGAGGTCTCGGTGTGCTGCGGCATGCCCGGAATTCCCGGCGCGGCCGAGGACGTGATGGTGGCGCGCGACCTGATTCTGCTCGACGACAGCGGTGGCAAGTATCACGTCGCCCATCTCTCGACGGCGCGCAGTCTGGATCTCGTCCGCCAGGCGCGGCAGCGCGGTCTGGACGTTACCTGCGAAGTGACCCCGCATCATCTGTTGCTCACCGATCGGCTGGTGCTCGACAGCGGCTTTTCGACCGCCGCCAAGATGAACCCTCCGCTGCGCTCCGAGAGCGACCGCGAGGCGCTCATCCAGGGCCTTTGCGACGGCACGGTGGACGCCATCGCGACCGACCACGCGCCGCATCATGCCGACGAGAAGATGCATTCGTTCCAGCAGGCGCCGTTCGGGATTGTCGGACTCGAGACCTCGCTCGCGCTCGGCCTCGACCGCCTCGTCCATAGCGGGTTGATGTCGATGAGCCGCTTGATCGATTTGCTCTCGACCGGTCCGGCACGCGCGCTGGGAGTTCCCGGCGGCACGCTGCGGGTGGGCAGTGTCGCAGACGTCACGATCTTCGATCCCGAGGGGACGACCAGTGTCGATCCGGCGCTCTTCCGCAGCAAGTCGCGCAACACGCCGTTCGCTGGCTGGACTCTGCGCGGCGCTCCGGTGATGACGCTCATCGCCGGCCAGCGCATCACGCTCCCCTGAGCCCGCCGTGTACGAAGAGCTTCTCGCAACCGCGGTGGATGCCGCCCGGCTCGGTGGGGGAGTCCTGCTGCGATATTTCGGCAGCAACGACCTCGACGTGCGCACGAAGGGCGAAAACGATTTCGT
>JBDTNL010000141.1:0-4675 GCA_039933785.1 Acidobacteriota bacterium
GGGAGTGCCAGTACAAACAAGCTGGCGGCGAGATTTCGGCGAAGTCCGGGATGCTTGCTCATCGATCAGGTTCTCCTCAGGTTCCCGTCGGGATCGGAACATCCCAACGAATAGGCATGGGCCTATCGATGCCATCCTATGCGATCCAAAAAGACGCGTAACGACCGGATCGGAGGGCACCGGGCGCCATCTAGCCCTCGCCGCTCGGAAGGCTCCCCGAACTGGTTTACGCTCCACTCCATGCGCACCCACCAGCTCCCGAATCTCATCGCAATCCTCTGCCCCTTGCTGCTCATGATCGGATCCGGGGCCAATCCGGCGCGGAGTCAGGAGGTCTCGTTCAAGGACTACGATCCACCTTCGACTCTGGTGGTGCCTGAGCATCCCAAGACCCGCGCCACATTTCCCTTCATCGACATTCACAACCATCAGCCCGACATGCCGACCCAGGACCTGGCGCCGGTGGTCGCCGCGATGGACAAGCTCAACATGGCGGTGATGATCAACCTCAGCGGCCGGGGCTTTCGCGACCTCAAGGGCAGCGGCACCTTCGGCGTCCAGCCCGGCGACTATCTGCGGCGCGCGATCGACAACGCCAAGAAACAGGCGCCCGGCCGGTTCGTCGTGTTCACCAACGTGGAGTTCGAGGGCATCGGCTCCCCCGGCTGGACCGAGCGCGCGGTGGCGCAGCTGGTCGCCGACGTAAAGGCCGGCGCCCAGGGCCTCAAGGTCTACAAGAATCTCGGCATGGACGTGCGCGACACCGCGGGAGCGCGACTGGCGGGCGACGACCCGCGGCTCGATCCGATCTGGGAGAAGTGCGGCGAGCTCGGGATCCCGGTACTGATCCACACCGCCGACCCGTTCCAGTTCTGGCAAGCCAAGGACAAGCACAACGAACGTCTCTACGAATTGATCGAGCGCCCGGAGCGCTACCGCGATCCGGCCAAGAACACACCGTTCGAGCAGCTGCTGAGCGAGCAGCACGCCATGTTCCGCAAGCATCCCAAGACCCAGTTCATCGACGCGCATCTCGGCTGGATGGGCAACGATCTCGGCCGCCTCGGGAAGCTGTTCGACGAGCTCCCGAACGTCAACACCGAGATCGGCGCCGTCCTCGCCGAGCTCGGCCGGCAACCGCGCTTCGCGCGCGAGTTCTTCATCAAGTACCAGGACCGCATCTTGATGGGCAAGGACTCCTGGGAGCCAAGCGAGTACCTGACATATTTCCGCATGCTCGAGACCGCCGACGAGTACTTCCCCTACTACCGCCGGCGCCACGCCTTCTGGAAGATCTCTGGGCTGGACCTGCCGGATGACGTACTGAAGAAGGTGTACTACAAGAACGCGCTCAGGCTGCTGCCCGGCATCGACAAGACGCGGTTTCCCGAGTAGGGCGCAGGAGCCCACTCAGCCGCTGTAGTAGAGGTCGCTGTCGAGCTCGGCAAGGAGCGCCGGGTCTTCCCGCCAGCCGGCTTCCTCGCGCACGAAGAGCTCGAGATACACACGCTTCTCCAGGAACTCCTCGAGATCGAGGCGGGCGGCGGTGCCGATCGCCTTGATCATCTGGCCACCGGCGCCGATGACGATTTTCTTCTGACCGGAGCGGTCGACCAGGATCGTGGCGTGAATGCGTACCAAGGTCCCCTCGTCCGCCCAACGCTCGATTTTCACCGCCGTGCTGTACGGGAGCTCGTCGCTGGTGAGCTCGAGCATCTTTTCGCGGATGCGCTCGCTGACCAGGAAGCGTTCTGGATGAATGGTGAGCAGCTCGCGGTCGTAGGCCGCCTCGCCCTCGGGCATACGTCGCCAGAGCTCGGCGAGCAAGGTCTCGGTGCCCTCGCCGTGCAAGCCGGAGATCGGAATGATCTCGTCGAACCCGGCCTGGGCATAAGTCTCCATCCGAGACAGCAGAGAGGTCTTCTTCACCTTGTCGATCTTGTTGAGCAGCAGGATGCGCGGCGCGGTGACCCGCTTCACGAGCTCCAGGGTGTAGGCCTCGCCGGCGCCGTATTTCTCGGTGACATCCGCCAGCAGGCAGACCACGTCGGCGTCGTTCATGGCGTCGAGCGCTGCCTGCAGCATCTGGCGGTTGAGCCGGTGCAGCGGGCGATGAATGCCGGGCGTGTCGTAGAACACCATCTGGCCTTGCTCTTCCGAGAGGATGCCGACCATGCGGTGCCGCGTGGTCTGCGGCTTGTTCGACACGATGGCGACCTTCTCGCCCAGCAGGCGATTGAGCAGCGTCGACTTGCCGGCGTTCGGGCGCCCGACCAGCGCTACGGTTCCTGCTTTCATTGGCGCCTCCATCAATCGCTCCCCTCGAACTGGTTCGACGCGGAACGGTGCGCTTCCACCCGCACCCGGTCGACCCGCCGGCCGCGCACGGTCTCGACGGTGAACGCCAGGCCATGCTGTTCCACGCGATCGCCGGGGCGGGGCACCTTGCCAAGCGACGCCATGACCAGGCCGCCGACCGTCTCGTAGGCCAACTCCTCCTCACCCTCGATATCGACGTGGAGCAGCTCTTCGACCTCGCCGAGCCGAGCGCTGCCGTGCAGGAGCCAACTGCCGTCAGGTTGCTGTGCCTTCTCCGCTTCGACCTCGTCGTATTCGTCGGCGATTTCGCCGACGATTTCCTCCAGCAGGTCCTCCACCGTGAGCACGCCGGCGGTGCCGCCGTGCTCGTCGACCGCGATCGCCATCTGTTGTCCGCGCGCCTGCATCTGGCGCAGCAACTGGTTCAGCGGCTTGGTCTCAGGGACCACCACCGGCGGACGGGCGAGCTCTCTCGGCGACCGCTTGCTGCCGTGCAGCGCATCCAGGAGACCGTGGAGATGCAACACGCCGACGATCTGGTCGATCGAATCCTGGTAGAGCGGGATACGCGTGTGTTTGGATTCCAGGAACAGGCGCGCCAACTGCTCGGCGGTCGAATCGACGGGCGCTGCCACGATGTCGATGCGCGGCACCATGACGCTTCGCACCACGGTCTCGCCGAAATCGACGATCCCGCGCACCATGTCTTCCTCGCCGGGCTCGAGAATGCCCTCGCGCGTGCCGACGTCGATGAAGGCTTCGATCTCCTCCTCCGAGGCCTCTTCCTCGTCGTCGTCGCGGCGTCCGCGGCCTCTCGGCATGAGGGTCGCAAGCAGCACCACCAAAGGCAGCGTGCCCACCAGGCAGGCCCGGTAGACCGCGGTCAGCGCGCGGAGCGAACGCTCGGCGTCACGACGGACCAGACGGCGATTCAACAGGTCGCTCCCGGTGGCCACCGCCGCCGTGATCACCAACGCGATTGCGACGGCGCGTCCGGGCCCGATCGGAGCCAGCGCCCCGGCGAGGACCAACACCAAGGAGAGGAGCAGCAGTCGCCCAATGACGCTGATCAGGAACCGGAAAGCCTCGAACCGCTGCGGCGCATCGTAGAGTCGCGCCAGCGCCCCACCGGCTTCTTCCGCCCAATGACGAAGGCGAATGGGGCCGCTGCGCTCGAGCAGCGCCGACAACACCATGAGCGCTGGCACGACGAGCAACAGGAGCGCCGACCCGACCCACAACGTCGGCCCCGAGAAGCTCGCCGCCGCTTCAGTCATCGCCGATCCACTTGCGCCGCAAAAACCTCTCGCGCCGCTCCATCTTGCCGTCGTCGGTCTCGTGGTCGTAGCCCAGGCAGTGCAGCAGGCCGTGAAGGAGAAGGACCTTGAGCTCACGCTCGGCCGAGTGCTCCGCCTCCGCCGCTTGGCGGCGCGCGGTAGGCACGGAGATCACGATGTCACCGACGTGGTAGCCGTCGGCCGTGGTCTCGCCAGGAAAGGACAATACGTCGGTCGGCTTGTCCTTGCTGCGGAATCGGCGATTGAGCCGTTGCACTTCGGCATCACTGGTAAGCCGCGCCGCCAGGCTCCCGGCTTGCGGAGCGAGGCTGAGCACCACCTTGCGCAGCCAGAGCTCGAGCGCGCGCTTGCGCACGTCGCGATAGCCCTGCGGATTCTGCACCGCGACTGCGAGGGGGGCGGCCTTCATGCGCACCTCACCCTTTTGCTGAGGGCGGCGCAGCGTGCTCTCGCTCGTGCCGGGCGAGCTCGAAACGCTCGTAGGCCGTGACGATGTGCTGCACCAAGCTGTGGCGGACGACGTCGCGCTGGTCGAAGTTCACGAACTTGATGCCTTCGACGCCAGCGAGCACCACCTTCGCCTCGTTCAAGCCTGACTGCTTGCCGGTTGGCAGGTCGATCTGCGTCACGTCGCCGTTGATCACTGCCTTGGAGCTATTGCCCAGGCGGGTGAGGAACATCTTCATCTGTTCGGGAGTGGTGTTCTGCGCCTCGTCGAGAATGATGAAGCTCTCGTTGAGCGTGCGTCCGCGCATGAACGCGATCGGCGCCACCTCGATCATGCCGCGCTCGATCATGCGCGCGACCTTTTCGAAACCGATGATGTCGTAGAGCGAATCGTAGAGCGGGCGCAGGTACGGGTTGACCTTCTCCGCCAGGTCTCCAGGCAGGAACCCGAGCCGCTCGCCGGCTTCGACCGCGGGGCGCGCCAAGACGATCCGACGGACCTTCTTCTCGAGCAACGCCGCGGCAGCCATGGCCACCGCGAGGTAGGTCTTGCCGGTGCCCGCCGGACCGATCGAGATCACGATGTCGTAGTCCAGCATCGCCTTCATATA
>JBDTNL010000142.1:0-4606 GCA_039933785.1 Acidobacteriota bacterium
TCGGACGACTCGCGCATCGTCGTCTACTACGGGCAGGATTGGATTTCGCCCACCACGCGGGTGATCTTCACCCTCGACTATGCGGGGCTGGGCAAAGTCTCGTCCCTGCTCGACGGTGGCATGGAAGCCTGGGTGCGCGACGGGCACGCGGTGACCGAGGCGGTAGCGGCGCCCAAGACCGGCAAGCTCTCGGCGCTCACCTTGCGACCGCTGGTGGTCGATGCCAAATACGTCTTCGAACATCTGAAGACGCCGCACGTCGCCATCGTCGACGGCCGCTCGGCTTCATTTTACGACGGCGTCGATACCGGCCAGAGCCACGACCAGGTGCACCGCACCGGCCACATCGCGGGGGCGCACAACGTGCCGTTCGATTCGATCGTCGACGAACATTCGATGCTGCGCTCGCCCGAGGAGCTCGCGGCGCTCTTCACCAAGGCCGGTGTGCAACCCGACGACACCGTCATCGGCTACTGCCACCTCGGCCAACAGGCGACCGCCATGCTGTTCGCCGCGCGCTCACTCGGCCACCCGGTGATGCTGTATGACGGCTCGTTCGAGGACTGGTCAAGGCATGCGGACTATCCGGTCGACAATCCCGCGGCCAAGGACGTCAAGCAGGGCCAATGAACGGCGCCGCGAAGCCCTACTCAAATCCCTACCTTGCCGGGGTCGGCTTGGGCCTCGTGCTGCTGGCGGCATTCATCGCGGCGGGGCGGGGTCTCGGCGCCTCGGGCGCCTTCGCGAGTGCCGCCGCCAGCGTCGCGAGCCGAGTTTCGCCCGAGCGCGTGGCCGGGAATCCATACTTCGCGCGATATCTCGCACAGCCGGGCGGCCCATGGAAGGACTGGCTGGTCTTCGAGCTCGCCGGCGTCGTGCTCGGTGGCTTCCTCTCGGCGCTCGCTGCAGGGCGGCTACGCCGCGAGATCGAACGGGGCGCAGCGGTCTCCCGGAAGACCCGGCTGGCGCTCGCCTTTGCCGGCGGCGGAGTCATGGGCGCCGGCGCAGTGCTCGCTCGCGGCTGCACCAGCGGGCAGGCGCTCACCGGTGGAGCGCTCTTGAGCGTCGGCAGCTGGGTCTTCATGCTGGCGGCCTTCGCGGCCGCGTATCTGGTGGCGCCGATTCTGCGCTGGGCTTGGCGATGATCGCATCGCTGGCAATGGCCTTCGCGATCGGAATCGCCTTCGGCTGGACGCTCGAGCGCGCCGGCCTCGGCAGCGCCAAGAAGCTCGTCGGCCAGTTCTACCTCACCGATCTCACGGTCTTCAAGGTGATGTTCAGCGCCATCGCGACCGCCATGCTCGGCGTGTTCTGGCTCGCGCGGCTGGGGCTCCTCGATCTCGGGCAGGTATGGATTCCCCAGACCTTCCTCGCGCCGCAGCTGGTCGGCGGACTGATCTTCGGCTGCGGCTTCGCCTGCGCGGGTCTCTGTCCGGGAACGTCCTGCGTCGCCGCGGCGAGCGGCCGAGGCGATGGCGCGTTGGTCGTGGCGGGGATGTTCTGCGGCGTGCTCGCCACTGGCGCGAGCTTCGGCGCCCTGCAGACGTTCTACGAGTCGGGCGCCGAGGGAACCTTCACCCTGCCCGAGCTCCTGCATCTTCCCTATGGTGTCGTGGTCGCGATCGTGGTCGTCGTCGCGCTCCTCGGCTTCCGGCTTGCGGAGCGCCTCGAACGGCGAGCCGCGGCGCACGCTTCCCGATGAGCCCGCGATCTTCCCTATGGATGGAGCGCACGCTTGCTGCCATCGCCCTTGTTCTCGGCGGGCTGGCGGCGATTTCCGGCGCGCCCCAACCCTCGGGAAGGCCGCCGGGCATCTCGGCGCTCGATCTCGCCGCCGCCATTCGCGACGGGCACGGCGGTCCCGATTCGCCGTGGGTGATGGATCTGCGCTCGAAGAACGAGTGGGGAGAGCGGCGCGTGCCCAGCGCTCAGCACGCGGAGGGGCCCATCGAGGGACCCACCGACCACGATCGCACCCTCGTCCTCTACGCCAATGCCTCGACGCCCATCGAAGCCACTGCGGCGAGCCTCCGCGCCGCCGGCTATCGGCGCGTGTACGTACTCGAGGGCGGCATGGACGCGTGGCTTGATCAGGTGATGCACCCGCAAGTCTCGGCGGGCGACGATCGCGTCATCGAGCTCAGCCGTTACTTCGGCGGCCTGCCTCGCGCGCGCGGCGGGTCTCCAACAGCGGTCGCTACGTCGGCCGTCGCACCGGCGCGTCCTCGAGGCGGATGCTGAGCGCCGTCGTCAAGTGCCCGGAGTCTTTCGCCGAGCTCCGCGCCCGCGAGTTCCCGCGTCTGCAGGCGACTCGCCTCGCCTACCTCGACTACACCGGAAGCGCGCTCTACGGCGAATCCCAGATCCGCGCGCACTTCGATCTGCTCACGCGCCAGGTCTTCGGCAATCCGCACTCCGAGAATGCACCGGCGCTCGCCAGCACTGCGGTGATCGACGACGCGCGGCGCCGGGTGCTGGAGTTCCTCGATGCCGACCCAACGACTTACGCGGTGTGCTTCACCGCCAACGCCTCGGCAGCGATCAAGCTGGTTGCCGAGAGCTATCCGTTCTCGGCCGAGAAGGGCCTGGTGCTCTCCGCCGACAACCACAATTCGGTGAACGGTCTGCGCGAGTATGCGCGGCGGGCCGGAGCTCGAGTGCGCTACCTGCCGCTCGACGACGAGCTGCGGCTCGCCGATCCGTGGCCACGGCTACGAGCTGCGGGCGCCTCCGGCGGAGGTCTCTTCGCATTCCCCGCGCAATCGAACTTCTCCGGCGTGCGGCACCCGCTCGAGCTCGTCGCGCAGGCGCGCGAGCTCGGCTTCCACGTGTTGTTGGACATCGCGGCCTACGCGCCCAGCCGCGCCTTCAGCCTGCGCGAGTGCCCGGCGGATTTCGCGGCGCTCTCGTTCTACAAGCTCTTCGGTTGGCCCACCGGGCTAGGCGCCCTGATCGCCCGCCGCTCGGCGCTCGCCAATCTCCACCGCCCATGGTTCGCCGGCGGCACGGTCGACTACGCGTCGGTGCAACTCGATCACCACCGACTGCGCGCGGTTCCGGACGCCTTCGAAGACGGCACTCCAGACTTTCTCGGTATCGCGGCTCTCGCAGCTGGGTTCGAGCTCATCGAGGAGGTCGGCATGGCGCGCCTCAGCGCCCACATCGCGCGACTCACCGAGCAGCTCCTGCACGGCCTCGTTGCGCTCCGCCACCGCAATGGCACACCCGTCGTGCGCCTCCACGGCCCGACCGGAATGAACTCCCGCGGCGGCGCGGTGGCCTTCAATGTGCTCGGCGACGACGGTCTGCCCATCGGGTATTCCGACGTCGAGGCACGAGCGAAGGACGCCGGCGTCGCTTTTCGCGGCGGCTGTTTCTGCAATCCCGGCGCGGCGGAGGCCGCCTTCGGATTCGACCCCGAGCGCACGAAGCATTGCTTCCAAGAGCTCGGCGCCGAGTTTACGATCGAGGGTTTCCGCGATTGCCTCGCAACGACTGGCGAGCGGCGAGCGGTCGGCGCCGTCCGCGCGTCGCTGGGTTTGGCGAACAACAGCGACGACGTGTGCCGGGCGCTCGATGTCGTGGCGTCGTTCGGAATCGACTAACCTACGCCACATGTCGATTTCGCACGGGTTGAGGTTTTCCGCCGACGGCCTGCCGGGCTGATCTCGCGCATCGATCGTGTTCGACGTCCTGTTGTTCGACCTCGGCGGAGTGCTGGTTCACTTCGCCGGCTTCGAGGAGCTCTGCAAACTGCTGCCGGCCGGGAGCGATCCCGCCGCGGTCCGCGAGCGGTGGATTCGCTCCGAGTCCGTGCACCGCTTCGAGCAGGGCGCGCTCGACGCGGATACATTCGCGAAACGATTCCTAGCCGAGTGGAAACTCGAGCTGGAACCGGAAGCGTTCCTGGGAGCATTCACCGAGTGGAACCGCGGCCTCTACCCAGGCGCTCACGCCCTGCTCGAGCGCCTCGCCAAATCCCACCGGATGGCTTGTCTGAGCAATGCGAACGACCTCCACACTCCGACCCATCGCCAACGCCTGGCGCCATTCTTCGAGCGCTTCTATTTCTCGAATGAGCTCCGCTTGGCGAAACCGTCGCCCGAGATTTTCACCTGGGTGCTCTCCGATCTCGCGGTCCCCGCGCCGCGCATCGCCTATTTCGACGACACCGCGCTGAACGTCGAGGCCGCGGCCCGCGCCGGGATGAGCGCCTACCGTACCGATGGATTCGCCGAGCTCGAGCGTTGCCTCACCGGGCTCGGCCTTCTGCCGTGATGCGGCTACAATCGCCACGCCTCGGAGACACGCCATGACCACGAACGCTCGCACCATGCGCGCGGCGCGTTTCGAACGCGCCAGCCGCCGGCTCGAAGTCATCGACGTGCCGGTGCCGACGATCGGCGCCAACGAAGTACTGGTGCGGGTCGCCGCCTGCGGGATCTGCCTGTCCGATGTGCATCTTCTCGACGGGTCGCTGTCGACGCCGCTCGAGCGGGTGACGCCCGGGCACGAGGCTGCGGGCACGATCGAGCGGGTCGGCGACTTGGTACCGGGCTGGAAGCCGGGCCAGCGCGTGGTGATGGCGGGAGGCCGGCCGTGTGGC
>JBDTNL010000143.1:0-4373 GCA_039933785.1 Acidobacteriota bacterium
TCGTGCGAGATTCTGCGGGCGATCCGCATTCACTCGCTGCTCCTCGGCGTGCTTTCGGCGCTTGCCATTCTCTACCTGCAGCTGCCGGCGCCACGGCGTTTTCATCCTGCGGTCGATCCGCGCCGCGTGCTGGAACGGATTCGCCTGCGGCGCGCGAACGGTTGAGCATCAACCACCGCCAGACCGCAGCCTGACCTGCGCGCCCGAGGGATCCCGCGCCGCCAACGCGCGCCCTTGGCTCACGCGATCCACGGCGTAGCCGCCGCGCTTCAAGCTCGCCTCGACCGCGTCGACCGCCACATCGTCGGGCAGCTCGATGGTCCACTCGAGCAGTCGAGCATCCCCTTCCCGCGGAACCGTCGCGTCCTGACCCGCCCAGGTGTTTGTGCCCAGGTGGTGGTGGTACCCCCCAGCTGACATGAAGAGAGCGCCCGGGTATTCCCACACCGTCCTATCGAAGCCCAGAGCCTCGGAGTAAAACTCAGCGCCGGCCGCAAGGTCCCGCACATGCAGGTGCACGTGCCCCATCCTCGTGCCGGCGGGCATGCCTGTCCATCGAGCGTCTCCAGCGGACCGCATCAGGCCCGCCACATCCAGAGGGTCCGTGGCCATCATGAGCTCACGCCCCACGCGGTGCCAAGCACTTCGGGGACGATCGGCGTAAACCTCGATGCCAAGGTTGTCTGGATCCTGCAGATAGAGCGCCTCGCTCACTAGGTGATCCGCCGAGCCGGCGTGGGCGTCGATATCTCCTAGATGTCGCACGAATCGGCCCAGGGCGGCGCGATCCGGCAAGAGGAGAGCGTAGTGAAACAGCCCCAGGCGTCCGCGATGAGGCATCGGGCGGGCTCCTCGCTGTTCATGCAATTCGATCAGTGGCACGTCGCCACCTTCCGCGCCCAGAAGCACCTTCGAACCCTCGGTCCTCAAGACCCGCATCCCGAGCGTACGTTGGTAAAACTCCAGCGACCGCTCAAGGTCGGCTATCTGAAGACGCACTTCTCCGAGTCGGGTGGCATCTGGAAGGCGGTGCGCACGCGGAGCCTGGCCGTAGCTGCCCAAGGTCGCCGTCTGGGCGCCCCTAGCATTCCCGAAAATGTCGTCTTTGGTGACTCCCATTGCGGTGGCTCCCATTGCCTGGCACCTCTCGAAATCAGCATCGCCGACCTTGCGGATGCCGGCATTCACCAACCGCCGCCGCCACCGCCACCCGACGAGGAGCTGCCACCGCCGCCGCTGTCGCTGCCACCGCCGCCACCACCGCTGCTGCCGCCGGACGAGCGCGGGCTCGAGACGCCGGCGGCGATCGTGGTCGCGGCCACCGCCCAGGTCGCGGTCGCGCCGGCTCCCCCGAAAGCCCCGCCACCGCCGGTCCATCCACTCGCCGCGCTGGAGAAGCCGCCGCCTCCGGCGTCCGCTGTCGCCGATGCCGCGCTCGCGAACGAACCGCCGCTCGGTGAGGCCGTGGAGGCGATGCCGGCGGCGGCGGCGCCGAAGTGGCGGAACCAGCGATCGACCTTGCGCGCCAGCCCAAAGGCCAGGAAGTACGGGAACCACGAGTCTTCGAGCTTCGGATCGCGGCGGCGGAGCTGCGCCGCCAGATACGCCCGAGCCCGGCAAAGGTCGAGCCGCCGGACCAGACTCGCTCGTGTCTCCTGGGTCTTCATCCACTCGGCAAACTGCCAGGCCGCTGCAAGGCTCAGGAACACCACGCCGAGCGGTAGCTCCCAGGGGATGTCCGGCTCCATCGCCAGGCGCCGGATCCACGCCAGCATGGCGACGAGCACGACCAAAATTCCCAACGCGGGCAGAATGTAGCGTCGTACGCGCGGCCGAATCGCCAGCGCACACCGAGCGCCGAGAGCGAACGCCATCCCGAAGAGGAAGGCCGTGGCCACAATGTTCGCGAGCGACGAAGTCCTCGCCACGGTGGCGGAAACGAGCAATGCCGCCGCGGCGGCGAGCAATAGGCCCCCTGGCATGCGAGATCGGCGCGTCTTGTCCTCCCTGAGTTCCTCGTGTCCAATCAGGCGGCCGCGGAGCGATGGCTGCATGAGGCCCGCGGGATCGAAACCAACTCGCGCGTAGTGCTTGCGCAGGCTCCGCATATCGGTCTCGGTGATCTTGGGGAAAAACGCGTTGATCAACACCCGCTCATGGATCTCGAGTTCATCGCGTTGCACCCGCAAGACGAGATGCAAGTTGGGCTTCTCCCATATCCAGCGCGCCGCTTCGACGCGACTCGACAGCTTGCCCTCCTGCACCAGTCGAGCGAGGGTCGCCGCGACCTCGGCGCTGCCGATCGAGCGGTCCCACAGGGCGCCGGCTTCTTCCGGCAGGAGGTCGAAGAGATGGGTCTCGAGCCACGCAGTGTCTACAGGTTCGGAGCCGCGAAAGGCAAAGCGCCCCAGGCGGAGGTCCCTCAACACGAAGCCACCGATCAGGATCAGCATCCCCGCGATCGCCGCTCCCAGAAGGCCGTTGACGGTGCGTGTCGAGAGCCGCAGCGGAGTCGCCGAGGCCGGCTCTCCGCCGCCGACGTAGCGCAAACTCCCGCGTATAACGTAACCCGCGCCCGGCGGCAGCGGACCACCCTCGGCGTGCCGCTCTAGCGGCCCCACCGCTTCCCACTCGGGTGCGAGCGCGAGATCGATCGTGAAGTGCTGTATCGGGCCACTGCGATCGGCGAACAGAAAATCATTGGCAAAGCGATAGAGACCCGCCTCGGGAGTGAAGATGCCGCGCAGGCGATAGTCGAGCCGGTAGACCATCTCGGTGTGGTCGAACTCCGGATCCGACGGCGCGCGGCTCCGCCAACGCAAGAGGGTCAACTCAGCCCAGGCGTAGTTGTCGACGTTGGAGAGACTGCCCTCGTGCAGCGCAACCTCGGCTCCGCTCGCCGGATCGATACGCACGACTCCGAGCAGATCCAGATGCTGGCCCGGCTCGAGGCGAAAACGACGTTCACCCCCGTTCCAGTCACCGGTAAAGACCATCGACTGGCGCTCGTGAATCAGTAGCGAGCCATCGGCTTCGACGCGGGCCTGTACCGTGATCTCGCGCCACTCGAGCTCACGTGCGGACAGCGCAGGCGCGGACGCCAGCGCAAATAGAGCGATCCCAGACAGGATTCCCTTCATAGACCTCCGGATAAGAGGACCAAGCTTACCGCGAGCCCGAAACGGCCTATTTCGCCGAAGCAACGCGCGCCATATGCTTCGGGTCGACTTCATGAGCGCTTCGTTCCACCTCTCCAAGTCCCGCGTCGAGACTCTCGTCGATGGCGTCTTCGCGATCGCGATGACCCTGCTGATTCTCGAGGTGAAAGTCCCTGAGCTCGAGAATCCGCGATCGGTGGCCGAGCTCCTCGGCTCGCTGCACCACGCGCTGCCCACCGCGATCGCGTACTTCCTGAGCTTCTTCATGCTCGGCTGGTTCTGGGTCTGGCACCATCGGCTGACCGAGAAGGTCAGTGGTTTCGACCTGCCACTCTTCGCCGTCACGCTGGCGTTCTTGTCGCTGGTGAGCTCATTTCCGTTCGCGGCGGCGCTCTTCGGGCGCTACCTCGGGAACGTCGCGACGTTGGTCGTCTACCTGCCGGTGGTCGGGCTGATCCTCGTCTGCCAGACCGCGTTCCTAGTCATCGCGCGCAATCGCGGTCTAATTCGCGACGAAGTCTCCGCCGAGGAAGTGCGAACCGCCCACCGGCGGAACCTCATCGGGCTGTTCTATTTCTTCCTCGGCACGGTGCCCGGCGCGCTGCCCTTCGGGTGGATCGCGACCGGAGTCTGCGCCGCCGCTGCCATCGCGGTCTTCATCCTCTACAAGCGGGCCTGACCCCTCGGCCGGCGCTCGCCGGGTGTCCGATTTCGAACACTCGCCTCCCCGGTTCCGGGACGAGACGAGCTGCCGGCGCCTGAAATGCGCCAGAAGCAGCCTGCGGTGGATGGCCCGCGATTTGCTCTGACCCAGCCCATGAACTGGATCGCAGACTTACGCTTCGCCGTTCGCCGCCTGCGCCGCGCACCGGGCTTCTTCTTCGCCACGGTGCTGATGCTGGCCCTCGGGATCGGGATCAGCGTCTCGATGTTCAGCCTCCTGCGCGGCGTGCTGCTCGCCGGGCTGCCGTATCCCGGCGGCGACCGCGTGGTCTCGGTGAACACCGCGAACGCACGCCTCCAAGCGGCGCACGGCTCGCTCACTCCGGCGGAGGCGGTCGAGATTGCCGACGCTGGGACGCGCTCGCCCTTCCGTCATTTTGGGTACTACAACTGGGGCGGCATCACCCTGTACGACGGCAGCCGGCCGCGTGAGACGACCATCGTCGTGGTCAGCGACGGATTCTTTCCGGCGCTCGGAATGCAGCCCGTCCT
>JBDTNL010000144.1:0-4295 GCA_039933785.1 Acidobacteriota bacterium
CAGCGTGGACTGCGGGTGCTCTTCCTCGAGGATGGCCTGCGGCTCAACAACGCCCGACGCCAGAGCGACTTCGGCGAGATCTCGGGGCTCGCCGATCTCGACTCCGCCGCCGCCGTTGAGGTCGTGCGCGGCCCCGCGTCGGTGCTCTACGGCAGCGATGCGATCGGTGGCGTGCTAAACCTCATCACCCGCCGCCCGCATCCGCGCGACGGCCACTCGTTCGGCGGCACGGCCGAGCTGCGCGGGTTCTCGGCGGGCGGCGGAGCGAGCGGTTCCGCGTCGGTCGATGGGTCGTTCGAGAAGGTCGAGTTCCAAGTCGGTAGCTCGTATCGCGATGCCGGGGACTACCAGGCCCCGAGCGGAACCTTCGGTGACATTCACCTCGCCAACGACGTCAAGGTTCGCGACAGCGGCGTACGCGACCGGAATTTCTGGGGCACGTTCGGCTACGCGGTGAACGACCGCCATTCGCTCCGCCTGCGTCTGAGCGACTACCAGGCCGACAACGCGGGATTCGGGCTGGTCGACCCGACCCTGCTCGAGGAGCACCCACAGACCAACATCCGGATCCTCTATCCCGATCAGAAATTTTCACGCGGAGTCCTCACCTACTCGGGCGGCGGCCTGGCCAATCCCGCCGCCGACAGCGTCGACGTGAAGCTCTACCACCAGCGCAACCAGCGCGTGCTGGTCAACAACATCGGCATTGACATCGGACCGCTGGGTCCCGGCTTTCCCGACTCGGGCGTGCAGGCCGACACGCGCAACGTCACCGATCTCAAGACCGACGGCGTGCGCGGCGAGGCGATCAAGCTGTTCGGCGAGCGCCACACGCTCACCTACGGCGTCGAAGCCTTTCGCGATGACTCGCACAACACCGACTTCTCCATCACCACCACCAGCCTGCGCTTCCCCTTTCCACCGTTCCAGCAGGTCATCGTGAGCCACGACGGCATCGCCAATGCCCCCAATGCGACGAACTCGAGCGCCGGCGTCTTCGCGCAGGACGAATGGCGCCCGCTCGATCGCCTGACCGTGACTGGGGGCCTGCGCTACCAGGAAACCACCACCAAGGCGAATTCCACGCCCGGCTGGGACGTGCGCGGGCTCGACTTCAAGGGCAACAAGTTGGTCGGCGCACTCACCGGCACCTGGCAGTTGATGCCCGAGCTCAACGCCTCCGTGTCGTATGCCACTGCGTTTCGCGCGCCCAGCATCATCGAGCGTCTATTCAACGGACCGACGCCCGAAGGCACCGGATTCCAGATCCTCAATCCCAACCTCGAAGCCGAGGCGAGCCGGAACTGGGACGTCGGCTTCAAGTACCGCCGCCGCCAGGCCTTCATGGAGGTCGTGCTGTTCCGCTCCGACATCCAAAACGGGATCGTGCAGTACTTCCTGACACCGCAAGAGATCGCGGCCCTGCCGAGCGACGTGCGGAGCCAGATCGAGCAGAGCCACGCTCGGTTCACCGTCCAGCAGCGCAACGCGGATCGCCTGCGCTACCAGGGCGTCGAGCTTTCGGTGGGTTATCGCTTCACCAATGGCCTGACGCTAGGCGGCAACTTCACCGACCTCGACGGCAAGCGCTTCGATCCCACCAATCCGCCGACCGGCGACACCTACTCCAACAAGCTGGTGGCATACGCCCGTTGGCAGCCCGACAGCGGCCGCTACTGGGTCGAATATCGCCTGCGGCACAATGGCAGCAAGAACGCCGACGTGGTGCCAGGCGAGCCGCTATCGCCCATCGGGCCCGTACTGCCGGCCTTCACCGTGCACTCGATCGCCGGCGGTGTGAGGCTCTTCGAGAGCGCCGGACTGCGGCACACGATTCAAGTGGAGGTCGCGAACTTGACCGACCAGCTTTACGCGGAGTTTTCGAACGCGTCGTTCTTCCGCCCCGAGGCCGGCCGTCACGTGACGGCGAGCTATCGCCTGCAGTTTTAGAGCTGCGGGGAAACCCTCTTCGCCTAGGTTGAGGGCTCGCTCAGGCGAGCCCTCAACCCAAACAGCCCCCGCCGAATCGCCTCGAGGCTCGGCGCGCGCTGCCCGTCGGACGATCGTCCGATCGCGCGCCGATGGCGGCGAAAACGCTCCAAGCGTGCTGCTGCCTCTTCCCGGCGGGCGCGCAGCGCCGGGACCGCAAGCGCGGCGGCAACGGCCGGGCAGGCCTCGAGCGTCCGGCAAACCGGCAATAGGTCGCAGCCGGCCGCGAACGCCAACGCGGTCCGCGTCGGAAGGTCTCCCCACACCGCTAGAGCGCCCATCTCGAGATCGTCGCTTACCAAGACACCGCGAAATCCGAGATCTCTTCGTAGAAGCGTGGTCGAGATTTCCGGCGAGAGCGTCGCCGGGCGGGCGGCATCGAAGGCCGCGTAGGACGCGTGACTGGCCATGATCATTCCGGCCCGGTCCTCCAAAGACCGAAACGGAGCCAGGTCGAGCGCCAACTCTTCGACCGCAAGCGCGATCGGAGCGCCCGCGCGGTGGGTGTCCATCCGAGCGGCGCCGAGTCCGGGAAAGTGCTTGAGGCAGCCCGCCACTCCGGCCGAATGCAATCCGTCGAGAAACGCCCGGCCCCGCGTCGCGACGGCTCGCGGGGTGGCGCCGAGATAGCGACCGTCGAGCGCGTTGTCGAGCTCCCCGCGGTCGAGGTCGACCACCGGAGCGAAGTCGACGTCGAAGCCGAAGTGCCGCAAGGCGAGACCGATCCAGCGGCCCGCTTGACGCGCCGCCACGGGCCGCGCGACCGCCAGAGCAGACCCGGCCGGCGCCGGTCCCACCAGATTGCGCAGGCGATCGACGCGTCCGCCTTCGGCATCCACATACAAGAAGGTGTCACCGCAGAGCGCCCGCACGTCCGCTACGAGTGCATGGAGCTGCTCGTCGGTCGCGATATTGCGCTGGAAAAGAATCACGCCTCCCGGCTTCAGGCGCTTCAGGATCTTGCGCTCGGCTACCGTGAGTTCTGCCCCTTCGAACCCGACGATGAGTAGATCCGCGGCGCGCATTGCGGCACCCATCTCGGCACCCATCTCTATGGCGCCCCGGGATCGCGCAGCCGCGCCTTCAAGCTGTGCAGGAGGTTGAGCGCCGCGATCGGAGTCAGTTGCTCGACGTCGAGCTCGCGCAGCAGGCCGGCGACGATCTCTTCCGGCGGCGTGAAGAGCGCCAACTGCGACGGGGAGAGCGCGCTCTGATCGAGCGGCGCCGAAACCCCGCGCGCTAGACGCGGACGCCCCGAGAAGTCGTACTCCTGACGCTCGAGGTTGGCGAGTATCTCGCCAGCGCGGACAATGACCTCTTCCGGAATGCCGGCCAACCGCGCCACGTGCAAGCCATACGACTTGTCGGCGCTGCCCGCCACCACGCGCCGCAGGAACACGATGCGGTCCTGCCACTCCTTCACCGCCATCGTCCGATTCACCACTCGCGGCAGCAGTGCCGCGAGCTCGGTCAGTTCGTGGTAGTGGGTGGCGAAGATGGTCTTGGGCCGACCGTGCGCATGCAAGTGCTCGACGATCGCCCAGGCGAGCGACAAGCCGTCGAAGGTCGCGGTGCCGCGTCCGACTTCGTCGAGAATGACCAGACTCTCCGCTGTCGCCTGGCGCAGGATGTTCGCGGTCTCGATCATCTCGACCATGAAGGTCGATTCACCGCGCGCCAGGTCGTCGCTGGCACCGACCCGGGTGAAGATCCGATCGACCGCGCCGATCTCTGCCGACTCGGCCGGCACGAAGCTGCCCGCCTGCGCCATGAGCACGATGAGCGCGACTTGTCGCAGATAGGTGCTCTTGCCGCCCATGTTGGGTCCGGTGAGCACTACGATCTGCTTCTCGTCCGCGTCGAGCTCGGCGTCATTGGGCACGAAGCCCTCACGGCCCTCGGGAACGACCAGCTCGACCACCGGGTGGCGGCCCTCGCGAATCACGATCGGTCCGCCGGCCGCGGTCACGCGCGGGGCGACATAGCGCAGACGCACCGCCACCGCAGCGAACGAGGCCAGGACGTCGGCCGTCGCGAGCGCTCGCCCGAGGCGCGTCAAGCCTTCGCCGGCGGCGGCGATCGATGCGCGCAGGGCGGTGAAGTGCGCGCTCTCGAGCTCGAGTTGACGTTGCTCGGCGGACAGCACCTGGCGCTCGAGGTCGGCGATCTCCGGGGTGACATAGCGCTCGGCGTTCACCAGAGTCTGCTTGCGGGTGTAGTCGTCCGGGACCTTGAGCTGATTCGCCTTGGTGATCTCGATGTAGTAGCCGAACACCCGGTTGTAGCGGATCTTGAGCGACGAAATG
>JBDTNL010000145.1:0-3877 GCA_039933785.1 Acidobacteriota bacterium
CGATCCAAAAAACCGAAAAGGGGACAGGTTACTTTCGGAGAAAAGTAACCTGTCCCCTTTTGACGTTTTTTGGCAGATCGCCTGGCTGGGAACTTTTCATCGGGCGGGGGTGTCTCTATCCGCAGACACAAGGAGACGCCCAATGAACTTATCTATAGCCGCAGTCACCCTCCGCTGTCGTAGAGCAATTTTCGCGACCCTCCCGTTCTTGGTCGCCCTGGCGGGCATGACGAGTGCCGTGCCGGTGCGGGCGGTCGAGCAGGGGCCGTATTCGATGGAAGTGCTGGTGAAGGGGCGCCCGTTGGCCGAGCTGGTGGGCCGCGGGCGCACGTACATCCAGGCGATTCCGGAGCGGGAGTATTCGTTGCGGTTGACCAACAACACCGCCGAACGCGTCGCGATCGCGGTCTCGGTCGATGGGCTGAACTCGATCGATGCCAAGACGAGCGGAGCCTACGAAGGCGCCAAGTGGATCCTCGGGCCTTGGGAATCGATCACGCTCGACGGCTGGCAGACGAGCGGCTCGATCGCGCGCCGGTTCTTCTTCACGTCCGAGGAGAACTCGTACGGCACGTGGCTCGGGAAGACCAGCAACCTGGGCGTGATCGCCGCGGTGGTGTTCCGCGAGCGCGTGCAGCCGATTCCCGAGATGATGTATCAGTACGACCGCAAGGACGTCGACAGTCGGGGTTCCGCGAACGCTGAAGGTGGCGCCGCGGCCGAACGCCGGGCGAAGAATGAAGCGCAGTCGGGCGCGCCGACGGGTTCGATGGAGCCCGCTCCGCCGGGGGCGGCCCAGGCGAAGCCGCAGCCGCAGGAGATGGAGCGCCAGAGCGACTCCGCCGCGAAGTCGATGCCGGCGCCCGCCGACAAACTGGCCGCGACCGGAATCGGACGCCAGGTCGATCATCAAGTCGAGCGCGTGAGCTTCGACTGTGAGCGCCGGGCCGCGGCGAGCCTGGAGCTGCGCTACGAGTACGCTCCGGCGCTGGTGAAGCTGGGGCTGCTGGCGCCGCCGATGCAGCGGGTGGATCCGTTGGCTCGGCGCGAGCATGCCCGGGGATTCAGCGACAACGGGTTCGCGCCGGATCCGTATCGGCAGCCGAACTGAACGTGACAGCAAAAGGGGACGGCGCCGATCTCGATTCGGCGCCGTTTCCGTTCAGACCCGCCACCGTTTGCCCCTCGACCGCCCGAATCGCCTGGCACCTCGCTGGCATTGAGATTGCTCTCTCCGTTCTCAATGAATCGCTCATCTTGGACAGCAACTGCGATGGCCCTGGCGCTGATCGCAGCGGCGGCGCCGGCCGCGAGCGCTGCATCGACGACCGCGGTCACCGGGAAGGTAGTCGATGCGCATGGCGCCTCGGTCGCCAACGCGCACGTTTCGGTGGCACCTGAGCACGGGGCGCCGTTCGGTCAAGGGGCCTCGAATGCCGAAGGCAGGTTCGCGTTCGACGTGAAGGGCCATTCGCACGGATATTGGACGCTCCACGTGGAGGCCGCTGGCTTCGAGAGCCTTTCCCGACTGGTCGAACCGAAGGCGATGCGGAACGCGCGGGTCGATCTGGATCGGCACATTGACGAGGCCTTTCTCGCTGGCATCCCAGGCATCACGGACCCCGCGGAGCGCATCGAGCGGATCGAGGATCTATTGACGCACGACGAGTGGACTCTGCCGCGCGATCTCGTGTTTCGCTACACCGGCATCCTGCGCGAGGACCTGCTGGCTGCGACACAACGGACGACCCGCAACGAGAGCGGCTCTGCGCTCTCCGAGCGCGCGTTCGAGCTGCTGGCGTATTGGGACGATCCGCGAGACCAGGCCCTGCTGAAGCCATGGCGGGCGCAGAACACCTATTTCCGCGCGCCCTACGACGGGCCGGTGGTGGCGCCGGACACCGATGCGATGTGCGAGGCGTGGGCCCGAGTGCACTTCGCGCACGAGGGCACGGGTAAGAGCTGGCCGTGGTACCACTGCGGCGCGCCGGCGATCGATCCGACGGGCACGCACGCCTTGATCGAGTTCGAGGTGCGGTACGCGAATTGGTACTACACCCTGTGGCTGGTTCTCTGGCGTGATGGCAAGGACGAGCCCTGGACGCTGCGCGAGTTCGTCAACGGCGTCATCTCATAAATCTCGTAGAGCCCTGAGCGCTCCTCGTTCAAACGAGTGTTTGCATTCGTCGCCGGCATCCTAGAGCCGGCCGTCTATCCCGCGATCCGTCCGCACCACGGCGGCGGGGCGCGAATTCGGCGCTCCTCAGTAACCTTTTCGCGCCGTTTTCGTCTTACACGGCAATGCGTTCCTCGCGTCGTACCCGCCCTCTGTCCGCCCGGCTTGCGATCACTCTGCTAGCTGCTCTTCCACTGCTTGCCTCGACAGCCCGCCCGGCCCGAGCGGCCGACCCGAAGCCTGGGCCGCCGCTCGCCATGAAGCGCGCCGTGGGTGCGATCGTTCTCGACGGCGATCTCACCGATCCCGGTTGGCAAGGGGCGACGCCGATCACCACCTGGTACGAGACCAACGTCGGCGACAACGTCGAGCCGCAGGTGAAGAACCTCGCCTATCTGGTCTACGACGATCACTTCTTCTACGCCGGCTTCGAGTTTGGCGATCCGGACCCGAAGGCGATCCGCGCACCGCTCGGGGACCACGACGGCACGCCGTCGACCACCGACTATGCCGGCGTTCTGGTCGACGGCATGAACGACGGCAAGACGGCGCAGATGTTCCTCGCCAACCTGAACGGCACCGAGTACGACGCGATCAGCAACGATGCGACGGGGGAGGACAACTCGCCGGACTTCTTCTGGGAGGCGGCGGGGAAGCGCACCGCCACCGGCTGGACGCTCGAGCTGCGCATTCCACTCTCGTCGCTGCGCTACAAGCAGAGTGGCGACCCCAACCTGCCGCAGACCTGGGGCATCATGCTGTATCGCAACTATCCGCGCGATCGGCGCTACCAGTTCTTCAGCAACAAGCTGCCGCGCGACGTGAACTGTTTCATCTGCAACGAGAGCAAGCTCACCGGTCTCGAAGGCCTGCCACGCGGCTCGCATCTAGTGGTGGCGCCGTTTGCGACAGTGCAACAGAACAGCAATCCGGTCGACGGCCTAGGCACGCGTTTGGTGAACGGCAAGACCAAGTTCGACGGCGGCGTCGACGTGAAGTGGAACCCGAATGCCAACACCACGATCGACGCGACGATCAATCCGGACTTCTCACAGATCGAATCCGACACCGCTCAGATCACTGCGAACGAGCGCTTTGCGCTCTTCTTCCCGGAAAAGAGACCGTTCTTCCTCGAAGGGATCGATCTCTTCTCGACTCCAATCCAGGCGGTCTACACCCGCGACGTGACGTCGCCGAACGCCGGGTTGCGGGCGACGGGGAAGCTCGCCGGCACTTCGTACACCGCCTTGATCGCCGAGGATGACGGCGGCGGCTCGGTCATCTTGCCGGGTCCCCAGGGTTCGAACTTCGCCGACCAAGATTTCAAGTCGAAGGTCGGCATTCTCCGCCTCAAGCACGACTTCGGCGTCTCGTTCGTGAGCTTTCTCGCGACCAGCCGCGAGGTCGACGGCGGAGGCCACAATCGGGTCTTCGGCCCGGACTTCCAATGGCGTCCGGGGCAGTCGGACGCGATCACCGGGCAGCTGCTGTTTAGCCAGAGCCAGACGCCGAATCGTCCCGAGCTCGCCAATGAATGGAACGGGCAGTCTCTGTCGGATTCGGCGTGGAAGCTCACCTGGGGCCACAACACCGCGCACATCGACTGGTTCCTGCAGGCGCAGGACCTCGGGAAAGACTTCCGCGCCGACAACGGCTTCGTGCCGCAGGTGGGCTACAGCGAGCTCTTCTTCGACGGCGGCT
>JBDTNL010000146.1:0-3454 GCA_039933785.1 Acidobacteriota bacterium
GTCGAGGTGACGATCGACGTCACCGATCGCTGGAGCGGGGAGCACCACTCGTTCCACAACCCGCCGGGCTCCGCGTTCGCGCCCATTCAGCGCACCGATCTCTTTGCCACCTGCGCCACGCCGCCGGCCTGCGGCAGCGGCAGCGAGACCGATGTCGCCGCCACCCCTCGGGCGGACGAACAGGCGGAATCGATCGCCCTGTTCCTCGACCGCGAGACCGTCGCTAGACAGGCGACCTACGATCGCGTGCGCGCCGACCTCGCGGCCATCCGGCACGCGTATCCGGCTCTTTCCGCCAGCAGCTTCCTGCCCAAGTTCGACAGCCGGACACTGCTCCTGACGGTCAGCGCCGAGGCGCTCCACTCCATTCAAAACCACACCCTTCCCGAATGGGATTGCCTGAACCTACGGTACGGCGTCACCTCGCTCCAAACCCTGCCCAGCGAACACGGGAGCTTCTTGGAGGTCCTGCGGTTCTCCAAGCGCCTTTTCATCCCCGCACTCGGCGAGGATTACCTGCTTCTGCCCGGCGCGCAGCTGGCCGTCGCCGACCCTGTCATCCGCTGGCCAGAGCTCCCCTACCAGGACCTCTGCGCCACGCGAGGCGTCGGCAACGACATCGTGTACTTCTTCCTCGTCAGCGCGCAGCAGTTCCGCTCTCGACCCGGGCTGGAGCCCGCGTTTGAACCCTTCGACGCCAATGCGGCGGCGGAGTGCACCGCGGCCAACGTCGCCGAATGAAAGAGCCACTTCTCTCGGGAGGATCGTCTATGCGCGCCCTCGGCCTCGCGGCCCTATCTATCCTGCTGATTGCCTCGGCCGGCTCGGCCGATCCGCTGTCGCTACGCAACGGCCGTTTCGAAGTCGACGTTCACTGGTCCGCCGGTTCGCAACAGAACGCCGCGGCAGCGCCGGTCAGCATCGCCAACGACAGCGGCTACTTCACCTTCTTCGACCCCTCGAACGTCGAGATCCTAGTGAAGGTGCTCGAGGCCTGTGGGCAACCCTCGCCGGGCTACTGGGTCTTCGCGGCCGGCCTCACCAACGTGGAGGTGACGATCGACGTCACCGATCGTTGGACCGGTGAGCACCACACGTTCCACAATGCAGCGGGCACCGCGTTTCCACCCATTCAACGAACCGACCTCTTCCACACCTGCGGCGCACCTCAACCCTGTGGCAGCGGCAGCGCGGCGGATCTCTCCGCCACGCCGCGGGAGGACGAGCAAGCCGAGCTGATCGCCCTGTTCCTCGATCGCGAAGCCGCGGCCCGACAATCGACGTACGATCGTGTACGCGCCGATCTCGCCGCCATCCGCACCGCGCATCCGGCGCTCTCGGCCTACAGCTTCCTGCCGAAGTTCGACACCCAGAGCCTCATCGTGACCGTCACCCCGGCGGCCTTCCAAGACATCACGAATCACAACTACCCATGGTGGGATTGCCTGAACGCCTGGTACGACCTGACCTCGATCGAGCCCCTGGGCATCGGCAACATCGGGTACTACGAAGTTCCGAAGTTCTCCAAGCGGCTGTTCATTCCAGTGGTCGCCAACGACTACCACTACGCTCCCGGGGTCCTGGGCACCGGCACCAACACCTTGATTCGCCTGCCCGAGTTTCCCTACCAAGACCTCTGCGCCACGCGCCACGACGACGACGAGATCGCGTACTTCTTCTACGGCGGGGCGCAGCAGCAATTCCGCTCACGCTCCGGCGAGGCGCCAGAACCCGAGGCCTTCGACAACAGCGCGGCCGCCGCCTGCGCCGCGGCGAACCTCGCGGGATAGGGCCAGTATTCATCGGGATATCTGTCCTGCGCGGGCGGAAGGATCTCGAGCCTGAGTTTGGTTCAAAAGCGGAGGACCGCGGTTGGGTAGGATGCGTTGGGTGAATCGGGCAAGTTGGGGCTGGACAATCCTCGCGCTCGCGGCGGCCACCGGTTGTCATTCGGGACCGCCTGCGGCGCGCTCGGAGCCATGGAACGTCGTGGTGCTCATGGTCGACACTCTGCGGGCCGACCGGCTCGACCTCTACGGCTATCGGCGACCCACCGCCCCCCACCTCGCGGAGCTGGCGCGCTCCGGGATCGTGCTGCGGGAGGCCCGCAGCCAAGCGGCATGTACGTACCCGTCGGTGAACTCGATGCTCACCTCCCGTTGGCCTCAGCACTTCCTGAATCGACAAGACGCATTCGGGTTCTCGATCCCCGACGATACGCCCGCCCTGGCGGAGATCCTGGCCGCGCGCGGCTACTCGACGGCAGCGGTGTCCGCGAGCTGGATCGTCCGCAAGACCCCCTCCAAGATCAACCCCGGCGGCGGGTTCGGTCGGGGGTTCCAGACCTTCGACGAGAGCTGTCTCGAACGCCCCGGCGACTGCGTGAATGCCCAAGCCGAGGCCTTGCTCGACCGTCTCCCGCAGCCGTTTTTCCTATACTTGCAGTATCTCGATACGCACCAACCGTACCGGCTGCCAGCGGGCTACACCAAGCGCCTGGCCACCAACCTGCGCGGACATCCGTGGGCTCTGCGCGGTGACGTCCAGCACCTCACGCGCGGCCTGTACGACCGCGATCCAAGGTCCGCCTTCGACGCCGACGACGTCGAGACGCTGCGGGATCTGTATGACGAGAAGATCGCCTACTTCGACGAGCGCCTGGCCGAGCTCATGGCTCGGCTGCAGCGCGGCGGCCTGATGGAGACGACGATCGTCGTCCTCCTTTCCGACCACGGCGAGGAGCTTCTTGACCACGGTCAGTGGGGGCACTGCCGCGACATCGCCTACGAGACCGTACTGCGAACGCCGTTCGTTCTCTGGGTCCCCGGCGGCCCGCATGGCATCGAGCGCTCCGGGCTTGCGAGAGACTTGGATCTCGTCCCGACACTCCTCGACCTCCTGCATCTGCCGTACGACCCCAAGGCCTTCGCCGGCACCAGCCTGCGCCCCTTGTTCGAGCGCGATCCTGACCTGCCAGAGATTTCCTTCGCGCTGCAAGGCACCAATCGCGTCGCGAGCGACGGACGCTACAAAGTCTGGCTGGACCTCGCCGGCGGCCCACCACGGGTCTATGACCTGCGCATCGGTGAGCACACTCCCGCGATCAACCCCGACCGTCCGGCGGTCAATCGCCTGGCCCAGGCGCTCCGCGAGTGGATCGAGCGCGAGGAGGGGCAGACCAAGGACGGCAACCTAAGGCGCGCTCGAGAGAACGAAATGCAGCTGAAGGCGCTGGGATATCTCTAGGTTGCAGCGGTCGAGGCGCTGTTGTGCGGCGGCTTCGATCGCGCTCAGCCAGCGATCTTCCCTAATCGAACCGCCATTCCCGAACCCGAACGAGGTGCGCCCCGAACGAGGTGCTGCGCGAACGAGGTGCCATGCGATTCGGAGGCCGCGAACGAGGTGCCATGCGATTCGGAGGCCATGAACTTCCAGTGCGAATGCATCAGATCAG
>JBDTNL010000147.1:0-2968 GCA_039933785.1 Acidobacteriota bacterium
GAGCTCGAACTGCTCTTCGCCTCGCGCTCGCGCGCCGCGTGGAGCGAGCTCTTCACGCGACTCGACTTCCCCGGCGAAGCGGTGCTGTCGGCGGCCGAGGCGCTGGCGCATCCGCAGGCTCTGACGCGCGATGTCGCCCGCCAGGACAAGGACGGCTTGGTACGCTTCGACTATCCCGCCCGCTTCGACGGCGAGCGCCCGTCGTCCGCCGGCACCCATGTCCCAGCCCTCGGTGCGGATACCGCGAAGGTGCTCGCCGAATGGGGACGTCAAGAAGCGACGGCGCGGCCGAGCGCGCAGCGACGTTCGGGAATCGGCGCGCGCAGTGGGTTCTGGCACCGGATCTGGAGCGCGTTGACCGGCTGAAAACCTAGGTGGCGGGTGGGCTGGGTGGTTCCGGTAGGGGTGGCTGCGGCACATTCACCGGTTGCCGCTCCAGTACGACCATGGTGACATCGTCTTCGAGGCCAGCTTCGCCGGCGTGGCGGCGAAAGTCCAGCCAAATTCGAGAATGAGCGGTTTCTGCGCTGCCGCCCGCGAGCAGCAGCGTATTTAGATGCTCGAATCCGAAAGCCTCGGCACCGTCGGCGTCGAGGCCCTCGGGAAGGCCGTCGGTGTAGAGCACGAGAAGATCGCCGGGGTTGATGACCGTGCGGCCCGGGGTGAGCTTGAGCGTCGGGCTCATTCCCAGCGGCAGGGCGCCGCTGCCGAGCTCTTCGATCTCGCCGCCACGCCGGCGTAGCAGCGGGAACGGTTGTCCGGCGCAGATGTATTCGAACTCTCCGCTTTCGGTGTCGAGCAGGCCGTAGAACAGGGCCATGAACGCGCGGCGATCGCCGGTGCGGAGCAGGATTCGATGCAACAGCTCGACCGCCCGGATCGGCGTGGGATCGGTTTCGACCGCGGTCTGCAGCGTGGCATTGGCGATCGCCATGAGCAGGGCCGCGGCCATGCCGTGGCCGCTGGCATCGCCGATGATCACCGCCAGGCGATGTTCGCCTGCCGGCAGGAAGGCGTAGTAGTCGCCGCCGAGCCCGTTGGCGGTGCGCCAGGCGTGCGCGAAGCTCCAACCGGGAACGCTCGGCGCTGCTTTCGGCATGAGATCGCCTTGCAGCTCGTGGGCAACCTGGAGCTCGTCGCGCACCAGCACGCGATCGACCATCTCGACCGCGAATAGGAAGAGCAGGCTCCCGAAGGCGAGCGTGAAGAGAAACGGCGAGGCCTGGACGGAGATCCGCATGCCGTGCGTGGCAGTGCCGACGACCCAGTTGAGGTTGAGCAGCCCGAGCAGGGCGCAGAGGACGGAAAAGGCGAAGACCGCCCGGCGGGCAGGGGAGAGACGATACGAAAGGCCGAGGAAGATGAGGCGCGCGCGGCCGAACCAGCGCTTGCCCGGGTCGCGCTTCTCCTGCCCCATCGCCTCGGCGCGATGCTCGCGCGTCAGGATGTCGAAGGCACGCGGGGCGTCCTTGCTCCACAGTCGCTCGAGATCGCGCCGCCGCAGTCCCTCGGTGTAGCGACGGAAGAATCCCCGCGGGTCGGGAGATTTCGCGCTTCGTCCGGGGGACGAGGCTCGAGTCGATCGGCGTTGACCCATGAACGTAGTCTACGCGGCGAAGCGCGTTCGGTTGCAGCGCTAGGGGAGCAGCTCGAAGTCGAGGCTCGCGCGCGCCGTCGAGACTTGCGCTTCGTATTCCGCGCTCTCCATCCGCGCCTTGAGCTGCAGCGAAACCGGCAAGACCATCGCCGCGGGTCGCCAGTGCACGGGCGTGCCGGTCGCGGCATCGACCACGCGATCGTTCTCGAGCCGTCGCGAAGCCTCGACCAGCGGCAGCCCACGCACGGCGTCCTGGATCGCGAGGCGAAGAGCCTCGTCAGCGGGCTCGAGGAATCGTAGCGGGCCGCGCACGGTGCCGACGATGTGAAACCGCGAGGGCACGAACAACACGCCGTCGAGCTTCAGGCGATCGCAGGCGAGCACCATCATGGCCAGGATCTCCTGGGTCATGCCGAGCCCTGGATGCTTCTGGCCGGGTAGTGGCGGCCGCTCGGAGGTGAACTCGGCGCGCGGGTTCTGCAACGTCATCCACTCGACGGTGAGCACCTCCATGCCGGGCACGCTGGCGCGGTCGCGGTGGGCTCGCACTTCGATCAGCAGCTCGCGACGGGCCGCGTCGCCGTACACGCGAATGGTCTGGCCGAGCGAATGCGAGAGGTCGAGCTCGAGGTTGACCTCGCTGAATCCGATGGCCCGCAGCCGGTCGAGCAGGCCGGCGCGCTCCAAGGTGAGCTCGAGACCCTCGAGCGTGTAGAAGCCGAGGAATCGCGTCTCGTGCGGCGCGCCGCCGAGACCGGCGAGATCCTCGGGCGCGAGCTCCCAGTCGTCGGTGTTCGCCGGGGTGCCGGATTCGCCGCTCAGCACCGAAGGATTCAGCAATCGCGCCATCTGGCGAAAGCGATGGAGCACGATCTCGGAGGTCGAGACCGGTTCCAGAGCCCGCCGGCCGCCCGAGGAGATCAACGAGAACAGACGCGCGGCGTGGCGCCAGGCGTCCGGTCCATAGCCACCGGCCAGGACCACGACCATGGGCAGCGGCGGGCCCGAGCGCGGCGCGCCGCGGGCCAGGCCGAAGACCACGCGGTCGCGTTCGAGCATGCCGGCGTTGCTGATCTGCCAGTCGCCTAGCCGATCGTCGGCCGCCGGATCGGCACCGGCGACATAGACCACGAGCTCGGGTACAAACTCGGCGAAGCAACGGGGCAGATGCTCGCGGATGGCGGCGAGGTAGCGCCGGTCGTCGATGCCGGTGCCGAGCGCCAGGCTGAACGAAGCCAGCGCCTCGGGCGGACCCCACGGTTGGTTGTGGATCGAAAACGTGAAAACCGTCGGGTCCTTGGCGAACACGGCGCGCGTTCCGTCGCCGTCGTGCAGGTCGAGGTCGACGACCATGACTCGTCCGGCGAAGCC
>JBDTNL010000148.1:0-2958 GCA_039933785.1 Acidobacteriota bacterium
GGTGCCACCCACTTCGCAGACCGCGACCCTCTTCGGCGGCGAGCCGCCCGCAAGGCTGACTTTCCGGCAGCAGACCTACATCGCTTTCGACGCTTTGGTCGCGGCATAGGCCGCTATGGGCAGGTGAATCGGGGCTCACGCACTCGTCCGAACAGCAACGGACCGCGGCGAGGCGGAGTTTCGCCTTCCTCCTGATAGTGGGAGTGCTCGGCACGTCCTCAAGCTGGCCTCGCCGCGCCCGAATCGGGCTGCGAGTCGTCAGGTCGCGAGGTTGGGGACTGGCCCTCGGGCGAATGACAGTGACGGCGGGAACGAGAATCGCGGGAACTCTGCGGACCGATCGCCGCTGCGGAGTTTCTCCGATGCCCGCTGGAAGGCCGCAAGGAAGACTCGATAGGCCTCCCGAAATGCCAAGCGAGCGGCCCTGGATGCTGCGTGGATGCGTGGCGCCGGGCTGTGCTTGCTTCGCGCAGGGCGGGAGAGCGGATTCTGCCTGCGGACGAATTCAGCGCCTGCCGGCTCGCGATGCGTCTCCTCCCGACGACGACGTGCGCCGGCTTCGATCTCGGCAATCAGGGTGGCAATTGCGCCACGGTATTGCTCTGCGGAGAGATGCTGCCAGCAAGGCAGCGGGCTGAGGGTGATGGAGTAGACCGTCGAGAAGTCGCGAGCGCCGAACTCGAGGCCCTGGCGGCGCGCCTCGAACTCGAGCGTGCGATCGAACCACACCCCTTGCAGCGGCTTGCCGTGCATGAGCGCGTCGATGCAATGCACTCCCGGCCACTCGCCAGGCGTGAGGACGAAGCCTTCCTTGCAGCCGTGGGCGAGAAGGTACCGCAACCTCTCGATTTGCGCCGCCAGCTCGCCGGTGACTGGGATCGCCTGGTAGCGGCGACTCCAGAATTTCTCTCGGAAGCCATGCAGTCGGCCCACCTCGCGCGCAAGATTCGAGTTGATGAAGCACATCGCGCGCGCAAGCTGTTCAGAGTCCACTGGCGAACAGAGCAGATGGTAGTGGTTGGAAAGGAAGACGAATGCGTGAATCCGAAGGCCATAGAGAGCCTGCGCGCGGCCGAGGACTCCGAGGATGATTTCGCACAGCAGGGGGCTGGGGCGCAGAAGCAGCATTCCCTGGAGCGTGCGCGTGGTGACCTCGACGAGGTCTCCGGGTTCGAAATAGCGTAGTGGGCGGGGCATAACCTAGAAAGACGCGTCTAGTGGCTCGAATCTGACCGCAGGGTCACGATTTCGCCGCCGGAGGGCCGCGCGCTTCGCTCCCGATCCCGATCCGAATCGGGTGGCACCTCGGGAGGGGGAGGGCAGCACCTCGGGAGGCAGCACCTCGTCGGGGGGCACCTCGGGACCCTGCACCTCGTCGGGGACACCTCGTCGGACAGGGACCCTAGTCCTCCAAGCCGTCGGTGGCGGAGCGGCCACAAAATCCTGGCGCGCGGCCCCCTGATTCAGCCCGTCGGGCGCAACCTCGGGCCGGCTTGGCCGTATGCTGCCTTACGTCTGAAAACGGACCGCAAACCAGCCGGAGGAGGACTCGCCTTGGATCGACGAAAATTTCTCAAACTGAGTGGTCTTGGCGTCGGCACGCTGGTGATCCCGGTGACCGGGTTCCCCAGGTCGTTGTTCGGCTCCACGACACCGATTCCGAGCGCCGACAAGAAGGCTTTGGCCGACGTCGCGCTCAACGCTGCCCGCGCCAAGGGCGCGACCTATGCCGACGTTCGCATCGGGCGCTACCTCAATCAGTTCGTCATCACCCGTGAGGACAAGGTCCAGAACGTGGTGAACACTGAGTCCTACGGCGCCGGCGTGCGGGTGATCGCCAACGGCACCTGGGGCTTCGCGGCGACGTCGCAGCTCACTCCGGACTCGATCGCCAAGGCGGCCGAGGCGGCGGCGGCGATCGCCAAGGCGAATTCCAAGTTCCAGACCGACCCGGTGCAACTCGCGCCGAACAAGGGCGTCGGCGAGGTGACTTGGCGCACGCCGATCGTGAAGAACGCCTTCGATGTGCCGATCAAGGAAAAGGCCGATCTGCTGCTGGGCGTGAACGCCGCGGCGCAGAAGGCGGGCGCGAGCTTCGTCAACTCGATCCTCTTCCTGGTCAACGAGCAGAAGTACTTCGCCTCGACCGACGGCTCGTACATCGACCAGGATGTCTTCCGCATGTGGCCGACCTTCAACGTCACGGTGATCGACGCCAAGACCGGCAAGTTCAAGACCCGCAATGCGCTGTCGGCGCCGGTCGGCATGGGTTGGGAGTACCTCGACGCCAAGCCCGAGGACAAGGTGACAGGGGTCACCACGCGCTACCGCAACAGCTACGACATGGTGGAAGACGCGGTCGCCGCGGCCAAACAAGCCAAGGAGATGCACACCTGTGAGACGGTGAAGCCGGGCAAGTACGATCTGGTGCTCGACCCCTCGCACACCTACCTCACCATTCACGAGTCGGTCGGCCACGCCACCGAGCTCGACCGCGTGCTGGGCTACGAAGCGAACTACGCCGGCACCAGCTTTGCGACCCTCGACAAGTGGAAGAGCAAGTCCTTCAACTATGGAAGTAAGCAGGTCAACATCTTCGCCGACAAGGTGCAGCCGGGAGCGCTCGGCACCGTGGGCTACGACGACGAGGGTGTTCGCACCAAGCGTTGGGATCTAATCAAGGACGGCATCCTGGTCAACTACCAGGCGATCCGCGACCAGGTGCACATGATCGGCCAGGACGAATCGCACGGCTGCTGCTACGCCCAGAGCTGGAGCGACGTGCAGTTCCAGCGCATGGCGAACGTCTCGCTTGCGCCGGGCAAGGATCCGCTCTCGGTTGACCAGCTCATCGCGGGAGTCGAGAACGGCGTGTACATCATCGGCGCCGGTTCCTTCTCGATCGACCAGCAGCGCTACAACTTCCAGTTCGGCGGCCAGCTGTTCTACGAGATCAAG
>JBDTNL010000149.1:0-2763 GCA_039933785.1 Acidobacteriota bacterium
GATCTCGCGCATACGGCGGCGGGGGTCTACGACGGGTTCTTTGAGTTCCGGCTCTCGCCCTGGGACATCGCGGCCGGCGCCTTGCTCATCGAAGAGGCCGGCGGCGTGCTCGTCGACCTGGACGGCGGTCCGGGCTACCTGGCGACCGGCAATCTCCTGGCCGGAGCGCCGGGCATCGTCCCCGAGCTGCGCCTGGCGGTGAACCGGCATGCCACCGAGGCCACGGTGGATGGAGTCGTGGGTCGCGCCGCTGCCGTCGGCGCGCAGCTCTTCTAAGCTGACCCCTAAAGGTGGAAGTCCAGATCCATTCGTCGAACTCGCGGTGCGGCGTGCGCACGCTGCGCCTCACCGCGCCTCGCCTGCGCGTGCTCGCGATCGTTGCGCTCCTCTGGAGCGCCGGGTTGATCCTGGCGGCAGTCGTCGCACCGCGAGTTCTGGGCGGCCTGCTGGAGGACCGCGAGTATGGCGCGCGTGGCGCCGAACGGAGCAGGCTCGGCGAGCGCTTGCGCGGCCTGGTCGCGCAGATGACCAGCCTCGAGGCCCAAGCGGAAGCCGCCCGGCACACGCTGGTCAAGCTGCACCTCGCCTTTGGGTTGAAGGTGCCCAGGCACGCCGCCTCCGGGACGGCGCTGCCCGTGCCTCCGCCGCGCTCGATCTACAGCGACACGGTCGCTTACGGCCAGAGCCTGGAACAGAAGACTGAACAGGAGCTCGGCACTCTCTCGTCTTTGTTCGCAGACGTCGAGGGCTACGAGGTCTCCCATCGGGTAGAGATCCCCGGGATCCCTGCGGCTAGCCCGCTCCGCGGCGGAGACTTCGTGCTCATCAGTACCTTCGGAATCCGCCGATCGGTCTTCACCGGCGCGATGGAGTTTCACTCCGGAATCGACCTCGCCGCTGCGGTCGGCACTCCAGTGCGCGCGCCGGCCGACGGACAGGTGGTCTTCGCCGGCCGCATCGATATGCAGGCGAACGCCGTCTGGTGGCGCTTTGGCAACCTGGTCATCGTGCGTCACGCGGCAGGCTACACGACAGTGTTCGCCCATCTCGACGAAGTCCGTGCGCGAACGGGCCAGCGGCTTCGCCGCGGCGATGTGCTCGGCACGGTCGGCAACAGCGGCTGGAGCAGCAGCCCGCATCTGCACTACGAGGTACGCATCCCAGGCGCTTCGGGTTGGAGACCGATCGAGCCGAGGCTCTTCATCCTCGATCACCACTGGGATGACGAGGAAGAGGTGCTGGCTCGTGGTCGTCATGGTCCGGTCGTTGGGACCTATGAACCGCTCCCGTCCGGCGCCCGATAGCCTCGCCAAACAAAAAGCTCAAAACAAAAAGGGGACAGGTTGGTTTTTCGCGAAAGTAACCTGTCCCCTTTTGACAGCTTTTGTCACGGAGCCTGTTCGTAGAGCCGCAGCGGAGCGATCAGGGGCCCATGGGCTTCGCGGAGGCCAGCCTCTTCTCACTCGGCCCTGGAGCGACGGCAAGTCCACGGCCGCGGGCTACAAGATTCTTCTGGAATCCGACGGTCAAAGCCGCGGAAAAGTAGAAAAGGGGACAGGTTACTTTTCGGTAGAAGTAACCTGTCCCCTTTTTGACGTTTTTTGTCGGACGGGTTTTGTTGGGTTACAGACCGGTCACGCGCACGACCTCTTCGAAGGTCGTGACGCCCTCGGCGAGCTTGCGTAGGGCTTGCTGGCGGAGAGTGCGCATGCCGTTCTTTACTGCTTCGCGTTTGATCTCGGGCGAGTCGGAGCCGCTCACGATCAAATGCTTCACCGCTTCGTCGATGGGCAGGATCTCGAACACGCCGCTGCGGCCGAGGTAGCCGGTCGAACGGCATTCGTGGCAGCCCTGGCCCTCGCGCACCTTGACGCGCTTGCCCTCCGGGACCGCCAACCGCAGCGTGGCCACTTCTTCGGGACTGAGATAGCGGTCGCTGGCGCAGTGCGTGCAAATCTTACGCAGCAGGCGCTGAGCCATGCTGCCCACGAGCGTCGAGCTGATGAGGAAGCGCTCGATGCCGAGGTCCACCAGGCGTGAGATCGAAGACGCCGCGTCGTTGGTGTGCAGCGTGGAGAAGACCAAGTGTCCGGTGAGCGCCGCCTGGATCGCATATTGCGCGGTTTCGGCGTCGCGGATTTCACCGATCATGATGATGTCGGGGTCCTGCCGCAGGATGTGCCGCAGGGCGGAGGCGAACGTGATCCCCACCTTGGTCTGCACCGAGGTCTGGTTGAACTCGTCGTAGACCATTTCGATCGGATCTTCGATCGTGGTGATGTTCTGCTCGCGATTCGAGATCGCCTTGAGCGCCGAGTAGAGCGTGGTGGTCTTACCGGATCCCGTCGGTCCGGTGACCAGGATGATGCCGTGCGGGCGGCTGATGAAGTCGTTGAAGACCGCGAGCTCTTCCGGATAGAAGCCGAGGTTGCCGAGATCTTGCATGACCACCTGCGGATCGAACACGCGCATGACGATCTTCTCGCCAAAGGCGACCGGCAGCGACGAGACGCGGAGCTCGATTTCACGCCCACCGCGGCTCGCCTTGACGCGGCCATCCTGCGGCCGGCGCTTCTCGGCGATGTCGAGGCGCGACATGGTCTTGATCCGGCTGGTGACCGCCGCGTGCACGACCTTCGGCATCTTCTGAATGTCGTGCAGGACGCCGTCGATACGGAAGCGGATGAGACTGTGATCTCGCTTGGGCTCGATGTGGATGTCGCTCGCCCGGGTGTCGAACGAGTGCTGGAGCATGAACTCGAC
>JBDTNL010000150.1:0-2739 GCA_039933785.1 Acidobacteriota bacterium
GCGTCGCCGTGCGCCGTATCTCATCGCGCTCTATGGAGTGGATGTCTGGCGCCGGCTGGCCTGGGATCGCCGCCGCGCCCTGCACGGGGCGAGCGTGCAGCTCGCCATTTCGCGCACCACGATCGAACGTGCGCGGCCCTTCACCGGAGTGCTCGAGCACGCGATGCTCCTCCACCTCACCCTCGAACCCGACACCGCGGAGGCTCGCGGCATCGTCGATCGAGGCCTGCTCGAGCGCCTCGGCAGCGGGTACGTGCTGATCGTCGGTCGAATGGCGGCTACGGAGCGCTACAAGGGTCACGACGAGCTTCTGCGCGCCTTGCCCCAAGTCCTCCAACAGCAGCCGGAAGCTCGCCTGGTCATCGTTGGCGACGGCGACGACCGAGCCCGTCTCGAACGCGCCGCCGCTGAGCTCGGCGTGTCGACGCAGGTCGTCTTCACCGGCTTCGTGAATGAAGCGACGCTCAGGGAGGTCCATCGCCGCGCCGCGATCTTCGCCATGCCGAGCACCGGCGAGGGCTTCGGGCTGGTCTATCTCGAAGCCATGCGCGAGGGCGTTCCTTGCGTCGCGGCTCGGGACTCGGTCGCCGCGGAGGTCATGATCGACGGCGAGAGCGGAGTGCTGGTCAACGCCGGCGATCCCGCCAGCCTCGGAGCGGCGCTCGTTCGACTGCTCGCTGATTCGACCCTCCGCACCCGGATCGGCGCCGCCGGCCGCGAACGCTTCGAATCCGAGTGGAGCTATCCACGCTTCGCACAATCGCTCGATGCCGCGCTCGATCGTTTGACCGGGGCCTCGAATGTGCGGAATTAACGGCATCTTCGCGTTCGGCGATGGCGCTCGCGTCGGGCTCGAAGAGCTACGCCGGACGCGAGACGCCATGGCCAACCGCGGACCAGACGGCGCCGGCGAGTGGCTGTCCGCAGACTCGAAGGTCGGCTTCGGTCATCAGCGCCTGGCGATCATCGACCTTTCGCCGCAGGGCGCGCAGCCCATGGCCTCTGCCGACGGGCGCTTCCGCATCACCTTCAACGGCGAGATCTACAACTATCGAGAGCTGCGCGCCTCGTTGCCAGAGGCCGGACGCTCGCTGCGCACCCAGAGCGACACCGAAGTCATCATGGCGCTCTACGCCGCCGAGGGCACCCGCGCCTTCGGTCGCCTGCGCGGGATGTTCACCGCGGCGATCTGGGACGCGCGCGAGCGCACGCTCGTCCTGGCGCGCGATCCGCTCGGCATCAAGCCGCTCTACTACACCCACGATGCGGACACGCTGCGCTTCGCCTCACAGGTGAAGGCTCTCCTCGCCGGCGGCGCCGTGCCTCGAACTCTCGAGCCCGCCGGCATTGTCGGATACCTGCTCTGGGGCTCCGTGCCCGAGCCGCATACTTGGGTGCGCGGCGTGCGAGCGCTTCCCGCCGGTCACTCGCTCACCCTGACCGAAGGCGGCCGCGTCGGTGAGCCCGTGGCCTACCCGATAGCTGCGGCCGAGAGCAGCAACGATGTCGCTGCCCTGCTCGGCGACAGCGTGCGTGCCCACCTGGTGGCGGATGTTCCGGTAGGCGTTTTCCTGTCCGCCGGTCTCGACTCCAGCCTTCTCGCCGCACTCGCGCAGCGTGAGTCGAAGACGCCGATCCGCACCTTCACCGTCACCTTCGCACCCTGGCGCGGAACGGCCCGCGACGAAGCTCCGCTCGCGGCTCGCATCGCCGAGACGCTCGGCACGCAGCACGAAGAGCACGTGATCGATCGCGCCGAGTTCCAAAGCCTATGGAGCGAACATCTGGCGGCCATGGACCAGCCGTCGATCGACGGCTTCAACACCTACCTCGTCAGCCGTCCCGCCAGGAAAGCCGGCCTCAAGGTGGTGCTCTCCGGTCTCGGCGGTGACGAGCTCTTCGGCAGCTACAGCTCGTTCACCGACGTGCCGCGCTGGCGCCGCGGGGCGGCGCTCCTCGCGGCCATCCCCGGCGCCCGCTCCGCCTGGCCGTCGATCGCTCGCACCCTGCGCCCCGGTCAACCCAAGCTCGCCGGACTCGCGGCGCTCGGCGGCACCCTCCCCGGTGCGTACTTCCTGCGCCGCGGCCTGTTCCTTCCCGACGAAGTCCGTCGCCTGCTGCCGCAAGACATCGCGGAGCCCGGCCTCGCCGCCTACGATCCTCTCCTCGACGCCCGGCGCCCGCTCGCCGGACTTCCCCCGAGCGACGACTGGTTGGCCGTGCACGCCATGGAGAGCGCGCTCTACATGCGCAATCAACTGCTCCGCGACAGCGATTGGGCCTCGATGGCGCACGGCCTCGAACTGCGCGTGCCCCTGGTCGATGCGCACCTCGAGCGCGCGCTCGCCCGCCTCGACTACGAACCCGGCCGCTCGCTCGGAAAGGCGGCGGCTATAGCGCTCGCCGCGCCCGAGCTGCCGCGCGAGGTGTTCTCTCGCCAGAAGAGCGGCTTTGCGGTGCCGCTCGAGTGGCTCGAGGCAATGGACGGCGGCGTTCAGAACGCCACCGGCGGCTCCCTTCGCGCCCGCCGGGTTGCTCGCCGCGTCGCCGCGCACTTCGACCTGCCCCTCGAGGCGATGGCATGAGCGACCCCTCGACCTTCATCGAGGCCGTACCTGAAACCCCGGCGGAGGTCGCGCCGGCCAGTCTCGGAAGGTTCCCTCGCGCTCGTCGCTGGGGCGGGATCCTGGCCGCGTTCTTCTCGGTCCAGTCGACCGTCCAGCTCCTTGGTATCGGGGC